>NZ_JBIUZD010000016.1:0-163972 GCF_044744885.1 Streptomyces sp. NPDC087215
GTGGTCTGCACGTCCGGATGGCGCCGCTTCAGCTCGCGGATCGACTCGATCGTGGCGATGCCGTCCTTGCGGGACTCCTCCTGACCCGTGCAGATGGTGAAGGTGAGGGTGTCGATGAGGATGTCCGACTCATGGATGCCCCAGTTGCCCGTGAGGTCGTCGATCAGCCGCTCGGCGATGGCGACCTTGTGCTCGACGCTGCGGGCCTGGCCCTCCTCGTCGATGGTCAGGGCGATCAGGGCGGCGCCGTGCTCCTGGGCCAGCCGGGTGACCTTCGCGAAGCGGGACTCCGGGCCGTCGCCGTCCTCGTAGTTCACCGAGTTGATGACCGCCCGGCCACCCAGCTTCTCCAGACCCGCCCGGATGACCTCCACCTCCGTGGAGTCGAGCACGATGGGCAGGGTGGAGGCGGTGGCGAACCGGCCCGCGAGTTCCTCCATGTCGGCCACGCCGTCCCGGCCGACGTAGTCCACGCACAGGTCCAGCATGTGCGCGCCCTCGCGGATCTGGTCCCGCACCATCTCGACGCAGTCGTCCCAGCGCCCGTCGAGCATCGCCTCACGGAACTTCTTCGAACCGTTCGCGTTCGTCCGCTCACCGATCGCCAGGTACGCCGTGTCCTGCCGGAACGGGACGGTCTGGTAGAGCGAGGCGGCGCCCGGTTCCGGGCGGGGTTCGCGCACACCCGGAGTGAGTCCCCGGACCCGCTCGACGACCTGCCGCAGGTGCTCCGGAGTCGTACCGCAGCAGCCGCCGATGAGGGAGAGCCCGTACTCGCGGACGAAGGTCTCCTGGGCGTCGGCGAGCTCGGTGGGGCCGAGCGGGTAGTGGGCGCCGTCGGAGGTGAGGACGGGCAGGCCCGCGTTGGGCATACAGGACAACGGGATACGGGAGTGGCGGGCGAGGTAGCGCAGGTGCTCGCTCATCTCGGCGGGGCCGGTGGCGCAGTTCAGGCCGATCATGTCGATGCCCAGCGGCTCCAGGGCCGTCAGCGCGGCCCCGATCTCCGAGCCGAGCAGCATCGTGCCGGTGGTCTCGACGGTGACGGAGACGATGAGCGGCACGTCCGCGCCGAGGGCGTCGAGTGCGCGGCGGGCGCCGATGACGGACGCCTTGGTCTGGAGGAGGTCCTGGGTGGTCTCGACGAGCAGCGCGTCCGCGCCCCCGGCCAGGAGGCCCTCGGCGTTCCGCTGGTAGGAATCGCGCAGCAGCGGGTAGGGGGCGTGGCCGAGGGTGGGCAGCTTGGTGCCGGGGCCGATGGAGCCGAGGACCCAGCGCTGGCGTCCGGTGGAGGCGGTGAACTCGTCGGCGACCTCGCGGGCGATGCGCGCACCGGCCTCGGACAGCTCGTGGACCCGCTCGGGGATGTCGTACTCGCCCAGGGCGGCGTGGTTGGCGCCGAAGGTGTTGGTCTCGACGCAGTCCACGCCCGCGGCGAAGTACTCCTCGTGCACCGAGCGGACGATGTCGGGCCGGGTGACGTTGAGGATCTCGTTGCAGCCCTCGAGGTTCTGGAAGTCGTCGAGGGTGGGGTCCTGGGCCTGGAGCATGGTGCCCATGGCTCCGTCGGCGACGACGACCCGGCTGGCGAGTGCCTCACGGAGGGCTGCGGCGCGGGTCCGGCTGTCAGCGGAAGGGGTCGGCAACGAGGCCATGGATGAGCTCCCTGGGATGCGACGGCTGTCGGCTTTGCGCTCCCGGTGGAGGGCGCACGGGGCCAGCCTAACCGCGCCGGGGCCGGGGCGGACACGGTGTCCCACGGGGCGGACGGCATCCTGTGTCCGGGGACTCCCGGTCCGGCCCGTTCTTGTCCGACACTGTCATGTGTGATGCAAGGTCGGCATGGACCGATAGTGTTCAGCATTGTCGAACAAGGTAAGAGGGAGAAGGGCCGGGCGATGGCGAAGAACATCCAGTCGCTTGAACGGGCGGCGGCCATGCTGCGACTGCTCGCGGGCGGCGAGCGCCGGCTCGGCCTGTCGGACATCGCGTCCTCGCTCGGGCTCGCCAAGGGGACGGCCCACGGCATCCTGCGCACCCTCCAGGCGGAGGGCTTCGTGGAGCAGGAGGCGGCCTCGGGCCGCTACCAGCTCGGCGCGGAGCTGCTGCGGCTCGGCAACAGCTATCTGGACGTCCACGAACTGCGGGCGCGCGCCCTGGTCTGGACGGACGACCTGGCCCGGTCCAGCGGCGAGAGCGTGCACCTGGGGGTGCTGCACCAGCGGGGCGTGCTGATCGTGCACCACGTGTTCCGGCCGGACGACAGCAGGCAGGTCCTGGAGGTGGGGGCCATGCAGCCGCTGCACTCCACGGCGCTGGGCAAGGTCCTCTCGGCGTACGACCCGGTGGCGCACAGCGAGGTCGTGGAGGTCGAACGGGAGGCGTTCACCCCCCGGACCACGACGGCGCTGGCCGATGTCGAGGCGCTCCTCGACCTGACGCGGGCCCGGGGCTGGGCGGCGGACGTGGAGGAGACCTGGGAGGGCGTGGCGTCGGTGGCGGCGCCGATCCACGACCGGCGGCGGATGCCGGTGGGGGCGGTGGCGGTGACGGGCGCGGTGGAGCGGCTGTGCCCGTCGGGCGAGCTGCGCCCCGAGCTGGTGGCGGCGGTGCGGGACTGCGCCCGCGCGGTCTCGCGCGATCTGGGGGCCCGCCGCTTCTGACGATCCCGGGGGCACCGCTCCTGACGATCCGGCGTCCCCTCGCTCCCGATGATCCGGGGCCCGCCGCTCTCCGCGGCGCGGCGGCCCGTCACTCCCCTCGGTACGGCGTCCCTCACTCCCCGCGGCGCGGCGGCCCGTCACTCCCCTCGGTACGGCGTCCCTCGCTCCCCGCGGCACGGTGGCCCACCGCTCCCCGTAGCCCGGCGTCCGGCCGCTTCCGACGACCGGCGGACCGTCGGCTCCCGACGCTCCGGGGCCCGCCGCTCGCGGTGCCCGGGGCGCCCCGGACTCGCTGTCCTTTCCCACCCGACCCGCCGGTAACGATCCCGCCATCGGCGGGTTTTTCCCGTCCGGGAACCTTGACGCGCTGTTGACCCGAGGGAAAACTTCCGTTCATCGGTCGGCATTGCCGAACAACTAACGGCAATAAGCGCTAGAGTGTGGCAATGCCAAGGGCCGGTGACGCCCTCATACGAGGGTGCGGACCACCGGAGGGACCCGGGGTCCGCCTTCCCCTGGACGAAGGACAAAGGAGTCGCGGGTGTCCAGCTCCGACATCTTCTTCGGCGAGACCATCGGTACCGCCGTACTCATTCTGCTCGGCGGCGGCGTGTGCGCCGCCGTGACGCTCAAGGGCTCCAAGGCCCGCAACGCGGGCTGGCTCGCGATCACCTTCGGGTGGGGCTTCGCCGTCATGACTGCCGTCTACATGACCGCTTCCCTCTCGGGAGCCCATCTGAACCCCGCCGTCACGGTGGGAATCGCCCTCAAGGACGGGGAGTGGGGCGACGTCCCCGTCTACTTCGCGGGGCAGCTGCTCGGCGCGATGATCGGCGCGACCCTCGTCTGGCTGGCCTACTACGGACAGTTCCAGGCCCACCTCACCGACCCCGAGGCCGCCGCCGGGAAGCCGATCGAGGGCCCCGGCCCGGTGCTCGGCATCTTCTCCACCGGCCCCGAGATCCGGAACACCTGGCAGAACCTCACCACCGAGATCATCGGCACCACCGTGCTCGTACTGGCCGTGCTCACCCAGGGCCTCAACGACAGCGGCAAGGGCCTCGGCGTCCTCGGCGCCCTGATCACCGCGTTCGTCGTGGTCTCCATCGGCCTCTCGCTGGGCGGCCCGACCGGCTACGCGATCAACCCGGCCCGCGACCTCGGCCCGCGCATCGTGCACGCCCTGCTCCCGCTGCCGAACAAGGGCGGCTCCGACTGGAGCTACGCCTGGATCCCGGTCGCCGGTCCCCTGATCGGTGGCGCCCTCGCCGCGGGTATCTACACCCTCGCGTTCGCCTGAGCCGTCCTCCCCCAGACTTCCCCAGGAGCACACCGTGACCGACGCACACACCTCCGGCCCCTTCATCGCGGCCATCGACCAGGGCACCACCTCCTCCCGCTGCATCGTCTTCGACAAGGACGGCCGGATCGTCTCGGTCGACCAGAAGGAGCACGAGCAGATCTTCCCGAAGCCGGGCTGGGTCGAGCACGACGCCGCCGAGATCTGGGCCAACGTCCAGGAGGTCGTCGCGGGCGCCCTCACCAAGGGCGGCATCGCCGCCGCCGACGTCAAGGCCATCGGCATCACCAACCAGCGCGAGACCACGCTGCTCTGGGACAAGAACACCGGCGAGCCCGTCCACAACGCCCTCGTCTGGCAGGACACCCGCACCGACGCCCTCTGCAAGGAACTCGGCCGCAACGTCGGGCAGGACCGTTTCCGCCGCGAGACCGGACTCCCCCTCGCCTCGTACTTCTCCGGCCCCAAGGTCCGCTGGCTGCTCGACCACGTCGAGGGGCTGCGCGAGCGCGCCGAGCGCGGCGACATCCTCTTCGGCACCATGGACTCCTGGGTCATCTGGAACCTGACCGGCGGCACCGACGGCGGCGTCCACGTCACCGACGTCACCAACGCCTCGCGCACCATGCTGATGAACCTGCACACCATGGAGTGGGACGACAAGATCCTCCAGTCCATGGACATCCCGGCGGCCCTGCTGCCCGAGATCCGGTCCTCCGCCGAGGTCTACGGACGGGTCAGCGGCGGCGTCCTCGACGGCATCCCGGTCGCCTCCGCGCTCGGCGACCAGCAGGCCGCCCTGTTCGGGCAGACCTGTTTCGCCGAGGGCGAGGCCAAGTCGACGTACGGCACCGGCACCTTCATGCTGATGAACACCGGCGACAAGATCATCAACTCCTACAGCGGCCTGCTGACCACCGTCGGCTACCAGATCGGCGAGCAGAAGCCGGTCTACGCCCTGGAGGGCTCGATCGCCGTCACCGGTTCGCTGGTGCAGTGGATGCGCGACCAGATGGGCCTGATCAAGTCCGCCGCCGAGATCGAGACCCTCGCCTCCTCCGTCGAGGACAACGGCGGCGCCTACTTCGTACCGGCCTTCTCCGGCCTGTTCGCCCCCTACTGGCGCTCGGACGCGCGCGGTGTCATCGCCGGTCTCACCCGGTACGTCACCAAGGCGCACATCGCCCGTGCCGTCCTGGAGGCCACCGCCTGGCAGACCCGCGAGATCACCGACGCCATGACGAAGGACTCCGGCGTCGAGCTGACCGCCCTCAAGGTCGACGGCGGCATGACCTCCAACAACCTGCTGATGCAGACCCTCTCCGACTTCGTGGACGCCCCCGTCGTGCGCCCGATGGTCGCCGAGACCACCTGCCTCGGCGCCGCCTACGCCGCCGGTCTCGCCGTCGGCTTCTGGCCGGACACCGACGCGCTGCGCGCCAACTGGCGCCGGGCCGCGGAATGGACCCCTCGCATGGACGCCGACAGGCGCGACCGCGAGTACAAGAGCTGGCTCAAGGCCGTGGAGCGGACCATGGGCTGGATCGAGGACGAGGAGTAATTCACATGACCACCCTGCAGAGCGTCCCTGCCCTCGGGACGCACCCGGCGTCCGGCTCCCTCCCGAGCCGCGCCGAGACCCGGGACCGGCTTTCCAAGGCGACGTACGACCTCCTGGTGATCGGCGGCGGCATCCTGGGCATCTCCACCGCCTGGCACGCCGCGCAGTCGGGCCTGCGGGTGGCCCTGGTGGACGCCGGCGACTTCGCCGGCGCCACCTCCTCCGCCTCCTCGAAGCTGCTCCACGGCGGTCTGCGCTATCTGCAGACCGGCGCGGTGAAGCTGGTCGCGGAGAACCACTTCGAGCGGCGTGCGGTCTCCCGACAGGTGGCACCGCACCTCGCCAACCCCCTCACCTTCTACCTGCCCGTCTACAAGGGCGGCCCGCACGGCGCCGCCAAGCTCGGCGCGGGCGTCTTCGCCTACAGCGCCCTGTCCGCCTTCGGCGACGGCGTCGGCCACCTGCTCTCCCCCGCCAAGGCCGCGCAGGACGTGCCGGAACTGCGCACGGACGACCTCAGGGCCGTGGCCGTCTACGGCGACGACCAGATGAACGACGCCCGCATGGCCCTGATGACGGTCCGCGCGGCCGCCGACGCCGGAGCCACCGTCCTCAACCACGCCGAGGTCACCGGGCTCCGCTTCACCCGGGGCCGGGTCACCGGCGCCGAGCTGAGGGACCGCACCAGCGACGACGAGTTCGGCGTCACCGCCCGCCTCGTCCTCAACGCGACCGGCCCGTGGGTCGACCACCTGCGGAAGATGGAGGACCCCAACGCGGCCCCCTCCATCCGCCTCTCCAAGGGCGCGCACCTGGTCCTCAAGCGGACCTCACCGTGGAAGGCGGCCCTGGCCACCCCGATCGACAAGTACCGGATCACCTTCGCCCTCCCCTGGGAGGACATGCTGCTCCTCGGCACCACCGACGAGGAGTACGAGGGCGACCCCGGCCAGGTCGAGGTCACCGAGAAGGACACCGCCCAGATCCTGGACGAGGCCGCCTTCTCCATCCGCGACCAGCAGCTGTCCCGCGATCTGATCACCTACGCCTTCGCCGGTCTCAGGGTGCTGCCCGGCGGCCCCGGCGACACCTCCAAGGCCAAGCGCGAGACGGTCGTCACCGAGGGCCGCGGCGGCATGTTGTCGGTGGCCGGCGGCAAGTGGACGACCTTCCGCCACATCGGCCGTACGGTGATGAGGAAGCTGGAGCAGCTCCCCGGCCACCCGCTCGGCGAGGATCACGAGCCGGTGTCGGCGCTCCCGAAGCGGCTCCCGCTGCCCGGCATAGCCAACCCGAACGCGGTCGCGCACCGGCTGCTCGTCGACGGTCCGGCCCCCGGCCCCCGGATGGCCGCCGACACCGCCCGCCACCTGGCGACCCACTACGGCTCGCTCTCCTTCGACATCGCCCGGATGGCGAACGAGAACCCGGACCTCGCCCGCCGCGTCCACCCGGACGCGCCGGAGATCTGGGCCCAGGTCGCCTACGCCCGCGACCACGAGTGGGCGGAGACGGCGGACGACGTGCTGCGCCGACGGACCACGCTGACCGTCCGCGGTCTCGCCACCGACGAGATCCGCGCCGAAGTCGAGGCGATGCTGCGGAAGTAGCCTCCGGCGGCAACTCCCGCACACCCAGGGGCGGTTCCTCGTCGAGGAGCCGCCCCTGCGGCACGCCACACGCCGTCCACACGCCCGCAACACTCCGCGCGCACAGTGGGAGCCATGAAATTCCAGGTGCTCACGATCGTCCACCACTCGCCGCACCCGCTGACCGGCGAACTCCTTTCCCCGGCCGACCGCGTCGAGCAGGTCGTCACGCTCGGCGAGGCCGCCGAGCGGCTCGGCTTCGACGCGTACGCGGTCGGCGAGCGGCACGCGGGCCCGTTCCTCTCCTCCGCCCCGACCGTGCTGCTCGCCGCGCTCGCCGCCCGCACCACCCGCATCAGGCTGCTCACCGGTGTCACGGTGGTCGCGATCCTCGATCCGGTCCGGGTCGCCGAGGACTACGCGACCCTGGACCAGCTCTCCCGGGGCAGGCTGGAACTCGTCGTCGGCAAGGGCGCGGAGGCCGGTCACTTCGACCTCTTCGGTCTCGACGAGGAGCGGCAGTGGGACCTCCAGAAGGAGAAGTACGAGCTGCTGCGCAGGCTCTGGTCGGAGGAGGGCGTCGACTGGGAGGGCGAGTTCCGGCCCGCGCTGAAGAACGTGACCACGGTCCCGCGTCCGTACGCGGGTCCGCCCCGGATCTGGCACGGCTCGGCCACCAGCCTCCACTCCCCCGAACTGGCCGCGAAGCACGGCGACCCGCTGTTCACCGCCAACGCGATCCAGCCCCGCGAGGCGTACGCGAAGCTCATCGCGCACTACCGCGAGAAGTTCGAGGAGTACGGCCACGACCCGGCCCACGCGCGCGTGGCGGCCGGTTCCGGGGGGCTGCTCATCGCCGACACCGCCGAGGGGGCGGTCACCCGCTACAAGGAACTGTACGAGGCGAAGGTCCGGCAGAGCTACCGGCCGCACCTCGCGGGGAAGACCGGGTACAACACCCCGTTCCGCACGATCGAGGAAGCCATCGCGGGCGGCCCGCAGCTGATCGGCTCGCCGCAGCAGATCATCGACAAGCTCCTCGGCTACCACGAGCACTACGGGCACGACCTGCAGTCCGTCACCGTCGACGCCTTCGGCCAGTCGACGGCCGAGCAGATCGAGACCCTCCAGCGCTTCGCCGAGGAGATCGCGCCCGTGGTCCGGAGGGAGGCGCCCAGCACTCTCTGGGAGGAGTGATCCCGCCGTGTGCGGAGCCGGGTTCCTGGGTAGTCGATCAAGGCCGCACGGGTTTTCGGGGGTGCCCCGGGGCTGCGGGCGGACCTCCGGAAAGCCGTAAGGTTGGTCCGTTACGACAGGAACTTCGAGAAGGAGGCGCTGGGTGATCGAGCTCGAGGGGGTACCCGAGCTGGTCGACCCGGTCATGGTGGCCGCGTTCGAAGGCTGGAACGACGCCGGCGACGCCGCCTCCACCGCGGTCGCCCATCTGCACCGGGAATGGAAGGGCGAGGTGTTCGCGGCGCTGGACGCCGAGGACTACTACGACTTCCAGGTCAACCGGCCCACGGTCTTCCTGGAGAACGGCGTACGGAAGATCACCTGGCCGACGACCCGCCTCTCCGTGGTCCGGGTCGGCGGCGACAAGCCCCGCGACCTGGTCCTGGTCCGAGGCATCGAGCCGTCGATGCGCTGGCGCTCCTTCTGCAACGAGCTGCTCGCCTTCGCGCACGAACTGGGCGTCGAGATGGTCGTCATCCTGGGCGCCCTGCTCGGGGACACCCCGCACACCCGGCCGGTGCCGGTCAGCGGTGTGACCTCCGACCCGGACCTGGCCCGGACGATGGACCTGGAGGAGACGCGGTACGAGGGGCCGACGGGCATCGTCGGCATCCTCCAGGAGGCGTGCACGCACGCGGGTGTGCCCGCCGTCAGCCTGTGGGCCGCGGTGCCGCACTACGTGTCGCAGCCGCCGAACCCGAAGGCCACGCTGGCGCTCCTCAACCGGCTGGAGGACCTGATCGGGATGCGCGTGCCGCTGGGCGAGCTGCCCGAGGACGCGCGGGCCTGGCAGGTCGGGGTGGACCAGCTGGCCGCCGAGGACAGCGAGGTCGCCGAGTACGTGCAGACCCTGGAGGAGGCCCGGGACACGGCGGAGCTGCCGGAGGCCTCGGGCGAGGCCATCGCCAGGGAGTTCGAGCGGTATCTGCGGCGGCGCGAGCCGGGCGCGGGGCCGGGGTCCGGTCCCGGAGTGGCCACGGACGGCGGCGACTCGGTGTTCCTGCGGGACAGCGGCGGTGGCCGGACGCGCCCGCCGAAGCCCGAGAAGCCGGAGCGGCCGGGCCCGGAGCCGGTGCCGGGCGCCGAGTCCGCGCCGGACGCGAACGCCGGGAACGGCGGCACGGACGCCGGGAACGCCGGGGACGGCCCGGCGGACGGTCCGGGCGGAGCCCCGGAGGGACCGGAGGCGACGGACGGGAGCCCCGGGGCTCCGGACGGAACCGGGGACTCCGGTGACGGGCCGCCGGACGTGCCGGACGGCGGGTCCGAGGAGAAGTAGCCGCCCCCGAGCGGCGGACGTGCGGGAGGGGTGCCCCGGTGGACCGGGGCACCCCTCCCGTCCGTTCGGGTCGGGCGCGTGGAACCGGGCCGCCGCCCGGTCACCGTGGCCGCCGCCCCTCGACGTGGTTCCGTCGGTACCGGCCGTCGCGTGGTGCCGGGTCCGGCGGAGGCCGTGAGGCGACCGCGGCTCTCGGGGTGGCGGGACGGGAAGCGACCGCCCCCGGACTTCGCACGGAAGTCCGGGGGCGGTCGCGCAAAAGGAGTCGAACCCTCCCGGCGGCTGTCGGCGGGGCTACAGGGCGACGCCGAGGAGCGCGTCGACGGCCCGGGAGACCAGGCCGGGGGCGGAATCGTCGGTGCCGCCCCCGGACTCCTGGAGCGCGGCCCAGCGGTCGACCGCGGCGAGCGCGGCCGGGGCGTCGAGGTCGTCGGAGAGCGCCTCGCGCAGCTCCTCGACGAGCGCGTCGGCGGACGGGCCGTCGGGCCGGGAGACGGCGGCGCGCCAGCGGCCGAGACGCTCCACGGCGTCCTGGAGGACCCGGTCGGTCCACTCCCAGTCGGCGCGGTAGTGGCGCGAGAGGAGCGCGAGGCGGATGGCGGCCGGGTCGACGCCGTCCCGGCGGAGCCGCGAGACGAAGACCAGGTTGCCCCGGGACTTGGACATCTTCTCGCCGTCGAGGCCGACCATGCCCGCGTGGACGTACGCCTTGGCCATGGGGAACTCGCCGGTGAGCGCCTGGGCGTGGGAGGCGCCCATCTCGTGGTGCGGGAAGATCAGGTCGGAGCCGCCGCCCTGCACGTCGAAGCCCATGCCGAGGTGGTCGAGGGCGATGGCGACGCACTCGATGTGCCAGCCGGGGCGTCCGGCGCCGAGGCTGGCGCCGTCCCAGCTGGGGTCGCCCTCGCGGGCGGCCATCCAGAGCATCGGGTCGAGCGGGTTCTTCTTGCCGGGGCGGTCGGGGTCGCCGCCGCGCTCGGCCGACAGGTGCCGCATCAGCTCGGTGCTGTAGTGCGAGACCCCGCCGAAGTGCGGGTCGGCGTCGACCGAGAAGTAGATGTCGCCGTCGAGCTCGTAGGCCGCTCCCGCGTCCCGCAGCCGCTCGACCAGCGGAACGATGCCGGGTATGGCCTCGACGGCCCCGACGTACTGCTTCGGCGGGAGCATCCGCAGGGCTGTCATGTCCTCGCGGAAGAGGGCGGTCTCGCGCTCGGCGAGGCCGACCCAGTCGACGCCGTCGCGGATCGCGCGCTCCAGGAGCGGGTCGTCCACGTCCGTCACGTTCTGGACATAGTGCACCTGCCGCTTGGTGTCGAGCCACACGCGCTGAACGAGGTCGAACGCGTTGTAGGTCGCCGCGTGACCCATATGGGTCGCGTCGTACGGCGTGATGCCGCAGACGTAGATACGGGCGACGGGGCCGGGGGCGAGGGTCACTCGTCCGCCGGTCGCGGTGTCGTGGATCTGGAGGTCGCGGCCCTTGCCAGGAAGGGCGGGGACCTCAGAAGCGGGCCAGGCATACATGACCCGAGCGTAACCGGACAGGTGTTCCGGATACGAACCGGATGCGGGATCTTGACCGATTAGGCGCTCTTGCGGGTCAGAGGCGCTCATGCATACCCCCCAGGGGTGCCGGACGCCTCCACGCGTGCTGGCTGAAACGTTTCGGTCGGCTCAGACCGGCGGCCAGGGGATCGCGGGCCACTCCCCGGAGGGCTCCGGGTGCCGCCCCGAGGCCCGCAGGGCCGCCACGCGCGCGCGTACGGCCGCCACCTCGGCGCCGGTCAGCAGTTCCGCCAGGCGGGTGGCGAGCGGCGCTCCCGGCGCGAGGGAGCCGTCGAGCCCCGCCAGTACCCCGGCCGTCTCGGCGGGCAGTTCCTCGCCCGCCCAGCCCCACAGCAGGGTGCGCAGCTTGTCGTCGACGTGGAAGGTGACCCCGTGGTCGATGCCGTAGAGGTGCCCGTCGGGGGCGGGCAGCAGATGTCCGCCCTTCCGGTCACTGTTGTTGATGACCGCGTCCAGGACGGCGAGCCGCCGCAGCCCGGGGGTGTCGGCGTGGACCAGGAGCGCGGTCCGGCCCTCGCCCACCTGGGCGGGTCCGACGCCCTTCCAGCCCTCGCCCGGCTCGTCGTCCTCGGTGAGGGCGAGCAACCGGGCCGCCGGGTCGGCCTCGATCCACAGCTGGACCATGCCCTCCCCGTAGGGCCCGTCACGGAGCACGGTCGGCGGGACCAGGCCCCAGCCGGTGGCCTCGGAGACCTCGTACGCGGCGACCTCCCGCTGCGCGAGGGTGCCGTCGGGGAAGTCCCACAGCGGGCGCTCCCCGGCGACCGGCTTGTAGACGCAGGCCGCCTCCCGGCCGCCGTACGCGACGGAGCAGTACAGGACGGCGTTGGACGCCTCGCGGACCCGGCCGCGCACGGTCAGCTCACCTCGGGCGAGCAGTTCGGCGTCGTCGGGCGGCGTCGGGGTGCTGCTCATGCTCCGCGGCGGTATCCGTTCTGGCGCGGGCAGACGTGGCCCTCGGGGTCGAGCGGGAGGCTGCACAGCGGGCACGGCGGGCGGCCCGCGTTGACGACGTCCAGGGCCCGCTTGGCGAAGGCCCGCGCCTGGCCGCCGCTGAGGCGGACGCGGAGCATCGGCGGGCCGTTCTCCTCGTCCTGGAGCAGCCGCTCCTCGGCCTCGGCGAGGTCCTCCTCGGACTCCACGTCCAGCTCGACGAGCGCCTGCGCCTCGACGATCATGCGCTGTTCCTCGCCGTCCCAGGCGAGGGCCATGGTGCCGACCCGGAACTCCTCGTCGACGGGTACGTCGAGGGGGGCGGTGTCCGTCACCTCGGCGGGGGCGACGGCCGGGACCGGGGCGTTGCCCCCGGTGCGGCGCACGACCTCGTCGAGGAGTTCGTCCATGCGCTCGGCGAGTGCGGCGACCTGTGTCTTCTCCAGGGCGACGCTGGTGACCCGACCGCCGGCCGAGGCCTGGAGGAAGAAGGTACGGCGGCCAGGCAGCCCGACCGTACCGGCCACGAAACGCTCCGGTGGGTCGTAGAGGAACACCTGACGGGACACGTTCCCGGCTCCCTTGCGGCTCGACGGTCGTAACGACAACGGCGCGTCCACCCTACTGCGCGGAAGGATCAGGGTGCGCCCGCACCGCCCCCGACGGCGGCCGTCCCGCTGTGATCCGTGTGCTCGCGGGGCCCGAATCCGGCGAAGTCGCCCGTGTCTCCGAGGCGGAGGAGGAAGGGGCGGGTCCGGGTCCAGCGGATCACCGTGACCGAGCAGGGGTCCACGTGGACGCGCTGGAAGAGGTCGAGGTGGAGGCCGAGGGCGTCCGCCACGACGGACTTGACGATGTCGCCGTGCGAGCACATCAGGTAGCAGGCGTCCTCGCCGTGCTCGGCGTCGATCCGCGCGTTCCAGTCGTGGACGGCGTCGACGGCCCTGGCCTGCATCGCGCGCATGGACTCACCGCCGGGGAAGGCGGCGGCGGAGGGGTGCGCCTGGACGATCTCCATCAGGGGTTCGTCGTTCAGCTCGGCCAGCTTGCGGCCCGACCAGTCGCCGTAGTCGCACTCGTTGATCCGGTCCTCGACGTGCAGGGGAAGGCCGGGGCGGGCTTCCAGGAGCGGCCGGACGGTCTCCCGGCAGCGCTGGAGGGGGCTGGAGACGACGGCGGCGAGCGGGACGTCCGCGAGGCGCCCGGGGAGCGCGGCGGCCTGCGCGGCCCCGCGCTCGTCGAGGGCGATCCCGGGCGTGCGCCCGGCGAGGAGCCCGGAGGTGTTGGCGGTGGAGCGTCCGTGCCGGACGAGGATCAGCGTGGCCATGACCGCCAGCCTAGGCGGTACCCGGCCGGACCGGAGGCGGGTGCCCGGAGGGCGGTTCCGGGGCCGTACGGGAAGGGGTACGGGTCCGGCCGGGGTGACCGCACGAGGGCCGCACCGGGCCGCCGTGACGGCGGCGCGGGTCCGGCCGCGCGTTCCGGGCGGGGCCCGTCCGTGCCGGGCACGCGCGCGGCGGAGACGACGGATCCGAGCGGGGCGGCGCGCGTATGCCCGGCGGAGACGGTTCCCCGATGTTCCGCATGTTCCGCTGGACCCGGGCCCGCGCGGGCCCGGGTCCAGCGGGCCGTCGTACGCGCGCGTGGCCGGGACCGCGTGAACTCCCCTCCCGGCTCGGAGAGGCGGTCGCACGCGCGCGGGGCGGGGGGCGTCCGTCGTACGCGTGCGTGGCGGGGACGTTTCGGGGGAGAATGCCCCGCGTGATCGTGGACTCAGCCATCTACCGCGACGGGCACCGCACGGACGGGCCCGCCGACCTCTCCGACGCCCTGGCGGAGGCGCGGGCCGCCGGGGACGCCTTCCTGTGGGTGGGGCTCCACGAGCCCACGGCGGCGGAGTTCGGCCATGTCGCCTCGGAGTTCGCGCTGCACCCGCTGGCCGTCGAGGACGCCCTCAAGGCCCATCAGCGGCCCAAGCTGGAGGTCTACGACGACTCGCTGTTCGCGGTCCTCAAGCCCGTCGTGTACGAGCCGGAGAGCGACCGGGTCACCTCCGGCGAGCTGATGCTGTTCATGGGCGACTCCTTCGTGGTGACCGTCCGGCACGGCTGCGGCGCGCCCCTCACGGAGGTCCGCCGTCGGCTGGAGGACGACCCCGGCGTCCTGAAGCACGGCCCGACGGCGGTGCTGTACGCGGTGAGCGACGCGATCGTGGACCACTACCTCGACGTGGCGACCGAGCTCCAGGTGGACCTGGAGGAGCTGGAGACGGACGTCTTCGCGCCCTCCGGGAACAGTCCGACGAACAACACCGCCGAGCGGATCTACACGGCGAAACGGCAGGTCCTGGAGTTCCGCCGGGCCGCCGGGCCGCTCGCGGGACCGATGGCCCGGCTGACGGCCGGTTCGGTGCCGTTCGTGAACGAGCCCGCGCGGCCCTTCTTCCGGGACGTCGACGACCACCTGCTGCGGGCCAACGAGCAGGTGGAGGGACTCGACCGGCTGCTCTCGGACATGCTGTCGGCGCATCTGGCGCAGATGGGGGTGCGGCAGAACGACGACATGCGGAAGATCTCGGCGTGGGCGGCCATGGCCGCCGTGCCGACGATGGTCGCGGGCGTCTACGGGATGAACTTCGACCACATGCCGGAGCTGCACTGGGTGTGGTCGTACCCGGCGGTGCTCTGTCTGATGGCGGGGATCGTCATGGGGCTGTACCGGACGTTCAAGCGGCGCGGCTGGATGTGAGGCGCCCGGCCCCGGGGTCTCAGCAGGCGGGCGCGGGGACGGCGGGACCGCCGAGGGCGTCGAGCCGCTCGGGCGTCCTCAGGCCGACCATCCGGTGCCATCCGGCCGCCCGCTCGTAGGCGTACATCGCGTGGATGCCCGCGGCGAGGACGGCCGCCTTGGGGCGGGACCAGCCCAGGACCCTGCCCATGTGGCCCATCACGGCGAGGCTCACGTCCCGGTAGACCCGGATCTCGACGAGCGCGGACTCGCGCAGGGTCCGCTGGATGAGGCGCCCGTGGCCCGCGCGCGCGAGCCGGAGCAGTTCCTCGTGGCAGTAGGCGAGGTGGTTCGCCTCGTCGTCGTCGATCATGCGGATGGCCCGGCCCAGTTCTGGGTGGTCGCCGAAGTACGCGACGAGCATGTCCATCTGGTCGGCGGCGCGCTGCTCGGTGACCCTGCTGTGCGCGAGGTAGACGATCACGTCCTCCTCGGTCAGCGGCTCGTCCCGGCGCAGCTTGTCGTGGGTGAGCCCGATGCCGCGCCGTTCGAGGAGCATCGTGTAGTCGGTGTCCGGCGGTACGGGGACGGGTTCGAGGCCGCGCTTGCGCATCAGCGCGCGGAAGATCCGGCCGTGCTTGTCCTCGTCGGCGCCGTGCCGGACGATCTTGGGCGTGAGTTCCGCCATGCCGGGGGCGACGAGGGCCGCGATCCGGGCGTTCTCCCAGCCGCCCTGCGACTCGCCGCTCGCCGCGATCGAGCAGAAGAGCCGGAACGACTCGTCGTTGCCGATGATTTCCTGGAACAGGCCCTTGGCCGTGAGCATCGCCGCCACCTCCGTGCGGACGTCCGCGTTCCGTACGTCCGGAGGACCGAGTCAAATGCGGTCGGCACCCACGGGCAACAGGAGGGTTCCCGGGCTCGGCCGAAAGAGTGAGGCCCGGGGGCCGTAACCGGGGGCGCCGTGGAGCGTTGTGCTGGATGACGGCCGTGGCGGGGAAGACCCCCCGAGCCCCCACCACGGCCGCGGACCTCTCCCGCGCTCCCCGGTGTACGCGTACGCCGGGGAGCGCGGTGTGCCGGGGCCCGGGTCCCGCCGGACCCGGCCGATCCGCACCCCCTACGCCAGGCCCGCTCGCTCCATCGCCGTCACGCCCGCCCGCAGCGCCGTCAGCCGCTCGTCGAGGGTGAATCCGGCGGGGGCGAGGGTGAGGGTGGTGACGCCCGCCTCGGCGTAGGCCGTCATCCGCTCCGCGATCCGCTCGACCGGGCCGAGCAGGGCGGTCTGGTCGATCAGGCTGCGGGGCACGGCCGCCGCCGCGCCCGCCTTGTCGCCGGCCAGGTACTTGTCCTGGATCTCGGCGGCCTCCTTCTCGTACCCCATGCGCCCGGCGAGCTGGTGGTAGAAGTTCTGCCGACGGCTGCCCATGCCTCCGACGTACAGCGCCGTGTACGGGCGGAACACGTCGGCGAGGGCGTCCACGTCGTCGCCGAGGGCCAGCGGCACGGTCGGGCAGACGTCGAAGCCGTCCATCGTCAGACCGGCCTTCTCGCGGCCCGCCCGCAGCGGTCGCAGGGCCGTCTCCTCCAGGTGCTCGGCCGACGGGAAGATCAGCAGGGCGCCGTCGGCGATCTCGCCGGTCTGCTCCAGGTTCTTCGGGCCGATGGCCGCGATGTACAGCGGGATGCGCTCCCGCTCCGGGTGCACGGTCAGCTTGATGGGCTTGCCGGGCCCGCCGGGCAGCGGAAGGGTCCAGTGCTCGCCCTCGTGGGTGAGGCGCTCGCGGGACATCGCCTTGCGGACGATCTCGACGTACTCACGGGTCCTGGCCAGCGGCTTGTCGAACTTGACGCCGTACCAGCCCTCGGAGACCTGGGGGCCGGAGACGCCGAGGCCGAGGCGGAACCGGCCGCCGCTGAGCGAGTCGAGGGTGGCCGCGGTCATCGCCGTCATGGCGGGCTGCCGGGCCGGGATCTGCATGATCGCCGAGCCCACGTCGATCCGCTCGGTCCGCGCGGCGACCCAGGCGAGGACGGTGGGGGCGTCGGAGCCGTACGCCTCGGCGGCCCAGCACACGTCCAGGCCGAGCCGGTCCGCCTCCTGCGCGACGGCGAGGTTGTCGCCGTCCATGCCCGCACCCCAGTAGCCGAGATTGATGCCGAGCCGCATGTACACGCACCCCTTACCCATCGGTAACGTACCTGTGCGCCGGACTCTAGCGCGCTGCCGGGGCATCCGTCAGGGCGCGTTGTCCACAGGCTCTCTCCGCGTGGTGCCCTGGCCAGTACTCTCGCGCCCATGGAGCAGAGGCATCTCGGACGTACCGGCCTGCGCGTGTCGCGCCTCGGACTCGGCACCCTCACCTGGGGCCGGGACACCGACGAGCACGACGCCGCCGAGCAGTTGAAGGCGTTCTGGGACGCGGGCGGCACGCTCGTCGACACCGCCGACGTGTACGGCGGGGGCGAGGCCGAGTACCTGCTCGGGCGGCTGATGGAACGGCTCGTGTCCCGGCAGGACCTCGTCCTGTCGACCAAGGCGGGCAGCGTGCCGGACCCCGACCGGCGCACCGACGGCTCCCGGGGCCATCTGCTCGCCGCTCTCGACGCCTCCCTCGCCCGGCTCGGCACCGACCACGTGGACCTGTGGCAACTGCACGCCTACGACCCGCACACGCCCCTGGAGGAGTCGCTCCAGGCCCTCGACATCGCCGTGCGCAGCGGGCGGGCGCGGTACGCGGGCGTGGCCAACTTCTGCGGCTGGCAGCTCGCCAAGGCGGGCACCTGGCAGCTCGGCGGCGACCGGACCCGGCTCGCCGGGGCGCAGCTGGAGTACTCGCTGCTGCAGCGGGGCGTGGAGCGCGAGGTGCTGCCCGCGGCCCAGGACCTGGGCATAGGGCTGCTGCCCTCGTCGCCGCTCGGGCGCGGGGTCCTCACCGGCAAGTACCGGGGCGGGACGCCGACGGACTCGCGGGGCGCGTCGGAGACGATGGGGCCGTTCGTGGAGCCGTACCTCGACGACCCGGCGAGCCGGATCGTGGACGCGGTCGCGACGGCCGCCGACGGGCTCGCCACCACCCCGCTGCACGTGGCGCTCGCCTGGGTCCGCGACCGGCCGGGGGTGACCGCCCCGATCGTCGGCGCGCGCACGGCACGCCAGCTCACGGCCGCGTTGTCGGTGGAGACCCTTAGTCTTCCTGACGAGATCTGTCGGGCGCTGGACGATGTGTCGGCGCCCGTGCACCGCTATCCGGATCACGACTGGAGCACCTTGTGACCGAGCCTTCCGGGGAGACCGCACCCGAGGCACCCGAGTCCCTCGACGACACGGCACCCGCCGAGCACGCGCGGGAGACCACCGGGACCGGGGACACGCCGTCGGAGACCGAAGCCGGGGACGGACCGGGGTCCGCGCCGCCGGAGGCCGGACCCGAGGACGCGTCCTCGGAGGCCGACGCCCTGGACGGGGACGTGTCCTCGGTCCCCTCGGCCGAGGAGCCCGCGCCCGCGGGGACCGACACGGCGCCGAGGGACGGGACCGAAGAGGCACCGCCCGGGGGCGGGGCCGGGAGCGGGGACGCCCCGCCGGAGGCCGGGAGCGAGGGCGACGCGGGGAACGGGACCGGCGCGGCGGACACCGTTCCCGCCGGGGAGTCCGTCGACGTTCCCGCCGGGGAGTCCGTCACCCCGTCCGAGGGCACGGGCCCGCCCGAGCTGAGCGAGGCGCAGGCCGAGCTGGCCGCCCAGCGTGAGCTGCGGGCCAGGATCGAGGCGCGGAAGGCGGGCAAGGAGGGGACGCTCACGAGCGGCACCGGCCTCAGCGGCACGGCGGCCGACCTCCTCGCCGCCGTACGGGCCGTCGAGGGCGGCAAGGCCTCGGGCAGTGCCTTCTACGAGTCCCCCGAGCCCGCCCCCCGGCGCCCCGCCGCCGGACCCGGACCGGGCCCCGGCCCCGGCCCGACGGCCGCCCGCCCGCCCGCGCCCGCCCGCCCGTCCGCACCGGCGCCCGGCACCACCGACGCCGTCCGGGAGGTCCTGGCCAGGGGCGGCGCCCCCGAGGCGCTGGCCGGGCAGATCGCCGGGGCGTTCGGCGAAGGAGCAGCCGCCGCGCTGCTCGACGACCCCTGGCAACTGCTCGCCGTGCCCGGGGTGCGCCCCGAGCAGGCCGACGGCTTCGCGCGGGCGCTGCTCGGCCCCGCGTGCGCCCCCGACGACCCGCGCCGCGCCGTCGCCCTGACGGTGTGGCTCCTGGAGCGGGCCGCGCTCCGGGGCGACACCGCGCTGGAGGCCGGAGCGGTGCGCGCCGGGCTCGCCGGGCACCGGGTGCCCGATCCGGACGCGGCGGTCGAGGAGGCGGTCTCGGCGGGCGCGGTCCTCCTCTTCCAGGAGGAACCCCCCGAGGAGCCGGAGGGGGACGAGGAGCACGAGGACGGGGAGGGCGAGGAGTCCGCCGCGCCCCCCACCGAGGAGCCCGCCCCGCCCGCGCTGCTCGGACTCGACCGGTACGCGCTCGCGGAGGAGAGCCTCGCGGAGGGCCTCGCCCGGCTCGTCCGGACCGCGACGGCCGCCCCCTGGGACGGCTCCGAGCTGGAGCGCGCCGCCGGGGCGCACGGCCTGGTCCTGCACACGGGTGGCGAGGCCGCCCGGACCGAGCCGGTGGCCCTCGCGGCGGCGGCCCGCGCGCGCGGGCTGCGCGCTCTGGTCGCCGTCCACTCCGACGGCGGGCGCCGGGCGCTCGGCGACGGGGCGGCGGACGCGGTGACGGTGGCCGCGCTGCTCTCGGGGACGGCGGGGCCCGGCCGGGACGAGGACGGCGCCCTCTCCCTGGACCTCCTGGTGGTCCTGGACGCCCCGCAGCTGGACGTGGAGACCGCCGCGCTGCTCGTGGAGTCCCTCCCGGACGGCTGCCGTCTGGTGCTGGGGGGCGACCCGGAGGTGCTGGGCGCGCCCGGTGCCGGGCGGGTCTTCGCCGATGTGCTCGCGGCCCGGGTGTGCCCCCGGGTCGCCTCGCGGCTGCCCGACCCGGGGCCGCTCGGGGAACTGGTGTCGGGCATCGGCGCGGGCGAGCTGAACCAGGTGGAGGCGCCCGGCAAGGAGATCGTCATCGTCCCGGTGCGGGACGCGGGCGAGGCCGTGCACCGCACGGTCCAGCTGGTGGCCGACTCGGTGCCCAGGGCGATCGGGGTGCCGACGGAGCAGACGCAGGTGGTCACGGTCGGCCACGGCGGCTCGGCCGGTACGCGCGCGCTGAACGCCGCCCTGAAGCAGCGGCTCAACCCCGGGCCCGGCCGGTTCGGCGGCTACGACCCGGGCGACCGGGTGGCGTACGCCCCGGCGCCCGGCCTGACGGTGACGGGCACGGTCGTGGGAGCCGAGCCGGAGGGCCTGCGTCTGCGGTGCGGGGACGGGACTCCGGTGGTCCCCCGGGACCGGCTGGAGTCGGAGCTGCGGCACGGCTGGGCGCTCACGGCGCACCAGGCGGCCGGGGCGCGCTGGCCCGCGGTGGTCGTGGTGCTGCCCGGGGACGCCACCGGGGGGCTGAGCCGCCCGTGGGTGTACACGGCGTTCGGCCGGGCGGAGCGCCATCTGTCGGTCGTGCACGGCGTGGAGCAGGCGCTGCCCCGCGCGGTGGCCGAGGGCGTGGCCCCGGAGCGTACGACTCGGCTGCGACCGCTCCTGGAAGCGCTGCTGGCCGTAACGGAGGAGTAGGCCGCTCTTCCGGCCGCTCTTCCCGATCCCGGCCGGTCCGGGGCCCGGCAGGACACCCCGGAGCCCGGACCGGACGGGATCCGGCACGACACCCCGGGGCGCCGCCTGAGCGGCCGGGCACGGTCCCTCCGCCTCGCCGGGCACCCCACCGGACCCCCGGGGCCTGACCGGCGGAAGCCGGAAGGGCCGGGGCGCGGAGCGGCGGAGGGCCGGGACACCATGATCGGTGTCCCGGCCCTCCGCCGTCTCCCCCGGTCGTCCCGGCTCGCTCCGTGTCAGCCCGTGTCGGTCCGTGCGGTCGGCGTACGGCCGACGGGCCCTGAGGCCGGTCAGACGCCGGAGCGGCGGGCGTCCACCACCTCGGCGCCGTCGTCGTGCTCGGCGCCGTGCTCCTCGGCGTCGCCGTCCTCTTCGTGCTCGGCGTCTTCTTCGTGCTCGTCTTCTTCGTGCTCGTCCTCGTCGTCCTCGGCGTCCTCGTCGAAGACGGCGCTGACGTCGAAGCGGCAGACGATCCGCTCCGGGTCGACGTGCTCGAAGGGCGCGTCGAGCCACTCCCCCGCTTCGGGAAGCTCCTCGGCGGCGGTGACCCAGAGAGTGGAGTCGCCCTCCTCCAGGCCGAACTCCTTGTGCCGCGAGGCGATCTCGTCGGGTTCGTACTCGCCGAAGAGCACGCCGAGCGCGGCGAGCGGCGAGACGCCCGCCCTGGCTCCCGGCCCCGTGGGGTCCGCGGGTCCGTCGGCCCCGGCGACGCGACGCGCCTGGGCGAGCAGCCGCTGGGGTTCCGCCACCGCGTAGTCGCGGCGGATCAGGAGGCTGAGGGCATGGGGTTCGTCAGGTCCGGAGTACGGCGGCAGGGCGCCGTCGGCTCCGGGGATCTCGAAGGGAGTGACCTCGTCGTAGCGGTCGTAGAGGAGTTCGTCGTAGGCCTCGGCCGCCGTGGCGAGGGCGTTGAAGGCTTCGTAGACGGCCGTGTCGTCGTCCCCCGAGCGGCGTTCGACCGCCGCGAGGTGACGGTCCAGTGCGGCTTTGACCGCCTCGGCGGCGGCGCGTACCTCGGCAGCGGTGGGCTGCGCAGCATCAGACATGGGACAGACGCTATCCGTACCAGGGCGGTGCCCGCACAATAGATGCGATGCCGGAATACGAATTTGTCGACGTGTACGTGCCGCGGGGTGTCTCCCGTGGGGAGGCCGCACGACTGCTGACGGACCACGCGGAGTACGGGCACTGGGAGTTGGACCGTCTCAGCCTGCACCGGGACGGGAGTCGCAGGGTGCGTCTGAAGCGGCGGATCATCCGCCAGGTCCGAGCGACCTGGTGAGAGGACGCGCAGGGGCCCCGCGGTGTGCGGGGCCCCTGCGCGTGGTGCGTCGGACGGGTCTTCCGGGGTTCCGGAGGGGTCAGGCGGCGCGGCGGGCGCGGCGGTAGATCAGCGAGCCCGCGAGCAGCAGTCCCGCTCCGGCGGGGACGATCACGCCGAGCGGTCCCGAGCCGGTCTCCGCCAGCGCCTCGAAGGCGCGGGGCGGGGTGGCGCCGGGCTCGCCGGGGGTGTCGGTCCCGCCCTCGCTCTTGGGCCCCTCGGGAGTGCCGGGGTTGCCCGGGGTACCGGGAGTGCCCGGGGTACCCGGATTCCCGGGGTTGCCGGGGTTGCCGGGGTTGCCGGGGTTGCCGGGGTTGCCGGGGTTGCCGGGGTTGCCGGGGCGCGTCGGCTCGGCGCCGTTGGCGCAACTGTTGCCCGCCGCCGGGTTGCCCAGACCGACTCCCGTGACGCTGTTGCCGCACACGTTCACCGGGACGTCGACCGGCACCTTGACGGTGTTGCCGGAGGCGATGCCCGGAGAGTGGTTCGCGGGGCCGTCGGCGGAGGAGCCGCCTCCCGGATTCCCCGCGGTCTTCCCGGGCTTGGAGGTGTTGGCGCACGTGTTGCCCATCGCCGGGTTGAGCAACCCGACGGCGTTGACGGTGTTTCCGCAGGCGTTCACCGGCACGTGCACCGGGACCTGGACGGAATTGCCGGACGCGATGCCCGGGGAGTTCGTGGCCGCGCCCTGCGCGCCGGAATCGGCGTGGGCGTAACCGCCGCCGATCGCGGCGAAGACTCCTCCGGCTGCCGCAACGGTGACGAGACCCTTGCGCGTGACCTGTCGCATAGCTGTTTTCCCTGCCTGCTCGGCTTCGAGGAGAGCCACCGGGCAGTGGACCCGGGGCGGAAATGACCACCGGCCCCGGAGTGCATGGCACGCACTCCGGGGCCGGACGGACTCACGCCCTCAGGGGGCGAAGCCCGATGTCAGGCGTTGACGCAGGTGTTGCCGAAGGCGGGGTTCAGCAGACCGATCACGGAGACCGTGTTGCCGCACAGGTTCACGGGAACGTGAACCGGCACCTGGACGACGTTGCCCGAGAGGACGCCGGGGGAACCGATGGCGGCACCCTGGGCACCGGCGTCGGCGACGGCCATGCCCGCGCCCGCGAGAACGAGACCGCCCGTGGCAGCCGCAGCGGCGACGACCTTCTTGATCATTATTCCTCCTAGTTGGCAATGCGGTCCCAGCCGCGGACCGCACACCTGTAACGAGGGGGAATGGTGAGGGCTACGAGCCCCTGTGTTCATTCACTCTTTCCGGTCACGTGCGAACGCACGGACGAATCGGGCGGCCGTACGTGAGGTGTCCTGCTCAGCAGGCGTCGATGAACCGGTCCAGGACCCGGACGCCGAACTTCAGACCGTCCACCGGTACCCGCTCGTCCACGCCGTGGAACATCCCGGCGAAGTCGAGCTCCGGCGGCAGCTGGAGCGGCGCGAAGCCGAAGCAGCGGATGCCGAGGTCGTCGAAGGACTTGGCGTCGGTGCCGCCGGAGAGCATGTACGGCACGGCGCGGGCGATCGGGTCCTCGGCGCGCAGCGCCAGCTGCATGGCGTCCACCAGGGCTCCGTCGAAGGTGGTCTCCAGGGCCTTGTCGCCGTGCACGTCCTCGCGCTTCACTCGGGGGCCGAGGATGCGGTCGAGGTCGGCCAGGAACTCCTGCTCGTAGCCGGGCAGGAACCGTCCGTCGACGTGCGCGGTGGCCTGGCCGGGGATCACGTTGACCTTGTACCCGGCGCCGAGCATGGTCGGGGCGGCCGAGTTGCGGAGGGTGGCGCCGACCATCTTGGCGATCCCGCCGAGCTTGGCGAGGGTGCCGTCCATGTCCTCGGGGTCGAGCGGGGTGCCGAGCGCGTCCGAGAGCTCGTCCAGGAAGGACCGTACGGTCTTGGTCACCCTGACCGGCCACTGGTGGCGGCCGAGGCGGCCGACGGCCTCGCACAGCTCGGTGATGGCGTTGTCGTCGTTGGTCATCGAACCGTGGCCGGCCGTGCCCTCGACGGTCAGGCGCATCCAGTGCATACCCTTCTGGGCCGTCTCGACCAGGTAGAGCCGCAGGTTCTCGTTGACGGTGAAGGAGAAGCCGCCCACCTCGCCGATGGCCTCGGTGACCCCGTCGAAGAGGCCCCGGTGCTTGTCGACGAGGTGCCGGGCGCCGTAGGTGCCGCCCGCCTCCTCGTCGGCGAGGAAGGCGAGGACGATGTCGCGCGGGGGCTTGCGGCCGCTGCGCAGCCGGTCCCGTACGACCGCGAGGGTCATCGCGTCCATGTCCTTCATGTCCACGGCGCCACGGCCCCAGACACAGCCGTCGGCGACCTCGCCGGAGAAGGGGTGGTGGGTCCAGTCCTCGGCGTTGGCCGGGACGACGTCGGTGTGGCCGTGGATGAGCAGGGCGGGGCGGGAGGGGTCCTCGCCCTCGATGCGGGCGACGGTGGAGGCCCGGCCCTTGTGCGACTCGATGATCTTCGGTTCGAGGCCCACTTCCGCGAGCTGCTCGGCGATGTACTCCGCCGCGGCCCGCTCCCCCGGCCCGGAGTGGTCGCCGTAGTTGCTGGTGTCGATGCGGATGAGGTCGCGGCAGAGGTCGACGACCTCGTTCTCCGCGGTGACGCTCCGGCCGGTGTTCGACTCGCTCACGCTGCTTCCTCCCACTAGGTGCCCCACGTGAATGCTTCGGTGCTCGCCCCCATCCTCCCGCGCACCCCCTCCCCCGCCCAAGGGCGGCCCTCCTCCGACATGCTCCCGTCACATGACGGGGGCCCACCGGGGGTGGTGATCGGCCACCTCGGATCCTGGTATTGTTTTCCACGTCGGAAGGGCCGAGCGGCCAGGAAGACAGACACCTTGTCCGGGTGGCGGAATGGCAGACGCGCTAGCTTGAGGTGCTAGTGCCCTTTATCGGGCGTGGGGGTTCAAGTCCCCCCTCGGACACCACATGAGGCTCCGGTCGAGTTCCTACTCGGCCGGAGCTTCTGCGTGCGTACGCACTGACCCGAGGCGGAGCGGTGAGAAGGAGAGCGAAGGCGCCTGTCTCGCCGCTGCCCCAGCGGGAGGGGGTCGATCCCGTCCGGGTGCGACTTCCCGAGGACTCCGCCGGTGCCTGGGGGACCGTACGGGACCATCTGGTCGAGCGGTACGGGGCCGCCGTCGGGGAGCGGCGGGTCGAGGAGATGCTGCGGGAGGGCCGGTTCGTCGGGACCGACGGGCCCGTCTCCGGGGACGAGCCGTACTCCGTGGGGCGCCACCTCTGGTTCCACCGGGACTTCCCCGTCGAGGAACCCGTGCCCTTCCCGGTCGGCGTCGTGCACCGGGACGAGCGGATCGTGGTCGCGGACAAGCCGCACTTCCTCGCGACGATGCCCCGGGGACGGCATGTGACCGAGACCGCGCTCGCACGGCTGCGGCGGGAGCTGGGGCTGCCCAGGCTCCAGCCCGCGCACCGGCTCGACCGGCTGACGGCGGGGCTCGTGCTCTTCGTGGTGCGGGAGGAGGACCGGGGGGCGTACCAGACGCTGTTCCGGGACCGGCTGGTGCGCAAGGAGTACGAGGCGGTGGCGCCGTACGACCCGGCGGTGGCGCTCCCCGCGACGGTGCGCAGCCGGATCGAGAAGGAGCGGGGGGTGATGGCCGCCCGGGAGGTGCCGGGCGAGCCGAACAGTCTGAGCCGGATCGCGCTGGTGGAGCGGCGGGGCGGGCTCGGTCGCTACCGGCTGGTGCCGGAGACCGGGCGGACGCATCAGCTGCGGGTGCACATGAACGCGCTGGGGCTGCCGATCCTGCACGACCCGGTCTATCCGGTGGTCCGCGCGGACGGGCCGGAGGACCACCGGCGTCCGCTGCAACTGCTCGCGCGGACGCTGGAGTTCACCGACCCGTTCACGGGTGTGCCGAGGAGTTTCGGGAGCCGTCTCGCCCTCAGTGGCCTCGGCTGATCCATTCCTGGAGGTGCGGGGCCTCGGCGCCGATGGTGGTGGTGTCGCCGTGACCGGTCCTCACCACCGTCTCCGGCGGCAGGGTGAGGAGCTTCTCGCGGATCGAGCCGACGATCGTCGGGAAGTCCGAGAAGGACCGGCCGGTGGCTCCGGGACCGCCCTGGAAGAGGGTGTCCCCGGTGAAGACCGTGCCGAGGTCGGGGGCGTACAGGCTGACCGCGCCGGGGGCGTGGCCCGGGGTGTGCAGGACCGTGAGGTCGATGCCCGCGATGGTGAGGACCTGGCCGTCGGCGAGGTCGCCGTCGGGGCTGTGGTCGGGGTGGGTCTGCTTCCACAGCGGCTGGTCGGCGGGATGGAGCAGGATGCGGGCGCCGGTGGCGGCGGCGAGCGCCGGGGCCGCGTCGACGTGGTCGTCGTGGGCGTGGGTGCAGACGATGGCGCGCAGGGCGCGGCCGTCGAGCGCGGCGAGGATGGCCCCGGCGTCGTGCGCGGCGTCGATGACGATCGCCTCGGTGTCGTCGCCGACGATCCAGACGTTGTTGTCGACGTCCCAGGTGCCGCCGTCGAGGCTGAAGGTGCCGGAGGTGACGAGGTGGTCGATGCGGGCGGCCATCACAGCACCACCACCGAGCGCAGGACGTCGCCCTCGTGCATCCGGGCGAAGGCCTTCTCGACCTCGTCGAGGGCGATGGTCTCGGTGACGAAGGCGGCGAGGTCGATGCGGCCCTGCTGGTGCAGGTCGATCAGCATCGGGAAGTCGCGGGAGGGCAGACAGTCGCCGTACCAGGAGGACTTGAGGGCGCCACCGCGGCCGAAGACGTCCAGGAGGGGCAGTTCGAGCTTCATCTCGGGGGTGGGGACGCCGACGAGGACGACGGTTCCGGCCAGGTCGCGGGCGTAGAAGGCCTGCTGGTAGGTCTCGGGGCGGCCGACGGCCTCGATGACGACGTCGGCGCCGAAGCCGCCGGTGAGCTCGCGGATCGCCTCGACGGGGTCGGTGGAGCGGGAGTTGACGGTGTGGGTGGCGCCCATCATCTTCGCCGTCTCCAGCTTCCGGTCGTCGATGTCCACGGCGATGATCTTCGCGGCTCCGGCGAGGCGGGAGCCGACGACGGCGGCGTCGCCGACGCCGCCGCAGCCGATGACGGCGACGGTGTCGCCCCGGCCGACGTTCCCGGTGTTGATCGCGGCGCCGATGCCGGCCATCACGCCGCAGCCGAGGAGGCCCGCGACCTCGGGGGCGACGGCGGGGTCGACCTTGGTGCACTGTCCTGCGGCGACCAGGGTCTTCTCGGCGAAGGCGCCGATGCCGAGGGCCGGGGAGAGTTCCGTCCCGTCCAGCAGGGTCATCCGCTGCTTCGCGTTGTGGGTGGCGAAGCAGTACCAGGGGCGGCCGCGCAGACAGGCGCGGCAGGTGCCGCAGACGGCGCGCCAGTTGAGGATCACGAAGTCGCCGGGGGTGACCTCGGTGACGCCCTCCCCGACCGACTCGACGATTCCGGCCGCCTCGTGGCCGAGGAGGAAGGGGAACTCGTCGTTGATGGCACCCTGTTTGTAGTGCAGGTCCGTGTGGCAGACGCCGCAGGCCTGGATCTTCACGACGGCCTCGCCGGGGCCTGGATCGGGGATGACGATCGTCTCGACCCGCACCGGTTCGTTCCTGCCGGGGGCGATGACCCCCTGTACGTGCTGCGGCATCGCGAACTTTCCTTCCTCCGAACGGATCTTGTAAGGCTCCTGCGTACCACTATCTCCTGACAAAAGGCGAGACCCCCACAGGACGTTCCTGCGGGGGCACGCACGGTGACCGGGGCGTTCGCCGGTTCCGGAGGTCAGTCGAGCAGCGCGGTCGCCTCGATCTCGACGAGCACGTCCGGCTCGAAGAGGTGCTCGACGCCGATGAGGGAGGAGGGCGGCAGGGGGAGGCCGAGCCCGATCTCGTCGGCGACGGCCGCCACGCCCGCCATGAGGTCGTCGGTCCTCTCCGGGCTCCACCGGGTCACGTAGAACGTCAGGCGGAGCACGTCCGCGAAGGAGGCGCCCGCGCCGGCGAGTCCGGTGGAGGTGTTGCGCAGGGCCTGGGCGACCTGTCCGGCCAGGTCGCCGGGGGCGACCGGGGTCCCGTCGGCGCGGCGGGCGATCTGCCCGGCGACATGGACGTGCCGCGTCCCGGTGCCGACGGCCACATGGCGGTACGGGACGGGACGCGGCAGACCTTCGGGGTCGAGATGGCGAACGGTCATGGTGTTCTCCTCGCACTAGGTATCCGTAAGCTACTTAGTGGCAGAAGGACACTTCAACGAGACCAGGTATCGCCATGGACACCGCCGACGAGCTCCGCATCGACCTTCCGCACCGCGAACTGCTCGACCAGGTCCTCGACAAGTGGTCGCTCAGCGTCCTCAACGAGCTCTGCGAACGCCCGTGCCGCTTCAACGAACTGCGCCGGGCCGTCCCCCGGGTCACGCAGAAGTCGCTGACGGCGACGCTCCGGCGGCTGGAAAGGAACGGCGTGGTCGAGCGCGAGGTCCTCGCGACCCGTCCGGTGGCGGTCAGGTACCGGATCACCCCGCTCGGCAAGACCCTCCGGGGGCCCGTCGACGTCCTGCTCGCGTGGGCGTCGGAGCACCTGCCCGCCGTCTCCCGCGCGCGGGAGACCTTCGACGCGCGGGAGGACGGGGAGGCCCGCTGAGCCCGGCGCGGGCGGTCAGGGGGCGAGGACGTCCAGCTCCTGGAGGGCGCCGACCGCGATCTGCCGGGTCAGCTCCTCGGCACGGACCGCGTCCCGCTCCCGTACCGCCTCGGCGACCTGCACGTGCAGGGTGACGGCCGCGGGATCGGGGTCCTCGAACATCACATGGTGGTGGGTGCGGCCGGTGAGGACCTCGGCGACGACGTCGCCGAGGCGGGCGAACATCTCGTTGCCCGAGGCGTTGAGCACGATCCGGTGGAAGGCGACGTCGTGGACGAGGTACTCGTCCAGGCGCCGCCCGCGTGAGGTCGCCACCATGCCGAGGGCCTGTTCGGTCAGCTCGCGGCACTGCTCGGGGGTGGCGTGCGCGGCGGCGAGCCCGGCGGCGACCGGCTCGACGGCCGACCGGAGCACGGTCAGCGAGCGGAGCTGACGGGGACGGTCGGCGCCCGCGAGCCGCCACCGGATGACCTGGGGGTCGTACACGTTCCAGCTGCCGGTGGGGAGCACGGTCACGCCGACGCGGCGGCGGGACTCCACGAGGTGCATGGACTCCAGGACGCGGACGACCTCGCGGACCACGGTGCGGGAGACGTCGAAGCGCTGGGCCAGCTCGTCGGTGCGCAGCACGGTGCCGGGGGGGTACTCCCCCGCCGTGATGGCGAGGCCCAGGACGGCCAGGACGTGCGAGTGGAGGCCCTGGGCCGGTGTCGTCATGACGGCAAGCCTATGCGGGGCACCGGAACGATCACATCTCCGGCCGCCTTCACCGTCACCTCTTCGATCTCGTCTCGATTAAAAGTACTACTTTTTCATCACAGACTCTTGAATACGTCGTACCCAATGGGTTTCATGAGCCCGACGGATCGATGTCGAAGAAGACAGCGAGGCACCACCTCATGAGCACCACCCCCCACCCCCAGGTCGTCGTCGTGATGGGCGTCTCGGGGACCGGCAAGACCACCATCGGTCCGCTGGTCGCCGAGGCGCTCGGCCTCCCCTACGCGGAGGGCGACGACTTCCACCCGGCGGCCAACGTGGCCAAGATGTCCGCCGGCACCCCTCTGGACGACACCGACCGGGCCCCCTGGCTGGACGCCATCGGGGCCTGGGCGCACGGCCGGGCCGGGCTCGGCGGGGTGGTGAGCAGTTCCGCGCTGAAGCGCAGCTACCGGGACCGGCTGCGCGCCGCCGCGCCCGGGGTCGTCTTCCTCCACCTCACCGGTGACCGGAAGCTCATCGAGGAGCGCATGGCCGGGCGCAAGGGGCACTTCATGCCGACCGCCCTCCTCGACTCCCAGTTCGCCACCCTGCAGCCCTTGCGGGACGACGAGGCCGGCGTCGCCGTCGACGTCTCCGGCACCCCCCAAGAGATCACCGACCGGGCCGCCGCCGCGCTGCGCCGGCTCACCCACTGACCCCCGAGGACCCCACCGTGACCAGTCTCAGCGTCGAGATCCTGGCAGCGGACGCCGCCGAACCGATCACCTCGGCAGGCAACGCCCAGCTCGGCATCGCCGTACTCGCCGGCATCGCCGTCATCGTTCTGCTCATCACCAAGTTCAAGCTGCACCCGTTCCTGGCGCTGACCATCGGGTCGCTCGGGCTCGGCGCGTTCGCCGGGGCTCCGTTCGCCGCGGCCATCAAGTCCTTCAGCACCGGACTCGGCAACACCGTCGCCGGGGTGGGCGTGCTGATCGCCCTCGGCGCGATCCTCGGCAAGCTGCTCGCCGACTCCGGCGGCGCCGACCAGATCGTCGACACGATCCTGGCCAGGGCGAGCGGCCGGGCCATGCCGTGGGCGATGGTGCTCATCGCGTCGGTGATCGGTCTGCCGCTGTTCTTCGAGGTCGGCATCGTGCTGCTGATCCCGGTCGTGCTGCTCGTCGCCAAGCGCGGCAACTACTCCCTGATGCGGATCGGCGTCCCGGCCCTCGCCGGTCTCTCCGTGATGCACGGGCTCATCCCGCCGCACCCCGGGCCGCTCGTCGCGATCGACGCGGTCGACGCCAACCTGGGTGTCACCCTCGCCCTCGGTCTCGTCGTGGCCGTGCCGACCGTGATCATCGCCGGTCCGCTCTTCTCCCGGTACGCGGCGCGCTGGGTGGACATCCCCGCCCCCGAGAACATGATCCCGGTGCGGCCCTCCGAGGACCTGGAGAAGCGTCCCGGCTTCGGCGTCACCGTCGCCACCGTGATGCTGCCGGTCGTCCTGATGCTGGTGAAGGCGCTCGTCGACATCGTCGTCGACGACCCGACGAACGGGGTGCAGAAGGTCACCGACGTCATCGGCTCGCCGATGATCGCGCTGCTCGCCGCCGTGATAGTCGCCCTCTTCACGCTGGGCCGCGCGGCCGGGTTCGGCAAGGAGCGGCTGTCGACGATCGTCGAGAAGTCCCTCGGCCCCATCGCGGGCGTGCTGATGATCGTCGGCGCGGGCGGCGGCTTCAAGCAGACCCTGATCGACATCGGCGTCGGCCAGATGATCCTGGAGTTCTCCGAGGACTGGGCCATCCCGACCCTGCTGCTGGCCTGGCTGATCGCGGTCGCGATCCGGCTCGCCACGGGTTCGGCGACGGTCGCGACGATCTCGGCGGCCGGACTGGTGGCCCCGCTCGCGGAGGGCATGTCGACCAGCCACACGGCGCTGCTCGTGCTCGCCATCGGCGCGGGTTCGCTCTTCTTCAGCCATGTCAACGACGCCGGGTTCTGGCTGGTCAAGGAGTACTTCGGGATGGACGTCGGCCAGACGATCAAGACCTGGTCGGTGATGGAGACGATCATCTCGGTCGTCGGCATCGTCTTCGTGCTGCTCCTGTCGCTGGTGTTGTGACCCGGGAGGACCCGGGGCACCGCTGAGGGCCGGTCATGGCTGACACACTGTCGGCCATGACCGGCCCTCACGCGCTCAAGCCCTTCCTCCTCGCCTTCCCCGGCCCCCTGCGGGACCGGCTGGTCGCGGCGGTCCTCTCCGGCGAGAAGGTCGCCACGACGGGGCTCCTCGTGGAGTACGAGATCGAGGACGAGGACCTGCCCGAGGTGGGCGAGCGGTCGGCGCTGATCGACTCGGACGGGCGCGAGGTCGCGGTGGTGGAGGTGACGGCGGTCCGGGTGCTGCCCCTCGGCGAGGCGGATCTGGCCCTCGCCCTGGACGAGGGCGAGGGGTATCTGTCCGTACCCCAGTGGCGCGCGGCGCACGAGCGCTTCTGGCACGGCGAGGAGATGCGGGAGGCCCTGGGCGACCCGGCCTTCACGGTGGACGACCGGACGATGCTGGTGGTGGAACGGTTCCGGGTGGTGGCGCGGACGGGGGACGCGGGCGGGGCGGCGGGGGCCCGGGGCCGTGAGCCGAGCGGGGTCTGAGGGCGGGGCACGGGCAGGGGCCCGGGGTGCGGCGGGTCAGACCCGTGCTCCCGGATCCGTACCCCCGGGCCTGGGTCTCGGCCCCGCGCCCTCGGATCCGCGCCCCTGACCTCGTCCCGGCCCCGCGCCCTCGGATCCGTACCGCTGGGGCCGCGCCCTCGACCCCGTACCTCTGGCGCCGCGCCCTCGGGCCCCGTGTCCCCGGGCCCCTTCTCGGACCAGCGCCCCGGCAGTACGCCTCAGCCCAGCGCCCTCGCCGCCGCTCGGCCCGCCGCCCGGCCCGAGAAGACGCAGCCGCCGAGGAAGGTGCCCTCCAGGGAGCGGTAGCCGTGGACGCCGCCGCCGCCGAACCCGGCCGCCTCGCCCGCCGCGTACACGCCCTCCAGGGGTGCGCCGCCGTCCGTCAGGACCCGGGAGTCCAGGTCGGTCTCCAGGCCGCCGAGGGACTTGCGGGTCAGGATGCTGAGGCGGACGGCGATCAGCGGGCCCGCCGCGGGGTCGAGGACGCGGTGCGGGGCCGCCGTACGGATGAGCTTGTCGCCCAGGTATCTGCGGGCGCCCCGGATCGCCGTGACCTGGAGGTCCTTGGTGAAGGGGTTGGCGATCTCCCGGTCGCGGGCGGTGATCTCGCGGCGCAGCGCGGTCTCGTCGATCAGGTCCTCGCCGGTGATCCGGTTCATGCCCCGGACGAGGGCGGAGAGGTCGTTCTCGACGACGAAGTCGACGCCCTTGTCCATGAACGCCTTCACGGGACCCGGCACGTCGGCGCGGGCCCGGCCCAGGACGTCACGGATCGACCTGCCGGTGAGGTCGGGGTTCTGTTCGGAGCCCGAGAGCGCGAACTCCTTGCCGATGATCTTCTTGTCCAGGACGAACCAGGTGTGGTCGTACCCGCTCCGCATGATGTGTTCGAGGGTGCCGAGGGTGTCGAAACCGGGGAAGAGCGGGACGGGAAGCCGTCTGCCGGTCGCGTCCAGCCAGAGGGAGGACGGTCCGGGCAGGATGCGGATGCCGTGCCGGGCCCAGATCGGGTTCCAGTTCTCGATGCCCTCGGTGTAGTGCCACATCCGGTCGCGGTTGATGTGCCGGGCGCCCGCCTTCTCCGCGACGCCGAGCATCAGCCCGTCGACATGGGCGGGGACCCCGGAGAGCAGCCGGGCGGGCGGGGTGCCGAGCCGCTCCGGCCACTGGGCGCGGACCAGGTCGTGGTTGCCGCCGATGCCGCCGGAGGTGACGATCACCGCCTGGGCGCGCAGCTCGAAGCTTCCGGTGACCGTGCGGGTGCTGGCGGTGCCCCGGGCGGTGTCGGAGGGTTCCAGGATCTCGCCGGAGACGGTGTCGACGGCTCCGGCGGTACGGCCGAGGGCGGTGACCCGGTGGCGGAAGCGGAAGCGGACGAGACCCCGGGCGGCGCCCTCGCGGACCGTGCGCTCGAAGGGGGCGACGAGGCCGGGGCCCGTACCCCAGGTGATGTGGAAGCGGGGGACGGAGTTGCCGTGGCCGTTGGCGTCGTAGCCGCCGCGCTCGGCCCAGCCGACGACGGGGAAGAAGCGCACCCCGCGCGCGTGGAGCCAGGCGCGCTTCTCGCCCGAGGCGAAGTCGACGTACGCCTCGGCCCACTTCCGGGGCCAGTGGTCCTCGGCACGGTCGAAGCCCGCGGTGCCGTACCAGTCCTGGAGGGCGAGGGCGTGGCTGTCCCTCACCCGCATCCGGCGCTGCTCGGGCGAGTCGACGAGGAAGAGGCCGCCGAAGGACCAGTGGGCCTGGCCGCCGAGGGACTGTTCGGGTTCCTGGTCGAGGAGGATCACGGTGCGGCCCGCGTCGACCAGTTCGGCGGTGGCGACGAGTCCGGCGAGACCGGCTCCGATCACGATCACATCAGCGTCGTAGGACATGGACCGCATCTTGGATACACGGATGTATCGAGTCAACCGTCCGGACCGACCCCGCCCCTCCCGCTTTCTAATGCCGAGCATTAATATGAACGTATGGCGAGAACATCCGGACCCGGGACCCGGGACAGACTGATCCGAGCGGCGGAGGAGATCTTCGCCGCCCAGGGGGTCCACGGCGCACAGCTGCGGGACGTGGTGGCGCTGGCCGGACAGGCCAATCCGTCCGCCGTGCAGTACCACTTCGGCTCCCGCGCCGGGCTCCTCGACACGGTGATGGCGGGCCGCCAGGCCCGTACGGAAGCTGTGCTCGCCCCGCTGCTGACGGCCGCCGACGACGAGACGCGCGCCCTGGTCGGGGCCCTCGTCACCGCCGAGGCGAGCGAGCTGCGGACCGAGCGGGGGCGGCGCTGCCTGCGGATCTCCGCGCAGCTCAGCCACGAGAGCGGAGTCCGTGCCCGCACCCCGCACCCCACCCTCGCGGGCACCGCCTACTGGCGTCTGATCGAGCGGATCGCCGACCGGCTGGCCGCCGACGGACTGCCGGGACCGCTGCTCCTGGAGCGCCTCGACCTGGCGCTGACCGTGGTGGGCGCGGCGCTCGCGGACCGGGCCCGGCAGTACCTCGACGGCGTCGAACCCCTCACCGGAGAGGCGCTCTTCCTGGCCGATCTGGTGGAGACCACCACCGCCCTGCTGCGCGCCGCACAGCCGGAGCAGGCGCACCACCGAAAGGAACTTCCATGAACGACCTCACCGGCAGGACCGTGCTCATCACCGGCGGAGCCCGTGGTCTTGGCGCCGAGGCCGCCCGTCAGGCGGTCGCGGCGGGGGCGAACGTCGTCGTCACCGACGTCCTGGACGAGGAGGGCCGGGCGACCGCCGAGGCGCTCGGCGACCGGGCCCGCTTCTTCCACCACGACGTGAGCTCCGAGGAGGAGTGGACGGCGGCCGTCGCGTACGCGGTGGCGGAGTTCGGCGGGCTGCACGGTCTGGTGAACAACGCGGGCATCTCCACCGGCACGCTCCTGGAGACCGAGTCCGTCGAGCACTTCCGCAAGGTCCTGGACATCAATCTGACCGGTGTCTTCATCGGTATGAAGGCCGCGGTCCCGGCGATGCGGGAGGCCGGTGGCGGTTCGATCGTCAACATCTCCTCGGCCGCGGGCCTCATGGGTCTGGCGCTGACCGCCGGGTACGGCGCCTCCAAGTGGGGCGTCCGGGGTCTGACGAAGATCGGCGCGGTGGAGCTGGGCACGTCGAAGATCCGGGTGAACTCCGTCCACCCGGGCATGACGTACACCCCGATGACCGCCGCCGTGGGCATCCAGCGGGGCGAGGGCAACTACCCGAACACGCCGATGGGCCGGGTCGGCGAGGCCGACGAGATCGCGGGCGCGGTCGTCTTCCTGCTCTCGGACGCCGCCTCGTACGTGACGGGCGCGGAGCTGGCGGTCGACGGCGGCTGGACCACCGGGCCGACGGTCAAGTACGTCATGGGCCAGTGAGGGCGGCCGGGCGCCTCGGGGGCCGGTGAGCCCGGCGGGTTTGCTTGGATGGCGGCATGAGCGCCGCTGAAGAGATCCTCGACGTCGTCGACGAGCACGACCGGGTGATCGGCCGGGCCCCGCGCGGTGAGGTGTACGCGCGGGGTCTGATCCACCGCTGTGTCTTCGTCCGGGTCAGGGACGCCGGGGGCCGGATCTTCGTGCACCGCAGGACACCGACGAAGCTGGTCTTCCCCTCCCTGTACGACATGTTCGTCGGCGGGGTCGTCGGAGCGGGCGAGTCCTACGACGAGGCCGCCCTGCGCGAGGCCGAGGAGGAACTCGGCGTCCGGGGTCTGCCCCGGCCCGAGCACGTCCTCACCTTCCTGTACGACTCCGGGGGCGTGGCCGGGAAGTGGTGGTCGGCGGTCTACGAGGTGCGGTGCGAGCTGCCGGTGGACCCGCAGGCCGAGGAGGTCGCCTGGCACGGCTTCCTCACCGACGAGGAGCTGTCCGCACGGCTCAGGACCTGGTCGTGGGTGCCGGACGGGCTCGCCGCGTACGAGCGCCTCCGGGCCCGCCGGGCGGGCTGAGAGCACCCGGGCGGGCCGGGCATCCGGCCGTTAGGGTGCACATGTGAGCGATTTTGTGCGAAGTCTGCGGCTGTGGTTCGCGCCGCAGCGCGTCCGGGACGAGGGGGAGACGCCCGACTACCGTTTCTCCCTCGCCAACGAACGGACCTTCCTGGCCTGGATAAGGACCGCGCTCGCCCTGGTCGGCGGCGGTTTCGCGGTGGACCAGTTCCTGCCGGACCTGCGGTGGGGCGTCCGGGTCGGGCTCGCGCTGGCGCTGCTCGCCGCCGGTGTGCTGTGCGCGCTGCGCGCGGTGAACCACTGGGTGCGCTGCGAGCGGGCCATGCGGCGCGGTGAGGACCTGCCCGGCTCCCGCTTCCCCGCGGTCCTGAGCCTGGTGGTGGCCGTGGTGGCGCTCACGATGGTGGTGGTCGTGCTCTTCGGCTGGGCGGGGCGGTGACGGCTGCCGGTGACGGGCGGCCCGCCGGGGACCCTCCCGATCCGGTGATCCCGCCCGCCGGGGGCCCGCGCGATGACGGGCTCCCGCCCGCCGGGGACCCTCACCGTCCGGCGCTCCGGCCGCCGGTCGGGTCCCTCCGTGATCCGGGGCTCCAGCCGGAGCGGACCCGGCTCGCCTGGCGGCGCACGACGCTGTCCTGCACCGTGGTCGCGGTGCTCGCGGTCAAACTGGGCGTCCAGGACGGGACCACCCCGCTGGGGGTGGCCGGTTTCGCGCTGTCGGCGCTGGTGTGGATCGCCTTCCTGGCCGTCGCCCACCGCCGCATCCGGTCCCTGAGCGAGGCCCGGCCGGAGCCGCTGTCGTACCGGGGGGCCTGGCTCACGGCGCTCATCACGGTCGCGCTCGCGGTGTTCGGCGCGGCGATGATCTGGTGAGGAGCGCGGGCGCGCGGGAGACGTGCGGACGGCCGGACACCCTCACCCGGTGTCCGGCCGTCCCCGTGTCCGCGCGTCCTCGTGTTCCCCGGGTCCGCGCGTCCTCGGGCGTCAGTCCTCTTCGTCGCCCTCGACGACTCCCATCAGGGCCTCGATCGCGTCGACCGCGCTGCCGTCGTGGTCGCTGCCGACGGTTCCGCTGCCGCCGTACTGGACGTTGGCCGCCCGGTCGACCTCGAGGATCGAGTCGGCCTCGGAGTTGTCGATGACGGTGATCAGGCTGCCGCCCGCGACGGCGGGCGCGGTGGCCGCCCCCAGCAGTACCACGGCGAGCCCGAGGGCCCTGAGCGGGACCACCGGATTCACACCCCCACCGACTGGGGGGTCTCGTGGTGGCGGGCGATGTTCCGCTCCAGGAGACGGGTCGACGCGGCCACCCCGATGCTGGCGGCGGGGTCGAAGGACGGCAGCCGCCCGTCCGCCCGCTTCAGCTCGGTGAGCGCCGAGTCCATGGCCTGGTGCGCGGCGAAGAGGCAGGGGGTGCTGTAGATCGCCACGTCCACGCCCAGCTCGGAGAGCTCCGCGAGCGAGAGCCGGGGGGACTTGCCGCCCGCGATCTGGTTGAAGAGCAGCGGCTTGTCGCCGACGACCTCACGGATGCGCTTGATCCACTCCACGTTCCGCACACCGTCGACCAGGACCACGTCGGCGTCGGTCGCGGCCAGGCACTTGGCGCGTTGGAGGATCTCCTCCTCGTCGGTCGCGTCCGTACGGGCCACGACGACCATGTCCCGCCGGGTCGCGAGGACCATCTCCAGCTTGGCCAGGTACTCGTCCAGCGGCAGCACCTGCTTGCCGTCCGCGTGCCCGCACCGACGCGGCCGCTTCTGGTCCTCCAGGATCACTCCCGAGGCCCCGATCCGCTCCAGCCCCTCCACGACGTGACAGGCCACCTCGGGGTCCACGTAGCCGTCGTCGATGTCCACGAGCAGGTGCTGCTTCGGGAACGCGCCCCGGAGCCGCTGCACGAACCCGATCATGTCCGGCCAGGCGATGAAGCCGACGTCCGGCAGCCCGTAGTACGAGGCGGAGAAGCCGAACCCGGAGACGAACATCCCGTCGTAGTGGTCGGCGGCGACGGACGCCGAGTACATGTCGAACACGCCGATCAGCGGGGTCGTGCCGGGCGCGGCGATCCGCTCGCGCAGTTTGGTTCCGTAGCTCTCGTGACGTGTGTCGCTCAACGTCTGACTCCTGGTCTTCTCGGGAACACAGAAAGGGCGTCGGGGCCGTCGCGACACGACGGCCTCTTGCCTAAACCTGATGTTTTCGTGGGAAGTCGTTGAACTTCCCCATACGAACGCTTTACTCACTCTCCAGGCTCAGCGCATTCACCACAGAAACGTCACTGCCGAGGGTGGACCCGGACTCCACGACGCCCTCGCCAACTGGCACTCTTCCTCTGTCCAGTTGGACTTCGAACGGGGGAACCCCTTGTCCGCGACCGACCCCTACGTGGTCACGCTCGCCCCGCACGTGCACGCCTTCGTCCAGCCCGACGGGGGCTGGTGCCTGAACAACGCCGGGTTCCTCGGCGACGCGCGGGAGTCGCTGCTCGTCGACACCGCCGCCACCGAGCGCCGGGCCCGGCTGCTCCGCGGGGCGGTCCTCGCCGAGGGCCTGCCGCTGCCCCGCACCGTCGTGTCGACCCACCACCACGGCGACCACACCTACGGCAACGGGGTGTTCATGCCGGAGGCGCGGATCGTGGGGCACGAGAACTGCCGGACCGAGCAGCTGGAGGCCGGGCACCAGCTGCATCTGCTCTGGCCCCGGACGGACTTCGGCGAGGTCGAGATCCTGCCGCCGTCGGTCACCTACCGGGACCGGATGACGCTGCACGTCGGAGGGACCGAGGTGCGGCTGATCCACCCGGGGCCCGCGCACACCACGGGCGATTCCGTCGTGCACCTGCCCGAGCAGGGCGTGGTGTTCACCGGCGACCTGGTCTTCCAGGGCGGGACGCCGTTCCTGCCGATGGGTTCGCTGGCGGGTTCGCTGCGCGCCCTCGACCTGCTGCGGTCCCTGGACGCGCCGACGGTGGTGCCGGGGCACGGCCCGGTGACCGACCCCTCCGCGTACGACTCGACCGAGCGGTATCTGCGCTGGGTGCGGGAGCTGGCGGCGGAGGGGTACGCGCGGGGGGCGGCGCCGCTGGAGACGGCCCGCCGCGCGGACCTGGGCGAGTTCGCCGCCTGGCGGGAGAGCGAGCGTCTGGTGGCGAACCTGCACCGGGCGCACGCGGAGCTGGAGGGCCTTCCGGAGGGCTCGCCACTGGACCCGGTGGCGGTCTTCGGCGACATGGCGACGATGAACGGCGGGGTGCCGGTGGCCTGCCACGCCTGAGCCGCGCCCGTGCCTCACGGGGAGCCCGTACGGGCCGACCCACCGAGTTCGCGTACGGGCTCCGCCCCGCGGGGAGCCCGTACGGGAGAGGGGGCGGCGGGCGCGGGACCTGCGGGGCTTCGGCTCCCTCCCGCGCCCGGAGGGCACCCCGCGGGTCCCTCTGGACGACATACCGACTGGTCGGTCATCATGGGCGGCGACCGCAGCCGATCCGGAGGTAGCCCATGAGTTCCGCCCCGCCGCCAGGTCTCGACCCCGAGCGGCTGCGCCGCTTCCTCGACGCGGAACGGCCCGGCCTGGTGACCGGCCCCCTCGAAGCCGGGCTGATCGAGGGCGGGCGCTCGAACCTGACGTACACCGTCACCGACGGCACCGGCCGCTGGGTCGTCCGCCGTCCGCCGCTCGGCCATGTCCTCGCCACCGCCCACGACATGCGGCGCGAGCACCGCGTCATCAGCGCCCTGCGCACCACGGACGTCCCCGTCCCCCGGACACTGCTGCTCTGCGAGGACGAGTCGGTGCTCGGAGCGCCGTTCTACGTCATGGAGTTCGTCGACGGGACCCCGTACCGCTCGGCCGACGAGCTCGCCCCGCTCGGCCCCGGGCGCACCCGCGCCACCGTCCTCGGTCTCGTCGACACCCTCGTCGACCTGCACTCCGTGGACCCCGGCACCGTCGGGCTCGGTGACTTCGGGCGTCCCGAGGGCTTCCTCGACCGGCAGCTGCGCCGCTGGGGCAAGCAGCTCGACGCCTCGCGCGGCCGTGAACTGCCCGGGATCGAGGAGCTGCACACCGCCCTCGGCCGGGGGCTGCCCGGCTCCCCGCCGCCCACCGTGATCCACGGCGACTACCGCCTCGACAACGTCCTCGTCGGCGCCGACGACCGCGTCCGGGCCGTCCTCGACTGGGAGATGTCCACCCTCGGCGACCCGCTCACCGACCTGGGCCTGCTGGTCATGTACAGCACCCCGCTCGACCTGCCGGACTCCCCCCTCTCCAGCACCGCCACGGCCCCCGGCCATCCGGGCGCCGCCGAGCTGGTCGAGCGCTACGCCGCCCGTTCCGGCCGCGACACCTCCGCCCTCTCCTGGTACACGGCCTTCGCCTGGTTCAAGCTGGCCGTGATCCTGGAGGGCATCCACTACCGCTGGACCCTCGGGCAGACGGTCGGCGCGGGCTTCGACCGCATCGGCGAACTCGTCCCCGTCTTCATCGAGCACGGCCTGACCACCCTCCAGGAAGGCTGACCCGCCATGGACTTCGCCCACGACGCGCGCACCGAGGAACTCCGCGCGAGGCTCCTCGCCTTCATGGACGCGTACGTGTACCCGGCCGAGCGGACCGCCGAGGAACAGCGCGCCCGGCTCGCCTCGCCCTGGGACACCCCGCCGGTCGTCGAGGAACTCAAGGCCGAGGCCAAGCGGCAGGGGCTCTGGAACCTCTTCCTCCCCGACAGCGCCTACGGAGCCGGTCTGACCAACCTCCAGTACGCGCCGCTCGCCGAGATCACCGGCCGCAGCCCGCAGCTGGCCCCCACCGCCCTCAACTGCGCCGCCCCGGACACCGGGAACATGGAGCTGCTCGCCCAGTTCGGCGACGAGGAGCAGAAGAAGCGGTGGCTGGAGCCGCTGCTCTCGGGCGAGATCCGCTCGGCCTTCGCGATGACCGAACCCGAGGTCGCCTCCTCGGACGCCACGAACATCGAGACCCGCATCCGGCGGGACGGCGACTCGTACGTCGTCGACGGCCGCAAGTGGTACATCTCCGGGGCGATGAACCCCGACTGCCGGATCTTCGTCGTCATGGGCAAGACCGACCCCGACGGCGCCGACCCGCGCCGCCAGCAGTCGATGGTCCTGGTGCCGCGCGACACCCCGGGCGTCGAGGTCCGGCGCGCGATGCGGGTGTACGGGTACGAGGACCACTCCCACGGCGGCCACGCCGAGGTGCTCTTCGACGGCGTCCGCGTCCCCGCCCCGTACCTCATCGGCGAGGAGGGCGGCGGTTTCGCCATCGCGCAGGCCAGGCTCGGCCCCGGCCGCGTCCACCACTGCATGAGGCTCATCGGCATGGCCGAGCGGGCCCTGGAACTGACCTGCCGGCGCGCACTCTCCCGTACCGCCTTCGGGAAGCCGCTGGCCCAGCAGGGTGTGGTGGGGAACTGGATCGCGGACGCCCGGGTGACGATCGAGCAGCTGCGGCTCCTCGTCCTGAAGACCGCCTGGCTCATGGACACCGTCGGCAACCGGGGTGCTCACACCGAGATCCAGGCCATCAAGATCGCGACTCCGCGCGCGGTCGTCGACATCATCGACAAGGCGGTGCAGGCGCACGGCGCGGGCGGGGTCTCGCAGGACTTCCCGCTGGCCGAGCTGTGGGCGGCGGCCCGGACGCTGCGGCTCGCGGACGGCCCGGACGAGGTGCACCAGCGGTCACTGGCACGGCGGGAGCTGAAGAAGTACCTGTAGGGACGGGCGGGACGGGGCTTTCGGCGGGCCCGTCCCGCCGGGGCCTGAGGGGCCTCGGGGGCTGAGGGGCCTCAGCGGGTGCGGGGCCTCGGGGCCCGAGAGCCCTCGGGGCGGGCGTGTCTCAGGGCCGGAGGGCCCTCAGCAGCAGGTCGGCGAGGTGGTCGGCGACCTGTCCGGGGCCGAGGGGGCCGTCGGGTCGGTACCAGGTGGACAGATGGTGCACGGAGCCGAAGTGGTAGTCGACCACGAGGTCGGCGGGGGTCGCGGCGGAGAACACCCCGGTGCGCTGGCCCTCCTCGACCAGCGCCCGGAAGCGCTCGTGGTAGCGGCGGCGCTCGGCCCGTACCTGCTTGTTCTTCTCGGGGCTGAGGTGGTGCATCGAGCGGAAGAAGATGGCGGCGTCGTCGAGGTTCTCGATGGTGGTGACGACGACGTCGGCGGCGGCGGTGCGCAGCCGGTCCTCGACGGGCGCGTCGGCGTCCGCGTGGGCGTCGAGCCGTTCCTGCTGGAGGCGCAGGACCCGGGCGTAGACCTCCTGGAGGAGGTCCTCCTTGGAACCGAAGTAGTGGTAGAGGGCGCCCTTGGTGACCCCGGCGGCCTCCACGATCTCCTGGACGGAGGTCCGGTCGTACCCCCGCTCCGCGAAGAGCCGGGTGGCGGCGGCGAGGAGCCTCTGGGGGACGGGCGTAGCGCTTTCGTCCGTCGTCCTGGCCATGCTCCGCCGCCTTTCCTGGTGATCGTTCTCGGCCGGGGACTTCTCCCCGCCCGGTAGATCTTCCCATCCGCCGGGCCCCGGGGCGTCCGCCGAGGCCCGGCGGGCGCCCGTGGGCGGTCAGCGGGGGCCGCTCTCCCAGGTGCGCTGGAGGTGGTTCATCGTGGTGAGCCAGCGCTCGGGGTCGGTGGCGCGGTTGCGGTAGTACCCGGCGACCTCGGGGTGGGGCAGGACGAGGAAGCGGTCGGCGGCGACGGCGTCGAGGAGGGCGTCGGCGACGGCTTCGGGCTCGATCGCGGTGGGCGCGAGGACGAGTTCCCCGGCCGATCCGGCGGCGGTGAGCATGTCGGTGCGGACGCCCTGGGGGCAGATGGCGTGCACGGAGATGCCCCGGTGCCGGTAGGTGAGCGAGAGCCATTCGGCGAAGGCGTACGCGCCGTGCTTGGAGACGCTGTAGGGGGCCGCGCCGATCATGGTGAGCAGCCCGGCGGCGGAGACCGTGGAGACGAACCGGCCGCTGCCGCGCTCCAGCCAGGCGGGGAGGAGGACGCGTGCGGCGCGGACGTGGGCCATGACGTTGACGTCCCAGGCGGCGGCCCAGACGTCCTCGTCGGCGAAGGCGTCGCCGGGCGAGGAGAGTCCGGCGTTGGCGCACCAGATGTCGACGGTGCCGCCGAGGGCCTCGCGGGCCTCCTCGACGACGGCGGAGGCGTCGCCGGGGACGGCGAGGGCGCCGGTCTCCTCCGCGACGGCCTTCAGCCGGACGGGATCGAGGTCGTTGACGACGACCCTGGCGCCCTCGGCGGCGAATCTGCGGGCGAGGGCGGCGCCGATGCCGCCGCCCGCTCCGGTGACGACGACTCCGGCGCCCCGGACGGCGTCGATGCCCGTGCTCCCGCTCGTGTCCGCGTTCATGTCCACCTCGTCGATGTGACGGTCCCGACCTTCCGGACGGCAGACTAACCGGTCGGTATGTCATGGGGGAAGAGGCGGGGCGGGAGCCGACGGGGGCCTGGCAGGACCGAGTCGACAGCGGGTCCGGGGCCGGGCACCAGCGGTCGGGCAGGGCCGAGCCGGGCCGGGGTCGGGTCGAGGGCCAGGGCCGGTCGGCGGTCGGCGGTCGGCGGTCGGGCCGGACGAAAGCCCCGTCCGGGTGGCGGCGGCGAACGGGAGCGCCCGGCCGAGCGGCGGTCGGGCACGGCGAAAGCCCCGGCCGAGCAGCGGCGGCGACCGGGAGGCCCCGCCCTCCCGATCCCGCCCTCCCGGTCCCGCACGCCTCGTTCCCCGGCAGCGCCAGGGGCGCTAGCGTGCGTGCCCATGTCACGCACCCCGGCCGGGGGCGGCGAACGAGGAGGTCTGCGCATGGGTCTGACGCGACGGAGTCTGCTGGCCGCCGGGGGCGCCCTCGGGGCGGTGGCGGCCACCGCCCCGGCCGCCACCGCGACGGGCCGCCCCCCGGGGCGCGGCCGGGTGCGGACGGGCTTCGACCGGCTGGCCGCCGACGGGTACGCGCTGCTCGCCGGGGAGCGCGTCGGCATCGTCACCAACCCCACCGGGATCACCGCCGACGCCCGGCACGTGGTGGACGTGATGCACGCCGACGACCGGGTGGAGCTGACCGCGGTCTTCGGCCCCGAGCACGGTTTCCGGGGCACGGCGCAGGCGGGCGGTTCGGAGGGCCGGTACGACGATCCGGCGACCGGACTGCCCGTACACGACACCTATCTGAAGAGCGGGCAGCCGCTCGCGGACGTCTTCACCGCCTCCGGCGTGGACACGGTCGTCTTCGACATCCAGGACGTCGGCGCCCGCTTCTACACCTACATCTGGACGCTGTACGACTGCATGGCCGCCGCCGCGCTCGCCGGGAAGCGGTTCGTGGTCCTCGACCGGCCGAACCCGGTGACCGGGCGGGCGGCGCTCGGCCCCGTACTGGACCGGGCGTTCGCCACCTTCGTGGGACGCGAGCCGATCGCGCAGGCGCACGGGATGACCGTGGCGGAGCTGGCCCGTCTCTTCGCCGCCGAGTTCCTGACCGCGCCGGTCGACCTGGAGACCGTACGGATGACGGGGTGGCGGCGCACGGACTTCTTCGACGCCTGCGGGCTGCCCTGGGTGCCCCCGAGCCCCAACATGCCGACCCCGGAGACCGCGCTCGTCTACTCCGGCACCTGTCTCTTCGAGGGGACGAACCTCTCGGAGGGCCGGGGCACCACCCGCCCGTTCGAACTGCTCGGCGCCGAGGGCGTGGACCGCCGGTGGGCGGAGGCGGCGAACGCCCTCGGGCTGCCAGGGGTCCACTTCCGGGAGGCGTACTTCGCGCCGACCTTCTCCAAGTTCCAGGGCAGGACCGTGGGCGGGGTCCAGCTGCACGTCCACGACCGGGAGTCGTTCGACCCGGTGCGGACCGGTGTCGGACTCCTCGTCACCGCTCGCCGGTCCTGGTCCGGCTTCGCCTGGCGGCCTGACCACTGGATCGACAAGCTGACCGGGTCGGCCCGGGTACGGACCCTGATCGACGCGGGGGCGGGCACCGACGAGGTGGTGGGCGCCTGGGAGACGGACCTGGGGGCGTTCCGGGCGGTGCGGGAGGAGCATCTGCTCTACCGCTGACGGGGGTTGTCCCCCGCCGACGGCCGGGGGACGGCTGGATGTCGCCCGGCCGGTGCGCCGACCAGGCTGGTCCCATGAAGCCCACCACCCTCCCCCTCCGCCGACGCCTCCCCCTCGTCGGGCTGCTGGTCGCCGCCTGCCTCGGCGCCCTGACACCCGCCGCCGGGGCGGCCGGTCCCCCGGCCGGTCCCGATCCCGCGCGCGAACTCGCCCGTACAGCGGTGCCGTTCACGGATCTGGCACCCCTCGACCGGATGATCGGCTCGGCCAGGGTCGTCGGTGTCGGCGAGGCCACGCACAGCTCGGCCGAGTTCTTCACCGCCAAGCACCGGATCTTCGAACACCTGGTGGAGCGACGGGGCTTCACCACCTTCGCCCTGGAGGCCAACTGGTCCACCGGACTGCTCGTCGACACATGGGTGCGCACCGGCCGGGGTGACATCCGGGCGATCATGCGGGACGAGTTCCAGGAGTCGTACCGCCTGTGGAACACCGAGGAGTACCTCGACCTGTTCCGCTGGATGCGGCGGCACAACCAGCTCCACCCCGGGCACCAGGTCCGCTTCATGGGCAACGACCTGGGGTACGCGGGCCCGAACCTCTTCGACGCCGTGACCTCCCACGTGGCCCGTACCGATCCGGCGCTCCTCCCCCGGCTCCGGGAGCTGTACCGGGCCTCGCGGCCCACCGGGAGCGTCGAGAGCTGGATGAAGGGGTACATGGCGAGGCCCCTTCCGGAACGGCGGCGGATGGCCGCCGAGGTGAACGGGGCCCTGGCTCTCCTGGAGCGCCACCGCCCGGCCACCGATCCCGGCGCGCGCGAGGCCGCCGCCTGGGCGGTCCAGCACGCGCGGGCCATCGCCCAGGTGGGCACCGAGATGGCGCACGACTTCGGGACCGACGAGGGGATCGCGGCGGCGATGCTCTACCGGGACCGGACCATGGCCGAGAACACCGTCTGGTGGCAGCGGCGGACCGGCGACCGCATGGTGCTCTCCGCGCACAACGGGCACGTCGGCTACGAGACCACCTCGCCGGAGCAGTACCCGAGGCTCCAGGGCGCCTTCCTCAGGGACGCCCTCGGCGACGACTACGTCAGCGTCGGCGCCTCCTTCGGACAGGGCTCCTTCAACGCGCACGAGATCGGGGTCCCCGGCGAACCCCTCCGGTCCTTCACCGTCGGCCCGCTGGGACCGGACAGCACCTCCGCCGTCCTGGACCGCGTCTCGCCCGGCGCCTTCTACCTGGACCTGCGGCGCGCGGGCCCGGCGGCGCGCGACTGGCTCGGCGTCCACCGGCCGACCCGGAACATCGGCACCGCGTACCCCTGGCCCGGCGACCTCGTCCCGGTCCGGCTCGCCACCTCGTACGACCTCCTGGTCCACTTCCCCCGGGTCACGGCGGCGCGACTGCGGTGAGGCGGGCCCGCCACCACCTCCCGACGCGCCTTCCGGCTCCGGCGGCGATTTCCGGACACCGTCCAGGTCTGACCGGGGCCCGGCACGGGAATGCTCGCCGGGGAAGCCGCCGCCCGCGCACCGCGCGCACCGGGCGCGACGGCCCCCTCGACGCGGAGGGACGGTCGGGCCGTGACCGGGATGAGTGTGGAGCCGTACCGGGAGCTCGTCTTCGACAAGGAGGGTGACGGTCCCGCCGGGCAGGCCGGCGCCCTCGCCTCGCTCGCCCGGCAGGGGGTCGGCGACCTGATCGTGTTCGCGCACGGGTGGAACAGCTCGCCGTCCGGCGCCACCCGGCTCTGCTCCGACTTCTTCGCCCCCTTCCCCGAGCTGCTCGCGCCGGGCGTGGAGGCGGGGTACGCGGGTCTGATCTGGCCGTCCATGATGTTCAGCGGCGAACCGGCCCCGGACTACCGGGCCCTGGTGACCGTCCTGCCGGAGAAGGAGCAGGTCCTCGACCGGATCACGGACCTGCTGGTGGCGGCGGCTCCGGAGGAGACCGCGTTCGCCCGGTTCGGGGCGCTGCTGCGGGAACTCGCGGACGTGCCGCCGGGGGAGGGCGCGGCCGGACCCGCGGCACGGGTCCCCGAGTTCCTGCTCGCGGATCCGGTGGAGACGTGCGCGCTGTTCACCGCCGCGCTCGACGCGTGCGGGCGGGGCGGGACGGGCCGGGCGCCGGAGGGTCTCCGGGTGGACCTCGGGGCGTACTGGCGGGGCGCGCGGGAGGCGCTGCGGCAGACCACGTACTACCTGATGCGGCAACGGGCCGGCCGGGTCGGCGAGTTCGGGCTCGGTCCGCTGCTCGGCGAGGTGGCCCGCGCCGCGCCCGGACTACGGGTGCACCTCGTCGGCCACAGCATGGGCGCCCGGCTCGTCGCGTACGCGCTGAAGGGGCTGCCGCCGGGGGCCCGGCCGGTGGCCTCGGTGACGCTCCTCCAGGGTGCCTTCTCCCACTACGCGTTCGCGGAGCGGCTCCCGCACGATCCCCGGCGCTCCGGCGCGCTGTGGGACGTCCGGTCGCGGGTGCGGGGGCCGGTGGTGGCCTGCTACTCGCGGCACGACACGGCGCTGGGGGTGATGTATCCGCTGGCGTCCCGGCTCGCGGACGAGTCCGCGTCGCTGGCCGCCGCCGTCGGGGTGCCCGGCCCTTCCCCGGCCGGGGTCGCCGCCGGAGCCGCCGCCGGGGTGCCCGGCGCGGCCCTCTCCGGCGCCGCCCGGCTGGCGGGCGTGGACGACCCGCGCTGGGGGGCGATCGGGCACGACGGTGTGCGGGCCGTCCCGGGGACGGCGGAGCGGACGCTGGCGCGGGTGCTGCGCGAGGGGGTGCCGGGGTCGGGGTGCGTGAGCGTGGACGCGGCGGAGGTGGTCCGCTCGCACGCGGACATCTGTCACGAGGAGCTGGCCCGGGTGGTGGTGTCGGCGGCGGGGGCGGGGCGGTAGGGGGTCGGTGTCGGCGGCCGGGAGCGGGGTCGGGGATCGGGGATCGGGAACAGGGGCCAGGGGCCGGAGCCAGGCCGGGGGCAGGAGTCAGGGCCAGGCCGGTCCCGGAGTCAAGGAGTCGGGGCCGGGGCGCCGGGGCCGGGGTCGGGCCGGGGCCGGAAGCACACCGGACGCCGTGGTTCCGGTGGTCGCTTTCGGCCTCTCCCGCCCCGCTGATGCCTGCCATCCGAATTCCGATGGAACACCCGGGGCCGCTCGTTCGTCCCTCTGATACCGCGGAAGGACCAGCGACGGAGGTGGCGGGAGATGGCCGGTTTCCGGAGTCTCGCGAGACAGGTGCGCGATCCGGGGTGCGACACCGCGCTGCGCAGGTACTCCCTGCGCAAGTGCCTGGAGCGGTTCGCGCCGTACGGGCACCGGGCCACGTGGGACCACTTGTGCCGCAGGCACGGGTTCGGTCCCGAGGACCGGGAGCTCGACCCTGGGCGGCTGACGGCCGCGCTCGACGAACTGGAGGAGGCGCGGGCCGTGTGGCTCGCGTACGAGGAGGGGTTCGCCGCCCGGCGGCGGCGCGAGAAGCAGGAGGGGCTCCGGCGGCTCGGGGCCCTGGACGACTGGCACCGGCGGGTCTGGGGCGGCAACGGGGTGGTCCGGTGCGGCGACCCGTCCGTGCACCCCTCGGCCCCGCTGCCCGAGGTGCTGCGGCGGCTCGTCACCGCCCTGGAGGGCGAGCCGGGCGAGGACTGTCCGGTGTGCGCGGGGCCCCGCGTCGCCTGGGCCGCCCCCGGTGACCCGTACGAGCCGAGGCTGGGCCCGGTGTGCGGGGACTGCGGGGTGGACGTGCCCCGCGCGGTGCTGACGCCGGGAGCGCTGGCACGGGCCAGGAGGCGGGACCACACGCTGGCCTCCGCCGCGTGAACCGGGCGGTGACGCGCCGCTCCAGGTCCGTCCGGACGGGGCACGGGGGAACGGGGGACCCGCCCACCGTGCCGAGGCCGTCGAGGCGCCCGCCGGGGCGGCGGCGCGGTCGATCACGGCCGGAGCGGGAAAACGCGGCCGTACGCCCGTACGTACCGGGGTGCCCCCGTCGCTCCCACCCCGCGCGCTCGACCCCTGCTCGACCGGGTCCGTACGGCGGTCGGCGCGGGGTGCGGATGCGGGCGGCGGACGCGGAGCTGGTCGGGGCCGCCCCGGGAGAGTCCGGGGAGGTCCGGGGAGGTCCGGGGAGGTCCGGGGAGGTCCGAGGAGCCGCTCGTCAGCAGGAGATGTCACCGCCGCCGACGTCGGTGCCCAGGACGCCGACGAACTGCCGGTACAGGTCGATGCGGTCGTTGCGCTCGTCCGGGTTCTTCCCGTCGCACTCCAGGGCACCGTTGATGCTGCGGATGGTCTGGCCGAAGCCCTTGCCGTCGACGATGGCGTTGTGCGGGGTCATCGATCCTGCTCCGGACTGGGTGTTCCAGAACCAGAGACCGGTCTTCCAGGAGGTGGCCGGGTTCTTCTCCGCCTGCCAGGGGTCGTTCAGCAGGTCGATGCCGAGGGAGTCCCCCGCGGCCTTGTAGTTGAAGTTCCAGCTCAGCTGGAGGGGCCCGCGACCGTAGTAGGCGGACTGTCCGGCGGGACAGCCGTACGGCTGTGAGGTGTCGCAGTAGTGCGGGTAGTTGGCGGTGTTCTGCTCGACGACGTAGCGGAGCCCGCCCGTCTCGTGGCTGACGTTGGCGAGGAACGCCGCGGCCTCCCGCTTGCGGACGGCGTCGCTGCCCGCGGCGGCGAACTGCGGGTAGGCGCCCAGGGCGTCGACCAGTCCCTGGTAGGTGTAGAAGGAGTTCCGGTTCGGGAACATCTGGTCGAACTGGCCCTCGCTGACCACGAAGGAGCCGGCGGCGGCGGCCGGGGCCGTCTGGCCCGCCAGGGAGAGGGAGCCGAGCAGAACGGCCGAGGCCGCGGTCGAAAGGGTGCGGAAGAGCTTCATGGTTTCCCCGGGGAATCGACGGGACGGGCGAGCCGGCGCTCGGGCGGGACGACCGCACCATCATGATCGACAAATCGGCACCCCTCGCGCGAAATCCCACAAAAGCACTCTTTCGTGTCAATTTGTGCTAATCGAGCAGGAAGAGACCGCTTCCCCCTCAGCGGTCCGGACCCTTCCCCGAATCCGGGACTCCGGGGCTTCCGGGACTCACGGAGCCTCCGGGGCGGGATGACTGACCCCGAAGAGGCGGGAACCCGCCATCCGCTCGCCGAAGGCGTCGCCGGGGTTGGACAGGACGCAGGTCTCCAGGGACAGACAGCCACAGCCGATGCAGTCCGTCAGATGGTCGCGGAGCCGCCCCAACTGCTTGATGCGATCGTCGAGTTCGGCGCGCCAAGCGACGGAGAGCCGGGCCCAGTCCTCGTTGGTGGGGGTGCGCTCCTCGGGGAGCCGGGCGAGCGCGTCACGGATCGTGGCGAGCGGGATGCCGACCCGCTGCGCGGCCCGTACGAAGGCGACCCTGCGGAGGGTGTCGCGGCCGTAGCGGCGCTGGTTGCCCGAGGTGCGGCGGCTGTTGATGAGCCCCTTCGCCTCGTAGAAGTGGAGGGCGGAGACGGCCGCCCCGCTGCGGGCGGAGAGCTGGCCGACCGTGAGCTCGTGGATCTTCTCTGGAATCTGCGGCACCCGGTGCACCCTACTGGTCCGTTGACACCGCATCCCGTGCCCCACATGCTGAGCAAGCGCTTGGACAGCGCGACCGGGAGCCGCCCCCGGGGAGCCGGGAGGGCGGTACGCGAGGTACGAGAGGGAGCAGGGACATGGCTGAGCCGAGGATCTTCACCTCCGCCGAGGAGCTGCGCGCGGGGGTCGGCGAGCAACTGGGCCACAGCGACTGGCTGGAGATCGACCAGAAGCGCATCGACCTCTTCGCCGAGGCCACCGGCGACCACCAGTGGATCCACGTGGACCCGGAGCGGGCCGCCGCGGGACCGTTCGGCGCGACCATCGCGCACGGCTATCTGACGCTCTCGCTGCTGCCCGCCCTCGTCCCGCAGGTGATGTCCGTGGAGGGCATGAGGATGGGCATCAACTACGGCACCGAGAAGGTGCGGTTCCCCTCCCCGGTGCCGGTCGGCTCACGGCTGCGCGCCACCGCCGTCCTGACGGAGGTCACGGAGGCGGGCGGCGGCGTCCAGGTGACGGCGCGGGTGACCGTGGAGCGCGAGGGCGCGCAGAAGCCGGTCTGTGTCGCCGAGTCGGTCTCGCGCTACTACTTCTGACCGCCGACCATCCGCAGCACGAGGTCGGCGTAGAGCGCGCCGACCTCGTCGGGCGTCCGGCGGCCCTGGGTGGTGAACCAGCGGGAGACGTCGATGCACAGCGACAGCACCGCGACCGTGGTGCCGGGCACGTCCGGCACGTCGAACTCGCCCGCCGCGACGCCCTCGGCGATGATCCCGCGCACCGCCGCGTCGGACTCCCGGCGCAGTTCCACGATCTCGGCGCGGTGTTCGGGGCCCAGGGCGTCCAGCTCGTACTGGACGACCCGCGCGGTGGCGTGCCGCTCGGCGTGCCAGCGGACGAAGGAGCGGACGGCACCGGCGAGCCGCTCGGCGGCGGTGCCCTCCCCGTCCGCGGCGGCCCGGAGGATCTCCAGGGCCTTGTCGTGCCCGATCCGGCTGATCCGGTGGAGCAGCTCTTCCTTCGTCTTGTAGTGGATGTAGAGCGCGGCGGGGCTCATCCCGGCGCGGCCCGCGATGTCCCGGGTGGTGGTGGCGTGGTAGCCGCGCTCGGCGAAGGCCTCGACGGCGGCCACGAGCAGCCGGCGGGCCGCCTCGGGCGTGACCTCGCCCCAGGGCACGTCCTCGCCCCCGGGCGTCTGCTCCGCCGTGCTCATCCCACTGCTCCTTCTCGGACCCCGTCAGGACGAACACCATACAACGAACCTGAGCAAGCGCTTAGAGGCGGTCCGTGAAGTGGGCACTTCAAAGGTGGCCTCCCCGGGGCCGGGGTCTCCGTGCGGGGCCGTGGATCAGAGCTTCTGGAAGGGGTCGTGCTCCGCGAGGAGCTTCTCCAGGCGCGCCTGGTCCACCCGGCTGACGATCTGCCCGGCCTCCTGCCGGTCCCGGACGACCTTGGCGAGCGTGAACGCCGAGGTCGTGAGGTAGAGGGCCGAGACGGCGAGGAAGGCCCGCACCCAGGCGCTCGCGTCGAGCTGGTAGACGCCGATCGCCACCGCCGCGACGGCGATCCCGAAGGAGATGACGGCCTGCGCGTAGTAGGCGGCGGTGTTCTGCTGCTTGACCGGTGTGTCGCTCATGCGGTCCAGCATCGGGCGGATGCGGCGGGCGTCATATCCGTCCGGCTACTCAGGCGGGCGCCCCCGGTACTCAGAAGGCCGAGACGCCCGTCAGGGCCCGTCCGATGATGAGCTTCTGGATCTGGCTGGTGCCCTCGTACAGGGTCATCACACGGGCGTCGCGCAGCAGTTTCCCGACCGGGTACTCGTCGATGTACCCGTAGCCGCCGAACACCTGGAGGGCGTTGTTCGCGGCGCGGACGGCCGCCTCGGAGGCGTACAGCTTCGCCTGGGAGGCGGCGGTGGCGAAGTCCTGGCCCCGGTCGATCAGATCGGCGACCCGCCAGGTCAGCAGCCGGGCCGCGGCCACGTCGACGGAGATGTCGCTGATCAGCTCCTGCACCAGCTGGTACGAGGCGATGGGCTTGCCGAACTGCTCGCGCTCCCCCGCGTACCGCACCGCGGCGTCGAGGGCCGCCTGCGCGATGCCGACACAGCCCGCCGCGACCGACATGCGCCCCTTGGCGAGGGCGGACATGGCGACGGAGAAGCCCTTCCCCTCGGGGCCGAGCAGCGCGGCGGCGGGGACCCGGACGCCCTCAAGGACCAGCTCGGCGGTGGCCTGGCCGCGCAGCCCGAGCTTGCCGTGGAGCGGGCGGCGGGTGAGTCCCGGGGTGTCCGTGGGGACCAGGAAGGCGGAGACGCCCTTGTGGCCGGGGGCGGCCCCGGTCCGCGCGAAGAGCAGGACGACATCGGCCCAGGTGCCGTTGGTGATGAACATCTTGGTGCCGTCGATGACGTAGTCGCCGCCGTCGCGGACCGCGCGGGTGGCGAGGTTCCCCGCGTCCGAGCCGGTGCCGGGTTCGGTGAGACCGAAGCAGCCGAGCGCCTCGCCGGAGGCGAGCCGGGGCAGCCACGCGCGCTTCTGCGCCTCGTCGCCCCAGGCCGCGATCGTCTTGGCGACCAGCCCGAGGGAGACGGAGACGATCCCGCGCACGGAGGAGTCGCCGCGCCCCAGCTCCTCGGTCACCAGGCAGTAGGCGAGGTGGTCGCCGCCCGAACCGCCGTACTCCTCGGGGACGGTGAGCCCGAGGAAGCCGACCGCGCCGAGCTTCCGCACGATCGCCCGGTCGACCTCCTCGGCACGGTCCCAGGCGACGGCGTGCGGGGCGATCTCGCGGGCGACGAACTCCTCGGCGAGCCGCCGCACGGCCTCCTGTTCCTCACTGAGTGCCAGATCCACCGCGCCCACCCCGCCCACCGTTAATTACCACTGCTAGTTTTCGATGTCCGGGCCTACTATGTGCGCCATGGCCCGACCGCGCAAGCCCCTGCTCAGCCGAGACCGCATCGTCGAGACGGCGGGCGCGCTGGTGGACGCGGAGGGTCTCGCCGCGCTCTCCACCCGGCGGCTCGCGGCCGGACTCGGGGTGAGCGGACCCTCGCTCTACAACCACTTCCGCACCAAGGACGAGATCCTCGACGCGGTCGCCGACGCGGTCAGCGCCAAGGTCGATCTGTCGATGTTCGACGAGGACGACGGGCGCGACTGGCTGACGGCACTGCGCGACTGGGCGGTGTCCTACCGCGCCGCCCTGGCCGACCACCCCCACATCGTGCCGGTGCTCGCCCGGGGGCCCGGCCGCCGCCCGGCGGGCCTGCGGGTGGCCGACGCGGTCTTCGGCGCGATGGTCCGGGCGGGCTGGCCACCGGCCCAGGCCACCTCGATCGGCGCGCTCATGCGGTACTTCGTCACCGGCTCCGCGCTCGGCTCCTTCGCGGGCGGGTTCGTCGACGACGAGACGGCGTACGACCCGGCGTCCTACCCCCACCTCGGCCGGGCCCACCTCCTCGCGGAACACCGCCAGAAGGTGGACCAGGGCGCCTTCGACACGGGCCTGCGGGCCCTGCTCGACGGCCTCAGGCTCCAGTACGAGGCCCGGGAGCCGCGCACACGACGGGACGGCACGGACACGGCTCCGGACGGTCCGGGGCGGAGCGCCGGTGCGGGCGGGGGTCCGGCACCGGCGGGTCCGGCGCGGGCGAGTGCCGGGGACGACGGTTCCGTACGGGATGTTCCGGCGCCGGACGGACCCCCCGCAGGTGTTCCGGCTCCGGGTGGTTCGGTTCCGGACCATTCCGGTCCCGACGGTTCCGGTCCCGACGGTTCCGGTCCCGACGGTTCCGGTCCCGACGTTTCGGCGGCGGCCGAAGCGTGAGTGCGGCAGCCTGGGAGCATGGCTGCCAGTGACCTCGCCGCCCTCGCGGCGCTCTTCGCGGACGAGACCCGTGCCGCGTTCCTCCTCGCGCTCCTCGACGGCCGGGCCTGGACGGCGGGCGAACTCGCCCGGCACGCGGGCGTGGCCCCCTCCACCACCAGCGAACACCTCGGCAGACTGGTCGGCGGCGGGGTGCTCACCGAGGAGCGCCAGGGCCGTCACCGGTACGTCCGCCTCGCCGACCCCGGGGTCGCGCACCTCGTCGAGGACCTCGCCGCCCGCTCCGAACCGGCCGTTCCCCCGCCGCCCCGTTCCTTGCGCGCGGCGAACGCCGGACGGGCGATGGCCAGGGGCCGGACCTGTTACGACCACCTCGCCGGGCGCCTCGGCATCACGATCACGGAGGCGATGACCGGGCGCGGACTCCTCCGCCAGGACACCGGGTTCGCCCTCACCGACCGTGGTCTGGCCTGGTACGACGGGCTCGGCGTCCCGCTGACGGGCCGGGGTCGCAGGCCCCTCGCGCGCGGCTGCCTCGACTGGACCGAGCGGCGGCCGCACCTGGCCGGGCTCGCGGGCGCCGCGCTGTGCGCGCACGCGCTCGACGCCGGGTGGTGCGTACGGATCGGGTCCGAGCGGGCCGTACGGGTGACCGAGGAGGGCGAGCAGGCGCTGTACGCGTCCCTGGGCATCGCCCCGGAATCCCTGCGCTGACGCGGGCCCGCACCTCACTCCCGGGGCCCGCACGTCACCCCGGACCCCCTGGCGGGCAGCGGCCCCGCCCGGAACTCCGCGCCGACTCCGCCTGTACCCGTGCCCGGGTCCGGGTCCGGGTCCGGGTCGATGCCCGGGGCCGTGTCCGTGTCCGTGTCCGTACGACATTGCGGCGGGCGCCGAAACGTCCGCCGCATAGCGTCGGGGACATGCAGAAGCCAACCTCGCGTCCGGCGGTCGCCGCCGCCTGCGTCACCGTCGTCCTGTGGGCGTCCGCCTTCGTCTCCATCCGCAGCGCGGGCACCGCCTACTCCCCCGGCGCGCTGGCGCTCGGGCGGCTGCTCACCGGCGCCCTGGTCCTCGGGGCCTTCCTCCTGATCCGCCGGGAGGGCCTCCCTCCCCGGGCCGCGTGGCCGGGGATCGTGACCTCGGGGCTGCTCTGGTTCGGGGTGTACATGGTGGCGCTCAACTGGGGTGAGCAGGAGGTCGACGCGGGCACGGCGGCGATGGTGGTCAACATCGGCCCGGTCCTGATCGCCCTGCTCGGCGCCCGCTTCCTGCGGGAGTCGCTGCCGCCCAGGCTGCTGGCGGGCATGGCGGTGTCCTTCGCGGGCGCGGTGACCGTGGGCCTGTCGACGTCCGGTTCCGCCGGGCACGCCTCGCCGCTCGGGGTGCTGCTGTGCCTGCTCGCCGCGGTGGCGTACGCGGGCGGGGTCGTGGCGCAGAAGCCCGCCCTCGCGCACGGCAGCGCGCTCCAGGTGACCGCGTTCGGGTGTCTGGTGGGCGCGGTGGCCTGTCTGCCGTTCACCGGACAGCTGGTCCGGGAGGCGGCGACGGCCCCTTGGACGGCGACCCTGAACATGGTCTACCTGGGGGTCTTCCCGACCGCTCTCGCGTTCACCACCTGGGCCTACGCCCTGGCCCGTACGACCGCGGGACGGATGGGCGCGACGACGTACGCCGTACCCGCTCTGGTCGTGCTGATGGCATGGGGGTTCCTGGGGGAGCTGCCGGGAGCGCTGACCCTTGTCGGGGGCGCGCTCTGCCTGGCGGGCGTGGCCGTTTCCCGGTCACGCCCGAAGTCCTCGCCGGACGCCGGAACGGCCGGATCCACCTGACAGGCCATACCCCCGGTTCCGGACACTTCGCCGCCGTACGGTGGCGAGGAAGCGTCCCTCGCCAGGAGGGGAGGAGCGCGTCAAGCCCCAGTTTCGGCCCGATCGCCGGGAGTCCACGTTTCGCGGCCTCCCGGCCGGATGGTTTCGAGGCGGTCACAGGCGCGGGCCGGAACATGACGCTCCGGCACCTTCTCGCAAGCCGACGGGGGAGCTCATGGCGATTCAGCAGCGGGCCGAGCGGACGGGACGGGAGATCCTGTCGGCGGCCGCGCGGGTCTTCGACGGACTGGGGTACGAGCGGGCCTCGCCAGCCCGGATCACGGGCAAGGCGCGGTTCACCACGGGAGCCCTGGTCTTCCGCTTCGCGGCGAGGGCGGACCTGGCGACGGAGGTACGGGGGTGCGGAGAGCCCGGCGTCCCCTGCGTGCGGGAGGGTCCGGCGGGGCCGGAAGGCTTCGAGGTGGAACCGCGCCGGAGCGGGCTGACCCTGCGGGTGGAGCCCGGCCGGACGCTCCTCGACGTGGTGCGGGAGGCGGTGCCCGGGGTGCCGCACCAGCCCTCCTGTGAGGAGGGCTGGTGCGGCACCTGTGAGACGAAGGTGCTCGCCGGGGCGCCCGCGCACCACGACTCGGTCCTCGGCGAGGACGAGAGGGTCTCGGGGACGACGACGATGATCTGCGTGGGCCGTGCGCACGGTCCCCGCCTCGTCCTGGACGGGTGAGACGCGGGGAGCCCGTACCGGCGGGGTGGCCGGTACGGGCTCCCCGCACGCGTCCGCGCGCCGGGTCCGCTCCCGTGCTCCTGGGGCGGTACGGGCTCCTCCCGGGGCCGGTCCGTCAGGTGGGGAAGACCACCAGGGCCCGTCCTCCCTTGCCCGCGAGCATGTCGGCGAAGGCGCCGGGGATGCCGTCCAGGGTGATGCGTTCGGTCACGAGGGCGCCGAGGTCGAGCCGTCCCGCCCTGATGTGCCCGGCGAGCACGGGCAGGTCCTCGGCGGGGTTCGCGTTGCCGTAGACGCAGCCGGAGAGGGTGCGGCCCCAGTGGAAGATCTCCAGGGCGTTGAAGGTGACCTGCTGGTCCTTGCCTCCGATGCCGACGACCGTGGTCCGGCCGCCGCGCCGGGAGGATTCCCAGGCGGTGCGGATGGTGACGGCACGGCCGACGCACTCGACCGCCACGTCGACGCCGTGGCCGCCGGTCAGCGCCCGGATCTCCCGGGCGGTGGTGCCGGAGGCGACGACGTACTCGGTCGCGCCCGCCGCTCGGGCCAGCGCCTCCTTCTGCGGGGAGACGTCCACGGCGACGATCGTCCCGGCGCCCGCGATCCGGGCCGCCTGGAGAGCGGCGAGGCCCACCCCGCCGACGCCGAACACCGCGACGGTCTCGCCCGCCCTCACCCGCGCGGAGTGGTGGACCGCGCCCCAGCCGGTGAGCACGGCGCAGCCGAGCAGCGCGGCTTCGGCGAGCGGCACTCCTTCGGGCAGCGGCAGGACACAGCCCGCCGGGACGACGGTCTCCTCCGCGAAGGCGCCGACGTTGAGGCCGGGGTGCAGCGCGGTGCCCTCGGCCGTGTGGGCGTGGATGTTCCCCGCTCCGGTCAGGGCCTCGGCGCAGAGCCAGACCTCGCCGAGCGAGCAGGCGTGGCAACGGCCGCAGGAAGGGGCCCAGTTGAGGACGACCCCGTCGCCGGGAGCGACGTGTGCGACGCCCTCGCCGACGGAGACGACCGTGCCGGAGCCCTCGTGGCCGAGGACGGCCGGGACCGGGACGCGCATGGTGCCGTCGGACAGGGAGAGGTCGGAGTGGCAGACCCCGGCGGCGGCGAGGCGGACCCTGACCTGTCCGGGGCCGGGCTCGGGAAGCTCGATGCCGGTGATCTCCAGGGGAGAGCCGACGGCGGGCAGGACTGCGGCGCGGATCACGCTCGTTGCTCCTTCTGCGTCCGGGACCGGGGGATCAGAACTGGAGGGACTTGGTCTGAAGGTACTCGGCGAGGCCGTGCGCGCCGAGTTCCCGGCCGACGCCGGACTGCTTGTAGCCGCCGAAGGGTGCGAGGGGGTTGAACCGGCCCCCGTTGATGTCGACCTGGCCGGTCTCCATCCGGCGGGCGAAGGCGACGGCCTCGCCGGGCTCGCCCCAGACGGCTCCGGCGAGACCGTAGACGGTGCCGTTGGCGATGCGGAGCGCCTCCTCCTCGTCCTCGTAGCGGAGGAGCGAGACGACCGGCCCGAAGATCTCCTCCTGGGCGACGGTCATCTCGGGGGTGACATCGGCGAGGACGGTCGGGGAGACGTAGTAGCCGGTCCCACGGGGGGCCTCGGGGCCGCCCGCGACCAGCCGGGCGCCCTCTTCGAGGCCCTTCTCGATGTAGCCGCGGACGCGTTCCAGCTGCTTGGCGCTGACCAGCGGGCCGAGGCGCTCGCCGGGGACGTACTTGGCGGCGGCCTCGGCGGCGAGCGCCACCGCCTCCTCGTACCGGTCTGCGGGGATCAGCATCCGGGTCCAGGCGCTGCACGTCTGGCCGGAGTTGGACATCACGTTGGCGACTCCGGCGGCGACGGCCTCGGCGAGATCGGCGCCCGGCAGGATCACGTTGGCGGACTTGCCGCCGAGTTCGAGGGCGACGCGCTTGACGGCGCCGCCCGCGAGGGCGCCGATGCGGCGGCCGACGGCGGTGGATCCCGTGAAGGAGACGAGGTCCACGTCGGGGTGCTCGGCGAGCGCCTGTCCCGCGACCGGGCCGACCCCGGTGACCAGGTTGAAGACTCCGGCGGGCAGGCCCGCGTCATGGACCGCCTCGGCGAAGAGCTGGGCGGTGAGCGGGGTGTCCTCGGCGGGCTTGAGGACGGTCGTGCAGCCTGCGGCGAGGGCCGGGGCGACCTTGGCGACGATCTGGTGGAGCGGGTAGTTCCAGGGGGTGATGGCCCCGACGACGCCGACCGGCTCGGCGTACACGGTGGAGTTGCCGATCCATTCCTCGAAGGGGTGGGTGGCGGCGAGTTCCGCGTACGAGCCCGCCACCGCGATCGGCAGTCCGGTGTGGACGGCGGCGGCGAGCCGCGGCGGGGCACCGAGTTCGGCGGTGACGGTGGCCGCGATCTCCTCCGCACGGGCGACGAGGGCGTCCCGCAGGGCGGCGATCCGGGCCGCGCGCTCGGCGGGCGGGGTCGCGGCCCAGCCGGGCAGCGCGGCGCGGGCGGCCCGTACGGCGGCGTCGACGTCCTCGGCGGTACCGGCGGGGACGTGGCCGATGACCTGTTCGTCCGCCGGATTGATCACGGCGATGGTGCCGGAGCCCAGGGCGGGACGCCACTCCCCGCCGATGTACATCGCGTCGTGCGCCTTCATCCGCTGTCTCCTCACACTGCCGGCAGGTCCGTCGTCGCCCCAAACTAGCGCCGTTAGTTTTTGGGCGCCAGAGCCTTCGGGGGTGCCCCCGGTCTCATGCGCCGAGGCCGCTCGCGCCGCGCCCGCGGGGGCCCGCCCGCGTCCGGCGGGAGTGCCGCACCCGCCCGGTGGGGGCTCTCGGTCCTCCGTCCGGCGGAGGTCCGCCCACATCCGGCGGAGGTCCGCCCACGTCCGGCGGGGGCTCTCGGTCCCGGGCCCGCGGGGGCTCCGTGCGCCTCCGGCGGGCACACGGCCGCGCCCGGCGGGCACGCACCGGACGGCGCGGCCCGCCGGGCGCGGCGGGAAGGGGCCGACGGAACGGCTGGAATCCGTCGGAACCGGGTCGCGTGGTGCGGGGTCGGCCTCCTGGGGGTTCGGCCCTTCCGGGGTCGGGTCTGCCGGGGTCGGGTCTGCCGGTTCGGCGCCTCGGGCTCGGGCCTTCTGGCTCGGGCCTTCCGCTTCAGACCTTCCGCTTCAGATCTTCTGGGCGATGTCGGTGAGATGGGCGAAGACGACGATGTTCGCCTCGTAGCCCGTTCTGCGGTCGAAGGATCCGCCGCAGGTCAGCAGGCGCAGTTCGGGGCGCCCGGTGGAGCCGTAGACCTCCTTGTCGGGGAACTCGGCCTTGGTGTACGTCTGGACGCGATCGACCGTGAAGACGGCGACCCGGCCGTCGGCGCGGGCGATCCGGACCGTGTTGCCGGGGCTGAGCGAGTTCAGGTTGAGGAAGACGGCGGGGCCGGTCCGGGTGTCCCGGTGGCCGACGACGACCGCGGTCCCGCGCTCCCCCGGTGTCGCTCCCTTCGCGTACCAGCCGACCGCCCGGGGGTTGTCGACCGGAGGGGTCGCGAGCCGCCCCTGACCGTCGAGGCCGAGTTCGACCACCGGTGCCTCGATGGTGATGGCCGGGACGGCGACGGCGGTGGGACGCGAACGCGCCAGCGGGGCGGGCGGGGGTCCCGGACGGGGCGGGGGTACGGTCTTCGCCCGTTGCGCGGGCACGCCGTTCGGGCCCTTCGCGCCGTCCGTGCCGTGCGGCGGGACCCCGAGGTGTTCCCTGGCCTTCGCCTTGTGGTCGAGCGCGGTCGCCGCACCGGCCGCCACGGCGTTCAGACCGGGGGCCGCCGGTCCGACGGCGAGCTGCGGCTCGGCCGGTTCCTCGCCCCCGGCCCACCAGGCGCCTCCGCCCACCAGGACCACCGTCACCGTCACGGTCCTCGCGAGCCGGAAGAGGCGCCGCCGTCGGCGCGAGAGCCGGGCGGGCCTACGCGACGCCATCGTCGCGGCGGCGGGAGCGGCGGATCAGGAGCAGTCCGGTCGTACCGGCGAGAGCGGCGGCCACGGCCGTCCCGATCCCGAAGAGGGAGGAGTCGCCATCGGCGGCGAGCTCCGCGCTGCCGCCGCCGCCCGCACCGACCGGGCCGTGCGGGGGCTTGCCGGGGCCGTTCCCGCCGGTCGTCGGAGAGCCGCTGGTGGCGCAGTCGACCTTGAAGACCTTCTGCTTGGCCGCCCCGGTCTCGCCCAGGAAGGTCCAGACGAGCTTGTACTGCCCGTCGGGCAGCGACAGCGGGGCGGTGTGTCCGGTCCCGATGCCCAGGTTGATGAGACCGCTGAGCTGCGGGACGGCGACCCTGGACGACTGGGCGGTGATCGCCCAGCTGACCTGCTGGAGCGTGTCGAAGTCGAAGGCCGCGAGGTAGAACCTGCAGACCTTCGGCTCGTCCTTCGAGTCGCCGAAAGGTGTGCCGACCGCGTGGATCTTCACGTCGCCGTTGTCGCCGGGGGCGGCGGACGCGGTCTGCGCCCCGGTCAGCGCGAGGCCGCCGACGGCGAGCACGGTGGCGGTGGCAGTGGCGGCGAGGGGCCGGACGGTACGAGGGGACATGCGGGGGTCCTCCGGAAGGGCAAAGTCAGATGGATGATCCGATAATCGGACTATCTGTCATGACATGACCACGGAGGGTGGCAACATGCCCGCACCGCCCCCCGATGTCGCCCGTCCGGCCGCAGGCCCGCCCCGAGGAGGGGCGGGCCTGGGTTCTTCCGGGGCCGGGGTGCTTCCAGGACCTGGGGCCTCCCGGGGCCTGGGTCTTCCGGGGCCGGGCGGGGGCCCGGCATCCGGGTCCGGATCAGATGATGCCGAAGACCATGCCCGCCGCGAGGACGACCAGCGAGGTCAGCGCGGCCCACTTCACGGTGAACCTGGTGTGGTCGCCGAACTCCACCTTCGCCATGCCGACGAGGACGTACACGGCGGGCACCAGCGGGCTCGACATGTGCAGCGCCTGGCCGACCAGCGACGCCCGCGCGATCTCCAGGGGCGAGACGCCGTGGGCCGCGCCCGCCTCCGCGAGCACCGGCAGCACGCCGAAGTAGAAGCCGTCGTTCGACATGAAGTAGGTGAGGGGGAGGCTCAGCAGACCGGTGACCAGCGCCATGTGCGGGCCCATGCCCTCGGGGATGGTGTTGACCAGCCAGTCGGCCATGTGCTTGACCATGCCCGTACCGGTGAGGACACCGGTGAAGACGGCGGCGGCGAAGACCATGCCGGAGACGTTGAGGACGTTCTCCGCGTGGGCGGCGATCCGCTCCCTCTGCTCGCTCATCTTCGGGTAGTTGACGGTGAGCGCGAGCGCGGCGCCGAGGAGGAAGAGGACCGGGATCGGCATCAGTTCGAGGATCATCGCGGTGAGCAGCGCGAGGGTCAGACCGGCGTTGAACCAGTACAGCTTCGGGCGGAGCGTCGGCCGGTTCGGGTCGAGCCCCTGGAAGCCCTCGTCGCCACCCAGGACGGCGACGGAACCGGCGGGACCGGCGGAGCCGGAATCGGAGGCGGCTGCGGAGCCGGAATCGGAGGAGCCGTGGGCGGCGGCGCCCGAGGGGGAAGCAGCGCCGGAACCGGCGGCCGACTTCCCGGCCTCACCCGTCTTGCCGGACTTCCCGGCCTTGCCCGACTTCGTGGAGGTGTCCGAGCCGCCGCCACCCGCGCCGACCAGCACGGTCTCGGTCTCCGGCGTGAGGGCCTCGTCGAGCGTGAGGTAGCCGACGCGCTTGCGCTCCCGCAGACCGAGGACGTACGCGAGGACGAAGACGAAGAGCAGGCCGACGCCGAGCGCGGGGATCATCGGGACGAAGATGTCTCCGGCGTCCAGCTTCAGCGCGGTCGCCGCGCGAGCGGTGGGGCCACCCCAGGGCAGGGTGTTCATGACGCCGTTGGCGGTCGCGGCGACACCGGTCATGACGACCAGGCTCATCCCGAGCCGCTTGTAGAGCGGATACATCGCCGAGACGGTGATCATGAAGGTGGTGGAGCCGTCGCCGTCCAGCGAGACGATCGCGGCGAGCACCGCCGTACCGACGACGACCCGCATCGGGTCGGCCTTGCAGAAGCGCAGGATGCCCCGGACGATCGGGTCGAAGAGACCGACGTCGATCATGACGCCGAAGTAGACGATGGCGAACATCAGCATCGCCGCCGTCGGAGCCAGCTTGCCGACCCCTTCGATCACGTAGTCGCCGAGCTGGGCCCCCTGGCCGACCGCGACACAGAAGATCGCGGGAATGAGTACGAGCGCTGCGATCGGCGACATCTTTTTCATCATGATCAGAACCAGGAAGGTTGCGATCATGGCGAAGCCGAGGACGGTCAGCATGGAGGACACCTCACGTTCACCCTTGAACTGCCGCCGAGCGGCGGTCCGGATGACCGTAGGTGCCCGCTTCCGTTGTTAACAAGATGTTGACGCGTGAGCAATACGAGCAAAACCCCAGGTCAAGGCAGGGGTGATAGCTCCACGGGGAAGCCGTTCAGGACGGCGGTCCCCGACAGGGGGTCGATCCGGGAGCCGTCGAGCAGCTGGTTGACGTTGACCCCGGGGCGCGCGGACGCGACGGACAGCCGGGTCCCGGGCCGGTCGTGGCCCCAGCCGTGCGGGATGCTCACGACCCCCGGCCGCACCCCGTCGCTGATCTCCACGGGGACCTCCAGCTCGCCGCCCTCGCCCTTCACCCGGGCGAGCCCGCCGTCGACCAGCCGCAGCCGGGCCGCGTCCTCGGGATGCACCTGGAGGGTGCACCGGTTCGAACCTCCGCCGAGCGCCGGGGTGTTGTGCAGCCAGCTGTTGTTCGAGCGCAGGTGGCGGCGCCCGACCAGCCGGAGGGTGCCCGGGTCGGGTACGGCGTGGAGCGCGGCCCGCAGCCGGGGCAGGTCGGCGGCGATCGGCTCGGGGAACAGCTCGATCCGGCCGCTCCGCGTCCTGAGGACCTGCGGGAGGCGCGGGCGCAGCGGGCCCAGGTCCAGGCCGTGCGGGTGCGCCCGGAGCTCGTCGAGGGTGAGCCCGTACGGGCCGAGCCGGAGCATGAGGTCGAGCCGGCGCTCGGGCCCGTCCTCCCCGTGGAGCCGGGCCGCGAACTCCCGGGGGTCGGCGCCGTGGGCGGGTGAGTGCTCCTGGGTCACGGCCCTGGCGAGGGTGGTCTCGACGGCCCGTTCATCGACGGCGGACGGCGGTGCGCCGTGCAGGCCCGACACGGCGAGGATCAGCCGGGCGTGGATCTCGCACTCGTCCATGCGGTCCGCTTCCAGGGGTACGGCCGCCGGGGTGTAGCGGACCTGGTTGCGGACGGCGAAGCCGTTCAGCGCGTAGTCGAAGTGGGCGCTGCGGGACGGCGGGGGCGGCGGCAGCAGCACGTCGGCGTGGCGGGTGGTCTCGTTGAGGTAGGGGTCGACGGCGACCATGAGGTCGAGGGTGGCGAGGGCCGCGTCGAGGCGGTCGCCGTCGGGGGCGGACAGGACGGGGTTGGCGGCGACAGTGATCAGGGCGCGGACGCGGCCCTCCCCGGGCGTCTCGATCTCCTCGGCGAGGGCGACGAGCGGCAACTCGCCCTTGACCTCGGGGTGGTGCGAGACCCGGCTGTGCCTGCGGCCGAGGACGAAACCCTTCCCGGGTCCGGCGGGACGCGGGGCGGGTGCGGTGGCGGAGAGCGGGAAGAGGGCGCCGCCGGGCCGGTCGAGGTTGCCGGTGAGGATGTTGAGCACGTCGACGAGCCAGTTGGCGAGGGTGCCGTACTCGACGGTGGAGCTGCCCATCCGCCCGTAGACGGCGGCGGTGGGCGCCGAGGCGAGTTCCCGGGCGAGGGCGCGGAGGGTGGCGGCGTCCACGTCGCAGACACCGGCGACCGCTTCGGGGCTGAACTCCCTGAGCGCGTCCCGGACTTCCTCCACCCCTTCCACCTGGGCGGCGAGCGGTCCGAGGCCGGTGAGCCCCTCCTCGAAGAGGGTGTGGGCGACGGCGGCGAGGAGGAGCGCGTCGGTGCCGGGGCGGACGGCGACGTGCCGGTCGGCGAGGCGTGCGGTGCGGGTCCGCCGGGGGTCGACGACGGTGAGGGTGCCGCCGCGTCGGCGCAGGGCCTTGAGCCTGCCGGGGAAGTCGGGGGCGGTGCACAGGCTGCCGTTGGAGTCCAGCGGGTTGGCTCCGAGGATCAGCAGATGGTCGGTGCGGTCGAGGTCCGGCACGGGGACGGCGAAGGGGTCACCGAACAGCAGACCGCTGGACACGTGCTTGGGCATCTGGTCGAGCGTGGACGCCGTGAACAGGTTGCGGGTGCGCAGCGCGCCGATCAGCAGGGGCGGGTAGAGGGCTCCGGCGACGGTGTGCACATTGGGGTTGCCCAGGACGATACCCACGGCATCCGGCCCGTACTCCTCGATCAGCGGACGGATTCGGGCGGCGATCGTGTCGAACGCCTCCGTCCAGGTGGCTTCCCTGAGCTGCCCGCCCGTGCGGACCAGCGGGCCGCGCAGCCGGTCCGGATCGGCGTCGATCTCGGGGAACGCGGCGCCCTTCGGGCAGATGAACCCGCGGCTGAGGACGTCCTCGCGGTCGCCCCGGGCCCCGGTCACCCGGGTTCCCTCGATGGTGAGGGCGAGTCCGCAGGTCGCTTCGCAGAGGGGGCAGATGCGCAGGGCGGTGGACATGGCGGCTCCCTGGGGCGTCGGGTGGCGCCGAGCATACCGACCGGTAGGCACGTACGGGAGGGGTGCGTGAGGGAACGTGCGGGGCCCGGGGTCCGCCTCGGAGGCACCCCGGAACCCGGGGGCCTTCCGGATGCGTCACGCCAGCGAGGGCGCCAGGTAGGCGTGGAGGAGCAGGCGGGTCTCGTCGACGAGCGCGGGGTCTCCGGCGGGATCGGTGCGGAAGGCGAGCCGGACGAGGGCGTCGGCGGTCTCGACGCCGACCAGGACCTTCCGGCGCAGATCGGTGTCGGCGGGCCGGTCCAGATGGGCGGCGAGCAGGACGCAGATCCGCTCGGCGACGAGCCGGTTGGGGTCGTCGACTTCGCCCCCGGTTCGGGCGGTTCCGGTTCCGGCGCTTCCGGCCCTGTCGCCCCCGGCACCTTCGCCCGCGACCCCTTCGGCTTCGGCGTCCTCGGCGCCTTCGCTTCCGGCGCCTTCGCTTCCGGTCCCGGCGCCCCCGCGGGTGCCAGCGCCTTCCGCCCCGGCTCCCTCGCGCTCGCCCTCCCCCTCCGCGTCGCCGCCCCCGCCGGGGCCCTCGTCGTGCTCGCCCGCGTGCTCGCCGGGGGCGGAGGCGGGGACGCCGAAGTCGACGAGGGCGAAGCCCGGGACGGTCCGCTTCATCGCGATGAACTCGTCGAGTACGCCGTCGATGGCCCCGTGCGCGTCGAGGGCCGGGGTCTCGGCGAGGCGGCGCGAGACCCGCCGGGCGTACTCGTCGAGGTTGCGGTGGGCCAGGGCGGCGACCATCGCCCGCTTGTTGCCGAAGAAGCGGTAGACGGAGCCGATGGGGACCCCGGCGCGGCCCGCGACGGCCCGGGTGCTCAGCTGCTCGTAGCCCGTCTCGTCGAGGAGCGCGGCGCAGGCGTCGAGGATGCGGGCGAGCCGCTCGGCGCTGCGCTGCTGCACGGGGGCGCGGCGGAGGGCGGGCGGGGTCTGGGGTCGCGTCTGGTGCACGGGGACCATGATGCCGCTCCGGTCGGGGGTCGGGCGAGGACCGCCCCTCAGGCGATCAGCAGGCCGATGCCGCCGAGGGTGTACGCGATCATCAGGACGAACAGCGGGAGTTGACCGGCGACGGCACGGTCGGGCGGGAACAGCCGGACCGCCCGGTCGTGCGCGGCGATCACGCCGAGGACGTGGCCGGTGACGATCGCGGAGACCTGGAGCGTGGCGAGGCCCGCGGGACCCAGGAGCGGGGCGGGTGGAAGGGCGTTGTCAGCGCCCCCTGCCATCATGACTGTGCGTGGTCCTTCGGTGACGAAGAGCGAGAAGTAGTGGGCGACGAGATAGCCGAGGGCGATGGGCAGGAGCGAGTGGGCGAAGGAGGTGAGGGGGGTGGTGACGGCGCGGTGCATCAGACGCAGGGCGCCCGCGCAGAGTCCGTAGCAGGCGGCGGCGAGGGCGACGGCGGCGAGGAAGCCGAGTGTGGCGGTGGGGGTGGGGCCGAGGGGCGAGGTCTGGAGGGTGGTGATCCAGCGGGGGTTGTCGGAGAGGCCGTCGTAGGCGGTGGAGCCGAGGAGGACGCAGACGGTGGCGACGAGTCCGGGGGTCTGCGGGGTGGCGTCGAGACCGTGGAAGGGGGAGCGCAGGACCAGTCGGCCGTCGGTGCGGCGGCCGAGCGGTGAGAGCCGGGCGAGAAGGGAGGAGTAGACCTCGAAGGGGTCGGCATGGGCGAACCACCGGTCGCCGTAGCGGGCGGCGCCCAGGAGCTGCACGCCGGTGTGGACGGCGAGGGCGACGAGGAGGGTGACGGAGGAGGTGTTGTCGGGGGCGACGAGTTCGAGCCAGGTGAAGAGGAGGAGCCCGGCGGCGGCCGGGCGGATGCCGACGGCGGCGGGAAGGGGGCGTGGCGTTCGGGGCGGGCGGAGGGAGTGGAGGGCGCGCAGGGGGTTGAGGAGGCGCCAGACGGGGCCGAGGAGGAGGGAGGCGGGGACGAGTCCGACCCAGAGGAGGACGTAGAGGGCGCCGGGGGCGGGGTTGTGGTCCGGGTCGTCGGGACCGAGGAGGAGGTGGAGGAGGACGACGAGAGCGGCGGCGCTGCCGAGGAGGCGGAGCGCGGTGCGGGTGGTGGGGGCGTCGGCGGCCCGTTGGAGGGCGGCGGGGAGCGGGCGGCCCGCGAGGTCGCCGCGGAAGCGGGAGGTGGACCAGAGCAGGCCGAGGGCGAGGAAGGAGACGAGCAGCGCGGCGAAGGCGCCCGCGTAGGCGTAGAACGGCGAGAGGGGGAGGTCGTGCTGTGAGCCCACGCCATGGGCGAGGGAGATCCCCGGGCTGAAGGGCGTTCCGGTGCCGAGGGGCGTTCCGGCGGTGAGGCCGGACGCGGGGGCCGGGGCCCAGACCGCTTGGGCGGTCTGGGCGGCCTGGGCGAGGGGGCCGGTCATCGGACGACGAGTTGGGTCAGCACGAGTCCGGACTCGTGGGTCTCCACCTCGAAGAGACCGGTGCGGTCGACGGTGAGGGTGAGGGTCGCGGGTGTGCCGGGGGCGAGGGTCAGTTCGCGGTCGTAGCCGTGTACGTGGACGGTGTCGGCGCGGTCGGCGGTGACCCGGAGGGTGAGGCGGTCGCCCTTCTTCAGTTCGATGCGGGACGGAGGTGGTGAGACGGTCTTGCCGGTGACGGTGAGGGTGACGGTCCGGCCGGGGTCGGGTGTGGCGGCGGTGGGGCGCGGGGTCCCCGAGGTGGTGGAGCCGGGGGTGGCGGCCGGGGGCTTGCCGGGGTCCGACGCGGCGGGCGCGGCGCCCAGGCGCAGGGTGGTCTGGACCGGGGCACCGGCGACGGCCCAGACGGTGTGGTCGTCCGCGTGGAGCCGGACGGTCAGGGTGTGGGCGCCCGGGGGCACGTACCCCCAGGGGCCGTAGAGGCGGCCGGTCTCCCGGCCGTCGACCAGCAGACGGGCATGGCCGCGGCCCGGGAGGGCCCCGCCGCCGGTGCTCTCGGGGGTGAAGCGGAACCTCTCCACCGTGAGGTGGACGTTCCAGCCGCCCTCGCTGTCGGGGACGGTCTCGGCCCGGACGGTCGGCGCGTCGGCCGCGGGCAGCTCCCGGAGCCGGTGTCCGCCCTCGTCGCGGGCCGGGAGCAGGGTGCCGTTGCTTCCGGTGGCCTCCTGGTGGCTGGTCCCCGGCTTGTGGTGGGTGGTGGCCCGGCCGCCGCAGCCCACCAGGGCCAGGGCGGCGACCAGGACGCCCATGACGAGCGCCCGGGGCGCCACGGGTGCCCGCCGCACCAGGGACCCGCGGGCGACCCCTCCGGTGGTGGGGAGGACAGGGGTACGGACAGCGGCACGGACGGGGTTGCGGACGGCTGTACGGGCTGCGGTGCGGATGGGGTTGCGGATCAAGGTCACGCCGTCCCCTCCTCGCCGGGCCGGGCCTGCGCGGTGCCGGTCGGGGGCACGGACCCGGACCCGGGGCCGGAAGTGGAGCCGGGGCTGGCGCCCATGCCCATGCCAGTACCGGGACCGTCCGCGAGGCCGGAGCTGTGCCGGGACACCGAAGCGCCCCCGGTGCCGGGGCCGGGGCGTGAGCCGCCCCCGGCTCCGACGACGCCCCCGCCACCGGCGGCGGCAACCGCGCCAGCGCCTGCGCCTGCGCCCTCGTCAGTGTCCTCACCGGGTCGTGCTCCGCCGGGGCCCGTGGGCGACGGCGGTTCCGGGGACGGGGAGGCGGAGCTGCGCCCGCCCGCCGCCACGACGGCCCAGAGGACCCAGATGACGCCGAGGAGCAGACGGAGCCAGGCCGGGCTCAGGGGGATGCCCGGGACCATCAGGATCGCCTTGTCGAAGGCGTCGAGGAGGGTGAGGGCGCCCAGGACCACGGTGGTCCAGGCGAAGACGGGGCGGGTGGGACGGAGGGCGAGGCCGAGCAGGGTCCACCAGGCACCGGTGAGGAGCAGCGCGAGGGCGGGGACGACGGTCGGCGTGAGGGCGAGGGTCGAGCCCGCCACGTCGAGGGCGAGGCCCGCGAGGCCGAGGAGGGAGGCGACGGCGGCGGGGCGGCTGCCGCGGAGGCGGCGCCACCAGACGGCGAGGCCCGCCAGGGCGAGGACGAGGGCGCTGGCGAGGGCGAGCTGGGTCTCGACGCGCTGGACGCCCCGGGCGCCGTACCAGTCGCAGCCGGCCGGGAGACGGCGGGCCTGGACGTTGTAGTCGGCGCAGACGAGGAGCTGGGCGAGTTTGACGGGTTCGCCGACGAGCCGGTCGGTGTCGCCGGAGACGTCGCCCCGGCGGGCTCCGCAGCCGGGGAGGGCGCCGGGGGTGGTGGCGCCGGTGTCGGTCTGCCAGCAGTTGCCGCTGCCCTGGCCGTCCCACCAGACGTCGGTGCGGTTGGGGCGGGAGACGCCCGCCCTGTCGACGCCGAGGCGGTTGCCCGCGTAACGGTTGCGGTGGGAGGTGTCGGCCTGCTTGGCCCAGGCGGACTCGCCCCGGATGAAGGCGGGGACGGCGTTGAGGAAGAAGGCGGTGCGCTGGTGGCCGTAGATCCAGTTGTCCTCGTAGAGGTTCCAGTTGCCGCCCGCGGTGATGATGCCGGTGCCGGGGGGCATGGAGATCTGGGGGCAGACGACGCCCTGTTCGTAGCCCCGGTCGACGGGCGGTCTGGCGCAGGTGCCGTCGGCGACGTACGGGTAGTAGTTCGCGTTGTTGTCGTGGATCAGGTTGCGTTCGAAGCGGGCGTGGTTCTGGGGCAGTCCGGGGTGGCCGGGGAAGGCGGAGTCCATGGAGGCGCCGCCCATGTTGTTGTCGAACTCGTTGTCGTGGACCCAGACGGAGTCTCCGGCGGTGCCGGAGTAGCCGACCATGTTGTGGTGGCTGCGGCAGCCGGTGATCTCGATGGAGTAGCGGGGGACGTCGTAGCCGCGCCCGTCGTTGATGTTCGAGGCCGAGCCGGGGTAGATGCCGGAGTCGCCGTTTCCGTAGGACTCGCAGTTCTTGTAGAGGCCGTGGTCGGAGGCGAAGGTGAGGAAGCCGTACTCGTCGTTCCAGCGCGTGAGCACGTCGTCGATGACGAAGCCGTCGGCGGCGAGGACGTACAGCGAGTTGAAGGTGGTGCGCTGGGCGGTGAAGTTGCGGAAGTAGATGCCGTCGGTGCCGTCGGCCCGCAGGGCGTTGAGCTTGCGGTACTTGGCGTCGATGACGACGTCGAGCCGGGAGGCGCCGGTGCCCTCGATCTGGAGGTCCTTCTTGCCGAGGATGGCGACGAGGTTCTGGTTGTGCGGGCACCGCAGCTGCTGTTCGTAGCTGAGGATCTGGTAGCCGAGGGAGGACTTGGGGGCCTTGAGGGTGGCGCAGGCTCCGGTGGGCGGGGGCTGCGAGGGCTCCTCCTCGTAGAGCCCGGGGAGGATCGCGATGGTGAGGCCGGGCCGGTCGACGGCGTCGACGGCCTGCTGGAGGTGGCGGTAGCCGTCACGGACGCAGCGCTCGAAGAGGGCCAGGTTGCGGGTCCTGAGGGTGGTGGGGAAACCGGAGACGCGGCGGGTGAAGTCGGTCCGGTCGGTCTTGCAGACGAGGAGGTCGGGTTCTCCGGTGCGGAGCTTCGGCACACTGCCGGAGCCGTCGGGGAAGGTGACGGGCCGCTCCTCGTGGGCCTGGGCCCCGGGTGCGGCGAGCAGGGTCGCGGCGAGTGCCGCGAGCACGGCCGAGAGCGTGAGGACGAACCTTCGGGTCCAGGACATGCGCGTGAGAGTAGAGCAATGTTCATCTTTTTTGACCCCCTCGTGCGGACATCCGGACGGACGGCCTTCGCCGGGCGCTCCGCCGACCGCGCGGGCATCCGGGCGGACGGCCCTCGCGGGGCGCCCCGTTGACGGGAGGGCGCGCGGAATCCTACGGTCATGCATAGGATTCCCTTGGGGACTCAGGACAGGAGCGGGCGATGACCACGGAGCAGGCCAGGAAGACGGCCGAGACGCTCGGCTACACCACGGGCTTCGGCAACGAGCACGGCTCGGAGGCGGTCCCCGGGGCACTGCCGGACGGCCGCAACTCGCCGCAGCGCGCCCCGCTGGGGCTCTACGCGGAGCAGTTGAGCGGCAGCGCCTTCACCGAGCCGCGGGCCCACAACCGCCGTTCCTGGCTCTACCGGATCCGCCCCTCGGCCGCGCACCCGCCGTTCACCCGCACCGACAACGGAGGACTGCGCGGCACGCCGTTCACCGAGACCGTGCCCGACCCCAACCGGCTGCGCTGGGACCCGCTGCCCGAGCCCGCCCCGGGCACCGACTGGCTGGCCGGCCTGTGGACGCTGGGCGGCAACGGCGACGCGACCCAGCGCACCGGTATGGCCGTGCACCTCTACCACGCCAACGCCACCATGGAACGGGTCTTCGGGAACGCGGACGGCGAGCTGCTGATCGTGCCGGAGCGGGGCGGTCTGCTGCTCCGCACCGAGCTGGGCCTGCTCTCGGTCCGTCCCGGCGAGATCGCGCTGGTCCCGCGCGGGGTCCGGTTCCGGGTGGAGCTGCTCGACGCGACCGCGCGCGGTTACGTCTGCGAGAACCACGGGGCGCCGTTCCAGCTCCCCGACCTCGGCCCGATCGGCGCCAACGGCCTGGCCAACGCGCGGGACTTCCGGGCGCCGGTCGCCGCGTACGAGGACGTCGAGGGCCCGGTGGAGGTGGTCAACAAGTACTGCGGCAACCTCTGGTCGGCGACGTACGGCCACTCCCCGCTGGATGTCGTCGCCTGGCACGGCAACCACACCCCGTACGTGTACGACCTGCGCCGCTTCAATGTCATCGGGACGATCTCGTACGACCACCCGGACCCGTCGATCTTCACCGTGCTCACCTCTCCGTCGGACACCCCGGGGCTCGCGGGCGTGGACTTCGTGGTCTTCGCACCGCGCTGGCTGGTCGGCGAGGACACCTTCCGGCCGCCGTACTTCCACCGCAATGTGATGAGCGAGTACATGGGCCTGATCGAGGGCGCGTACGACGCGAAGACCGCCGGGAAGGGCGGGTTCGTGCCGGGCGGCGGCTCGCTGCACAACATGATGTCGGCGCACGGTCCCGACCGGGAGACCTTCGACCGGGCCAGCGCCGCCGAGCTGCGTCCGCAGAAGATCGACGACGGTCTGGCCTTCATGTTCGAGACCCGCTGGCCGCTGGTCACGACCCCGCAGGCGGCGGAGAGCGACCATCTCCAGCGCGGGTACGACGACGTGTGGCAGGGTCTGCAGCGCCACTTTCGGCCGTAGTGTCCCGGCCGTGAGCCCGTAGCCCCGTACGGAGAAACCGTGACCGCCTTCGCTCCCGACTCCCTGGTCCTGAACCGCAAGCTGCCGCTCTGGTATCAGGTCTCGCAGTCGCTGCGCGCCTCGATACTGGGCCGCGTGCCCGACGCCCCGCTTCGGCTGCCCACCGAGGAGCAGCTCGCGGCCCACTACGGCGTGAGCGTGCTGACCATGCGCCAGGCCCTGAAGGAGCTGGAGGCGGAGGGCCTGATCAGCAGGCACCGGCGGCGCGGCACCTTCATCGAGCCGGGCGCCCGGCGCTCCACTCCGCGCAGGCTGCTGGGCTCGATCGACGCGATCGTGGCCCAGCAGTCGGGCGAGCTGACGACGGTCCTCGGGCACGGCGTCGAGCCGGTGCCCGGGGAACTGGCGGAGCACTTCCCCGGCGTGCCGGAGGTGATGGCGTACCGGCGGCTGCGCCGGGACGGCGAGAGCGGCGAGCCGACCAACTGGGCGCAGAACTCCGTGCTTCCGGAGCTGGGCGCCGCGATCGACCCGGCGGACCTGGAGCGCTGGCCGATGACGAAGGTCCTGCGGGACGTCGTCGGGGTGCGGATCAGCCGCATCACGGACACGGTCGAGGCGCGGCTCGCCGATCCGGAGACGGCGGGGCTGCTCCAGGTCCCGCTGCTCTCGCCGATCCTCCACTACACCGGCGTCACCTACGACGAGGACGGCCGGGTCGTGGACGTGGCCCGCATCCGCTACCGGGGCGACCGCTTCTCCTTCACGGTCACGGTCGAGGCCCGATGACGACCGACCGCGAGGCACCCGCCCCGGCTCCGGCCGGGCACCCGTGGCCGTGAGGGGTCCGGCGGGCGGACGGTGGAAGCGCACGGAACGCCCTCGTTAGCATACGGGGCGTGACGGAAGCCCCCGGAGCGCCCGACGACGACCTGCCCCTCCTCGACGACCTCATGCCGTGGTCCGTCGCGCCCCTGCGCCTCGGCCGCCCGTGGATCACGGCACCGGACGCGCGGACGCTGCGCGCCCGGTGGGACCGGCTGGCCTCGGCCGAGGGACCCGAGCGGGAGGCCCTGTTCCGGCCCAGCCGGGCGCGCACCCCGTCGAGCGCGGTCGCCGCCCTTCCCGGCCAGCGGACCGGAACCGCCCGCTGGTCCCGCGAGCCCGGCCCGTGCCCGGAGCCCGTGCGGGTCGCGCGGGAGCCGTTCGACGAGCAGTGGCTGCTGCCCGACCACCGGCTGATCGACACCGCGCGCCCGGAGCTGTGGCGGGTCGCCGGGCCGCCGCAGCTCTTCGTGGTGGAGCAGGGGTACGTGCCCGGGGCGGCGGGCCCGGCGCTCGTCGTGACGGGCGTGCTGCCCGAGGGCCGCTCACCCTCCGGGCGGCCGGGCCGCATCCGGCCGCTGTTCCGGCGCCCGGACGGCCGGGAGCCCAATCTGGCGCCGGGCCTCCTGGCCTTCCTCGGGGCGCGGTACGGGCCCGGGGCCGACGCCCACGCGTGGCTCGCGTGGACCGTGGCGGCGGCCCTGCCCTCCCCCGCCGGGTGCCGGGTGCCGCTGCCCGGGGACCCGGGAGTGTGGGCGGCGGGGGTGGCCCTGGGCCGGGAGCTCGTGGACGCGCAGACGCGGGGCGCCCTCAGCGGGACGAAGCCGCGGCTGCCGGGCGGGCGGCGGCCCTATGTGCGGGCGGCGGTCCCGGCACGGCCGGAGACGATGACGTACGGGGCGGGGGACGAGACGCTGTGCCTCGGCGAGGGGCGCGTCTCACCCGTCCCGGCGGAGGCGTGGGAGTTCCGGGTGGGCGGGGCGCGGGTCCTGGAGCGCTGGTTCGCGCACCGCACGGCCCGCCCGGAGCCCGGGTCGCTGGAGGCGATCGGCCCGGCGGAGTGGCCGCAGGAGTGGACCTCGGAGCTGCTCGACCTGATCACGGTGCTCGCGCTGCTCGGCGCCCGGGAAAGGGAGCGGGAACGCCTCGCGGAGGCGGCGGTCCTTACGGCGGGCACGGTGGGGCGGGCCGCGCTGCGGGCGGCGGGGGTCCTGCCGCCGCCGGACCGGACACGCCGCCCCGCTTCCGTACTGGACCATCAGGAGGAGGGCCCGGAGGGCCAGTTCATGCTGCTGTGACGGCCCGGCCCGAACGGCTCCCGACCGGACCGCCCCGGCCTGAACCGCCCCAGGTCGGAGCGTGCCCCACCGGGACCACGGGGACCACCGGGACCACCGGGACCACCGGGACCACCCTCACCCCGGCCACCCCGACCGCACCAGCCACCTCAGGCTGAACCGCCCCCGGCCCGAGCACCCCCACCTGAACCGCCCCCGCCGTGCGCGGGGTCGAAGGAGTCGAGGAGGCGTCGGATGGTCAGGTCGAAGATCTGCTCCGTGTCGGCCGGTACGGGCGACCCGGCGAGCAGGGCGGCCAGCCGCGGGTACCGCCCGCTCGCCATCTGCCCCTTGAGGTAGGTCCCGCGCACCGTCTGTTCCTCCTCCTCGGTCCAGGGCAGTCCCCTGGCCCGTTCGGCGACGGCGTGCTCGTCGCCGACGGTCGCCATGACCGTGCCGTTGACCATGGCGATCAGCTGCATCTTCACCCCGGCGGGGACGTCGAGGGGGGCGAGACAGCCCAGGCACCACTCCAGGAAGCGCAGGGCGTTGGGGGTGAAGCCGTAGGCCGTGGTCGTCATCCGGGGGAGCCAGGGGTGCCGGTGCATCATCGCGCGGGCCTGGTGGGCGACGGCGGTCATGTCGGCGCGCCAGTCACCGCTGGGCTCCTCGGGCAGTTCGTACTCGCCGCTGACCGCGTCGACCATCAGCTCGTGGAGGTCCTCCTTGCGGGGGACGTAGTTGTAGAGCGACATGGTGCCGCAGCCGAGTTCGGCGGCGACGCGGCGCATGGAGACCGCTTCGATGCCGTCACCGTCGGCGATGCGGACGGCCGCGTCGACCACGTCCCGCCTGCTGTACGCGGGTCTGGGGCCCCGGCCCGCGCGTTCGGGCCGGGTCCAGATCACTTCCGGTTCGGCCGCTCGGCCCGTCATGGATCATCACCTCGCCCCCCATCGTAGTTACGTACGGCGTACGTAATGGGGTACGGTCACGCCATGACAACTACGTACGCTGTACTTAGTGAAGGTCTGCGGAAGCGCTACGGCGACGTCCAGGCCCTGCGCGGGCTCGATCTCGCCGTACCCGAGGGCTCGGTCTGCGGCGTCCTCGGCCCCAACGGCGCGGGCAAGACCACCGCCGTCCGTGTCCTCACCACCCTCGTCAGGCCCGACGCGGGAAGCGCCCGGATCGCCGGGCACGACCTGGTGCGCGACCCGGCGGGGGTGCGGAGGGCGATCGCGGTCACCGGACAGCACACCTCCGTCGACGGCGATCTGACCGGCGCCGAGAACCTGCGGCTCTTCGCCCGGCTGCTGCGCGCCCCGCGCTCCCGCGCCGACGAACTCCTGGACCGGTTCGGCCTCACGGCGGCGGCCGGACGCCCGGCCCGTACGTACTCCGGCGGTATGCGACGGCGCCTCGACCTGGCCGCCAGCGTCCTCGTACCGCCCCGGGTCCTCTTCCTCGACGAGCCGACGACCGGGCTCGACCCGCACAGCCGCAACGGGATGTGGGACGCCGTACGGGAACTGGCGTCCGGCGGCACCACCGTCCTGCTGACCACCCAGTACCTGGAGGAGGCCGACCGGCTGGCCGACGACATCGTCCTGATCGACGGGGGACGGGTCGCCCAGCAGGGCACCCCGGCCCAGCTCAAGGCACTGGTCGGCGGCTACGCCGAGGTCGCCCTCGCCCCCTCGGCCCCGCTCGACGCGGCAGCCGCCGTCCTCGACCGGCTGACCGGCTCGGCGCCCGTCCTGGACCCGGAGCGGCGCACGGTCGGCGCGGTGACCACCGATCCCACGCTCACCCTCCCCCGGATCGTCCGCGAGATCGACGCGGCCGGGGTGCTCATCGTCGACGCCTCCCTGCGCCCGCCCACCCTCGACGAGGTGTTCCTGCGCCTCACCGACCGGAAGGAACCCGCCGCGTGAGCACCGCCCTCGTCCACGACGGTGCCGCCGTCCTCGGCCGCCACCTCCGGCGCGTCCGGAACGCGCCCGCCCTCACCGTGATGACCCAGACGATGCCGATCGTCATGCTGCTCTTCTTCGGGTACGTCTTCGGCAGCGCCCTCGCCCTCCCCGGCGCCGAATACCGCGCCCGGCTGGTCCCGGGACTCCTGGTGGCGACGGCCGCCGGCGGGCTCATGACCGGTATGTTCCAGGCCGCCCAGGACGCGCACCGGGGCGTCACGGACCGCTTCCGGACCATGCCGGTCAGCCGGGCCGCCGTCCCGCTCGGACAGGCCCTCGCCGACCTGGTGACCTGCGCGGTCGGCACGGTTCCGCTGGTCCTGGCCGGGCTCGCGATGGGCTGGCGGATCGAGGGGACGGCGGTGGAGGCGGCGGCGGCGTTCGGCCTGCTGCTCCTCTTCCGGTTCGCGGCGACCTGGGTCGGCATCCTGCTCGGTCTGGCCTCGAAGAGCGAGGAGGCGGCAGGACAGCTCGCCAGCGCCACGTTCGTGCTCCCGCTGCTGTCCAACGCGTACATCCCGACGGACAACCTGCCGGGATGGCTGCGGACCCTCGCCGAGTGGAACCCGATCTCGGCGGTCACCACGGCGGCCCGGCACCTCTTCGGCAACGCGCCGGTACCCGCCGACGGCGCCTGGCCGGTGACCCACCCGGTGACGGGGGCGCTCCTCTGGTCGTTCGTCCTGATCGCCGTCGCCGCCCCGCTCGCGGTGCGCCGCCACGCACGGGGCTGACCGCGCGGCCCCCGGGGCGACCCGGCCCCTGATGACAAGGGCGCCCCGGCACGGTAGGCAGGGCTGCCATGAGCACTCAGCCACTCCCCCTCGAAGGGATCACGGTCGTCGCCGTCGAGCAGGCCGTCGCCGCCCCCTTCGCCACCCGGCAGCTCGCCGACCTCGGCGCCCGGGTCGTCAAGATCGAGCGCCCGGACGGCGGGGACTTCGCCCGGGGGTACGACACCACCGCCCGTGGTCTCGCCTCGCACTTCGTGTGGTGCAACCGGGGCAAGGAGTCCGTGGCGATCGACCTCAAGGACCCCCGGGGCCTCGCGCTGGCCCGCCGCCTCGTGGCCGGGGCGGACGTCTTCGTACAGAACCTCGCCCGGGGCGCGGCGGCCCGGCTCGGGCTCGACGCCGTCACCCTGTGCGCCGCGCATCCGCGCCTGATCGCCGTGGACGTCTCGGGGTACGGGCCCGGGGGGCCGTACGCGGACCGGCGGGCGTACGACATGCTCGTGCAGTGCGAGGCGGGCCTCGTGTCGGTGACCGGCACCCCGGAGCGGCCGGTCAAGTCCGGGATCCCGGCGGCCGACATCGCGGCGGGCGTGTACGCCTTCTCCGGTGTCCTCGCCGCGCTCGTGCGGCGCGGCACGACCGGAGGGGGCGGTCCGGTGGAGGTCTCCCTGCTCGATTCGCTCGCCGAATGGATGGGGCATCCGCTGCACCACGGGATGCACGGGGGCACTCCCCCGGCGCGTACGGGGCTCGCGCACGCGGTGATCGCCCCGTACGACGCCTATCCGACCGCCGACGGGGGGCTGGTGCTGCTGTCGGTGCAGAACGACCGGGAGTGGCGGCGGCTCGCGGAGCAGGTCCTCGGGCGTCCGGAGCTGGCCGACGACCCCGGCTTCGCGACGAACACGGCACGGGTGGCCGGGCGGGCGGCGACGGACGCCGTGGTCGCGGCGGCGCTGACCCCGTTGTCGGCGCCCGAGGCGCTGGCGCGGCTCGACGCGGCGGGCATCGCCTGCGCCCGGCTCAACTCGGTCGCGGATCTGGCCGAGCATCCGCAGCTGACGGCCCGTGACCGGTGGCGGGAGGTGGAGTCACCGGTGGGACCGCTGCGCGCGCTGCTGCCGCCGATCGTCTTCCCGGACGGCCCGGAGCCCCGTATGGACCGGATTCCGGCGCTCGGACAGGACACGGACACGGTCCTCGCCGGTCTGGGCGTGTCGGAGACGGAGGTGCGGGAGCTGAGGGACGCGGGCGTGGTCGCCTGAGAACGCCCCGGCGGCGGGCGGCCGGGGACGGGCCGTCGGGTCCTTCCGGGGGAAGACCGCCGGAGGCCGCCCGGGGAAGGGCCGTCAGGGGAAGGGCCGTCAGGGGAAGGGCCGTCAGGGTCCTTCCGGGACGGGAAGGGACATCCCGCACGGAGGGGCCGGGCATCGAGCCGACGGCCCCGGCCCGGCGGCCTCCGGGCGGGCATGGCGAAACGCCGGACGGGCGGGGACACGTCCGGCGCTTTCACTGGCGTCTGCGGAGATACGGTGCCGGGGCGGCCGGGCGGGAGCGGGCGGGAACCTCGGGGTCTCGCCCGCCCGGCACGCCCGGTCGTCAGCGGCGCGTGCCGAAGAGGGAGCGGCGGAGACGGCGGAGCGGGGCGAAGAGCGAGACCCGCGCACTGCGGCTGCGGTGACCGTGCACCGGCGCCTCGTGCGTACGTGTCGTCAGTTCCCGCATCAGCAGGGTCGCCTCGGCCGCCTCGCGCTGCGGTATCGCCGGTCCGCCGAGGACCGCGAGATGGCGGTCGAGGCGCGAACTGGTCGCACCGCTCCCGCAGGTGATGGCAGGCACTCGCGGCCTGCCACGCATCGCTGTCTGTTCCATGTCACTCCCCACCCGTACAAGGGCACCCGACCCAGGGCAGGTTAACCCTATCGCCCCGCCATGACACCCGTGTATCCCGGCGGGAGGATCCGTCGAACGTGTACGGGGATTGACGCCCACTGTCCGAATCCATCTGATTTCAGGGCGACTTGGACAGGAGCGGGCAGGTTTCGAACACCTGCCGAACCGTCGCACACCATCCTGCCCCCGGTGTGCGCCCTTGCGGAGACCCCGGCGGGTGTGATCTCCGCCACCAAGATCGTTCGAGTGGCGCCGGACGGCCGGACGGGGTTTCGAACGGCCCCCTTCGGGCTACGTCTGGATCCATGACGGTGATCGCGGGCCGGTACCGGCTCCTGGACATCCTCGCCGAGGGGGCGACCGGCACCGTCTGGCGCGCCCTGGACGAGACGGACGGCCGGGAGGTGGCCCTCAAGGAGTTCCGGGTGCCGGACGGACTCCCCGCCGACGAGGCGCCCCTGTTCCACGCCCGGCGGGAGCGCGCGGCGCGCGCCGCCGCCCGGATCGCGCACCCCTCCGTCGTACGGACCCTCGGCGTGGCCACCGAGGACGGCCGGCCGTGGCTGGTGACGGAGCTGGTGCGCGGACTCACCCTCGCGGAGACGCTGGAGGCGGCCGGACCGCTGCCGCCGCGCGAGGCGGCGCGGATCGGGGCGGAGGTCCTCGGGGCGCTGCGGGCCGCGCGCGGGGAGGACGTCGCGCACCGGGGCGTGGAGCCGGGGCACGTCCTGCTCGCCAACGACGGACGGATCGTCGTGACGGGCTTCGGTACGGCACCGGAGGAGGCTCCCGGAGAGGCGGACGACCTGACGTCCGTGGCGGAACTCCTCGCCGGCGCCGGGGCGAAGACACCCCCGGAGGACGCGGAGGCGCTGCGCGCCCTGGTCGAAGAGGTGCGCCGACCGGCCCCCGGGCGGCCCCCGACGGCGGAACGGTTCGAGCGGGAACTGCGACGGCTGGCCACGGGCGGGGCCCGGGACCTCCCCGAGGAACAGGGGACGGGCGGGACCGCGCCGGGCGGGACCGCTCCCGGCGGCCGGACCCCGGAGGGCGGCGCCGACGGGACGCGGGGGCGGCGGGAGACGGACGGCGCCGGGAGCGGCGGCGCCCGTACGGCTCCGCGCGGAGGCGGACGAACGGGCCGAGGGACGGGGCCGCGCCGGGCGACCGTACTGCTGGCCGGTCTGGTCGGCGCCCTGCTGATCGCGGGGGCACTGGTGTACCACGCGGTACGGGGCTGACGCCCGGCCGGGACGGGAGGCGGGAGGCGCGGCGCGGGGCCGGACCGCGCGCCTCGGGGCCGGAGCTGACGGCCCGGGGGCCGGTGCTCCAGGCCTGCGGGCCACCGCCCCCTGCCGGAGTCCGGATCGATCCTCATGGCCCGCGGGCCGGGGCCTGTGGGCCGCTACTCGCGGGCTCCGGCCCGCGGACCGGTCCGCACGGTCGCGGGGTCGGCCCTCACCGTCGCGGGTCGGCTGTCGCCGGCGCGGGTCGGCACGCCGGGCCCGGTCCTCGGGGTGCGGGGCGCACCCGTCGGGCCGGGTCCGGCGCGGGGGACGAGCCGTCCGGTCAGGCCGCGTTCCTGAAGGTGGGGAGGTAGCCGCCGGACTGTCCGGCGGCCGTCGGGTGGTAGGACTCCCCGATGTTGAGCCAGTTGACGCTGTTCAGCCAGGGGGAGCTGGAGCAGATCTCATGGCCGGTGAAGGCCGGGACGACGCCGGCGAAGGTGAAGCCGTGGTCGGCCGCCCGCTTGGCGACGGCGGCGTTGAGGTAGTCGGAGGCTCCGTTGATGGCGCTGCGCTCGGCCTCGCTCAGCCCGGCGGCACAGCTGCCGCCCAGCTGGTAGAAGCGCGGGTAGCCGAGGACGACCACGCGGGCGGAGGGCGCCTTGCCGCGGATCGCGGTGTAGACGGCGTCGAGCTTGCCGGGCAGCGTGGTGTCCACGTACCCCTTGGCCTGATTCACACGGTTGATGCAGTTGGCTTCGGACTGGAGCACACAGGTGGTCATGACGTCCGAGAATCCGGCGTCATTTCCCCCGATCGTGAGGGAGACCAGGTCGGTGGCGGCCGAGAGCGGTCCGAGCTGGTTGGCGGTGACATCACCCGTTCGGGCGCCCGAGCAGGCGGTGAACGCGAACGAGGAGGGGGCGTTCGCGTTCTTCCACAGCACCGGATACGCCTTCGTGGAGCGCTTGCAGTCGCCGCTCGCGCTGTCGTAGCTGCCGGAGCCGACGCCGGAGGAGTACGAGTCCCCCAGCGCCACGTAGTCGATCGCGGCGGTTCCGGCGGCCTGGGCGGCACCCGCCCCGGTGAAGGCGAGGGCGGCGCCGAGCAGGAGCGAGGCGGAGAGGGCGGTGATTCTAGGCAGTCTCATGGAATCTCCCTTTAGCAGGATCTCTGCGTTACCAGGTAGTAGCAGCGGACACGCCAGACCGGAAGTGTTCATGTCAAAACTGGGGGTGAAGATCTTCCGGCCATCGGACAAAACGCATCACCTTTCGGCCAGTTGGGGAAGCGGAGGCTCCGCCCCCGTTCGATGCCCGGACGGGAACGCGACAAACCACCCGCGAAGACCACGGAAGCCCCTCGTCACCGACCGCCGCACACAACCGGATTGACCCGATCCGATCGGGGCCGTTGCCCAACTGACCATAGAAGCTTCGTCAAAGTTCGGAAAAGCGGACCATGCATCCGGTCCTTGCCCTACAGTCCCCCTCATCAATACCGTCGTACATATCACCCGCACCGGCCCATCGCGCGAAAGCGGCTCAGGGGAGGGCTCCGGCATCGCCGGTGGTTCCGTGGCGGGGCGCGGTAGGGGGGTGCCGTGACCGGTGTCCGCACATGTGCCGGGGCGCGGGTACCGCGCGGCCGGACACGCCAACTCGCTGATCCCGCAAGGAGATCGATCCCGCGCGGGCGGAGCGGGCACCCCCCTTTCGCACCGGACACACCGTCGGACCGCCCAAGGGGTGGGCGGTCCACCGGACGAGAGGGAGACCGGACCCATGAGCTCGTTCCCGCGCCCGACAGCCACGGATCAGGAACTGACCGAGCCGAGTCGAATAGCCGCCGAATACCGGGCGATCACCTCTCATCTGGCGATCACTCCGCCGGTGAGTGTCGTCATTCCCGCGATGAACGAGGCAGCGAATCTTCCGTACGTCTTCCGGACGCTTCCGGAATGGATTCACGAAGTCGTCCTCGTCGACGGAAATTCCACCGATGACACCGTGGACGTCGCACGGGCGCTGCGGCCTGACGTCAAGGTCGTCAAGCAGGTCGGCAAGGGCAAGGGCGACGCCCTGATCAGCGGTTTCGCCGCCTGTACCGGCGACATCATCGTCATGGTCGACGCGGACGGCTCGGCCGACGGCCAGGAGATCGTCTCCTACGTCTCGGCCCTCGTCGGGGGCGCCGACTTCGCCAAGGGCTCCCGCTTCGCCAACGGCGGCGGCACGGACGACATGACGACCGTCCGAAGACTCGGCAACTGGGCCCTGTGCACCCTCGTCAACCGCAAGTTCGGGGCCCGGTACACCGACCTCTGCTACGGATACAACGCCTTCTGGCGCCACTGCCTCGACAAGATCACCCTCGACTGCACCGGTTTCGAGATCGAGACCCTCATCAACATCCGGGTCGTCAAGGCCGGACTCAAGGTGCAGGAGGTGCCGAGTCACGAATACCTCCGCATCCACGGCGTCAGCAACCTCAACGCCGTCCGCGACGGGATACGGGTCCTCAAGGTCATCCTCAGGGAGAAGTCCCCCGGCAAGGCCGACCGCCGCCGCCCCGCCCCGTTCTCGGTGAACGTCCCCCGGGGAGAGACGTCTTGAACGACCGCACGACCCCGCCCGGCTTCTCGGTGGTGATCTGCGCCTACACGGAGGACCGCTGGGAGGACACCCTCGCCGCCGTCGCCTCCGTACGGAACCAGTCGCTGCCGCCGCTGGAGATCCTGCTCGTGGTCGACCACAACGAGCGGCTCCGCTCCCGGCTCGCCGGGGAGTACGCCCGGCGGCGGCTCACCGAGGAGGTGCGGGTGCTCGCCAACACGGGCCCCCGCGGTCTCTCCGCCGGACGCAACACCGGCATCGCCGCCGCCCTCGGCACGTTCGTCGCCTTCCTCGACGACGACGCCGTCGCCGAACGGGACTGGCTCCACCACTTCGCCGCCGCCTACGCCGACCCGCGCGTGCTGGCCGTCGGCGGCCGGACCCTGCCCGCCTGGGCGTCCGGCCGCCGCCCCGCCTGGTTCCCCGAGGAGTTCGACTGGGTCGTCGGCTGCACCTACCGGGGGCTGCCACCCGGCCGCGTCCGGGTACGGAACGTGCTCGGCGGCAACGCCTCCTTCCGCCGTACCGCCTTCGACGCGGCGGGCGGTTTCGCCACCGGCATCGGCCGGGACGGCGACCGGCGGCCCCTCGGCGGCGAGGAGACCGAACTGTGCATCCGGCTCGCCAGGGCTCTGCCCGACGCGGTCCTCCTCATCGACGACCGGGCCGTCATCCACCACAAGGTGCCCGCCGTCCGCGAGCGCTTCGGCTACTTCCGCACCCGGGTCTACGCCGAGGGCCTCTCCAAGGCCCTGGTCGCCCGCAGCGTCGGCGCGCAGAAGGGCCTGGAGTCCGAACGGCGCTACACCACGAGGGTGTTGCCCGCCGGGGTCCTGCGCGGGGTCCGGGACGCGCTGTACGGCCGTCCCGGCGGCGCGGGCCGGGCCGGGGCCATCGTCACCGGCGTCGCCCTGGCCGCGGGCGGCTACGTCCTGGGCGCCCTGCGGGCCCGGCGCGACGCGACGGCCTTCGCCTGGGGCCCGATCGGGGCCACCACGAACGCGGTCGCCGGAACCGTCCCGACCGGAGCCGCCGGAGCCACGGCGGCCGGGACCGAAGCCACCGGAGCCGGAGCCGTCCCGACCGGAACCAGCGAAGCCGGAGCCGTCCCGACCGAAGCCACCGCGACCGGACCGGGAGCCGGGACCCACGGGGCCCGGCCCGCCGGGGCTTCCACCGCCGAGGGGGCCTCCCGATGAGCGGATCCGCGACCACTCCCGGTACCGACCCCGCGCCCGGCCCCGCGCCCCGGACCACGACCGGCACCGGCACCTCCGCCAGGTCCTTCTCCGGCCCCGGCCCCGGCCCCCTCACCGACTCCGGCTCCGTCGCCGTGCCCATCCTCATGTACCACGCCGTCGGCCCCGACCCGGCGCCCGAGACCCTGGGGCTCTCCGTCACGCCCGAGGCCTTCGCCGCGCAGATGGAGATCGTCGCCGAGCGCGGATTCACCCCGCTGACCACCGCCGCCCTGGCCGCCGCCTGGCGCACCGGCGGCCCGCTGCCCGCCCGTCCCCTGCTCCTCACCTTCGACGACGGCTACGAGGGCGTGCACCGGTACGCCCTCCCGGTCCTGGCCCGGCACTCCTTCAGCAGTACCGTCTTCGTCTCCACCGGCTGGCTGCCCGGCCCGCACGGCACCGGCGGCGCGCCCGACACCATGCTCGACTGGGCCCAGGTGCGCGAACTCGCCGACGCGGGAACGGAGATCGGCGGACACAGCCACACCCATCCGCAGCTCGACCAGCTCGACGCGCGGCGGCTCCGCTTCGAGGCCCTGCGCTGCCGCGAGATCGTGGCCGAGGAGGTCGCCGCCGCCCCGGTCTCCTTCGCGTACCCCTACGGCTACTCCAGCCGCCGGGTCCGCCGCGCCGTCCGGGAGGCGGGCTTCACCCAGGCGGTCGCGGTCGGCAACGCGGAGGCCGGACGCCACCAGGGGCCGTACGCCCTCCAACGGGTCACCGTGCGCCGCTCCACCGGCACCGAGGAGTTCACCAGGCTCGTGGAGGGCCGGGCGATCGGACGGAACTTCGCCCTCGACCGGGCCATGACGAAGGGGTACGCGGTCGTCCGGCGCGCCCGGGGCGCGCTGCGGGGCCACTGGATCTGACGTCCCCGGCCGGGGGCGCGGCCCCGGCAAAACCCGGTGCGCGGCCCGACCCCTTGCCGGATCATGGACGCCATGGCTGACACCCCACCGGTCCCCTCGGCGCCGCAGCACGCGCTGCCGATCCGGCTCAACCTCGACGACAGCGACTCGCCCTCGGACGTCGTCGACGCGCTGTTCCTCGGCCGCTTCGCGACCGGGGAGCAGCCGCACGCGCACAGCACCACCCTGGACCGGGTCCGGCCCGAGGCGACGCTGCTCCCGGCCGGTGCCACCGTGCTGCGGGCCGCGAAGGACGACGGCCGCAGCGCCCTGCTCGCCGAGGGCGAGGGCTGGACGCTGCTGGTCACCCGCTGGAACCGGGGCGCGGACGTCACCGTGACGGCCGTCGACACCGACCTCGCCGAACGCGTCCTGAAGGAGGCCACCGACGGGGCCAAGGACGAGCCGGAACCCCAGCCGGAGAACGTGACGATGGGCTTCTGGTACATGTCGCCCCGGCGCGGCCCGCACCGGACGACCCGCCAGATCAGCGCCGGGACCTGGGACGAGGTCCGGCCGAACTACTCGGCGCCGGTGGCCGATTCCATGGACCGGCTGATGAAGGTCACGCCCGACTCCGTCAGCGGCCGTCTCCTGCTGCTGCACGGTCCGCCGGGCACCGGCAAGACCTCCGCGCTGCGGTCCCTCGCCCGGTCGTGGCGCGACTGGTGCCAGGTGGACTGCGTGCTCGACCCGGAGCGTCTCTTCAACGACGTCGGCTATCTGATGGACATCGCCATCGGCGAGGACGAGGGCACCGAGAAGGGACGCTGGCGGCTGCTGCTCCTGGAGGACTGCGACGAGCTGATCCGGGGCGAGGCCAAGCACACGGCGGGGCAGGCCCTGTCGCGGCTGCTCAACCTGACCGACGGGCTGCTCGGGCAGGGCCGGAACGTCCTGGTCGGGGTCACCACCAACGAGGACCTGGAGCGGATGCACCCGGCCGTGGTCCGGCCGGGCCGCTGCCTGGCCCGGATCGAGGTCGGGCCGCTGACCCGGGACGAGTCGGTGCGGTGGCTCGGCCGGGAGGAGGACGTGCCGCGCGAGGGCGCGACGCTCGCGGAGCTGTTCGCCCTGCGTCGCGGCACGCCCCCGGTGGAACTCCCGGAACCCCGCACGGCGGGGGCGGGCCTGTATCTGTAGGCCCTTTCCGTGCGGGGCCCGGTCCCGTGGAGCGGTCGGTGGGGCCGGGGAGGGGTCAGTCGTCGTAGGCCGCGCGCAGTGCCTCGCTGAGCGCCGCCTCCGCCGCCTCACGGCTGAGGCCGAGGCGGTGGGCCTCCTCGGCGTACTGGGCGGCGGCGGTGGCGGCCCGGCGGGTCGCCGCGTCCCCGGCGGCGGCGACGAAGGTGCCGTGACGCCCGCGCGTCTCGATCACCCCGTCCGCCTCCAGGGCCTTGTACGCCTTGGCGACCGTGTTCGCGGCGAGCCCCAGTTGCTCGGCGAGCCCGCGTACCGTCGGCAGCTTGTATCCGACCGGCAGTCCGCCCGACCGGGCCCGCTCCGAGATCTGGGCACGCAGTTGTTCGTAGGGCGCGGTGGTGGATGCGTGGTCCACGGCGATGGTGAGTGTCACCCCGCCGATTCTGCCCCCATGCCACCCGAAAATGGGAGGCGGCGGAGCGTCCCTCGCCCGTAGCGTCCGGCCACATGACTGTGATCGTCCGTGATGTGTGCTCCGAAGACGCCGAGGGGTTCGCCCGGGTCCGGCGCACCGCCCTCCCCTTCATGCTCACGACCGCCGCACAATGCGCCTTCGACTGGGCGCGCGCCCATCCCGATTCCCATGCCCGTCCGCTCGTCGCCGTGACGGAGGACGGCGAGGTCGTCGGCACGGCCCAGCAGGGCATCGCCCATGACTCCCCCGAGCCCGGCGTCGGCTTCGTCAACGTCTACGTCGACCCCGCGCACCTGGGCCGGGGAGCGGGCACGCTGCTGCTGCGGGCCGCCGAGGAGCACCTGGCCGAGCGGGGCGCGACGACCCTGTACAGCTGGGTCCTGGACGCGCCGGAGAACCTGGCCTGGGCCGGGCGCCGGGGCTACTCCCCCAGCCGGTCCGCGTACTTCCTCCGGCTCGACCTGGCCTCGGCCGGACTGCCGCCGCTCCAGGCGCCGCCCGCCGGGGTCGAACTGCTCACCGGCGAGGACTTCGCGGCCGATCCCCGGCCGCTGTTCGAGCTGGACGCGGTGACGACCGCCGACGAGCCGGGTGACGTGGGGACGGAGCTGGCCGACTTCGACCACTGGCGGGCGACCACGTGGGAGCATCCGCTGTTCGACCGGGCGCTGACGACGGTCGCGGTGGTGGACGGCGTGCCCGCCGCGTTCAGCGCGGCGCAGACGGACGGGCTCGGCCGCTTCGGCAGCGGGATGACGGGCACGGCACCCGGGTTCCGGGGGCGCGGACTCGCCAAGCTCGCGAAGAACGCCTCGCTGCACCGGGCCCGCGCGGCGGGCTGTACGGAGGCGTTCACCGGGAACGACACGGAGAACGGGCCGATGCTCGCGATCAACGAGTGGTTCGGCTACGAGGTCGTCGCGAGGGAGGTGCGCCATGTCCGGACGCTCGGTTGAGATCACCCTGACGAAGGGCGGCCGGACGAAGATCCGTTACCCGGCCGAGGTGCTCGGGGAGGACGGTGACCGGCTCTCGGTCCGTGCCCCGTGGGCCGCCGAGGGGATACGGGACTTCGGCTTCGTGCGGTTCGAGCCGGGCGACGTCTTCGTGGAGCACTACTGGCGCGACCGCTGGTTCACGGTCAAGGAGGTGTGGTCGGCCGACGGCACCCGCAAGGGCTGGTACTGCGACATCACCCGGCCCGCCGTGATCGGGGACGCGGGGGTGGTGGTCGAGGACCTGGACCTGGACCTGTGGGTGTCGGCGGACGGGAGCGAGGTGCTGCGGCTGGACGAGGACGAGTTCGCGGCGAGCGGGCTCGCCGCCTCCGACCCGGAGGCGGCGGAACGCGCCGTCGCCGCCCTGGACGCGCTGGCGTCCCTGGGACGCGAGGGCCTGACGGAACTCCTGAGCTGAGCGGGGGGGCAGGGCGGGACCCGTCGCCACGGCGGGGCGGATGCCGAGTGCCGTACGGCCTCCGGGACTCGCCGGGGGCGGGGCGGGGCGCGTACCAGCGCCGCCCCGGCCCCATCCCGGTCCCGCCCCGGTCCGGGGCTTCCGGCGTTCAGCCCAGCGTGACGGGGGCCTCCTGTACGGCCCTGATGGTGGGGACCGGGAGGCCGTCCGGGCCGGTGGCGATCTGGGTGAGCGTGGCGCGCACCCGGGCGGCGCCGGGCCGGTAGGCGGGGTCCTTCACGACCCCCGTGTTGGTCCATGGGTGCGGTCGGCCGTCGCAGATCGCCCGGGTGCCGCCGATCCCGGCGGAATGGCCCGCCTGTGTGAGGTTGGAGCCGACGAGGACGGGGCCCGCGCCGTCGTCGAGGCAGCGGTAGGTCCCGGACAGGGTCACCGTGGCGTCCGCGCCGAGGGTCCCGTGGCCGTCGACGGTGATCGCGTCGGCGGCGACGGACGCGTGGCCTCCGAGTCCGGCCGGGGCGGCGGGGACGACCGTGCCGGGGGCGAGAAGGCCCTGGGCCGTTCCCCGGCCGGGCGGACCGTCGTGGCCGGAGAGACGGTCGTGAACGGGAACGCCCTCCCGGACGGAGGGGCCGTCGTGGCCGGAGAGACCTTCCAGGACGGAAAGGCCCTCGTGGGCGGAAAGGCCGTCGGCCCCTCCCGCGTGGGCGAGAGGGGCGACGGCTGCGGAGGCGGCGAGCAGGGCGCCGGTGACGAGGACGCGTCGTACGCGCATGTGCGGGTCCCTTCGGGGGTGGGGGGTGGTGCTGCCCGCCAGGGATATCGGATCCGGCCGCCAGGTGTCTGAAACTCACCCCTTTGCGGGCGAGTTGGCCGTATCCGCCACACATACCGTCGTACGGTCAGCTCGCGGAGCGGCGGCTCACCAGCTTCCGCACCAGCGGCCAGGCGAGCAGCAGCACGACGACCGCGTACACGGTGATCGAGAACGGCGTGTTCACCAGGCCCGTCACGGCGCCGTCGCTGATCTGGAGCGCGCGGCGGAGCTGCTGCTCGGCGGCCGGGCCGAGGATGACCCCGATGACGGCCGGGAGCACCGGCAGCCCGTAGCGCCGCATCCCGAGCCCGATCAGACCGACGACCAGCAGGATGACCAGGTCGAGGGCCTCGCCGCCGACCGCGTACGCGCCGACCGCGGCGAAGAACAGGATGCCCGCGTAGAGGTACGGACGCGGGATCCGCAGCAGCTTCGCCCAGACCGGGGCCAGCGGCAGGTTGAGCGCGAGCAGCAGCACCATGCCGACGAACAGCGAGGCGATGAGGCCCCACACCAGCTCCGGCTCCCGCTCGAAGAGCAGCGGGCCCGGCTGGATGCCGTACTGCTGGAACGCGGCCAGCATCACGGCGGCGACGGCCGTCGTCGGCAGTCCGAGGGTCAGCATGGAGACGAGGGTGCCCGCCGCCGAGGCCGAGGCCGCCGCCTCCGGTCCCGCGACGCCCTCGATGGCGCCCTTGCCGAACTCCGCCTTGTGCTTCGACAGACGCTTCTCCGTGACGTACGAGAGGAACGTCGGGATCTCCGCGCCACCGGCCGGGATCGCGCCGAACGGGAAGCCGATGAGGGGACCGCGCAGCCAGGACTTCCAGGTGCGCCGGACGTCGTCCTTGCCCAGCCAGGGGCGGCCGACCGGGATGGCCTCCCCGGTGGAGCGGCGCAGGTGCGCGGCGACCCACAGGGCCTCGCCGATGGCGAAGAGACCGACCGCGACGATGACGACGTCGATGCCGTCGGCGAGCTGGAGCGAGCCGAAGGTGAGGCGCTGCTGGCCCGTCATCTGGTCGAGGCCGACCAGTCCGATGGTGAGGCCGATGAGCAGGGAGGCCAGGCCCCGGATGCGGGAGGAGCCGAGGACCGAGGTCACCGCGATGAAGGCGAGGACCATCAGGGCCAGGTAGTCGGGGGCACCGATGTCGACGGCGAGCGCGGCGACGGTCGGCGCGAGCACGACGAGCAGGATCGTGCCGATCATGCCACCGGCGAAGTGGCCGATGGCGGCGGCGGCGAGCGCCTGGGCGCCCCGGCCCGACTTGGCCATCGGATTGCCCTCGATGGCGGCGACGACCGCCGCGCTCTCCCCGGGGGTGTTGAGGAGGATCGAGGTGGTGGAGCCGCCGAACATGGCCCCGTAGTAGATGCCGGCGAACATGATGAACGCGCCGGTCGGGTCGAGCCCGTAGGTGACGGGGAGCAGCAGGGCCACGGCCATGGCGGGGCCGATGCCCGGGAGGACACCGATGGCGGTGCCGAGGAGCACGCCGAGGGCGGCCCACATCAGGTTCATCGGGCTCAGGGCGGTCCCGAAGCCGTCGATGAGGGAGTTGAGGGAATCCATGGGTCAGATCACTCCCATCAGCGGGCCGCCGGGCAGCGGTACGCCGAGCAGCTTGTCGAAGACGCCGTAGGCGAGGAGCGAGAGGCCGGCCGCGATCAGCGGGTCACGGTGGTAGTGACGGCTGCCGAGTGCGTAGGCCGAGCCCCAGAAGAGCAGTGCTCCGGCGACGGGGAAGCCGACGGGTCCGATGAGGACGGCGAAGGCGAGGAAGGCTCCGGCGAGGAGCAGGACGGTGCGCCAGTCGGCGGGTTCGGCCAGGTCGACGTCCTCGCCCGCCTCTGCCTCGCCCCGGCCGCCGCGCAGGACGTCCACGGAGAGCAGGACGGCGACGATCAGGAGTCCGAAGCCGACGACGAGGGGGACGGTGGCGGGGCCGACGGGGCCTCTGCCCGCGAGGTCGGAGTCGAGGGTGAGGGCGTCGACGAGGACGAGGACACCGAGGAGGAACAGGAGGACGCCGACGCCGAGTTCGGAGCGTTCGCGCAGCCAGGAGCCCTTGGCGGCCCCGGCCTTCGCGCTCCCGGCCCCGGAGGTCTCGTTCGCCGGGGTCTCCTTCGCCGAGGTCTCGCTCCCGGTCCCGTCCTCCGTGCGGACGGGCTCGTCGCGGACGGCCTCGGCCTTCGCGTGGCCGGTGGTCTCGCGGCCGGTCTCCGCGGTCTCGTTCTCCACGGCACCGCCGTTCGCGGGGTCGTTCTTCGCGGGGTCGTTCTTCGCGCTCACAGGCCCAGCTCCTTGAGGACGGAGCCGACGCGGCGGTCCTGCTCCGTGAGGAAGGCGCCGAACTCCTCGCCCGGCAGGAAGGCGTCGTTCCAGCCGTGGGTCTTCAGCGACTCCTTCCACTGCGGGGAGTCGCGCAGCTCGGTCACGAGGGTCACGAGCTTCTCGCGCTCGGCGTCGGAGAGTCCGGGCGGGGCGACGATGCCGCGCCAGTTGGTGAACTCGGTGTCGAGCCCGGCCTCGCGGAGGGTGGGGGCGTCGAGTCCGGGGACGCGCTGGGGGCCGGTGACGGCGAGGAGCCGCAGCTCCCCGGCCTTGATCTGGTCGAGGTACTCGCCGACGCCGGAGACGCCGAAGCCGACCTTGTTGCCGAGGATGGAGGCGAGGAGTTCGCCGCCGCCGTCGAAGGGGACGTAGTTGACGTCCTTCGGGGCGATCCCGGCGGCCTGCGCCATCAGCATCGGGGCGAGGTGGTCCGGGCCGCCGGGCGAGGAACCGCCGCCGACGGGCAGCTTGCCCGGGTCCTTCTTCCAGGCGGTGAGCAGTTCCTGGATGGTCTTGTACGGGGAGTCCTTGCCGACGACGACGATGTCCTGCTCTTCGGTGAGCCGGGCGATCGGGGTGGTGTCGGCGAGGGTACGGGGGGTGGCGTTGGTGTGGACGGCGCCGACGACGCCGAGCCCCATGGACATGGCGAGGCGGCCGTTGCCCCGTTCGCCGACGAGCCGGGTGAGGCCGACGGTGCCGCCCGCGCCCGGCAGGTTGAAGACCTCGATGTCGTCGGTGAGGCCCGCCTCCTCGGCGTTCTTGGCGGCGGTACGGGCGGTGATGTCGTAGCCGCCGCCGGGGGTGTTGGGAACCATGAAGCGCAGGCCGGGTATCCGGGTGCCGGAGTCGGAGCCACTGCCGATGCTGAGCAGTGGGGGACCCACCAGCACCAGGAGCGCGGCCCCGAGGAGGGCGAGGGGGGTGCGCAACCGCACGTGTGCCGCCTCTCAGGTAGAAGGGGAAGGGGGGTGTGAGGTGGCCCACATGTTGCCTGCGCGTTAAGAAGCTGTCTCTCTTCCGCAACCAACGGACGTTGTGGTCGTTGTGGTCGCGACCTAGCGTGGGTAGCTGTGACGAACGTGCTGGTGGTGGACGACGACTTCATGGTCGCCAAGCTGCACTGCCGCTATGTGTCGGTGGTGCCCGGATTCAGAGTGGCGGGGGTGGCGCACAGCGGGGCGGAGGCGCTGCGGGCGGCGGAGCGGCTGCGGCCCGACCTGGTGCTGCTCGACGTCTTCCTGCCCGACATGGACGGCATCCGGGTGCTGCGGGAGATGCGGGCCGCGGGCCTGGCCACGGACGCGCTGTTCATCACGGCGGCGCGGGACGTGGGCACGATCCGTGAGGCGCTGCGGGCGGGGGCGCTGCACTATCTGATCAAGCCGTTCAACCAGGCGGCGCTGCACGAGCAGCTGCGTCACGTGGCCTCGCTCCGCAACCGCCTCGACGAGCTCGACGAGGCGCGCCAGGAGGACGTGGACCAGATCTTCGGCACCCGGCCGCGCGGCTCCCGGGAGCTGCCGAAGGGCCTGGCCGCGCACACCGCCGACCTGGTCGACTCGATCCTCCGCGCCCACCCGGCGGGACTCTCGGCCACGGAGTGCGCGGAGGCGGGTTCCCTCTCCCGCGTCAGCGCCCGCCGCTACCTGGAGTACTTCGCGCAGACGGGCCGCGCGGAGATCACCCTGCGCTACGGCGGCACGGGCCGCCCGGAACGCCGGTACCGCCGCCTGGGGTGAGGGGGGGACCCGGGGGGGGGAGCGCGTTCCCTGCCGGGCCCGGGGACAGCCCGTGCTCCGGACGAGGGGCGGGCGGTGCTCCCCGGCCGTCTCCCACCGGCGAGCCGATCGGAGATCCGCCCGTACCGGGCGGGACAGCCACCACCTCATCCGCCGGGTCGGATCCCGGGCCGGACGCCCGGGACCCGACGCGCACCGCTCCCGGCACCGTGGCCCCGGGAGCGGCGAGGGTCAGCGCTTCTTCGTCTTCCGCCGCTGCGGCAACGTCCACTTCCCCCGATGCTTCTGGCACCGGGAGTAGCCGATCATCGCCGGGTTCTTGCACGGCTTGCCCGTCGCGGTCTCCGTGGATCCGCACTTGACCTGCTGGCCCACACACCCTCCCTGGAACTGGAGCGAACGGGGAGAGCGTCCCGTGGACCGGGCGGCCCCGGAGCGCCACTCCCCCGGACAGGCCGGATCCCGGGCGCATACGGCCGGATCCGGTCGTCGACGCCGAGGAGGCGGGGCGGAAGCGACCGACCGGCGAGCCGCCCCGTGCTCCCGCGCACGGGGCCTCAGCGGTCTTCTCTCAGTCCGGTCTTACCTGCGCCTTAAAGCGACCCTAAGGATCTCCTTGCGCCCCGTTCCCGGGGCTCCTTCGCGTGGTCGCGGGGCTAGCTTGCTGGTCAACCCCCCATGTCGTCCCCCTGAAGGAGCTGTCCCCCCATGACCTCTCGCCGTACCTCCGCCGCCGCCACCACGGTCGCGGTGTTCGCCCTGGCCGGGCTCTCGTCCGGGCTCTCGTCCGGGCCCGCGTTCGCGCACGGGTCGATGACCGATCCGGTGAGCCGGGTGTCGGCCTGCTACGCGGAGGGGCCCGAGTCCCCGAAGTCGGCGGCGTGCAAGGCGGCGGTGGCGGCCGGCGGGCCCCAGGCGCTTTACGACTGGAACGGGGTGAACATCGCGAACGCCGCCGGGAAGCACCGGGAGCTGATCCCGGACGGCAAGCTGTGCAGCGCCGGGAACGACAAGTACCGGGGGCTCGACCTGGCGCGGGCCGACTGGCCCGCCAGCCCGCTGACCTCGGGGGCGCACACCTTCCGCTACAAGGGCACGGCGCCGCACCGGGGTTCGTTCGCGCTGTACGTGACGAAGGACGGGTACGACCCGGCGAAGCCGCTGAAGTGGTCGGACCTGGAGGCGAAGCCGTTCGCGAAGGTGACGGACCCCCGGATGGAGAGCGGTGACTACGTCTTCCGGGGGACGGTGCCGAAGAAGTCCGGACGGCACCTGATCTACTCGGTCTGGCAGCGCTCGGACTCCCCCGAGGCGTTCTACACCTGCTCGGACGTCGTGTTCGGGAAGGACAGCGGCGGTACGGCCCCGGCGCCGACCGCCTCCGCGCCCACCGAGGAGCAGATCGAGGACGGCCAGGGCCAGTCCACGGTCGAGCACGGCGGGCACGGCGACGACGACGCGGCGACGGGCGCGGGCGCGACCGCCCCGCAGCGGACCGTTCCGGCGGGCGGGGAGGACGGCGGTCCGGCCACGTCCGCGCCCAACGCCCCCGCGCCCGCGGCCGGTTCGGGCACGGGCTCCGGCGAGGTGCTCGCCGAGACGGGCGGCGACGCCACCACCGCGTACCTGGCGGTGGGTGGCGCCGCCGTCCTGGCGAGCGGGGCGGCCCTGCTCTTCGCCGCCGCCCGCCGCCGCCGTTCGTAGCGGGTAGCGGCCGGTCGCGGCCGGTCGCCCTAGCCGACCACGGACAGGCAGGTCGTCGGTGTGGCGCGGGCCGGGTCGAGGGCGTTGGCCACCTCGTGGAAGGCGACCCGGTCCACCGTGCCGATGGCCACGTGCTCGGAGAGGTCGAGCGCGCACTTGTCCTGGATGAGGACGTTGGTGACGTTCGGGCCGCTCAGGAACTGTGAGCGGTAGGGCGTGACGACCTCGTCGTACCGGGTGGCGATGACGTGGTAGCGGACGCCGGGCACGGTGTCCCCGCCCTCGTTGAGCCGGGTGAGGAACGGCGAGCCCGCGATCTGGTCGGCGAGGCCAGGCGTGGCGGAGCTGATCAGGTCCTTCGCGCCGGGGAAGTACGGGAGCAGTCCGGTGAGGCCGAGCAGGGTGGTGCCGTGGTTGTCGGGCGCGATGCCGACGAGCGCGTTCACCTTCTCGGCCCCGCCGAGGAACTTGAGGTACCAGCGGGGCATCATCCCGCCCTGGGAGTGTCCGACGAGGTCGGCCTCGGGGGCGCCGGTGGCGGCGAGGACCCGGTCGACGTACGTCTTGAGCTGCCCCGCGGACGCGGCGATGGGCCCGAGTCCGTTGAAGAGGGGCACGCCCGGCAGCTGGCCGTAGTCGAGCGAGAAGACGCAGTAGCCCCGGTCGACCAGGTAGGGCGCGAGGCCCAGCCAGTTGTCGACGGAGTTGCCGAAGGTGCCGTGGACGAGGACGACCGGGCGCGGATGGGCGGCGGACGGCTTGCAGGAGAAGTCGTTCCAGCCCCGGCCGGTCGTCGCGGCAGCGGGCTGGGCGGAGGCGGCGGCGGTCGGCGCGAGCGTGGCGGCGGCGGCCAGGAGCAGGACGGACAGCGCTCTGACGGCCTGCTTCCAGGGAGTACGGGACAGCATCGGGCGTTCTCCTCGCGGCTCAAGGGGATGGTGGGGGTACGCCCTGCGGTCCGGACCACAAGTGGGGATGCGCGGTGGGGCCGCGCTCCCGCCAAGCTACGCACCGGTAGTCTCGACCGGAAGTTACGCGTCGGTAAAAAATGACGTGTCGTCATGAACGATCAGGACAAGGCCCGTTGGGCTCACCCCGGGGGCGGGCGTACGGGAGCCCCGCCGGGTGCGGACCCGCCCCCCGGGGGACACCCGCTCCCCTCCCCGTTCCTCTCCCCGCTCCCCTCGCCGCCGCCCCGCGCGACTCACCCGTTCGGGCCCTTCCCGACTGCGGGCGGGGGCATCGGGGCGGAGCCTGGGGGGCATGAGTCTCGTCGATGAGCTGAGAAGCGCCGTCACTCCCCGAGCCGCCCTCCTGGTGATCGGCGTCTTCGCCCTCCAGTTGCTGTTCATCACCTCTTACGTCGGGGCGCTGCACCATCCGAAACCGAGGGACGTGCCTTTCGGCGTGGTCGCGCCGCAGGCGGTCTCCGGGCGGCTCGTGACGCAGTTGGACGCGCTGCCCGGCGGGCCGCTGGACGCCCGTCCGGTCGCCGACGAGGCCACCGCGCGGGACCAGATCCTGAACCGGGAGATCGACGGCGCACTGCTCTTCGACCCGGTCGGCCGCACCGACACCCTGCTCGTCGCCTCGGGCGGCGGTACGGCGCTGTCCACGGCCCTGGACAGGATCGTCACCCGGGTGGAGGAGCTCCGGGACCGCTCGGTGCGGACGGTGGACGTGGCACCCGCCTCCCGGGAGGACTTCAACGGGCTCTCGTCCTTCTACCTGGTCGTCGGCTGGTGCGTCGGCGGCTACATCTGTGCCGCGATCCTGGCGATCAGCGCGGGTTCCCGGCCCGCGAACCGGGAGCGGGCGGTCATCCGGCTCGGGGTGCTCGCGCTCTACTCGGTCCTCGGCGGGCTCGGCGGCGCGCTCATCGTCGGTCCGGTCCTGGGCGCCCTGCCGGGCAGCGTCGCCGCCCTGTGGGGCCTGGGGGCCCTGGTGGTCTTCTCCGTCGGCGCGGCCACGCTCGCCCTGCAGTCGGTCTTCGGGATCGTCGGCATCGGTCTGGCGATCCTGATCGTGGTGGTCGCGGGCAATCCCAGCGCGGGCGGCGCCTTCCCGCTGCCGATGCTGCCGCCGTTCTGGAGCGCGATCGGGCCCGCCCTGCCACCCGGCGCGGGCACCTGGGCGGCGCGCTCGATCGCGTACTTCAAGGGCAACGACATGACCGCGTCGATGCTGGTGCTCTCGGCCTGGGCGGTGGTCGGCACGGTGGTGACGCTGGTGGTGACCTCGGTGAAGCCGCCGCCGGAGCCGGAGGCCATCGCGGACGAGGTGGCCGCCCCGGGCGGGGCCCGGCCCTGATCCCGGCGGGGCCCGGTCCCGCTCCCGTACGGGCCCGGCCCCGATCCCCGTACGGGAAGCGGGTCCGCACACCGCGAAGGGCCCCCGGCGCTCGTCAGCGCCGGGGGCCCTTCGCCATGGGGTGCTACTTGCCGTAGTACGCCCGGGTCATCAGTTCCTTCATGTCGTCGATCATCGGCATCCGCGGGTTGGCGGGCGCGCACTGGTCGGCGTAGGCGTTGACCGCCTGCTGGGGCAGGGCCTCCAGGAAGGCCGCCTCGTCGACGCCCTCCTCCTGGAAGGAGGCGGGGATGCCGCAGCGGGTCCGGAGGTCCTCCACCGCGCGGGCGTAGGACTCCACGCCCTCCTCCGGCGTCTCGGCCGGGAGGCCCAGCATCCGGGCGATCTCCTGGAAGCGCTCGGGCGCCCGGTAGACCTCGGCCTTCGGCCACGGCACGGCCTTGTGGGTGACGGTGCCGTTGTGGCGGATCACGTGCGGGAGCAGCAGCGCGTTGGTGCGGCCGTGGGCGACGTGGAAGGTGTTGCCGAGGGTGTGGGCCATGGCGTGGACCAGGCCGAGGAAGGCGTTGGCGAAGGCCATGCCCGCGATGGTGGAGGCGTTGTGCATCTTCTCGCGGGCCTCGGGCGCCTTGGCGCCCTCCGTCACGCAGGTCTCCAGGTTCTGGAAGATCAGCTTGATGGCCTGGAGGCACTGGCCGTCGGTGAAGTCGTTCGCGTAGGCGGAGACGTACGCCTCGGTGGCGTGGGTCAGGGCGTCGAAGCCGGAGTCGGCGGTGACCGTGGGCGGGAGGTTCATCGGCAGCACCGGGTCGACGATGGCGACGTCGGGGGTGAGCGCGTAGTCCGCGAGCGGGTACTTCTGCGCCGCCGCCGGGTCGGAGATGACCGCGAAGGGGGTGACCTCGCTGCCGGTGCCCGAGGTGGTCGGGATCGCGACCAGCTTGGCCTTCTCGCCGAGCTTCGGGAAGCGGTAGGCGCGCTTGCGGATGTCGAAGAACTTCTCCTTGGTGTCCGCGAACTCGACCTCGGGCCGCTCGTACATCAGCCACATGATCTTCGCCGCGTCCATCGGGGAGCCGCCGCCGAGGGCGATGACGGTGTCCGGGCCGAACGCGCGCATGGCGGCGGCTCCGGCCTGCACGGTGGCGAGCTCCGGGTTGGGCTCGACGGAGTCGATGACCTGGATGGTGACCGGCTCCTCGCGTCCGTTGAGGATGTCGGTGATCTTCTGGACGAAGCCGATGGCGCTCATCGTCCGGTCGGTGACGATGGTGACCCGGTGGATGTCCTCCATCTCGCCGAGGTAGCGGATCGCGTTGCGCTCGAAGTAGATCTTCGGCGGCACCTTGTACCACTGCATGTTGTTGTTGCGCCGTCCGATCCGCTTGACGTTGATCAGGTTGACCGCGGTCACGTTGTTCGACACGGAGTTGTGTCCGTACGAGCCGCAGCCGAGCGTGAGCGAGGGGAGGAAGGAGTTGTAGACGTCGCCGATGCCGCCGAAGGTGGAGGGCGCGTTGACGATCACGCGGATCGCCTTGACCCGCTTGCCGAACTCCTCGGCCAGTGCCTCGTCCTCGGTGTGGATGGCGGCGCTGTGGCCGAGGCCGTGGAACTCGACCATGCGGGCGGAGAGTTCGAGGCCGTGCTCGGTGGAGTCGGCCTTGAGGGCGGCCAGGATCGGGGAGAGCTTCTCGCGGGTGAGCGGTTCGGCCTCGCCGACCTCGGCGCACTCGGCGAGGAGGATGGAGGTGCCCTCGGGGACCTCGAAGCCCGCCTGCTCGGCGATCCACCGGGGGGACTTGCCGACGACGGCCGCGTTGAGCTTCGCGCCGCCGCAGTTGGTGGCGTGGGCGGTGGTGCCGAAGACGTACTCCTCCAGCTTGGTCTTCTCGGCGGCGCTGACGACGTGCGCGCCGAGCCGTTCGAATTCGGCGATGCCCTCCTCGTACACCTCCCGGTCGAGGACGACGGCCTGCTCGGAGGCGCAGATCATGCCGTTGTCGAAGGCCTTGGAGAGCACGATGTCGTGGATCGCGCGCTGGAGCTTGGCGCTGCGGGTGACATAGGCGGGGACGTTGCCCGCGCCGACGCCGAGGGCGGGCTTGCCGCACGAGTAGGCGGCCCTGACCATCGCGTTTCCGCCGGTGGCGAGGATGGTGGAGACGCCCTCGTGGTTCATGAGGAGGCCGGTGGCCTCCATGGAGGGCTCCTCGATCCACTGCACACAGCCCTCGGGGGCGCCCGCCGCGACGGCGGCGTCACGGACGATCCGGGCGGCCTCGGCCGAGCAGTGCTGGGCGGAGGGGTGGAAGGCGAAGACGATCGGGTTGCGGGTCTTGAGGGCGATGAGCGCCTTGAAGATGGTGGTCGAGGTGGGGTTGGTGACCGGGGTCATCGCGCAGACGACGCCGACGGGCTCGGCGATCTCGGTGATGCCGTTCAGTTCGTCGCGGCGGATGACTCCGGCGGTCTTCAGGCCGGCCATCGAGTGGGTGACGTGCTCGCAGGCGAACAGGTTCTTGACGGCCTTGTCCTCGAACAGGCCCCGGCCGGTCTCCTCGACGGCGAGCTTCGCCAGGTCGCCGTGCGCGCTCAGCGCGGCGAGCGAGGCCTTCTTGACGATGTGGTCGACCTGCTCCTGGTCGAAGGTCTCGAACCGGTCGAGCGCCCCGAGGGCGTCCCGTACCAGTCCGTCCACCATCTCCTTGGCCTCCATGGCAGGTACTCCTTCTTCGGTCCCTTTTCGCTGATGTCTCCATTCGACACCCGTTGACCTGCGAAAAGGGGCGGAAAAGGACCCCTGGGGAGGGGCCGGAAGTCCCTTTGTGAATGGATTCACAAGGATTTCCGGCCCCCGTTCACCCCTTCGCTCAGAAGACGCTGACCCCGTAGGCGCTCAGCGCCTCCGTCACGGGCTGGAAGTACGTCGTGCCGCCCGTGGAGCAGTTGCCGCTGCCGCCCGAGGTGAGGCCGACGGCCCGGCTGCCCGAGTAGAGCGGGCCGCCGGAGTCGCCGGGCTCGGCGCAGACGTTCGTACGGATCAGACCGGAGACGATGTCGCCGCCGCCGTAGTTCACGGTGGCGTTGAGACCGGTCACCGAGCCGCTGTGGATGCCGGTGGTGGAGCCCCGCCGGGTGACGGAGAGGCCGACCGTGGCGTTGACGGCACTGGTGATGTCCACGCTGCCGACCGATCCGGACTTGACGATCGACGCGTTGGTGTAGCGCACCAGACCGTAGTCGTCACCGGGGAAGCTCGATCCGGCGGTGGTCCCGAGCACGGTGGCGCGGGAGGAGTCGGCGTACCAGCTCCCGGCGCCGTCGGTGCAGTGCCCGGCGGTCAGGAAGAAGTAGTTCCCGGCGCCGTCGCGGACGTTGAAGCCCAGCGAGCAGCGCCAGCTGTCGGCGTAGGTCGCGTCGCCGCCGGAGATCAGCTTGCTGAGCTTCCCGGGGGTCCGTTCGACGCGGAGGGCGTCCGCGTTCGCCCCGGCGCGGCCCTTGATCCTCGCTATCTCCGCCGGGGTGACGGTGGAGTCGGCGGTGACCACCAGCCGGTCGGTGGCGGTGTCGACGTACCAGGCGGTGCCCGCCACGTCGGCGGCGCGGACGGCGTCACCGGTAGCGGCGAGCGCGGCGGCGCCGAAGGTACGGGGGCCGGTGTCCGCGGTGCCCGCGCTCGCGGTGGGGACGGCGAGTGCCGCGACGGCGGCGAGACCCGCCGTGACGGCGAGCAGCCGGATCGTTCTCGTGGGGGTGGTGCGCGTGGTCCTCACTTTTCGTTCCTCCAGAGGGGAATCGGGGGCCCGCCGTGGGGGGTCGGGCCCGTGAGGCGCGGCCGGGGGCCTGCGCTGTGGGGGAGTGTCGACGCGCACGACTTCACGTCGCAAGGGCGCATTCCAGCCGTGGACTTCTCAACTACCGCCGTTCACAACGGTGTTGGGGAGAAGAAAAGCCGACCGGGAGGAGATCCCCCCGGTCGGCCCCCGGTCGGCTCGCGTTCGGCCCTCGGTCGGCTCGCGGTCAGCCGGTGAGCTGTCGCCGCTCCCCCGCCGCCACGGCGGTGTCGAGCGTGTTCCCGGGCGGCGGGAACGGGCAGATGAAGTGGTCCGCGAAGGCGCACGGCGGCAGCAGCGCGCGGTTGAGGTCCACCGTCACCGAGCCGTCCGCCGCCGGGGCCGCCGGGCGCAGGAACCGGAAGCGGTAGCTGTCCCGTCCGCTGGTGGCGTCCGCGAAGACCGCCCACAGCGAGCCGTCCTCCTCGACGGCCACCTGAAGGGTGTGCTCACCGCCGTGCAGCTCGAAGACCAGTTCCCCGGCGAGCCCGAGACCGCGCTCGCGTCCGTCGGCGTTCTCCACCCGGACGCTGCGCTCCGCCCCGTACGGGCGGTAGACACCGGGCACCACCCAGCTCTCGTCGTACGGGGTGGCCTCGATGCCCCGGAAGGCGCTCCGGGCCTCGGAGCCGGGGTCGAAGTCGCGTACCGCCCACAGCCCCTCGCGGCGCAGCACCACGAGCCGCCTGCCGCCCGTGGCGACCCGCGAGGCGTGCACCGGGCCGTGGTCGGCGGTCAGCCGGACCGTGCCGCTGAGGGGCTTGTCGTCGACGGTGATCCCGTCCTCGGCGCGGGCGCTGAGGAGCACCTCGCCGCCGTCCTCCCGCCACTCCCCCGGAACGTCTGGAATTCGCCCCTCCGGGAAGTCCGAGAGCCAGTGGGTGCCGGTGAGGGAGAGCGGACCGTACGAGGAGGAGACCGCGGCCTCCCGCTGCTCGTGCCAGTGCCGCCACCGCTCCGCCGCGTCCGGCGGTGTCTCCGGCGCCGGGTCCCGCTGTCGATCCGTGCTCATGGTGCTCAACCTTTCCATACGGGCTCGGGAAGCCCGAGGTGCGACCGCAGCGTGGTGCCGGAGTACTCCGTACGGAAGACCCCGCGCTCCTGGAGCAGCGGGACGACCCGGTCGACGAAGCCGTCGAGGCCGCCGGGGGTGAGGTGGGGGACGAGGATGAAGCCGTCGGCGGCTTCCGACGCGACGAACTCCGTGAGGGCCGCGGCGACCGTCTCCGGGCTGCCGACGAAGGACTGCCTGCCGGACGCCTCGATGACGGTCTGCCGGATCGACAGGCCCTTGGCCTCGGAGAGCGCCCGCCACTTCCGGGCCACCGCCACCGGGTCGGCGACCCGCACCCGGCCCTGGACGAGCCCGGAGTCGGGGTCGGGGTCGATGTCGGGGAGCGGCCCGTCCGGGTCGAGGGCGGAGAGGTCGCGGCCCCAGATCTGTTCCAGGGCGAGGAGGGCGTTCTGCGGGGAGACCTGGCGGAGCCGGATCTCGGCGGCGTGCTCCTGCGCCTCGGCGTCGGTGTCGCCGAGGACGTACGTCACACCCGGCATGATCTTCAGATCGCCGGGCTCCCTCCCGTACCGGGCGAGCCGTCCCTTGACGTCGGCGTAGAACTCCCGGCCCGCCTCCAGGGTGGAGTGCCGGGTGAAGACCACGTCGGCGGCGGACGCGGCGAACTCCCGTCCCTCGGCGGAGTCCCCCGCCTGGATGACGACCGGGTGGCCCTGCGGGGAGCGCGGGACGGTGAACTCCCCCTCGATCCCGAACTGCGGGCCGTCGTGCGCGAAGGCGCGCGGGGTCCCGTCCGGGGACCAGGAGTTCCACAGCTCACGGGCGGTGGCGAGGAACTCGGCGGCCCTGGTGTACCGGTCGGCCCGGTCCAGGAAGCCGCCGCGCCGGAAGTTCTCCCCGGTGAAGGCGTCCGAGGAGGTGACGACGTTCCAGGCGGCCCGGCCCGCGCTGAGGTGGTCGAGCGAGGCGAACCTGCGGGCCAGCTCGAAGGGTTCGTTGAAGGTGGCGTTGACCGTGCCTGCCAGACCGAGGCGTTCGGTGACGGCGGCGAGCGCGGTCAGCACGGTGAGCGACTCGGGGCGGCCGACGACGTCGAGGTCGTGGACGCGTCCGTTGTGCTCGCGCAGCCGCAGCCCCTCGGCCAGGAAGAAGAAGTCGAAGAGCCCGCGCTCGGCGGTCCTGGCCAGGTGGACGAAGGAGGAGAAGTCGATCTGCGAGCCGGAGCGCGGATCGGCCCAGACAGTGGTGGAGTTGACGCCGGGGAAGTGCGCGGCGAGGTGGATCTGCCTGCGGCCGTTCGTGGTGCTCACGGGGTCGCTCCCGTCGTCGTGTACTGGCTGACCGGGCGGGGCAGCCCCAGGTGGTCGCGGAGGGTGGCGCCCTCGTGGGCGGTACGGAAGAGGCCCCGGGCCCTGAGCCGGGTCACCGTCTCGCCGGTGAACCGCGCGAGGTCCCGTTCGGGGACCTCCGGCACGAGGTGGAAGCCGTCGATCGCGCCGCCGCCGTGCCAGCCCGCGATCAGTTCGGCGAGCGCGCCGGGCCCGCCCTCGTGGGTGTCGGGGCCGACGGTGGCCGAGAGCAGGACGCGCAGCCGGTCCGGGTCGCGGCCGTGGGCGCGGGCGCCCTGCCGCAGTTCGGTGCGCAGGGCCGCCGCCTCCTCGGCGGACGTGGCCCTGACCAGGGCCACGTCGGCGTGCTGGGCGGCGGTGTCCCGGGCGGCGGGGAGGGTGGCGTCGACGACGGTCACCGGGTTGCCCTGCGGGGGCCGGGGGACGATCGAGGGGCCCTTGACGGAGAAGGCCGAGCCCTGGAAGTCCACGTGGTGCAGCTTGCGGCGGTCGACGAACCGGCCGGTCGCCACGTCCCGTATCTCGGCGTCGTCCTCCCAGCTGTCCCAGAGCTTCCGGGAGACCTCGGCGACCTCACCGGCCTCCTGCCACAGTTCGGCGGCGGGCGGGGCGGGACGGCGCCCGAAGAGCCGGGCCTCGGTCCCGGTCGGGGAGACCGCGATCCGCCAGCCCGCCCGGCCCCGGCTCACCCAGTCGAGGGTGGCGACGGCCGCCTGGACGTGGAAGGGCTCGGTGTGGGTGGTGGTCACGGTCGGCACCAGGCCGATGGAACGGGTTTCCGGGGCGACCCGGGCGAGGACGGCGAGCGCGTCGAGGCCGGGCCGGGTGAAGGAGTCGTCATGGGTGAGGAAGTCGAGCGCGGCGGCCTCGGCGAGCCGGGCGAGCGCGACGGTCCGGGCGGCGGCCGTCGCCGCACCGGCGGCGGTACCGGCGGCGGAGGTCCCGGCGGCCGGGGTGAGTTCGGCGGCGAGATGCAACGGCCGGACACGGGGCCCTGGACCGGGCCGGGAAGCGGAAGGAGGTGCTGTGGTCATGCGGTCTCTCTCGGTACGGGGCGGGCCTGGCGGTCGGGACGGGGGAGCGGCCCCCGGGGGGGTGGGTGTGGGCCCGGGGAGGGCCTCGGGGCCGGGGGCCCGGGACCCGAAGTGGTTCGGGTGATCCCGGGGGCCTGGTGGTCTGGAGTCCTGGTGGTCCGGAGTCCTGGTGGTCCGGAGTCCTGGTGGTCCGGGGGCCCAGGGACCGGGTGGTCCCTGAGTCCTGGTGGTCCCGGGGATCGGGGCCCGGGGATCGGGGCCCAGGGATCGGGGCCCGGGGTGGTCCCGGTGGTCCCGGTCCCCGAGCCCCGGTGGTCCCAGGTGTTCCGGAGTCCCGGAGGGTCGGGGCCCGGGGTGGTTCCGGAGTCCCGGGCGGGTCCGGGACCCCGGGGCCGGAGGTCGGGGGCCCGGGGCCGGAGGTCGGGGGCCCGGGGCCGGGGCCTAGCTCCGGACCAGGAGCGGAGTCCACATCGGGCTCGGGGTCCGGCCCCGGAGTCGGAACCTGACTCAGGGCCGGGCCGGGACCAGAGCCGGTCCCGGGACCAGAACCAGAACCGGAACCGGAACCGGAACCAAGGTCAGGTGCAAGATCCGGCCCGGGACCAAAGCCTGGGCTGGGGGGCTGGGACCCGGGCCTGGGCTCGGGCCCCGACCCGGGACCCTCAGGACTCGGGCTCATGCCCCGAGGTCCAAGGCCCCGGATCCAGGGCCCCGGGCTCGGACGGCCTGGCGCCGGGCGGGCGCCCAGGGGCGGGAGGCCCCCCGCCTCCCCGCTCCTGGGCGGGACGTGCCCGGGGCCTTGAGCCCGGCCCCGGACTGACCCGCGCCCGTCATTCCCCGGTCCCTGAGCCCGGCCCGGCCCGGCCCCACCGGCCCCCGGCACCGGCGGCGCGGAGCCCGACCGGCGCGGAGCCCCGGTCAGCGCCGGGCCCCGCCCCGCCCGGTGTCCACCGCTCCCCCGGGCCCCGCGCGCGGGTCAGTTCTTGGTGCGGGGCAGGCCCGGGGGGTTGATCTCCGACTTCGCCACGGCCTCGCTGTCCAGGCCCCAGCGCTTGAGGACCTGGGCGTAGGTGCCGTTCTCGATGAGGTGGTCGATCGCGGCGGCGTAGGCGGCGACGAGTCCGCTGTCCTTCTTCGTGGTCGCCGCGATCTTGCCCTGGAGTCCGGCGCCCGCGCCGGAGAACTTGCCGACGGCCTCGGTCTGTCCGGCGGTGGCCACGTGGTAGGCCACGGTGGGGTTGGGGCCGAGGTAGCCGTCGATGCGGCCGGACTGGAGGGCGAGGTAGTAGTCGGTGGTGTTGTCGTAGTACTTGATGTCGACGCCCTTGCGGCCGGCCTTCTCGTTCTGCTGCGACCAGTCGACGAGGATCTTCTCCTGGTTGGTGCCGGTGCCGACCGCGATCCGCTTGCCGGAGACGTCCTCAGGTCCCTTCACCTTCCAGCCGGACCCCTTCTTCGCCTCGAAGGCGAGGTCGTCGAGGCGGTAGGTGGCGAAGTCGTACTTGTCCTTGCGCTCCTCGGTGACGGTGACGTTGGACAGGACGCCGTCGTACTTCCCGCTGTCGAGGCCGACGAAGAGGTTCTCCCACGACACCGCGTTGAACTCGGGCTTCAGACCGAGGGCGTCGGCGATCAGGGTGGCGAGGTCGAGCTCGACGCCGATCAGCGTCGTGTCGTCGGTGGCGCGGAAGGCGAGCGGCGGGTTGCTCTTGGCGGAGACGCCGAGGATCAGGGTGCCTCTCTTGCGGACGGACTCCGGGAGCTTGGCGGCGAGGGCGTCCACCTTGGCGGTGTGGACGCGCTTCTGGTCCGGGCCCAGGTTGATGCCCCCGCCCTTGTGGCCCTCGGGCTTGACGGTCTCGATGGCGGCGTCTCCCGAGCCGCAGGCGGTGAGGACCCCGAGGGCGGTGAGCGAGGCGAGGGCGGTGAGAACGGTGCGACGGGTCTTCACGGCAGTGCTCCTGTACTGGGAAAAGGGAAACGCGGAGAGCGGGAGGGACAAGGGGGTGGAGAAGAGGAGGTCAGAGGACCTTGGAGAGGAAGGCGCGGGTGCGCTCGTGGCGCGGGCTTTCGAGGACCTCGGCGGGCGGGCCCTGCTCGACGATCCGGCCCTCGTCCATGAAGACCACCGTGTCGGCGACCTCGCGGGCGAAGCCGATCTCATGGGTGACGACGATCATGGTGGTGCCGGAGGCGGCGAGGTCCTTGATGACGTCGAGCACCTCACCGACCAGTTCGGGGTCGAGCGCGGAGGTCGGCTCGTCGAAGAGGAGCAGTCCGGGTTCGAGGGCGAGGGCGCGGGCGATGGCGACCCGCTGCTGCTGTCCGCCGGAGAGCTGCTTGGGGTACGCCCGCGCCTTGTCGGCGAGCCCGACGCGTTCGAGCAGGGCGAGGGCCGCCGCCTCGGCGTCCTTGCGGGGGCGCCCGAGGGCCGAGACGGGCGCCTCGACGATGTTCTCCAGGACGGTGAGGTGCGGGAAGAGGTGGAAGTTCTGGAAGACGAAGCCGATGCGGGTGCGCTGCTTGAGGATGTCCCGTTCCCGCAGCTCGTACAGCTTGTTCCCGGAGCGGCGGTAGCCGACGAGGGTGCCGTCGACGCTGACGGTGCCGCTGTCGACCTTCTCCAGGTGGTTGATGGTCCGCAGCAGGGTGGACTTGCCGGAGCCGGAGGGGCCGAGGACGACGGTGACCTCGCCCGCGCGGACGTCGAGGTCGATGCCCCGCAGGACGTGGAGGGCGCCGAAGCGCTTGTGGACGGAGCGGATCTCGACCTTGGCGGTGGTGCCGGGAACCGTGGTGCCGGGGGCGGTCCCGGTCGCCGGTCCCCCGGTGGTGGCGTCGGCTGTGGTGGCGTCGGCGGTGACGGAGCTCATCGGGTGCTCCCCTTCGCGTAGTGGCGTTCGACGTAGTGCTGGACGACGGAGAGCGCGGTGGTGAGCAGGACGTACCAGGCGGTGGCGACCATCAGCAGCGGGACGACCCGGCCGTTGCGGCCGTAGACGACCTGGACCTGGTAGAAGAGTTCGCCGATCGCCATGACGGAGACGATCGAGGTGCCCTTGAAGAGCGAGATGATCTCGTTGGCGGCGTTGGGCAGGATCGAGCGCATGGCCTGCGGGAGCACGATCCGGCGCAACTGCCGGAACCTGGGGATGCCGAGCGAGGCGGCCGCCTGGAGCTGGCCCTCCTCGACGGCGAGGACTCCGCCGCGGACGATCTCCGCCGCGTACGCCGCCTGGTGCAGGGCGAGTCCGAGGACGGCGGCGCTCATCTCGCCGACCAGGCCCATGGTGTCGAAGGAGAGGAAGCTCGGCCCGAAGGGGATGCCGATGCTCAGCTCCTTGTAGAGGTACGCCAGGTTGAACCAGAAGAGCAGCTGGACGATGAGCGGGATCGAGCGGAAGGCCCAGATGTAGCCGAAGGCGACGGTCCGCAGGAACGGGCTGGCCGACAGGCGCATGAAGGCGAGCACCATGCCGAGGGCGAAGCCGAGGGCGGTGCCGTAGAAGGTGAGCTGGAGGGTGACCCAGACGGCCCGCAGGATGGTCTCGGTGGTGAAGAACGCGGCGAAGACGTTCCACTCCCAGCCGGGGTTGGTGACCAGTCCGTGGACGAACTGGACGAGCAGGACGGCGGTGACGGTCACGGCCACCCAGCGCCAGGGGTGGCGGACGGGCACGACGACGAGTTCCCCGGGTGCGGAGGGCCCGGAGGGTGCCGACGGGTCCTCCGCACGGAGGTCGGTGGCGGGCGGATCGCTGGTGAGAGACATGGCGGTTCCTCGGAGGGATGGGGTGCGGGCGGCGCGGGATCAGGCGCTCAGCGGGACGGGGAGCCGGCGTTCCCGGTCGCGCAGGAGGGTCAGGGCGGCCCGTGCGGTGACGTCGTTCTGCCCGAAGGCGACCCCTCCGGTACGGGGGCGGCTGAAGGCGCTGCCGGTGCGGGCGGTGGTGTGCGGGCCGAGGGCGAAGCGGCGCGGGTGGGGGCGGCCGTCGCGTTCCAGGAGGCGGCCGTCGACGGGGTCGACGACGAGGAGGCCCGCTCCGGTGACACGTACCCCCTCCTCGTACAGGCCCCGGAGCAGCGGGCTGCCGGTGTGTTCGAGGGTGGGGTCGGGTATCCGGGCCTCGACGAGGGCGCGGGCTTCGGTCCACTCGCCCGGCAGGGCGCGGGACGTGGCGCGGAAGAGGCCGCGTTCCTCGTCGGCCTCGACGGTGACGCCGGGGCCGAGGAAGCGGACGAGTCCGGCGCGGGAGAGCGCGAGGAGCTGGTGGAGCCGGGGGCCGGGCGGGCCGGAGGCGAGGTAGCTGAAGAAGCCGTGCCACCAGGGGCCGGGGTCCAGCTGCTTGCCGAGCCGCAGGAGCTGTCCGTAGACGGAGAGGAGCCCGGCGAAGACGGCGGCGTCGGCGCTGTGGGCGGGGTCGTGGCGGCGGGTGACGTCCTGGGCGATGTAGGCGCGCAGACCGTCCTGGAGGGCTTCGTCGGAGTCGTAGCGCAGACCGGCGAGGGGGTGGTCGAGGGCGTCCGGGTCCAGTCGGTCGGCGGGGTCGGGGACGGCGGCGGCGACGAGCGCGGTGACCTCCGCGCCGCGCGGCGGGGCTTCGGCGTAGGCCCGTTCGAAGTCGCTCCAGGCGAGCGCGGTCCGCTCGGGGTGGGTGGAGAAGAGCCGGTGGTAGTGGGCCCAGCCGAGTTCCTTGGCGATGAGCGGCCACACATCGCGCCGGAAGTCGACGGGGCCGCCGCGCCGGAGGAGGGCGTCGGTCTGTTCGGGCCCGAAGAAGCGGGGCAGCGGGGGCCGTTCGCCGTCGAGGCGGTAGCCGATCTTGGAGTGGTACGGGACTCCGCGCCGGGAGCCGACGTGCAGGACGGGTTCCTTGCCGGAGGGCACGTAGACGAGCGCCTCGCCCTCGCCCTCGTAGCGTCCGCCGCGGCCCTCGGTGAGCAGCACCATCAGGTCGACGAAGGCGAGGCCGAAGCCCCGGACGAGGACGGGTTCGCCCGCGGGCAGGGCGGCGAGGTCGGTGTCGGCGGTGAAGTCCGGCGGCAGGTGGAGGAGCCGGTGCCGGGCGGCGAAGTCGGTCAGGGCGCGCTGTTCGGCGTCGGGCCGGGCGTCGAGGTGGCCGACGGTGAGGACGACGAGGTCGGCGAGGAGGGGGGCGGCGTGGCCGTCGAGCCAGACCCGCTGGCGGCCGTCGCGGGGGCCGCCGACGCGCAGCGCGGTGGTGCGGTGCTCGTGGACGGTGACGGAGGCGGGCAGGGCGGCGCGGGCCCGCTCGTACACCCAGCGCAGATAGGCGCCCTGCTGGGGGCGGCTGGCGAAGTGCCGGCCGTCGAGACCGGCCCATTCGGCCAGGGTGGGTCCGGGGCCGACGGGTCCTTCCATGGCGACGGTCTCGTCGGTGAACATCGTGACGTCCTCGGCCTGGGAGTTCATCCAGAGCAGCGGGGACTGCGCGGTGCGCCAGATGCGGCCGGGGCCCGGCGGGTGCGGGTCGACGAGGTGCACGTCGAGGGGGGTGTCGCCGTACAGCTCGGGCAGGTTGGCGGCGAGCCGTTCGAGGAAGCCGGTGCCGCGCGGCCCGGCGCCCACGATCACGATCGAGGCGCGGGGGCTCATCGGGCACCCGCCGTACCGCGGGCGTAGCGCTTCTCGACGTAGTGCTGGCCGATGCCGAGGACGGAGGTGACGGCGACGTACCAGAGGGTGGCGACGAGGAGCAGCGGGACGACCTCGTACGTGCGGTGGTAGATCAGCTGGGTGGAGTACAGCAGGTCCTGTACGGCGATGACGGAGACGATCGAGGTGCCCTTGAGGGTGCCGATCAGCATGTTCCCGGCGGGCGGGACGATGGCGGGCATGGCCTGCGGGAGCACGATCCGGCGGAGCCTGCGCCACCGGCCGAGGCCGAGGGACTGGGCGGCCTCCACCTGGCCCCGGTCGACGGAGAGGATGCCGCCGCGCACGACCTCGGCGGCGTAGGCGGCCTCGTGCAGGGTGAGGCCGATGACGGCGACGGAGACCGGACCGAGCAGGTTGACCGTGCTGACGCCGAGGATCTGCGGGTAGAGCGCCCCGATGTTGAACCAGAAGAGGAGCTGGACCAGGATCGGGGTGGACCGGAAGAACCAGACGTAGCCCCAGCTGACCGCGCGGAGCACGGGGTTGGCGGAGAGCCTGAGGACGGCGAGCAGGGTGCCGAGGGCGAAGCCGAGGGCCATCACGAGGGCGGTCAGCCACAGGGTGAGGCCGAGTCCGCGCAGGACGGAGGCCGAGGTGAAGTAGTCGGCGACGACGTCCCACTGGAAGGCCCTGTTGTTGACGACGGAGACGAGTCCGAGGGCGAGGAGGACGAGGACGGCTCCGGCGGCGGTCCACTGCCCGGCGCGGCGGGCGGGGACGATCCGCGGGGCCGGTTCGTCGGGGGGCGGTTCCCCGGCCGTCCCGGCGGGGGTGGTGAGCGTGGCGAGGGGTGTCGACATGCGAAGGCTCCGTGGATGCCAGGGGGCGGATCGAACACGGGAGTGCGAACGGGAACGCACGGTGGCGTTCGTCCGGAATCCGGATGGCGACGCACGACGGCGCCGGTCCGGGAGTGCGCCTTCACACGCACGGCGAGCGATGAGCGCGGAGCCGGGCCCCTCAGCCCGATGTCCGCCCTGTGAGGCTACGGCCGTCGAGCGGAGGCTTGTCAAGTCCGTCCGGAATATGAGCTGTTCGTCTCGCGCCGGTTGACGGGGAAACGGATGCCTGTTCCACTGGGCCCATGCACTCGCAGCAGCTCGTCACGCGCTCCCACATCGACTTCGGTCGCGTGTGGTCCTCTTCCTGTTGAGCCGTCCCGCTGCCCTGCCCTGCTGTTCCTCCTTCTCCGCGACGTCCTTCGTGACGCCTCTCGCGGCTCCTTCACCTGCGCGGCACTGAGCTCCGACTCCCCTCGCCCCACCTTTTCCGGCTCTCTTCAGCTGAAAGAGACCCATGCCTCTCACACCCCACCGTGAGTCCGCGCTGTCCGTGCGCAGGACCACGGCCGACGACCCCTTGGCGCGCCCGCTCCTCGACGAACTGGCGCACGAGTACCTGTCCCGGTACGGCTCCGCGCACGATCTGAGCCGTTATCCGGCGGCGGAGTTCGCCCCTCCGCACGGCGCCTTCCTGCTCCTCCTGGAGCGGGGCGGACCCGTGGCGGGCGGTGCGTACCGCCGTTACGACGACCGGACCGCCGAGCTGAAGCGGATCTGGACCCACTCGGCGCACCGCAGGCGCGGTCTCGCCCGCCGGGTCCTGACCGCGCTCGAACGGGACGCCGCCGACCGCGGCTACTCCCGTCTCTATCTGACGACCGGACCACGTCAGCCGGAGGCCAAGGGCCTCTATCTGGCGAGCGGCTACCGCCCGCTCTTCGACGTGTCCGCGGATCCCGAATCGATCGGCCCGCTGCCGTTCGAGAAATTCCTGGAGAACCCGAAGCCATGAGTACGCGTACGAGTTCCGGCACCACCCGCACCGCCCTCGCGTTCGGTCTGATCACCGCGGCCGCGCTCGGTCTCACGGCCTGCGCCGGCGGTGAGCCCGCGACGGCCCCCGCCGGGGCCGCGGGCGCTCCGGCCGCGGGGAAGGGCGCGCTCCCGACCGAGGACGTGGTGGCGGGGGTCCGGCGGAACGAGGCGGCGGCGAGGCTGCTCCCCGCCGATGTGCGCGGGCGGGGCAGCTTCACGCTGGCCTCCTCGGTGGCGACTCCGCCCAGCTCGACGTACCTGCCCGACGGGAGGACCGTGGTCGGGGTGGACGCCGACTTCGCGGCGGCCGTGGGGAAGGCGCTCGGCCTTGAGGTGAAGCGCGAGGTGGTCGGCTTCGAGGCGATCCTGCCCGCGCTGGGCAGCGGCAAGTACGACGTGGGGACCGGGAACTTCGGTGTGACGGAGGAGCGGCGCAAGGCCATCGACTTCGTGACGTACATCAACGACGGCCAGGGCTTCGCGAGCCGGGCGGACAGTCCTCTGAAGGCGGTCACCGACCTGACGCAGCTGTGCGGTCTGAAGGTGGCCGTGAACGCGGGCACCACCTTCGAACGGACCCTGGAGCAGAACAAGGGCCGGTGCGCGCGGGCCGGGAAACCGGCGTACGAGGTGAACGTCTACAGCGAGACGGGGGCGATCTGGATGTCGCTCCAGCAGGGCCGCAGCGATGTGGTGATGAACACGATCAACGGCGTGCGGTACGCGGTGACACAGCAGCGGAACGTGAAGTTCCTCAACGAGTACCGGCGGCTCGACGTCGGTTTCGCCTTCAAGAAGGGCACCCCGCTCGCGCCCGCCTTCCAGGCCGCGGTCAACGGCCTGAAGGCGGACGGGACGTACGACCGGATCCTGAGGAAGTGGGGGGTGACGGGGTCGGGCATCGAGACCTCGCGGATCTCCCCGCCGGAGATCCCGGCGCCGACGAAGTAGCCGGAGCACCCGGCCGGGGGGCGGCCCGGCCCTGGACCCCACCCGGTCCGGGACCCACCAGGCCCTGGACCCACCCGGTCCGGGACCCGCATGACCCCGCGCCCGCCCGGTCCGGACTTCACCTGCCCGGGACTCACCCGTCCGGGACCCGCCCGGTCCCGGACGTCCCGCCCGCGCCCGTCAGCAGCTGCAGCCGCAGTCGCAGCCGCCGCAGTCACCGCAGCAGCCGTCGCCCTCGCAGCACGAGGAGCAGTTGCTGCAGCAGTCACAGCAATCGCAGCAGCCGCTGGGGTCGCACTGACGGCAGAGCCCCTCGCGCCGCTGTCCGCTCCAGGGGTCCTCGAAGGCCCCGCAGCACATCTGGCAGGTGCAGGCCATGCCGATCCAGAGGGCGCACCCGGCTATGAGCCCGCGCCGGTCCGGCGGTCCGGGCGGCAGCGGCCCGCCGGGGCCACCGGGACCGCCGGGACCGGGCGCCCAGGGCCCGCCGGGGCCCTGGGGTGCGTACGGGTTGCCCGGGACGGGGCCGCCCGCCCCCGGGAAGGCGTACGGGTCCCCCGCGACCGGTCCGTGGGCGTGGCCGGGCCCCTGGGCGTGCCCGTGCTCCCGGCCCGCTCCCCGGGCGGTGTGGGAGCCGCTCGTGGTGCCGAAGGCGCGGTCGACGGAGGTGCGCAGTTCATGGGCGAGCAGGACGTGGACCAGCTTGCCGTCGGTGAACTCGGCGTCCCTCAGGGCGAGCCGGACGCCGCGCAGGGCGTCGTCGGCGAGCCTGCGGGCCTCCGCGCGGGAGGTGCCGGTCGCGGTGAGCGGGTTCCAGGCGCCGCGCGCCGCGTCGGCGCTCTGGTCCTCGACGGCGTCCAGGAGGTGGGCGAGGCGGCCGAAGAGCCGTCCCGCCTCGGCGAGCGGTCCGGCGTTCCCCGGCCGTCCGGCGAGGACGGCGGTGTGCGCGAAGGCGGCGGCGGTGGCGGTCTCGGTGGGTTCGGTGACGGCGAGGAGAGGGGTGCCGGGTCCGGCGAGGGTCTCGATGCCGGTCTGGCGGTCGACGGCGTCCACGAGGACGGCGGTGTCGAAGCCGAGGGTCCGGCCGGTCCGCGCGCCCGCCCGGTCCCAGGAGCGGGCGACCCGGCGCGCGGCGGCGGCGACCGGGCGGCGGGCCAACAGGCCGTCGCGGTCGGCGACGTGGTCCCGCACCTTCGCCGAGGCGAGGACGAGGGAGACGGCGGCGGCGAGCCGGGCGCCCTCGCCGCGGGCGACGGGCGCGGTGCGCATCCCGCGCAGCGGACAGGGTCCTGCGGTGCGGCGTCCGGCGTCCGTCGTACCGGTCTGAGCCTCCGTCAGGACCGAGACGATGAGCCCGTCGTAGTTGGTGACGATCCGCGCGAACTGCCCGTGATCCGCGCGCAGGGCGAGGCAGAGACCGCAGAGGTGGGCCATCCACTCGGTCCTGAGGCCGTCGGTGAGGCGGTGCGGGCAGGGTCTGACGATTCCGAACAAGGACTCCCCCGTGAGTCTTGGTCTGGCCGATTCCGAGTGGCCGGTGAGCGGCCACGCGGCATCGTAGCGAGCGGGCCGTTCACCCGTACGCGCCCACCGTCACCCTTCCGGACCGACTTTCATATTTTCATCTGCATGGCCCTCCCTCAGGGGTCGCATACCGTATGTTTTCTGACGATTCGCCAGCAAATGTCGCTCACGTTCTGCACCAGTACCGTCACGAATCCCCTGCGCGCCGACTATCCACTTGGCGCGCGATCCGCATCATGGACGACGATAGGGATTGCGGAACCACAAGTGACCGCGCTGAAAGGAGGCGTCCATGGGATCGGTGCGCAAGGCGAGTGCCTGGCTGGGACTCGTCGAGGACAACGACGAGCGTTACTACGACGACGAGTACGCCGACGGTGCCGAGAGCGGCGAGGCCTGGGTGACGGACCCGCGGGTCCGGGTGGCCACGGACACCGCCGAGGACCGGGGCCGCCGGATCGCCACCGTCTCCCCGGACGGCTTCCGGGACGCCCGGGGCATCGGCGAGCTCTTCCGGGACGGTGTCCCGGTGATCGTGAACCTGACCGCGATGGAGGGGAACGACGCCAAGCGCGTGGTCGACTTCGCCGCCGGTCTCGCCTTCGGCCTGCGCGGTTCCATCGAGCGGGTGGCGACGCGGGTCTTCCTGCTGACCCCGGCCGACACCCGGATCATCACCGGCGAATCCGGCCGCCGCCGCGAGGACGGCTTCTTCAACCAGAGCTGAACGGGTCCGCCGGACCGGCCGGACACCCCTTCGGGGTCAGTGTCCCGGACGCCCCGAGCCGGCGGGCTCGATCGCTTCCCGGGTCGCGGGCACCCGCGGCCCGGCGACACCGTCCACCACGCCCGTCGCAGCCGTCACCGCCGTCCCACCGGTCACGGCCTTCCCGCCCGGCACGGTCTTCCCGCCCTTCGCGTCGGCTCCGGCCGCCGCGTCCGTCCCGGAGTCCGGCGCCCACGCCGACTCCGGTTCCGCCCCGGCGGGCTCGGGTTCGGTCTCGGCCGGACACTCCATCGCCAGGGGCAGCCGCAGGGCCATCAGCGCGCCCAGGAGCAGCAGTCCCGCGCTCACGAAGAGCGTGACGTGCAGCCCGTCCACGAAGGCGTGCCGGGCCGCCTGGTGCAGGGCCCCGCCCGCCGTGCCGCCGAGCTGCCCGGCGACCTGGTAGGCCTCGCCGAGCGAGTTCGCGGCCGCCCTGCTCGCCTCCGCCGGGACCCCGGGGACCGAGGCAAGCCCGGGGGCGTAGGCCGCGTTCATCACACTGCCGAGCAGCGCGATGCCCATGCCCGCGCCGAGCTGGTACGAGGTCTCGCCGATCGCCGCGGCCCCGCCCGCGCTCCGCTGCGGCGCCTCGCTGAGCATCGACTCGTACGCCGAGAAGAGCGTGGTCTGCAGGCCGAAGCCGAGCAGCACGAAGCCGGTGGTGAGCAGCAGCGGCCGGTCGTGCTGTCCCATCAGGGTGAGCAGCAGCACGGCGACGGCGGTCAGGACGAAGCCCCAGCCGACCATCCGCCGGGGCCCGATCCTGCGCAGGGTGTACGAGCCGGTGGCACCGGCGGCCATGGCGGCGAAGGTCAGCGGGAGCAGCCGCAGCCCGGTCTCCAGGGGGCTGAGGCCGAGGACCAGCTGGAGGTACTGGACGGCGATGAGTTCCAGGCCGACCAGGGCCAGCATGGCGAGCACGATGCAGCCGACCGAGGTGGTGAAGGCCGACCGGGAGAAGAGCCGCATGTCGATGAGCGGGTGCGGGCGCCGCTTCTGCCGCCGGGCGAAGAGGATCAGGAGGGCGGCGCCGATCAGCAGTGGACCGGCGGTCGGCAGGGCCAGGACGGGGTCGCCCGCGCCCGCGCGCTTCACTCCGAGGACGCAGCCGAGGACGCCCGCGGCGGCCATGAGGGCGCCGAGGACGTCCCAGGGGCCGTCGGCGGAGCCCCGGGACTCGGGCAGGAGGCGGCGGCCGAGCGGCAGGATGAGGGCCATCAGCGGGATGTTGATGAGGAAGACGGAGCCCCACCAGTAGTGCTCGACGAGGAAGCCGCCGAGGACGGGCCCGGCGGCGGCGCCTATGGCGGCGACGGCGGTCCAGACGCCGATGGCGGTGGCACGTTCCCTGCGGTCGGGGAAGACCGCGCGGAGGATCGAGAGCGTGGCGGGCATGATCATGGCGCCGCCGACACCGAGCAGCGCGCGGGCCGCGATCAGCACCTCGGGGGTGGTCGCGAGCGCGGCGACCGCCGAGGCGATGCCGAACAGCCCGTAGCCGAGCAGGAGGACCCTGCGCCGTCCGACCCGGTCCCCGAGGGTGCCGAAGAGGATGAGGAGGGAGGCGCAGATCAGGGGGTAGGCGTCGACGATCCAGAGCAGCGCGGTGGAGCTGGGGCGCAGGTCCTCGGTGAGCGAGGGGACGGCGACATGGAGGATGGTCGCGTCGAGGGCGACCAGGAGGAGGCTGACGCAGAGGACGACGAGGACGACCCAGCGGTTGGCACCGCCGTCGGCGGCACGGGGTCGTGCTGGGGCCGTGTGCGTCCGCGACATGTACGTACCTCCCAGTGAAACTCTCGCACTCGGCGGGTCCTGACCAGGGCGTATGACCCGGGGGCGGCCCGGCATCGACGGGCGAGCGAGCCGTCAGCGTACGCGAGTTCAAGCCTCGGGCGCGTGGTGCAGCTCTCACCCCGGCGGGGCTCGTGGTGTGGCGTGCACCACTCGGACCCGCCCGCGCTTCGCATGGAATTCCGTACGGACATGCGTTTGAAGAGAATTCCGTACATTCAAACACCCTTCCGGATTCACCCCTCCGGCATTAGGGCGGAAGGTCATCCGATTTCCTGACGGACGCCAGGAATAGGCCGCCCGATGAGACCCGTTCCACATCACATCAACATCACGAAGGGAGCGGATCGACCGGGTCTGCTTCTCACTCCCTGTAACGTCGATTGGGTGCGTACCGACATCTTTGCCCGGCTGGACCGGGAGCCGGAACCGCCGAAGATAGAGGTCCCGGGGATGACCCGCACGCGTCTCGCCCTCTTCGGCGGGACGTCGGCGTTCTATCTCGCCATCGTCGTCGCCGTCCTGCTGTCGACCTGGCTGGTGACCCTGGACTGGAAGATCATGCTCTTCCGGCCCTACCAGCAGTGGCCCGAGCTGCACGGCTTCCTCGACTACTTCGTCGTCCTCGGCCAGCGCGGCCCCACGGCCGTCATGGTGGCCGCCTGGCTCGGCTGGCGCTCCTGGCGCCAGCACAGACTGCGCCCGCTGCTCTGCCTCGGCGCCGCCCTGCTGCTGCTCAACGTCTCTGTGGGCGCGGTCAAACTCGGACTCGGCCGCCTCGGCCCCCACTACGCGACGCAGATCGGCTCGGCCGAACTCTTCGCCGGCGGCGACATATTCCCCTCGGGTCACACCGCCAACGCGGTCGTGACCTGGGGCATCCTCGCCTATCTGGCCACCACCCCCCGGGCCAGGCGCTATCTGTCGGCGCTCTCCGCCGTGGTCGCGCTCGGCGTCGGCCTGACCACCGTCTACCTGGGCACCCACTGGCTGAGCGACGTCCTGCTCGGCTGGGCCGCCGGGCTGCTCGTCCTCCTCGCACTGCCCTGGTGCGAGCCGGTCATCGCGGTGGCGGAGTCGTGGATCCTGGCCGCGCGCGACCGGATCGGGGAGCGGCTGCGGGACCGCCGCCGTCTCGTCCCCTCGCTGCCGGTGGCCTCCGGCGGACCGCGTCCCGGGTTCTTCCCGCCGCGTCCGCAGGGTGCGGAGGAGCCGGTGGGAGTGGCCGGCGGGCGCCGCACCTCGGCGACCCGGGGCTGATCCCGCCCCTCGTACGCGGAAGGGCCCCGGCCGTCATCGGCCGGGGCCCTTCTCCGTGCCCGCCGGTCAGCCCGCCCAGCAGCGGGTGACGGCGCCGCCCTCGACCTCGAAGTTGAGGCGCCCCTTGAGGTACTCCATGGTGATGATCGAGCCGGGGGGCAGGGACCTGACCGTGGTCCACCCCCGGGACCTGGCGAGCCGCTCGGCTCGGTCGGCGTCGAGGCCCACATAGGACTCGGGGGCGTCGCCGGACGGACGGGGAGTGCGCGGTGTGGGTGCCATGACCCACACGTTAGTCCTTCGGCGGTCACGCTTGTGTCACAAGTTCTCGACATATGTTTGGTTCACCGCCGGTCACCGGGAAGGGCGGTTTCCAGCCGCTTCTCCGGCAATTCCGCGCACGGTCCGCCGGTACGCGCGAAGATCACGGAAAGCGGGCCCGAACACGTGTAATTCTCCGTTTCCGCGGGGCCCTCACCGAATTGCCCGACGGCTTCCCCCGCGAGGCGCTCACGCTTCCCTTACAGAATGCTTACGAGGAACGGGAGTTCACCGCGCGCGGACGAAGGCGGCTCACCCGTCCCCGGCGGGCCCGTCTCCGGACCGGCCGAAGGCGCCGCCGGACCGGTCGAGGGCGCGGGACAGCAGATCCCTGAGCGCCCGTACCCGGTCGGCCAGTTCCGGCGGATCGATCACCTCGAAGTCGAAGCCGATCATCGACACGTGGATCACCATCACGTCCAGGCTGTGGGCACCGGTCCGCAGCAGACAGCTGTTCCCGCCCTCCGCCGTGAGGACACCGTCGGCCGCGCCGACCGCCTCGGCGGCCACCGCGAGCGGCACGTGCAGCCGTACGGTCGCCGTGGTCGGGTACACGGCGGTGGACACGCCCTTCGCCACATAGGCGGCCAGGTCCTCGGCGGGCGGCTCGCGCGGCGGGAAACGGGGACCGTGCGGCGGGGTGGGCACGATCCGGTCGGCCCGGAAGGTCCGCCAGCCCTCCCGGTCCACGTCCCAGGCCACCAGGTACCAGCGGCGTTCGCTGCACACCAGGCGGTGCGGCTCGACGGTCCGGCGGGTGACCGTCCCGCCGTGGTCGCGGTACTCGAAGCGCAGCCGCTCCGCGTCCCGGCAGCCGTGGGCGAGTTCGGTGAGCACCGCCGGGTCGATCCGCTCGCGCGGGGTGCGCAGCATGGGCACGGTGAAGGTGTTGAGGGCGCTCACCCGGCGCCGCAGCCGCCCCGGCAGGACCTGCTCCAGCTTGGCCAGGGCCCGTACGGAGCTCTCGCCGATGCCCTCGACGCCCTGCCCCGCGGCGGCGCGCAGGCCCACCGCCACCGCCACGGCCTCTTCGTCGTCGAGGAGCAGCGGCGGCAGTTCGGCCCCGGCGCCGAGCTGGTAGCCGCCACCGGTGCCGGGACTGGCGTTGACCGGGTATCCGAGGGCGCGCAGCCGGTCGACGTCCCGCCGGACGGTCCGGGGCGTGACCCCGAGCCGTTCGGACAGCGCGGCCCCGGACCACTCCCGGTGGGCCTGGAGCAGCGAGAGCAGACGCAAGAGGCGTGCCGAGGTCTCCAACATGGCACCGAGTCTCCCAGCCCTCGCGGACAGATCCGGTCCGCGAGGAGCACGGGGCTGCCCCGGGACGGCAGGCGGCCGGGCACCGAGGTCCCACCGGGCGGGCACCGCCCAGGTTCCCGGTGGTCGCCCCCGGACGGGAACGGCCCCGGACGGGAACGGCCCCGGTCGGGACCGGTCCCCGGCGCACACGGACCCGGCGTACGGGCGGGACGTCCCCGGCTCCGAGTCGGCCGGTGGTCCCGGCACACCCCGGCCGGGACCCCTCCCCGGTCAGCGGAAGCGGCGGACCTGGCGGCCGGTCTTCGCCTTCAGGGTGTAGACGGCGTCCACGGCCCGGCCGGTCAGCCGGTGGGCCGCCGCCCGCCCCGGCCCGTGGGTGCGGGCTCTCGCGCCCCGCTCGACCAGTTCCGTCCACAGGGCCTCGTGCCGGGCGGCGATCCTGGCCGGGTCGAACCGCTCGGACGCGGCGAGCGCCGCGCGCGCGGTCCTGGCGCGCAGTTCCCCGTCCTCGACGAGCCCGCGCAGCGCCCGCGCGAAGGCGGCCGTGTCGTCCACCGGCACCAGGAAGCCGTCCACCCCGTCCTCGACGATCTCGCGCGGCCCGTGCGGGCAGTCGGTGGAGACCACCGGCAGTCCGCAGCGCATCGCCTCGACGATGGTCATGCCGAAGGACTCGCGCTGCGAGGTCACCGCGGCGATCGAGCCCTTGGCCAGCTCCGGTTCGAGCGGGGTCACCGAGCCCATGAGAAAGACCTGCCCGCCGAGGCCCCGGCTCTCGATCTGCCGGGTCAGCGGCCCTTTGAGGTCCTGCACGGCGTCCCCGGAACCGTAGATCCGCAGCTTCCAGTCGGGATGGTCGGCGGCCACCTCGGCGAAGGCGTCGATCAGCAGGTCGTACCGCTTGACGCGGGTCAGCCGTCCGGCGGCGACGACGGTCCTCGACGCCGGGTCGGCGGGCCCCGCCGAGGGCGCGGGCACGCTGTTGGGCACGGACTCGATCCGTACGCCGGGCAGCCCGAGCCGCCGGTACGCGCGGGCGTCCGCCTCGGTGACGGTCGTGACGGCGTCGAGGAGCCGGTACTCGTGGCGGATGTCCCGGCGCAGCCGGTGGCTGTGCCCGTCGAGGATCAGGTGTTCCTGGCCGACGAGGACAGGACCCCGCCGGGCCTGCCGGGTGAGGTGGACGTTCAGCCCGGGGCGGGTGGCGACGAGGACGTCGGCCTCGACCCCGCGCAGGTGCTCGCCGATCCGGGCGTCGGTGAGGGCGCTGTACTGCTTCCAGCGTCCGTCGCCGCGCGGGAAGACCTCGGCGGGACGGTGGAAGTCGGGGTGCTCGCCGTCGTACCCCGGGCTGTCCTTGCGGACGTCGACGAGGTGACGCAGGGTCACCCCCGAGGGGAGCCCGAGGAGCGGCCGGTCCCGGTGGCGGAACACCGAGACGATCTCTACCTCGTGACGCCCCGCCAGTTCCTCGGCGAGGGTGAAGGTCGTCCGGATGGTGCCGCCGTAGTGGTAGCCGTTGTGGAGCAGAAAGGAGATTCGCATCGCGCTGCCGGTTCCCCCCGGTCAGTTGATCGGTCGCCCGACTGTACTTGCCAGTGGCGGACGGCCGCCCGGGGCGGTGGCCGGAGCTCCTCCGTACGGCCCTGAGCGGGGGCCGGAAACGGCCCGGCGCCGTCAGAGGGGCGCGATCCGCAGCATGGCTCCGACGACGAGCCGGTCCGGATCGGCGCCGATCAGCTCCCGGTTCGCCGCGTAGAGGGCCTGCCAGCCGCCCTCGACGCCGAAGCGGCGGGCGATCGAGCTGAGGGTGTCGCCGCTCCGCACGGTGTGGACCCGCCCGCTCAGGCCGTACCTCTTCGAGCAGACGGACCACGCGCCCCAGCCCTGGGTACGGAGCACCTCCTCCGCGACGGTGATCTGCTGCGGGCGGGTCGCCAGGTCGGCGCGCCGGGCGTACGTCAGGCCGCCGTGCTCGACCCACGTCGGCTGCCAGAACTGGAGTCCGCCGTAGAAGCCGTTGCCGGTGTCGGCGTGCCAGTCGCCGCCGGACTCGCACTCGGCGACGCACCCCCAGGGCCACTGGTCGGCGGCGCAGGGGTAGGAGGGGGCGGGCCCGCGAAGCCCGTCGGAGACGTGCCGCGGCGCGCCGGGCGCCTCCCCGGCCGGGCCCCCGGCGCGGGCCGGAGCCGGGGCCAGGGCCAGCAGCGCGGCCACGGACGACACCACGAGGGAACCGGCTGCACACCATCGGATCTTCGACATCGAGGCAGGCTAGGCAGCCTTGGACGGCCCCGGTCCGTGGCGCGCGGAACACCGCGCGCGCCCCACCCGGTCGGAGTCACCCGCCCCGGCGCACGCGCCCCGGGCAAGTTCCCCGGCTTCCACGCGTGACCCCCGCCGAGCCTGACCCGTTGAACTCGGCATGGGACGCCCGGGATCGGCCCGGCGTCCCCCGTGTCTAGTCCAGGGAGTCCCCCGTGCCGCGCATGCTCGACGTCAGCGAGGACGTACGCGCCGAGATCGGCGACGAAGAAGCGGACCGGCTGCTCGCCGGTGACAACACCCCGGGCAGTTACGACTGCACCTCCTGCCGCACGCCGGGCGACTCCGACCAGGAGCGCACCAGCACGGTGCTGTTCGTCGGCGACGAGACCGCGGTCCTCGCGTTCGCCCACGCCAGCTGCATCCCGTCGCAGGTCGTCCGGGTCGCCGAGGAGCAGCTCCAGGGCGCCGTGGCCTCCATCACGGCGGCGGACACCGCCGACGCGCTGTCCGCCGCCCACCCCGAGCAGGCGGTGCTCGGGGTGACCAGCGGTCTCGTCCTGATCGATGGCGAGCTGCACCCGGCGCTGGTCGTGGAGCCGACCGCGCCGGTCGCCCGTCCGGGTGCGGACGGTCTGACCGACGAGTTCCTGCCGCTCCTGGCCCAGCAGGGCTTCCATCCCGTCATGGACCTGAACGAGAAGCCCGGGGTGCTGCCCGGCTGGTCGGTCCTGGTCGCCATGGGCCAGTTGCACTCCGTGCTCCAGCCCGGTCCCGGCGGCTCGGGGCAGGCCGCCTGGTGGCAGGCGCACCAGCCCCTCCAGGTCACCGAGGGCTGGCGCGCGGCGGCCAACAAGTCGCACACGGTGCTCGTCTTCGCCGCCCCGGTCGGTTCGATCGGCCAGCAGCCGCGCGAGGACCTGCTGCGTGACGCGCTGGAGAAGGCGGCGGCGAACGGGCGGCTGGTCGCCGCCGCGATGCCGCTGGCCGGTACCTGATGGAGGACGGCCGCCCCGGCATAGGGCGGGCAGGGGGTTCCGGGCCACCGCTCGATCCCGGACCCTCGGGACCGGCGGGACCCTCAGGACCGGCGGGCGAAGGCGCGGGCGGTGCGTCGGCCGGACGACGGGGAGGACCGGTGGGGGGCGGGACCCCGACCGTTCCGCGCCCTCGGCGTGCGCCCCTTTCGGAGAGCCGCCCGCATCCGACGGGCGGCGGGGTCGTTGGCACCTACGTGCACTCATACGACCCGTTCCGCCCCCCGTACCCGAATCCGATCCCCGCGATGCGCCCCGCGCGGGACGACGCCCCGGGCGGCTCTCCCACCCCGATCTACGACGCCCTGTACTCGGAGTACCGCAGATCGTTCCGCACCCTGCCGGGTGATCACAGCAACGAGGAGGAGCTGAGATTCCGGGCCTTCGGGACGCAGGTGAGCACGGGCCTGTACGGGACCGGGCAGCCGTACCACCGGTACGCGGCGCACCCTCCGGCGTGGTCCGCGCAGCCTCCCGCACAGGCGGCGCTGCCACCGGGGCCCCGCCGGGGTTACTGAGGGCACCGGGGGGACGACGGCCGAGGGCCGGGGCGTGTCGTACGCCCCGGCCCTCGGCCGTGTCCGGTTCCCCGCCGTCTACTTCTTGCGGCTGCGCTTCTCGCGCACCCGCACCGAGATGTGGATCGGGGTGCCCTCGAAACCGAACTCCTCGCGGAGACGGCGCTCGATGAAGCGGCGGTAGCCCGCCTCCAGGAAGCCGGAGGCGAAGAGCACGAAGCGGGGCGGCTTGGTGCCCGCCTGCGTACCGAAGAGGATGCGGGGCTGCTTGCCGCCGCGGACCGGGTGCGGGTGGGCCGCGACGATCTCACCGAGGAAGGCGTTGAGCCGGCCGGTGGGGACGCGGGTCTCCCAGCCCGCCAGCGCGGTCTCGATGGCCGGGACCAGCTTCTCCATGTGACGGCCGGTCTTGGCGGAGACGTTGACCCGGGGAGCCCAGGAGACCTGCTGCATCTCGGTCTCGATCTCGCGCTCGAGGTAGTAGCGGCGCTCCTCGTCCAGCTCGTCCCACTTGTTGTAGGCGATGACGATGGCACGGCCCGACTCGACCGCCGTCGTGATGATGCGCTGGTCCTGCACCGAGATGTTGTCGGTGGTGTCGATGAGGATGACGGCCACCTCCGCCTTCTCGATGGCGGCGGCCGTGCGCAGGGAGGCGTAGTAGTCCGCGCCCTCCTGGAGGTGGACCTTCTTGCGGATGCCCGCGGTGTCGACGAACTTCCACGTCACGCCGCCGAGCTCGATCAGCTCGTCGACCGGGTCGCGGGTGGTGCCCGCCAGCTCGTTGACGACGACCCGGTCCTCGTTCGCCACCTTGTTGAGGAGCGAGGACTTGCCGACGTTGGGGCGGCCGATCAGGGCGATGCGGCGGGGGCCGCCGACCGCGTCGCCGAAGCGCTGCTCGGGGGCCTCGGGCAGCTTCTTGAGGACCTCGTCGAGGAGGTCGCCGGTGCCGCGGCCGTGCAGCGAGGAGACGGGGAACGGCTCGCCGAGGCCCAGGGACCACAGCATGGTGGCGTCGGCCTCGCCGGACTGTCCGTCGACCTTGTTGGCGGCGAGGACGACCGGCTTCCCGGCGCGGCGCAGCAGCCTGACGACGGCCTCGTCGGTGTCGGTGGCGCCGACGGTGGCGTCCACGACGAAGAGACAGGCGTCGGCGGCCTCGATGGCGTACTCCGCCTGGGCGGCGACGGAGGCGTCGATGCCGAGGACGTCCTGCTCCCAGCCGCCGGTGTCGACGATCTTGAAGCGGCGGCCGGCCCATTCGGCCTCGTAGGTGACGCGGTCGCGGGTGACGCCCGGCTTGTCCTCGACGACGGCCTCACGGCGGCCGATGATGCGGTTCACCAGGGTCGACTTGCCGACGTTCGGCCGGCCGACGACGGCGAGGACGGGGAGCGGGCCGTGACCGGCCTCCTCGATCGCGCCCTCGACCTCGTCGATGTCGAAGCCCTCTTCGGAGGCGAGCTCCATGAACTCCGCGTACTCGGCGTCGCCAAGTGCCCCGTGGTCGTGCTGGTCGTTCATGAAGTCCGTTCCTTGATCATTCGTGGTCGGTGGGTCCCCGGGCCGCGGGGCCCACTACTGAGAGTCTCGCTCAGCGCCCGGTGAGGCGCCTGGCGTTTTCCAGGTGGCCGGTGAGCTTCCCCTGGATGCGTACGGTGGCCTCGTCCAGCGCCTTGCGGGTGCGGCGGCCGGAGCCGTCGCCCGCCTCGAAGGCGTCGCCGAAGACGACGTCGACGCGGCCGCGCAGCGGAGGCAGGGCCTTGACCAGCCGTCCTCTGCGGTCGGTGCTGCCGAGCACCGCGACCGGGACGATCGGCGCCCCGCCGCGGACGGCGAAGTACGCCAGGCCCGCGCGGAGCGAGGCGAAGTCGCCCTCGCCCCGGGTGCCCTCGGGGAAGATCCCGAGGACGCCGCCCTGCTCCAGGACGCCCAGGGCGCCCGCTATCGCGGTGCGGTCGGTGCTTTCACGGTCCACCTTGACCTGCCCGATGCCCTCCAGGAAGCCGCCGAGCGGGCCGACGAACGCCTCCTTCTTGATGAGGAAGTGCACGGGCCGGGGGGAGGTGCCCATGAGCATGGGGCCGTCGATGTTGTGCGCGTGGTTGACGGCGAGGATGACGGGGCCGGAGGCCGGTACCCGCCAGGCGCCGAGGACGCGCGGTCTCCAGAAGCCGTACATCAGCCCGATGCCGATGCGACGGCCGACGACGGCGCCCTTCTCCGAGGGCGGGGTCACTGGGCGGCCGCCCGCTTCCGCGCACCCGCGCGCCGCTCGTCCACCAGGGTGACGACGCACTCGACGACCTGGTCGAGGGTGAGCTCGGTGGTGTCCACCTCGACGGCGTCGTCGGCCTTGGCGAGCGGGGAGGTCTTCCGGCTGGAGTCGGCCGCGTCCCGCTTGGCCAGGGCTTCCCTGGTGGCGCTGACGTCGGCGCCCTTCAGCTCGCCGGAGCGGCGGGCTGCACGGGCCTCGGGCGAGGCGGTGAGGAAGATCTTCAGGTCGGCGTCGGGCAGGACGGTGGTGCCGATGTCCCGGCCCTCGACGACGATGCCGTGCGCGGCGCTCTTCGCGATGGAGCGCTGGAGCTCGGTGATGAGGGTCCGCACCTCGGGGACGGCGCTCACGGCGCTGACCTTGGAGGTGACCTCCTCGGTCCGGATGGGACCGGCGGCGTCGGCGCCGTCCACGGTGATGGTGGGCCGCGCCGGGTCCGTACCGGAGACGATGACGGGCTTGGCGGCGGCGTTGGCCACGGCGTCGGCGTCGTGGACGTCCACCCCGTTGCTGATCATCCACCAGGTGATCGCCCGGTACTGGGCGCCGGTGTCGAGGTAGCTCAGCCCCAGTTCGGCGGCGACCGCCTTCGAGGTGCTGGACTTGCCCGTGCCGGAGGGCCCGTCGATGGCGACGATCACGGATTCCACGGTGGGAACACCTTCCTGGGGTGAGCGGCGGGGCCCGGCGGAGTCGCGGGAGCCTCCACAAGGTTACCGAGTCCCACGCACCCGTTCGGCCCAGGCCGTGTCCGGCCGGGCCGGGGCCCGCCGACGGCGCCCGCCGTCCCGGCGGCGGGGCCGGTGGCCGGGCCCCGCCGGACCGTGCTCTCAGCCCGTCCGCAGGGCCCAGCCGCGCTCCTGGAGCGCCTTGCCGAGGACCGGGGCCTCCGAGGGCTCCACCATGAGCTGGACGAGACCCGCCTGCTGCCCGGTCGCGTGCTCGATGCGGACGTCCTCGACGTTGACCCCGGCGCGCCCCGCGTCGGCGAAGATCCGGGCCAGCTCGCCCGGCTGGTCGCTGATGAGGACGACGACGGTCTCGTAGAGGGTGGGGGCTGCGCCGTGCTTGCCGGGGACGCGGGCGCGTCCGGCGTTGCCCCGGCGCAGGACGTCCTCGACGCCCGAGGCGCCTTCCCTGCGCCGGTCCTCGTCGTCGGACTGGAGGGAGCGCAGGGCGCGGACGGTCTCGTCGAGGTCGGCGGCGACGCCGGAGAGGACGTCGGCGACCGGGCCCGGGTTGGCGGAGAGGACGTCGATCCACATGCGCGGGTCGGAGGCGGCGATCCGGGTGACGTCCCGGATGCCCTGTCCGCAGAGCCGTACGGCCGACTCCTCGGCCTCCTCCAGGCGCGCGGCGACCATCGAGGAGACCAGCTGAGGGGTGTGCGAGACGAGGGCGACCGCCCGGTCGTGGGCGTCGGCGTCCATGACGACGGGGACGGCCCGGCAGAGGGCGACGAGTTCCAGGGCGAGGTTGAGGACCTCGGTGTCGGTGTCCCGGGTGGGGGTGAGGACCCAGGGGCGGCCCTCGAAGAGGTCGGCGGTGCCCGCGAGGGGCCCGGAGCGCTCCTTGCCCGCCATGGGGTGGGTGCCGATGTACGAGGTGAGGTCGAGGCCCCGGGCCGCGAGCTCCCGCTGGGGGCCGCCCTTGACGCTGGCGACGTCGAGGTAGCCGCGGGCGAGCCCGGCGGTCATGGCCTCGGCGAGGCTGGTGGCGACGTGCGCGGGGGGCACGGCGACGACGACGAGGTCCACCGGGCCCTCGGGGGGCGCCTCGGTGCCCGCGCCGAGGGCGGCGGCCGTGCGGGCACGGGACGGGTCGTGGTCGCGGAGGTGGACGGTGACGCCCCGGCCCGCGAGGGCGAGGGCGGCGGAGGTGCCGATCAGTCCGGTGCCGATGACGAGCGCTGTTCTCACGGGGTGATGTCCTTGCGCAGGGCGGTCGCGGCGCCGGGGCGGGCGGGCGCGGTCCGGGGCTTCGGGAGGTCGGCCCCGACGCGGGCGAGGGGGCGGGCGGCCGGGGGCGTCAGGCGTTCGGCGCGGGGGGCTCGGGCGGGGACCGGAGGGGCTGCGCCGGTGGTCCGTACGCCTATGGTCCGTACGCCTATGGTCCGTACGCCTATGGTCCGTGCGGCGGCGGTCCGTGCGCCCGCGGCGCGCGCGGCGGCCGGACCCGCGCCTGTGGTGCGTACGGCGGCCGGACGGCCCCCTGGGCGCCCGGGAACGGCGGTGGGCAGGGGGCCGAGGGGGCCGCCGGTGACGGGCGCGCCGCGTACGGGGAGGCCCGCGAGCGGCTCCCCGCCCTGCTCACAAGGGTGTCCGGCACCGCCCAGGTCCCGCCGGACGGCTCCTCGGACCGCTCGTACCGCCACGTCGTGACTCCCTCGTCTGCGTCAGTGCTCCGTTCAGCCTAGTCAGGGCCCGGTCCGGGGTCGCGCGGTGCCCGTCCCGCGAGACACGGCGGACGGGCGGCCCTGTGGCGCCGCTGCCGCCGGACGGCGTCCTCCGGAGAGCTCTCGGGCAGCGGGCCGGTGGGGGCGGATCCCGTCGACGGTCCCGGGGCCTCCTGAGGGCCGGTCCCGGGGTCCCGGGCGGACCTGGCGCAAGATGGTCACCGGGCAGCGCCTCGGCGGTCCGGGCGCCGCCGACGGGCCGGTCCTCGCCGCCGACGGGCCGGGCGCGGGCCTGGCCGGTGTCGTCCGAACCGGTGTGCTCCGCCATCGGACGGCGGTGCGCCCGGCGGCTCGGCCGCGCGGTAGAACTGTCGACATGCTCCTGCACGTCGTACCCCTGGCCGACTGGTCGGCCGCCCCCGAGGGCCCGTACTCCCCCGCGTCCCTCACCGCCGAGGGCTTCGTCCACTGCTCGGCGGACGGACCGGCGGCCCTCGCGGTCGTGGACGCCCACTACCGGGAGGTGCCGGGGCCGCTGCTCGTCCTGGTGATCGACGAGGAGCTGCTGACCGCCGAGGTCCGCCGGGAGGGATCGGGCGGGACGCTGTTCCCCCATGTGTACGGGCCGGTGGAGCGGACGGCGGTCACCTCGGTCCTGGAGGTGCGGCGGGACGCGGACGGCCGCGCGCGGGAGCTGGTCCCCCGGACGTAGGCCGTCCCCTCCGGGCCGGGCAAGGGCCAGGCGAGGGCCGGGCAAGGGCCAAGGCCAGGGAAGGGGTCAGGGAAGGGGCCGCCCCTGGCCGGGCACGGGACCGGGCGGGGCCTTCCGGGCGCGCCCCGGGGCGTGTCGCCCGGTCCGCCGCCGGTCCGGCGCCAAGCTGGCCGTATGACTTCACACGCCACCGGCCGCCGTACCGTCCTGTTCACCGCCGCCGCGCTGACGACGGGCTGCGGCACGAGCGGCGGGGGCGGGGGCGGTACGGACGCCGGGACCCCGGAGGCCAGCGCCCCGGCCTCGACGGGCGGCGCGTCGGAGGCTCCCGGGGGCGCCGCCCTGGCCAGGACCTCCGAGATCCCGGTCGGCGGCGGCACGGTCTTCGCCGACCGGAAGGTGGTCGTCACCCAGCCGAAGGCTGGGGAGTTCAAGGCGTTCTCCGCGGTCTGCACCCATCAGGGCTGTCTCGTGGACAAGGTCGCGGACGGCACGATCGACTGCCCCTGTCACGGTTCCCGGTACCGGATCGCGGACGGTTCGGTGGCGGGAGGACCGGCGCCCCGGCCGCTCCCGGCGGAGCGGATCACCGTCTCCGGGGAGGAGATCACGCTCGCGTAGCCTGAGCCGCATGACCCCGGACGAACTGGTGCGCGACCACACGATCTACTCCTGCGTCATGGGCTCCCGCGCGTTCGGTCTCGCGACCGAGGACAGCGACACGGACCGCCGGGGCGTCTACCTCGCCCCGGCGCCGCTGTTCTGGCGCTTCGACAAGCCCCCGGCGCATGTGGAGGGGCCCGCCGAGGAGCAGTTCAGCTGGGAGCTGGAACGGTTCTGCGAGCTGGCCCTGCGCAACAACCCGAACGTCCTGGAGTGCCTCCACTCCCCCGTCGTCGAACACTCCGACGCCCTGGGCCGCGAGCTGCTCTCGCTGCGCGGCTCCTTCCTCTCCCGGCAGGCCCACACCACCTTCGTCCGGTACGCGCAGGGCCAGCGCCGCAAGCTGGAGGCGGACGTGCGCCAGTACGGCCGTCCGCGCTGGAAGCACGCCATGCACCTGCTGCGGCTCCTGGCGAGCTGCCGGGACCTGCTGCGCACCGGCGAGCTGCGGATCGACGTCGGCGAGGACCGCGAGGCACTGCTCGCGGTCAAGCGCGGCGAGGTGCCCTGGCCCGAGGTGGAGGCCCGGATGAACCGGCTCGTCGAGGAGGCCGACCGCGCCCGGGACACCACCCCGCTCCCGGCCGCCCCGGACCGCGCGAGGGTCGAGGACTTCCTGGTCCGCGCCCGCCGCGCCACGGTCTGAGGGACCGGGAGCCGCTCCGGGCGCGCCTCAGGAGGCCGCGAGCCGGGCCCGTACGACGAGGTCGTGCAGCAGGTCGTGGGCGTCCGGTGCCTCTTTCAGCGCGGACGCGTCCCGGGCCGCGTCGAGGACGGCGTGCAGGGCCTCCGTCTCGGCCCTGACCTCCTCGACGTCCACTCCGGCGGGCCCGTGTTCCGCCGCCGCCTTCGCGGCGACGAGGCCGGGCAGCCGGGCGGGCGCCTCGGGGACCTCCTCGACGAGGGTCGGCAGATGGGCCTGCACCTCCCCCGCGCGCATGAGGTGGATGCCGGTGAGCAACGCCCGGTAGGTGTGGAGCAGCGGCTTGAGTTCGCCGCCGCTCTCGAACAGCCGCCACTGCGTCCCGGCGAATCCCCGGTAGTGGTGGGCGTGGTGACGGGTGAGCACCCGGGGCACCAGGGAGACCAGTTCCGCGTGGACGTCCGTGGTGTGCGCGACGAGCGGGGAGGTGAGCTGTTCCAGGACGTAGCCGTTGCGGCGGAGCATCAGCCGGACGAACTTCCGCAGGTCGTGGGTGACCAGGTCCATCTCGACGCCGTCCCTGTCCCCCATGAGGCCCCGGGTCTCCTCGGGTTCGCGGAGCCCGATGAGGGCGTCCACCGGGAGCAGGTGGACGCCCCGCAGGTCCACGTCGGAGTCGTGGGACGGGAAGCCGTACAGATGGGCGCCGGAGACCGTCACGAAGAGCAGCGGATCGGGCTGTTCGGCCACGACGGCGGCGAGGTCGGTGTCGAGGGCCGTGCCCGCGATGCCCGCGGTGTCCAGGGTGAGCGTCATGGATCAAGCGTCCCAGAGCGCGCCGAAGCTCAGCAGGTCGCTCCGGTGCTCGATGTGCTCCTCCCACTCCTTCGGCCAGGCGTCGCCACCGAGGTGGGCTCCGGCGAAGGCCCCCGCGAGGGCGGCGATCGAGTCGGAGTCGCCCCGGGTGCAGGCGGCCCGGCGCAGGACGGTGAGGGGTTCGCCGGGGAAGAGGAGGAAGCAGAGGAGGCCGGTGGCGAGGGCCTCCTCGGCGATCCAGCCGTCACCGGTGTACGTACAGGGGTCGAGCTCCGGGTCCGCCGTGCGCTGGACGGCGTCCAGGCGTTCCAGGACGGCCAGGCACTCGTCCCAGCCGCGCCGGACGAAGGACTCGGCGGAGGCGTCGTGGGAGCGGGTCCACAGGTCGCCGAGCCAGTGCTCGTGGTAGCGGGAGCGGTTCTCGTAGGCGTACGAGCGGAGTTGTCCGACCAGTCCCGCCGGGTCGGCTCCCCGGGCGAGGAGGTGCACGGCGCGGGCGGTGAGGTCGGAGGCGGCGAGCGCGGTGGGGTGACCGTGGGTCAGTCCCGACTGGAGCTGCGCGGCACCGGCCCGCTGCTCGTCGCTGAGCCCGGGGACGAGCCCGACGGGCGCGACCCGCATGGTGGCGCCGCAGCCCTTGGAGCCGATCTGGCTGGCGTCCTGCCAGGGCCGGTCGCCGTCGAGGAGTTCACAGCCGCGGAGGCAGGTGTTGCCGGGGGCGCGGTTGTTCTCCGGCGAGTGGTACCAGGCGACGAACTCCTCCCGCAGGGGCCGGATCAGGCTCGACGGGGCCAGCACGCCGAGGTCCATGGCGGTGCGGACGGCCCGCGCGAAGGCGAGGGTCATCTGGGTGTCGTCGGTGATGTACGCCGTGCCGTTGCTGACGGGCAGGGCCATCTCCCGCCAGGGCCCGGTCTTCGCGAGGATCGCGGGCACGTCGTTGAACTCGGTCGGGAAGCCGAGCGCGTCGCCCAGCGCGAGGCCGATCAGGGCGCCGGTGGCGGCGCGCTTGGTCGCGGGGTGGGTGGGGTTCATTCGGTCGGTCCTTCCGGTCGCAGCAGTGGCGGGTGGAGGGCGGTGGCCCCGCCCGCCCGGTAGAGAGCGGCCGGTTTCCCCCGTCCGCCGGTGAGGCGCGGAGGTCCTTCGACGGCCCGGACGAAACCGGGCGTGGCGAGGACCTTGCGCCGGAAGTTGGGGCGGTCGAGCGGGACGCCCCAGACCGTCTCGTAGACCTGCCGCAGCTCGCCGAGGGTGAACTCGGGCGGGCAGAAGGCAGTGGCGAGACAGGTGTACTCCAGTCGGGCGCCGACCCGCTCGTGGGCGTCGGCGAGGATGCGGTCGTGGTCGAAGGCCAGCTCCCTGACCGTGTCGTACGGCATCCAGCGCGCCTGGGCCGCGTCGCCCCCGCCGCGCGGTTCGGGCGGGTCGGGGACGAGTGCGGTGAAGGCGACGGAGACGACCCGCATCCTCGGGTCGCGCTCCGGTGCGCTGTAGGTGCGGAGCTGTTCGAGGTGGAGTCCGGCGACGGTGGTGCCGGAGAGCCCGGTCTCCTCGGCGAGTTCACGGCGGGCGGCCAGCTCGGCGGACTCGCGGGGCAGGACGAAGCCGCCGGGCAGCGCCCAGGCTCCGGCGTACGGCTCCCGGCCGCGCTCGACGAGCAGGACGTGGAGGCGTTCCTCGCGGACGGTGAGGACGGCGAGGTCCACGGTGACGGCGAAGGGCTCGAAGGCGCGGGGGTCGTACCCCTGGGGTGTCAGGTGGCCGTTCATCGGGGTTCCTCCGGCGGTTCGGTCAGGCCCCAGCCCTCGGCGAGGAGGGCGTCGACGGCGGCGACCGCCGCCGCGAGCCGCTCCTCGTGCGGGCCGGTGAGGACGGCCGTACGGCGGCCGGTGCGGGTGAGCTGGGTGAGGAAGCGGGCGGTCATCCAGGGCCGCAGCCGGTCGCCGTCCCGGCGGGCCGTGTCCCCGGTGGGCTCGTACGGGACGCCCCGGTGGTCGGTGAGCAGCCAGAGGTGCTGGCGGCTCCGGGCGGCGATCTCGCCGACTGCGGGGCTGGTGGTGCCCGTGTGGCGCTCGTGCCAGATGGTGGTGGCGAAGGCGTCGGCGTCGCAGAAGAGGACGGGTGCGCCGTCGCGGGCGGCCTCCTCCTCCCGCTCGGCCCGGCACTGGGCGAGGACGGGGAAGTCGACGGAGCGCGGTGGGCCGTCGTGGTGGCGGGCGCCGGGGGTGTCGGGCTCGGCTACGTACCGAGTGCGGGCCCAGACCCCGCCGCGCCGCCGGTAGTGGCCGGTGAGGGCGAGGGTCATGGTGGTGGCGCCGGTGGACTCGGCGCCCAGGACGACGACCCGCCGGGTGAGGGCGGCGCGCACGGGTGGCGCGAGGTGGTCCCAGCAGCCCGCGGGGTCGGCGCGGACGGCCGCGGAGGCGGGGAGGCCGAGGTGTCCGGAGTCGACGCGGACGGTCGCGGCGCCGAGGCGGCGGCCCGGCTCCTCCGGGTGGGTCGCGGAGGTGAAGACGGCGTCGACGCGTTCGGGCACGGCGGCCCGGAGCGCGGCCCCGTCGTCGCCGTCGTCGACGAAAGTGCCGAGGACGAGGGCGTCGGGGTGCGTCTCGCGCATCCAGGCGACGCGCTCGTCGAGGGGCAGGGAGTCGGCGGCGGAGGCCCGGACGAGGACGGTGAGCCGTTCACAGCGCTCGCGGGCGGTGTCGACGAGGTGGTGGTGACCGGCGTGCGGCGGATGGAACCTGCCGACGACCAGCCCGTGCCCGTAACGCTTCACGCCTCGGCCCTCGCGGGGGCGGCCGGGCGGCGGCGGGGGCGGGTGACGGCCCGGCCGGACAGCGGGCCGGGGACGCGGGCGCGGTGGACCCCGGGGGCGGGGCACGGGCACTCGGCGGTACCGCCCCGGCGGGCGGCGCCCAGGAGGCCGGGGACGGTCCCGGTCCGCCGAGGGCCGGAGGCGGGCCCGGTCCGCCGGGGCCCGGCGGCGAGGGCGGCCCCACGGGTGGCGGCGGGGCCGAGGGCGCGTACGGCTTCGCGGGCGCGGGAACCTTCGAGCGTGCGTACGACTCCGAGCGCCCCTGCGCCTCCGGAGGTCCGTAGGTCTCCGGAGGTCCCTGCGCCTTCGAGCGCACGGGCGGCTGCCGGTGTCCTCACCGCTCCCGCCGCGCACGGCCGTGCCCTTCCGGGGCGCGTGGTGCGGCGCCCCGGAAGGGGGTCGGAGCCTGGTCCACCCCCGTGGGTCCAGGTCCACCGGCCGCGCGGGGCGGGGGCGGTGAAGACGGTCCGGGGGCGGGTGCCGACGCGGGACCCGGCCCGGTGAAGGAGCGGGGTCCGGGATTCCACCGTGTTCACGAGCCGCACACCCCCTCCTTAAGAGTCATGATGACTATAAAGGTGGGTGGAGCGCGGCCACAAGACCGGGAGCACCTGTGCCCCGGATCGGCCGACGACTCCCTCGCCTCCCATCGAGCGACCGGCTCCCACCCCCGGACCACCCGGCGGCCCCTCCCCTTCCGGATCTGCTGCCCGCCCGTCCCGCCGGACCGGCCGCCCGCTCACGCCCTCCGGAGCGGGCGGGCCGATCGGCCCGCCCGTGCGTTCGGATCAATCGGTCGGCCTCCGCTCGCCCGGACCGGCGGCAGGTACACCGTCGCCGGTGGGACGCCGACGCCGTTCGAGGACTGCGCGGGGCGGGCCGACGGCTTCGGCGGGCGGCGGCGCCGGGGGGCGCCTTCGTCACCGGAGCCGGGACGAAGTTCATGAGCGAGGGGTTCCCGCCCCGCCCGGTGACACCGTGGACGAGCGGGTGCCGGGGCCGTTGCGGCCCGACGGGCGGTGGACCGGATCGCCGGGCCCGGCGGACGGGTGAACGCACTCCTCGCCGAGGCGGTGGAGGTGGCAGCGGCAGCGGCAGCGGCAGCGGCAGCGGCAGCGGCAGCGCGGTCGAACGGCGTCCCCGTACGCGACGAGACGGGTCGGGCGGTGCTCGTGTCCGCGAGCTCCTGGAGGTCTTCGACGCCGAGGACGTCGGCAGCACCTCGTGTCCGCCTTCGCGCTCGCCGACCACGGGCGTCACCTGTCCGGGGCTGCCGTGGAGGCGGAGGAAGGCGTTCGCCGCCGTCGCGCGTAGCCGCGAGCACCGGGCCACGGCCCCGCGCGGAAGGCAGGGCCCCCGCACACGGGGGAAGCCCGTGACCGCCTGGCGGTCACGGGCTTCCCCATGTCGTTCCTGTCGTACGGGTCCTCCGTGCGACGGCACGGGTCCTACATGCCGACTTCCTTCATCAACATGCCGACCTCCGTGTTGGTGAGACGGCGCAGCCAGCCCGACTTCTGGTCGCCCAGGGCGATCGGGCCGAAGGCCGTACGGACCAGCTTCTCGACCGGGAAGCCCGCCTCGGCCAGCATTCGGCGCACGATGTGCTTGCGGCCCTCGTGCAGCGTGACCTCGACCAGGTAGTTCTTGCCGGTCTGCTCGACCACGCGGAAGTGGTCGGCTCGCGCGTAGCCGTCCTCCAGCTGGATGCCGTCCTTGAGCCGCTTGCCGACCTCGCGGGGCAGCGGGCCGGTGATGGCGGCCAGGTAGGTCTTCTTCACGCCGTACTTCGGGTGCGTGAGGCGGTGGGCCAGCTCGCCGTGGTTGGTGAGCAGGATGATGCCCTCGGTCTCCGTGTCGAGACGGCCGACGTGGAAGAGCCGGGTCTCACGGTTGTTGACGTAGTCGCCGAGGGACTGGCGGCCGTCCGGGTCCTCCATGGTGGAGACGACACCGGCGGGCTTGTTCAGGGCGAAGAACAGGTGCGACTGGGTGGCGACGGTCAGGCCGTCCACCTTGATCTCGTCCTTCGCCGGGTCGACGCGCTTGCCCTGCTCCAGGACGATCTCGCCGTTGACCTCGACACGGGCCTGCTCGATCAGCTCCTCGCAGGCGCGTCGCGAGCCCATGCCGGCGCGGGCGAGGATCTTCTGCAGGCGCTCGCCCTCCTGCTCGGCGCCGGGGAAGGTCTTCGGGGTACGGACCTCGGGGCGCCCCTCGTACCGCTCGCGGTTGCGCTGCTCGATCTTGGCCTCCAGCTCGCGCGAGCGCGCCGGGGCCTGCCGCTGCCCGTGCGGGCCACGACGGGGCGGGGTGCCGCCCTGGGGGGCCTTGGGGCCGCCCTTGGCGCCGCCTCGGGCCGCCGTGCCCCGGCCCTTCTTCGGGGGCTCGACGGGGGCGCTCACGTCGTAGGAGCGCTCCTCGGGGCGGGGTCGGCGCGGGTTGCTCGGGCGCTTCTGGTCGTCCCGGCCGCCACCCTGGTAGCCGCCACCGGAGCCGGAGCCACCCTGGTAGCCACCACGGGAGCCGGAGCCCCCACCGGAACCACCCTGGTACCCGCCACGAGAGCCGGAGCCGCCACCGGAGCCGGAACCACCCTGGTACCCGCCACGAGAGCCGGAGCCACCGCCGGAGCCGGAACCACCCTGGTAGCCACCACGAGAGCCGGAGCCACCGCCGGAGCCACCCTGGTAGCCACCGCCGCCGGAGCCGGAACCGCCCCGGCCGCCGCCACCACTGCCGCTGCCGGAGCCCCGGTAGCCGCCGCCCCCGCCGGAGCCGCCCCGGCCGGAGCCGCCGCTGCTGCCGCCGCGGCCGCCGCTGTTGCCACCACGGCTCCCGCCGTTGTTTCCGCTGCTGTTCCTGCCGCTGCTGCTTCGCATCAAACTTCCGTCTTGTCGTCGTCCTCACGATCCGGCATGTCCGGATCGAACGACGGGAGCCCTTCCAGCGAGTCCGGCTCCACCGCCTCCGCGTCGGGGAGGAAGGGCGCCAGCTCGGGGAGCTCGTCCAGGCCGCGCAGGCCCATCCGCTCCAGGAAGTAGTTCGTCGTCCTGTACAGGATCGCACCTGTTTCGGGTTCCGCGCCCGCCTCCTCCACCAGACCCCGCTGGAGAAGGGTGCGCATCACGCCGTCGCAGTTCACCCCGCGCACGGCGGAGACCCGGGAACGGCCCACCGGCTGGCGGTACGCGACGACCGCGAGCGTCTCCAGGGCCGGCCGGGTGAGCCGGGCCTGCCGGCCCTCCAGGACGAAGGCCTCGACCGCCGCCGCGTGCTCGGGGCGGGTGTAGAAGCGCCAGCCGCCGGCGACCCGCCGCAGCTCGAAGCCCCGGCCCTGCGCGGTGTACTCGTCGGCCAGCTCGCGCAGGGCGTCCGCCACCTCGGCGGGGGCGCGCTCCAGGACCTTGGCGAGGTGCTCCTCGGCGACGGGCTCGTCGACGACCATGAGGACGGCTTCGAGGGCGGGCTTGAGGTCGCTCATGCCGGTTCCTCCGGGACGGGGGTCGGGTGGTCGAATTCGTCCGTGACGCGGGCCTCGGCGTCGCCGCCGGTCCAGGAGACCGTGAGGTCCCCCAGGGCGGTCTCCTGGTCGAGGGCCACGGCCTTGTCCCGGTAGAGCTCCAGGAGGGCGAGGAAGCGGGCCACGACGGTCAGGGTGTCGTCGCCGACGTCCTCGATCAGCTCCCGGAAGAGCGCGGCGCCGCGCTCCCGCAGCAGGGCGACCACCACGGCGGCCTGCTCGCGGACGCTGACCAGCGGGGCGTGGACGTGCCCGATGTCCACCCGGGGCTCGGGCCGTGGGCGCATGGCCTCGGCGGCGAGGCGGGCGAGTCCTTCGGCGCCGAGGGAGAGGACGACCTCGGGGAGCAGCGCGGCGTGGTGCGGTTCGAGTCCGGCGGTACGGGGGTGGCGGCGGCCCCCGTCCTCCCAGCGGCCCGCCAGGATCGCCGCGACCTGTTTGTACGCGCGGTACTGGAGGAGCCGGGCGAAGAGCAGGTCGCGGGCTTCCAGGAGGGCGAGGTCGGCCTCGTCCTCCACCTCGGCGGCGGGCAGCAGCCGGGCGGCCTTGAGGTCGAGGAGGGTGGCGGCGACGACCAGGAACTCGGTGGTCCGGTCGAGGTCGCCGTCCGGTCCGAGGGCCCGCAGATGGGCCATGAAGTCGTCGGTGACCCGGGAGAGGGCGATCTCGGTGACGTCGAGCTTGTGCCGGGCGATGAGCTGGAGGAGCAGGTCGAAGGGCCCCTCGAAGTTCGTGAGCCGGACGGTGAACCGCCCGGCGCCGTCCTCCCCGGTCCCGGTCCTTCCCGCGGTCCCGGCGGGCCCCGCCGGGGCCGGGACGGCGGTGGGGGCCGGTGGCCGTGCGGGGCTGCCGGGAGGCGGCGGAACGGCCTCTCCCGGTCCCCCCGGGCCGCCGCCCGGGGGGCTGCGGCGCGGCGGGCGGGACGTTTCGTCAGGAGCGTGGTGCATGGAGGTCCAGGGGGAACGGTGAGCGCGGCAGCCCGCAGGCTACCGTCAGCGACCGCGCAGGCGGCGCACCAGGATGCTCGCGTCGCCCCGGGACTCCAGGTCCGCCAGGACGACCGCGACGGCCTCCCGGACGATCCGGCCCCGGTCCACGGCGAGACCGTGCTCGCCTCGGAGCACCAGCCGGGCGTGCTCCAGGTCCATCAGCTCCTCGGCGGAGACGTAGACCGTGATCTTCTCGTCGTGACGCTCACGGCCGCTGGGCCGCCGGTTCGGGGCCCTGCCCCCGCGCCGCCGCGCCGCCGGTGCGGGCACCGGGGCGGTGGTCGCGGTCCTGGGCCCGGTGGCCTCCTGCTCCGCCGTCCGGGCGCGCGGCTCGGCCGACTCGGATTCCGCGGCCGTGTGCTCCGAGGAGCCCTCGGCCGCCGCCGGGTCACCCCCGCCCGAGGGGGCCGGGACGGTCCGGCGGGGTGCGGACGCCTGGAGCGCCGTCCCCCCGGTCGTACGGAAGAGTTCGTCGGCCCCGGGCAGACTCACTCGGCGTGACACCGGGCGAGCACCTCCCTGGCGAGCTGGCGGTAGGCGGCGGCACCCACGGAGTTGGAGGCGTAGGTGGTGATGGGCTCGCCCGCGACGGTGGTCTCGGGGAAGCGCACGGTCCGCCCGATGACCGTGTGGTAGACGTGCTCGTCGAAGGCCTCGACGACGCGTGCGAGGACCTCGCGGCTGTGCACCGTGCGGGAGTCGTACATCGTGGCGAGGATGCCGTCGAGCTCCAGCTCGGGGTTGAGCCGCTCCTGGACCTTCTCGATGGTCTCGGTCAGCAGCGCCACTCCGCGCAGGGCGAAGAACTCGCACTCCAGCGGCACGATGACCTTGTGAGCCGCCGTCAGGGCGTTCACGGTCAGCAGGCCGAGCGAGGGCTGACAGTCGATCACGATGTAGTCGTAGTCGTTCATCAGGGGCTTCAGGGCCCGCTGGAGCGTCGACTCGCGCGCGACCTCGCTGACCAGCTGGACTTCGGCGGCCGAGAGGTCGATGTTGCTCGGCAGCAGGTCCATGTTGGGCACGGCGGTCTTGAGGAGGACCTCGTCGGCCGACATGCCCCGCTCCATGAGCAGGTTGTAGACGGTGAGGTCGAGCTCCATCGGGTTCACGCCGAGGCCGACCGACAGGGCTCCCTGCGGGTCGAAGTCGACGAGCAGCACCCGGCGGCCGTACTCGGCGAGCGCGGCACCCAGGTTGATGGTCGACGTGGTCTTGCCGACGCCGCCCTTCTGGTTGCACATCGCGATGATCTTCGCGGGGCCGTGGTCGGTCAGGGGACCGGGGATCGGGAAGTACGGCAGGGGCCGTCCGGTCGGGCCGATCCGCTCGCGGCGCTGGCGGGCAGCGTCGGGTGCGAGGGTGGCCGCGTACTCCGGGTCGGGCTCGTACTCGGCGTCGGGGTCGTAGAAGTGCCCCTCGGGCACCTCGTCGTAGGCGGCGAAGTGGGTGGACTCTCGGCCCATCTCGTTGCCGGCCGTGGCGTTCACGTGTAGGCCGTCCATCGTCTTCATCGTGTGGGCTGTCGTCATGGGCTGGTGCGTCGCGAAGGTCCGCACCGCGACGGAGCCGATCGGAGCACCTGGCGCACCGCTCCCGGGAGTAATTGTCGACTCATTCACAAGTCGTCTTACCTCCTTGGATGTCACCAGGAACATTTATCGATAGGTCAGCGTGGCACCATGCCGACGGTTGGCGACTCTATGGCGTGTCACCGCTCCGCAGCAACACAATCCGCCGGACCCGGCCCGATGTGTCGGCAACCGAACACGTCTCTGTCAAGGGTGCGCAGCCATGCATCCACACGTTTCGGGGATGCGCGAATCGGTTAAAGGGTCACGTTCGAGGCGAGTCGGCCGAACGTTCCGGCAGGTCCGCAGACACGACCGGCCGGACCTTGTCGAACAAGGTCCGGCCGGGTGCGTGGCATTGACGGCACGCGTTGACGGCGGCGCCGCGGGGGTCAGCCCAGGAGGCTGCTCAGCTCGACGTGGTCGAGGCCGTGCGCCTCGGCGACCTCCTTGTAAACCACCTTGCCGTCATGGGTGTTGAGGCCCAGAGCGAGGGCGGGGTCGCGGCGCAGCGCCTCGGCCCAGCCGTTGTTCGCCAGCGACACGATGTAGGGCATCGTGGCGTTGGTGAGGGCGTAGGTGGAGGTGTTCGGGACCGCGCCCGGCATGTTGGCGACGCAGTAGAAGACCGAGTTGTGGACCTGGAAGGTCGGCTCGGCGTGGGTGGTCGGGTGCGAGTCCTCGAAGCAGCCGCCCTGGTCGATCGCGATGTCGACAAGGACACTTCCGGGCTTCATCTTGGCGACGAGCTCGTTGGTGACCAGCTTCGGGGCCTTGGCGCCCGGGATGAGGACGGCGCCGATGACGAGGTCGGCCTCGACGACGGCCTTCTCCAGCTCGTAGGCGTTGGAGACGATCGTCTGCACCTTGGTGCCGAAGATCTTGTCGGCCTCGCGGAGCTTGTTGATGTCCTTGTCGAGCAGGGTCACGTGGAAGCCCATGCCGACGGCGATCTGGGTGGCGTTCCAGCCGGAGACGCCGCCGCCGATGACCACGGCCTTGCCCGCGTGGGTGCCGGGGACGCCGCCGGGGAGGACGCCTCGGCCGCCGGCCGAGCGCATCAGGTGGTACGCGCCGACCTGCGGGGCCAGCCGGCCCGCGACCTCGGACATCGGGGCCAGCAGCGGGAGCGCGCGGTTGGCGGTCTCGACGGTCTCGTACGCGATGGCGGTGGTGCCGGAGGCGAGCAGCGCGTCCGTGCACTCGCGGGAGGCGGCGAGGTGCAGGTAGGTGAAGAGGGTCTGGTCCTTGCGGAGGCGGTGGTACTCCTCGGCGATGGGCTCCTTGACCTTGAGCAGCAGGTCGGCGGTGGCCCAGACCTCGTCGGCGGTGGGGACGATCTCGGCGCCCGCGGCGACGTACTCCGCGTCCGTGATCGAGGAGCCGACACCGGCGTTCTGCTCGACGAGCACCTGGTGGCCGTGGCGGACGAGCTCGTGGACACCGGAGGGGGTGATGGCCACGCGGAACTCGTTGTTCTTGACCTCGCGGGGGATGCCGACCTTCATCGTCGATCACGGTCCTTGAATCAGGGGGATAACTGGGGCATGGCGACACATACCCGGAGGCGTCACGGCACACCGGGGCAGACCACGTTCACACGCGGCGGACCCAGTCTAATGAAGGACTTCCCGCTGTCTAGCCTTTCAAAGTACTAATCTTTCATGGACCCACTACGGATTTCGTAGGCAGGGGATTCCGTTTCCAGCAGTCTGTCCGCCGCGGCCCGGTGCAGCCGGGCCGCGGCCGGGTCGCCGAGCCGGTCGAGGGTGTCGGCCAGCCTCAGCCGGAGCGCGGCCTGGAGCCGGACGTCCTGCGCGCGCCGCGCCCACTCCACCGCCTCCTCGCAGGTCCGCAGCGACTCCTCGGGACGTCCCGCGTACTCCTGGACCCGGGCCGCCTCGCTCAACGCCCGTGCGTAGCCCGGGAGATCGTCGAGCCGCCGGTGTCCCGCCGCGGCGGCCCGCCAGTTGCGCAGGGCCTCGCCGTACCGGCCCGCGTAGGTCTGCACGGCGCCGAGGCGCCCGTACAGCCGGGCCTGGTCGGCGCGCTCCTCCCGGGCGAGCCGCTGGGCGAGCGCCCGCCCGTACCAGTCGGCGGCCCGATGCCAGTCGCCCAGCTCCTGGTAGGAGCCGCCTACGGATTCCATCGCGCGGCCGGTGGCGTACGGGTCGTTCGCGGCCCGCCCGGCGTCCAGCGCGGTCCGGTAGCGGGCCAGGGCGTCCCGGGTGCGGCCGGTGCGGGCGTCGAGATCGGCCAGGTTCAGCAGGGCGGCGGCCCGCTCGCGGTGCAGTCCCCGCCGCTCGGCCACGTCCAGGACCAGTCGGTGGAGCCCGTACAGCTCGGGTGCGGCGGCCTCGGCGCCCCGGTGCGCGGCGAGGGCCCTGACCAGGGAGGCGACCAGGCGGCGCGCCAAGGTGTCCAGCTCCCCGTCGGCGACGGCGAGCCGGGCGCAGGCGAGCAGGAAGGACTGCCGGGTGCGCAGCCAGACGGCCGCCTCGGCCGTGTTCGGGAAGCGCAGGGCGCGGGGCAGACCGGCCAGTTTCCGGCGGGCGGGCGAGTCCTCGGGCTCGGTGACCGCACGGCACGACTGGAGGAGCCGTACGGTCCGCTCCAGCATCCGGGCCCGCGCGAGCTGCACCTCGGCGGGCCGGTCGTGCTCCTCCAGCTGGGCACGGAGCAGGGGGACGAGGTGGCCGGGCACCTCGTACTGGCCGTCGCCGACGTCCCGGACCACGCCCAGGGCGGCGAAGTCGGCGAGGGTGGTCGCGGCGGCCGAGACCGAGCAGCCGGCCAGCGCGGAGGCGGTGTGGGCGTCGGCGCGGCCGAGCGGGGCGAGGACCAGGAATCGCAGTATCCGGGCGGCGGTCCCGGGCAGCGCCTCGTGGGCGAGGAGGAAGGCCCGGGTGAGCGGGTCGCCGTTGCGGGACCGGAGCCTCTTGGCCAGGTCGGCGACGGAGATCTTGGGGTGGGTGGCGAGCCAGCCACCGGCCAGGACGACGGCGGCGGGCAGTCCGCCGCACTCCTCCACGAGGGTCTCCGCGGCCTGCGGGTCGACGGTGACGCGTACGGAGCCGGTGTAGGCGGTGAGCAGTTCGATGGCCGACTTGGGATCGAGCCCGCCGAGGGTGCAGGGCCGTACGTCGGGGATGCCGGTGAGCGGGCCCCGGGCGACGCCGATCACCAGGCTGTCGGGGTTGTCGGGGATCAGCGGGTCGGCCTGCTCGGCGTCGACGGCGTCGTCGAGGACCAGGACGGCCCGGCGCCCGGCGAGGGCGCCGCGGACGAGTTCGGTCAGTTCGTCCTCGGCGGCTCCCGGGGGCTCGGCGACCGCGAGGGCGGCCAGCAGCTCCCGGGCGACCCGGGCGGTGGGGACGGGGTCGCCGCCGGGTTCGGTGAGCCGGGCCCGGAAGACCCCGTCCGGGTAGCGGTCCCCCAGCCCGGCGATCAGTTCCTCGGCGAGCGCGGTGCGTCCGGAGCCGGGGCGGCCCGCGATGAGCAGGACGCGGGCGCGGGGTGCCTTGCGGCCGGTGAGGGTGTCGAGGCCGGTCCGCCCGATGTCGGCGCGCAGGGCTTTCAACTCCCGCTGCCTGCCGAAGAACTGCCGGCTGCCGGCCGCTGCCACAGCCTGATCCGTCACGGGCCACGCTCCCGTCCACCTGCGCACGAGCCGATCCCGCGGGGGACTCCGCACGGGCGATTCCGAGCGTAGTTCAGGGGGTGGCACGGACCCGGCGGAGCAGGGCGGGCACATCGCCCGATCGGATCAGCGGATGGTCACACCGCACCGCCGTTCGACGGAGCCGGGGCGGGACCGGGGACCCGCACAGGGGGCCCGGTGCGACCGCCCGCCGCGAGGTGCCGGGCGCGGGGTGCGACCGCCCGCCGCGAGGTGCCGGGCGCGGGGTGCGATCGCCCACCGCGAGGTGCCGGGCGCCGGGGCCCGGCCGTACACGGTCGAGCGTCCACGCCCCCGGCGCGGAGGCATGGACGCTCACGGTTCAGGTACCGGAGGCCGGGCGTCAGCCGTTCACCGCCAGGCCCCGTACGCCGACACACCGTCCCCCAGGCCCAGGGAACGTACGCCGCGCCTCCCCCGTCCCCCGCCCCACCGGGGCGCTACGCCTCGAAGGGGCGGGCGGGCCACGGCGCGTCGGCCGGGCGGAGGGCGTCCAGGCCCTCGCCCGCCCGTGCGGCGGCCAGTGACAGGACGCCCACGGCCAGGCAGTTGTTGTGCAGCTCTCCGGCGAGGACGCCCCGGACGAGGTCCGTGAGCGGCACCCGGGCCAGCTCCATGTCGGCCTCCTCGTCGGAGACCTCGAAGCGCTCCCCCTCCGCCTCCGAGACGCCCCGGGCGAGGAAGATCCGCACGGCCTCGTCGGAGCCGCCCGGCGTGGTGTAGACGTCGGCCAGCACCCGCCAGTCCTCGGCCTTGACGTGCGCCTCCTCGTACAGCTCGCGCTCCGCCGCGCGCAGCGGGTTCTCCCCGGGCACGTCGAGGAGTCCGGCCGGGATCTCCCAGAGCTTGTGCCGCACGGGGTGGCGGTACTGACGGAGCACCAGCACCCGGTCCCGCTCGTCAAGGGCGAGCACGGCCACCGAGCCGGGGTGGACCTGGTAGTCGCGGCGCGCGACCGTGCCGTCCGGCATCTCGACGTCGTCCGTACGGACACTGGTCTTCTTGCCCGTGAAGGGGGTCGTGGTGGCCGTGACCCGCCACTCCTCCGGGGTGTCCTTCACCTGCATGAGCTGTCCTCCCACATACGAAAACCGGGGTACGGGCCCCCGAAGGGCCCGTACCCCGGCAACGGTAACGCCAGGAACCGACAGGTCGGTTACTTCGCCGGACGGCCCGTCTTGCGCTCGACGGCCGCCTTGACCAGGCCCGCGAAGAGCGGGTGCGGGCGGGTCGGGCGGGAGCGGAGCTCCGGGTGCGCCTGGGTGGCGACCAGGTAGGGGTGGATCTCGCGCGGGTACTCGACGTACTCGACGAGCTTGTTGTCCGGGGAGGTGCCGGAGAAGACCAGACCGGCCTTCTTCTCCAGCTCCGCGCGGTAGGAGTTGTTCACCTCGTAGCGGTGCCGGTGGCGCTCGTCCACGTAGGGCTGGTCGTCGTAGACCTCGCGGACGATCGAGCCCTCGGCGAGCTTCGCGGGGTAGAGGCCGAGGCGCATGGTGCCGCCCAGGTCGCCCGCGCCCTCGACGTACGCCAGCTGCTCCTCCATCGTCGAGACGACGGGGTGCGCGGTGGCCGGGTCGAACTCGGTGGAGTTGGCCTCGGGGATGCCCGCCAGGTTCCGGGCCGCCTCGATGACGATGCACTGGAGGCCCAGGCAGATGCCGAGCAGCGGCACCTTGTTCTCACGGGCGTACTGGATCGCGCCGACCTTGCCGCTCACACCGCGGTCGCCGAAGCCGCCGGGGATGAGGATCGCGTCGACGTCGCCGAGCTGCTTCTCGGCGTCGGCCAGGGTCTTGCAGTCGTCGGAGGTGACCCACTTGACCTTGACGCGCGCCTTGTTGGCGAAGCCGCCCGCCCGCATGGCCTCGGTGACCGAGAGGTAGGCGTCGGGCAGGTCGATGTACTTGCCGACGAGCGCGACGGTGACCTCGTGGTCGGGGTTGTGGACGCGGTCCAGGAGGTCCTCCCAGACGGTCCAGTCCACGTCACGGAAGGGCAGGTCGAGCTTGCGGACGACATAGGCGTCCAGGCCCTCGGAGTGCAGCACCTTCGGGATGTCGTAGATCGACTTGGCGTCGATCGCCGCGACCACGGCGGCTTCGTCGACGTCGCACATCAGCGAGATCTTGCGCTTGATGGCGGTCGGGACCTCGCGGTCGGCGCGCAGCACGATCGCGTCGGGCTGGATGCCGATGTTGCGCAGCGCGGCGACGGAGTGCTGGGTCGGCTTGGTCTTCAGCTCGCCGGAGGGGCCGATGTAGGGCAGCAGCGAGATGTGCACGACGAAGACGTTGTCCCGGCCGACCTCGTGGCGGACCTGGCGGACGGTCTCCAGGAACGGCAGCGACTCGATGTCGCCGACCGTGCCGCCGACCTCGGTGATGACGACGTCGACGTCGTCGGCGGCCATCCGGCGGATGCGGGACTTGATCTCGTTGGTGATGTGCGGGATGACCTGCACGGTGTCGCCGAGGTACTCGCCGCGCCGCTCCTTGGCGATGACCTGCGAGTAGACCTGGCCGGTGGTGACGTTGGCCGAGCCGTCGAGGTCGACGTCGAGGAAGCGCTCGTAGTGGCCGATGTCCAGGTCGGTCTCGGCGCCGTCGTTGGTGACGAACACCTCGCCGTGCTGGAAGGGGTTCATCGTGCCGGGGTCGACGTTCAGGTACGGGTCGAGCTTCTGCATCGTGACCCGCAGGCCGCGGGCCTTGAGGAGCGCACCCAGGCTGGAGGCGGTCAGGCCCTTGCCGAGGGAGGAGGCGACACCCCCGGTGACGAAGATGTGCTTGGTCGTCGTGGTTTTGGGCGGCATCGCCAAGAGGGGGCTCCCGTGGTCGCGTTTGGAGGTGCGTACCGGCGTGCCCTCCGGAAGAATCGGGGGGTGCCGTCGCTGCGGTTTCGGTGTCCTCGGCTCTCGCCGTTTCCCACCGGTCCACGGGGTACCAGGGTATCAGCGACATCGGGAGACCGCTTCCGGCCACACGGGGCAGTCGGGTGCACACGGACCGCGACACGGATAGCGGCTCGGGGCCCGTTCCGGAGGGGAGGATCGCATTCGTTCACCCGAACGGAGCAACGGCGTTACCGGTGTGATCACCAGGTCACTAGGGTGCGACGTATTCTGCTCGGACGTTCCCCACCGAGCCGACCGGCCAGCGGCACCACCCCGCCCGTCACCCGGACCAAGAGCTCGTCGAAGACCCCTTGACCGCTGACAAACGGCGCCGGCCGACATCCCCCGGCGCGATTCCAAGCAAGCGCCCCGTCGGGGCGGACATGGCCGTTCGACTGGAGTGAAGCACGTGGCCGGGCGCATCGAGGATTACGCACTCATCGGAGACATGCAGACAGCCGCGCTGGTCTGCCGGGACGGCAGCGTCGACTGGCTCTGCCTCCCCCGCTTCGACTCGCACGCGGTCTTCGCGGGACTGCTCGGCACCGAGGAACACGGGTTCTGGCGGGTGGGACCCGCCGGGCCTCCCGACGCCGACCCCGCCCCGGCCGACCGGCGCCGCTACGTGGGCGACTCGCTGGTCCTGGAGTCCGAGTGGGACACCCCGCGCGGCACGGTCCGGGTGACCGACTTCATGCCCCCGCGCGAAGGGGCCCCGCAGCTCGTCCGGATCGTGGAGGGCGTCTCCGGCCGGGTCCGGATGCGGTCCGCGCTGCGGATGCGGTTCAGCTACGGCCGGATCGTGCCCTGGGTCCACAAGGTCGGCGACCGCACCGTCGCCGTCGCCGGACCCGACTCGGTCTGGCTGGACACCGAGGCCGAGACCCACGGCAAGGAACTCACGACGTACTCCGACTTCACCGTGGGCCCCGGCGAGCGGATCGCGTTCACGCTGTCCTGGCAGCCCTCCCACCGGGAGCCCCCCGCGCTGCCCGACCCCGAGGGCGCCCTCACGGCGACCACCGACTTCTGGCGCGACTGGGTCGAGCACTGCACGTACCACGGCCCCTACCGGGAGGCGGTGGTCCGCTCCCTGATCACCCTGAAGGCGCTGACGTACGCGCCGACCGGCGGGATCGTGGCGGCACCGACGACCTCGCTGCCCGAGGAGATCGGCGGCGTCCGCAACTGGGACTACCGCTACACCTGGCTGCGGGACGCGGCGATCACCCTCTCCTCCATGCTGCGCACCGGTTACCGCGAGGAGGCCCGCGCCTGGCGGGACTGGCTGCTGCGCGCGGTCGCGGGCGACCCGGAGAACCTCCAGATCATGTACGGCATCGCGGGCGAGCGGGAGCTCGGCGAGGCGGAGCTGGACTGGCTGCCGGGGTACGAGAACTCCGGCCCGGTCCGGGTCGGCAACGGCGCCGCCAACCAGCTCCAGCTGGACGTGTACGGCGAGGTCACCGAGGCCCTCCACCTCGCGCACATGACGGGCCTCTCCCGCAACGACTACGCCTCGCTCCTCCAGATCAGGCTGATCAACTACCTGGAGAAGCACTGGAACCAGCCCGACGAGGGCATCTGGGAGGTGCGCGGCCCGCGCCGCCACTTCGTCCACTCCAAGGTGATGGCCTGGGTGGCCGTCGACCGCACGATCAAGCTCATCGAGTCCGGTGACGCGGACGGCCCGCTGGAGCGCTGGCGCGAGCTGCGCGACGAGATCCACCGGGACGTCTGCGAGAAGGGCTACGACCGGGAGCGGAACACCTTCACCCAGTCGTACGGCTCCAAGGAACTGGACGCCTCACTGCTGCTGATCCCGCAGATGGGCTTCCTGCCGCCGGACGACAAGCGGGTCATCGGCACGATCGAGGCGATCCAGCGGGAGCTGTCCACCGAGGACGGCTTCGTGCTCCGCTACCCGACGTCCGGCGAGGAGGCGGGGGTCGACGGTCTGGAGGGCGACGAGGGCGCGTTCCTGGCCTGCTCGTTCTGGCTGGCGGACGACCTGGCGATGATCGGCCGGGTCGACGAGGCCCGCACGCTCTTCGAGAAGCTCCTCGCGCTCCGCAACGACCTGGGGCTGCTCGCCGAGGAGTGGGACCCCGTGCTCCAGCGGCAGGTGGGCAACTTCCCGCAGGCCTTCAGCCATGTGCCGCTGATCGACACGGCCCTGCGGCTCACCGCGAGCGGTGCGTACGGCGGCTGATCCGAGGCCGCTGCCCGGGGTGGTCCGGGCAGCGGCACCACCCCGGGAGTGACGCAGGACACACTCGACAGAGGGTCGAGCAATTCCCCTCCCGGCTGGACGAGTTGCCACCCCCGTGCACGAAGGGTCCGGACCCGTGACCGTGGGGTGATGTCACCGGAACAGGGACGCGGGTAGCGTCCGGCCCCATGGACAATCAGGGCGGGATCACCGTGCAGCGGGCGCTCGAACTCCCGGGCCTGCGCGGCGGACTCCCGGAGGTGATGGCCGGGGCGGACCGGCTGCACCGTACGGTGCGCTGGGTGCACGCCGGTGAGGTGCCGAACATCGCGTCGCTGCTCAAGGGCGGCGAACTGCTGCTGACCACCGGACTCGGCCTCGGCACCAGGCCCGCCGAGCAGCGGGCCTTCGTCCGGCGGCTCGCCGACCGGGGCATCGCCGCCCTCGTCGTCGAGCTGGGACCGCGCTTCGCCCGGCTGCCCGCGACGATAGTGGAGACCGCGCGGACCACCGGCCTCCCGCTGGTGCAGCTGCACCGCGAGGTCCCCTTCGTGGCCGTCACCGAGGAGATCCACACCGAGATCGTCAACGGCCACTACGCCCTCCAGCGGCAGGCCGAGGAGGTCCACCGGCAGTGCACGGAGGCGCTGCTCGGCGGCGGCGGCATCCCGCAGGTGCTGCGCATCCTCTCCGACTTCGCCGCGAACCCCGTCTTCCTGGAGACCCCCGACGGACAGCTGCTCTACGCGGCGGGCACCGAGTCGGCACCCGCCGACCCGCTCCAGGTCTGGGACGGGCTGCGCGGCAGGCGGGCGGCCCGCGAGTCGGGCCCGCCGACCGGAACGGTCCTGGTCGACGTCCCCGGCGGCGGCCCCGGCACCTCGTCCGTACGGGCCCGGCTCGTCCTGCTCTCGGTCTCCGGCGCCCTCTCCCCCGTGCACCGGATGGCGGCCGAGCGGGCGGCCGGACTCCTCGCGGTCGTCCTCATGCAGGCACGGCAGGAGGAGGAGCTGGCCGCGCGGGGCCGGGGCGACTTCCTCACGGACCTCGCGGAGGGCCGGATCACGGCCGAGGACGCCCCGGCCCAGGCCCGCGTGCTCGGCTTCAAGCCGGGCGAGGGACCGCTCCTGCCGGTGGTGATGCGGCTGGCGGCGGAGTCCCCTTCGGGGAACTGGGCGCTGCTGGCCCGCGCCGTCCTGGAGGAGCTGGCGTCCGTCGGCGTCCCGGTCCTCCTCGGGGTCCGCCCGGTCGAGGGCCGGGTGCCGCTGCTGCTCGGCCTGCGTTCGGAGTCGGAGCGCACGGCGGTCGCCGACCGGGTCGCGGCGGCGCTCCGCGCGGGCGTGGAGCGGGCCGGTCTCGAACGGGCCGGGGCGCACCCGCCGGTGGTCGTCGTGGGCGTGGCGGGCAACTGGGCCGCCGCCTCGGCGGGCCTGCGGCACGCGGCGGAGACGGCGACGGCCGCGCAGGGCCTCTCGGACCGCCCCTGGTACGACGCCCGGCGGCTCGACATCGACCTGCTGCTGTGGCGGCTGCACTTCCACGGCGACACGGTCCTCGCGGCGTTCGTGGACCGGGCGATCGGGCCGCTGCGCGAGCACGACCGCACCTCCCGGCCACCGCTCCTGCCGACCCTGGAGACGTATCTGGCGCACGCGGGCCGCAAGGCGGAGACCGCCCGGGAACTGCACCTCAACCGCCAGACCCTCTACAACCGGCTGGCCCGGATCTCCGAACTCCTGGGCACCGACCTGGACGACCCCCAGACGGTCCTGGCCCTCTCCCTCGCGCTCAGGGCACGACGACACACCCCTTAGCCACCGGTGGGGGCGGAGCGGCTACCCGTGGGGGCTCGCTGCCCATGGGGGGGGCTCGCTACCCCTGGGGGCGGCTACCGGTGGAGCGGCTACCGCCCCGCCAGCTCGTCGTACACGCTCAGGACGTGCGCCACCGTCTCGTCCTCGGTGGGCCAGGTCCGCGCCTGCCGCAGGCCCGCCGCCGCCAGGTCCATCCGGCGGTCCACGTCGTCGAGCAGCCCGCGCACCGCCCCGGCCAAGGCCTCCGCGTCCCCGTACGGCACGAGTTCCGCCGCGTCCCCGACGAGTTCGGGCACACCGCCGACCGCCGTGGCGACCAGCGGGACGCCGAGCCTCAGCGCCTCCTGGGCCAGCAGGGACCGGGCCTCCCACCGGGACGGGAGCACCGCCACGTCCGCCGCGGCCAGGAGTTCGGCGACGTCCTCGCGCCGCCCGATCAGCCGCACCGGCAGGTCCTCGTCGACGATCCGCCGCTGGAGACGGGCCCGTTCGGGACCCTCCCCCGCGATCACCAGGAGGGGCTGCGGGTCGAGGTCCCGCCACACCCGCGCCGCGTCGAGCAGCGTCCCGTAGCCCCGCCCCGGTTCGAGCGCCCCGACCGCCATCAGGAGCGGGCGCGCCACGGCACCCAGCTCGGCGCGGGCCTTGCCGTCGTGGAGGCAGACCGGACCGCGCGCGGGCGGCACGGTCACGGGGGCCAGCCGGGCGTCCCGCGCACCGCGCCGGCGCGCCCGGTCGACGAGTTCGGAGGAGGTGCCGAGCACGACGGTCGCGGCCCGCGCGGCCCTCCGCTCCAGGAGGCGCAGCACCCCGCCGCGCGCCCCGGCGGTGTCGACACGGCTGTCCCAGGTCGTCACCAGCGGCACCCGCCCGGTCCCGCCGCCCGCCAGCGCCAGCGCGACCCTCACCGAGGCCTGGAAGCCGTGCGCGTGGACCACGTCCGCGCCGATGCAGGTGTTGCGGAGCAGGGCGACCGTCGAGGGGTCGCCGAGGCGCGGCAGCGGCACGAAGCGCGCGCCCGCGCCGAGGTAGTCGTAGACGCGGTCGAGCTCGGCGGGGGCGCACACGGTCACCCGCACGCCCCTCGCCACCAGCCCCGAGGCGAGTGAGCGCACGTGCGCGCTGCTGCCCGCGCTGCGGCCGCCCAGCACTTGGACCGTACGGAGCTGTGTCACGCGCCCAAGGATGCCAGTCCGGGGGGCCGTCCGTACGCACGTTCCGCCACCGAAGTGACGTGTCTCGCACCGCCGTTGCCCCGTACGAGCGGTCCCGGACACTCGGACCGACCCTCCCGGGGTTCACCCACCCGGGTGAGCGTACGGCGGGTTCGCGCCCTCCGCCCAGCAGGCGGCGGCGACGAGACCGGCGGCGTGGACGGCGAGTCCGAGCCGCCCGTTGCCCTCGGCGATCGCACTGCCGACGGCGGCCCCCAGGGCGTACGCGCCGGTGTCGCCGAGCATGGTGCGCTCTCCGAGATCGTCCCCGAGGACGGCCGCGACGGCCCCCATGGGGGCGGCGGCGAGGCTCCCGCGCAGCAGTCCGGGGGCGCCGAGCGCGAGCACGGTGAGGCCCGCCCGCCCCGGCCGGACGTCCACGAGGTTCACCAGGTGGGCGGTCCCCGCGACGACGACGGCGGCGAGGACCTTGTCCACCGGCCGCTCCTTGAGGAGCGCCCCGGCCACCAGCGAGGCGGCCCCGATCCCCAGGAGCTTGACGGTGCCGCTGGTCACCTGGCCGTCGCGGAGCGCCGCGAGGTGCGCCCGGAACCCGCGCCGGTGGCCGCCCCGGACGTCGTCGTACGCCCCGCAGGCCCCGGCGGCCAGGACGGCGAACGCGGCGGGCCCGCGTCCGGCGCCGACGGCGGCGCCGAGGGTCACGGCGGGCCCGGCCCACAGGCCGACGTCCCGCCCGGCATGGTTCGGCCGGACCCACCGGTCACCGCCGAGCGCCCGCAGCCCGGCGTACCCGGCCCGGCTCGCCCCGGCGGCAAGGACGAAGGCGCCGAGGCGCCCGCCGGTCCCCCGGGCGGGGCGGCTCATCCGTCGGCCCGCGCCGCCGCCAGGAGTTCCTCCGCGTGGGCCCTGGCCGTCTCGGAGTCCTCCTGTCCGGCGAGCATCCGGGAGAGTTCCCGGACGCGGTCCTCGCCCTCCAGGACCGTGACGCCGGAGCGGGTCACGGAACCGTCGCTGGTCTTCTCGACGAGCAGTTGCCGGTCGGCGAAGGCGGCGACCTGCGGGAGGTGGGTGACGACGACGACCTGCGCCGTCTTCGCGAGCTTGGCGAGCCTGCGGCCGATCTCGACCGCCGCCTTCCCGCCGACGCCCGCGTCGACCTCGTCGAAGAGGTACGTCGGCACCGGGTCCGTCCCCGCGAAGACGACCTCCACCGCGAGCATCACCCGGGACAGCTCACCGCCGGACGCGCCCTTGGCGATGGGCCTCGGCGGGGCGCCCGGGTGGGGGGCCAGCAGCAGCTCGACCTCGTCGGCGCCGGACGGGCCGTACGCGACCCGCCGCCCGCCGACCTCGACGCCGTCGGGGTCGGCGGTCTGCCGGATGTCGAAGGACACGCGCGCGTGGGGCATGGCGAGCGAGGCAAGTTCGGCGGTGACGGCGGCGGCGAACCGGTCCGCCGCCTCCGTACGGGCGTCGGTCAGGCCCTGGGCCAGCTCCGACAGCTCGTCGCGGAGCCGGTCCCGCTCGGCGGTGAGTTCCCCGACGCGCTCGTCGTCGCCGTCCAGCTCGCCGAGCCGTCCCGCGCTCTCCTCCGCCCACGCCAGGACGGCGGCGACGTCCTCGCCGTACTTCCGGGTGAGCTGGGTGAGCGCCGCCCGGCGCTCCTCCACGGCGGCGAGCCGTCGCGGATCGGCGTCCAGGGCGTCGGCGTACCCGGCCAGCTCGGTGGCCACGTCCCCGAGCAGGATGGAGATCTCGCCGGTCCGGTCGGCGAGCGCGGCCAGCACCGGATCGTGCGACCGTACGGCCTCCAGGGCGCGGCCCGCACCGGCGACGAGCGTGGTCGCGTCGATGGACTCCGGGTCCTCGGGGACACCCGCGAGCGCGGCGTGCGCGAGCGCGGCGGCGGACGCCAGGGCCTCGGCGTGACCGAGCCGCTCCGCCTCGGCGGCCAGTTCGGTGTCCTCTCCGGCGCGCGGGGCGACGGCCTCGATCTCGGTCAGCCCGAACCGCAGCAGATCCGCCTCCTGGGCCCGTTCCCGGGCCCGGGTGGTGATCTCGTCGAGTTCCGTCGCGACGGCCCGCAGCCGCCGGTAGGCCTCCCCGTAGGCGGCGAGCGGCCCGGAGACCGCCCCGCCCGCGTACCGGTCGAGCGCGCCGCGCTGCCGGGCGGGCTTGAGCAGCCCCTGCTGGTCGGTCTGGCCGTGGACGGCGACGAGCTCGTCGGCGAGTTCGGCGAGCAGCCCGACGGGCACCGAGCGCCCGCCGAGGTGGGCCCGTGAGCGCCCCTCCGCCGAGACGGTACGGCTGACGAGCAGCACGCCCTCGTCGAGCTCCGCGCCCGCCTCCTCGGCGCGCACGGCGGCGGGCGTGCCCGCGGGCACGCTGATCCGCCCCTCGACGACGGCCGACGCCGCGCCGATCCGCACCAGGGCCGGGTCGGCGCGACCCCCGAGCAGCAGCCCGAGGCTGGTCACCACCATGGTCTTGCCCGCACCGGTCTCACCGGTCACCGCGGTGAAGCCGGGCGACAGCTCGACCACCGCGTCGTCGATGACCCCGAGCGACCGTATCCGCATCTCCTCCAGCACGCCCCAGACCATACGAGGTTTCCCCGCCGCGATGCGACACGGGCCCCGGGCGTAACCCTCCGGCGCGCCGATCGTTCGACCCGCCGGAGCCGTGTCAGCGGGGTGCGCCCCGCCACCCCGACACGGGCAGGGCGAACTTGGCGACGAGCCGGTCGGTGAAGGAGGCGTGGTGCAGCCGGGCGAGCCGCACCGGTACGGCGCCCCGCCGCACCTCGACCCGCGCGCCCGCCGGAAGCTCCACCGTGCGCCGCCCGTCGCACCACAGCACCCCGTGCGGGGTGTGCGGCTCGATCTCGACGGCGAGGATGGACTCGGGGGTGGTGACCAACGGCTTGGCGAAGAGGGCGTGGGCGCCGATCGGCACCATGAGCAGCGCCTCGACCTCGGGCCAGATGACCGGGCCGCCCGCCGAGAAGGCGTAGGCCGTGGATCCGGTGGGTGTCGCGCAGATCACCCCGTCGCAGCCGAAGCCGGTCACCGGACGTCCGTCGATCGCGAGGACGACCTCCAGCATCCGTTCCGGGGAGACCTTCTGCACGGCCGCCTCGTTGAGCGCCCAGTCGCGGTGCAGGACGTCGCCGTTCTCGTACACGACGACGTCGAGGGTCATCCGCTCCTCGACCTCGTACGCCCTCGTCACGACCCGGTCGACGACCTTGTCGAGGTCGTCGCGCTCCGCCTCCGCGAGGAAGCCGACCCGGCCGAGGTTGACGCCGAGCATCGGGACGCCGGAGGCGCGGGAGAACTCGGCGCCGCGCAGCAGGGTGCCGTCACCGCCGAGGACGACGAGGAGTTCACAGCCGTCGAGCGCGTCCGAGCAGGCTTCGGGCACCTTCTCGACGGACGGCGGCAGCGGCAGGTCCTCCGCCTCCGCCTCCAGGACGCGGACGACGATGCCGCAGCGCAGCAGTCCGAGGACCACCAGCTCGGCGCTGCGCACAGCGGCCGGCCGGCCGGTGTGCGCGAGCAGGAAGACGGTACGTGGTGCGGTCTCTGGTGCTGCCTCTGGTGCGGTCTCTGGTGCTGTTGCCCTTGAGCTCAACGAGGTCCTTCCGCCACGGCGCGGTCGACATCCGCCGGATCCAGCGCGGGCGCGCCCGCCCGCAGCCACAGAAAGTACTCGACGTTGCCGGAGGGGCCGGGCAGCGGGCTGGCGGTGACGCCCAGGACACCGAGTCCGAGCTCCGCGGCCCGCCGGGCCACGTTCTTCACGCTGTCCGCGCGGAGTTCGGCGCTGCGGACGACCCCACCGCTGCCGAGCCGCTCCTTGCCCACCTCGAACTGCGGCTTCACCATGAGGACGAGGTCGGCGCCGGGCGCCGTGCAGGCGGCGAGGGCGGGCAGGACGAGGCCGAGCGGGATGAAGGACAGGTCGCCGACGACCAGGTCGACGGGGACGCCGTCGATCGCGTCGAGCGTCAACTCGCGTACGTTCGTACGGTCCTTCACGGTGACCCGCTCATCGCTCTGGAGCGACCAGGCGAGCTGTCCGTAGCCGACGTCGACGGCGACGACATGGGCGGCACCGGCCCGCAGCAGGACGTCGGTGAAGCCGCCGGTGGACGCCCCGGCGTCCAGGGCGCGCCGCCCCTCGACCGCCAGACCGAGGGGGACGAAGGCGGCGAGGGCCCCGGCGAGCTTGTGGCCGCCGCGCGACACGTAGTCGGGGTCGGAGCCGTCCTGGACCACGACGATGGCCGCGGCGGTCTCGACCTGGGTGGCGGGCTTGGTGGCGACGGTCTTGCCGACGGTCACCCGGCCCGCGGCGATCAGCTGGCTGGCGTGTTCGCGCGAGCGCGCCAGCTTGCGCCGGACCAGCTCGGCGTCGAGTCGGCGGCGTGCCACTCCTGCCACGGTGGGTTCAGCTCCTGTTGTCGTGCGGACGGGGGTCGGGACGCGTGTCGAGCGAGGTCAGCTCGGCGCGCAGTCCTCGGTGTACATCCTCGTACACCTGCGGGTGTCCGTCCGCCGGGAGGTCGTCCACCTCGGCGAGACGCGCCAGGTGCGCGTCGACGCCGGGGTGCCCGGTGGGCCGCCGTCCGACGCCGAGCGGGGCCGCTCCGGGGGGTTCGTGGGCGTCCCGCGGGCCCGTCTCGTCCAGGGGCTCCGGTGCGGGCGTCGCGTCGTTCATGGCCCCGACGCTACCGCGAACGTCTGGGGTACGGTCGTCCCGATGGCGACGATCACCGAGTGCCGCGGCGCACTGGACAGACTCTCGGACGGCCTCGCGCGGGCGGACGGCGACGTGCGCGGGGCCGCCGCGCTCGACCGCACGCTGAGCTGCCATGTCACCGACCTGGACACCACGTTCACGGGACGTCTGACCGGGGGCCGGATCGTGGTCGGGTCGACGGTGGCGGGCCCGCCGCCGTCGAAGGCCCAGATCCGCCTCGCGATGACCGGGGACGACCTGCTGGCGATGGTGGGCGGCGAGCTGAACTTCGCGAAGGCCTGGGCCTCGGGCCGGGTCAGGCTGGAGGCGGGCTTCCGCGACCTGCTCAAGCTCCGCGCGCTGCTGTAGGGCCGGAGCCCCGGGCGCGGCCGGGACCTGCTCACTTCCGCAGCGCGGGCTCCTGGGAGGCCTCGGGCTCCACCGGGGAGCCGGCCGGAGCCGCCTCGGGCGCGGTCCGGACCTGCCGGGGCGCACGGCCCCGGCGTCCGGCGGGGACGACCAGCGGTGTGCCCGTCTCCGGGTCCTCGATGACCTGGCAGCGCAGTCCGAAGACCCGCTCGACGAGTGCGGCGGTCACGACCTCGGCCGGCGGGCCCTCGGCGACGACCTGACCGTCGCGGACGGCGATGAGGTGGGTCGCGTACCGGGCCGCGTGGTTCAGGTCGTGCAGGACGGCGACGAGCGTACGGCCCTGGGTCTCGTGCAGCTCGGCGCAGAGGTCGAGCACGTCGATCTGGTGCTGGATGTCGAGGTACGTCGTCGGCTCGTCCAGCAGGAGCAGCGGGGTCTGCTGGGCGAGCGCCATGGCGATCCAGACGCGCTGGCGCTGGCCGCCGGAGAGCTCGTCCACGTACCGCCCGGCCAGTTCGGCGACACCGGTCGCCTCCATGGACTCCTGGGTGATCCGCTCGTCCTCGGGGGACCACTGGCGCAGCAGCCCCTGGTGGGGGTAGCGGCCACGGGCGACGAGGTCGGCGACGGTGATGCCGTCGGGGGCCACGGAGGTCTGCGGCAGCAGGCCGAGGGTCTTGGCGACCTTCTTGGCGGGCAGCGAGTGGATCGACTGCCCGTCGAGCAGGACGCGGCCCTCGCTGGGCTTCAGCATCCGGGAGAGGGCGCGCAGCAGGGTGGACTTGCCGCAGGCGTTGGGGCCGACGATGACGGTGAACGAGTGGTCGGGGATCTCGACGGACAGCTCACGGGCGATGACCCGCTGCTCGTACGCCAGAGTGACCGATTCCGCGCTCAGTCGCTGCTGCCGACCGTCCATGCCCGTGCTCCCGTATACCCTCGCCCCAACAAAGTTAGGTTAGCCTACCCAATTTACGTGCCGGGGCGTGCCAGGACGCACTCCGGCCAGGGGCGTACGGGCCCGCACCCGGCCGTCCGGGGGCGGGTCGGGTGCTGTCCGGAGCCCTGCCCCGGGCCGCTTCGACCCTGACGGCTCGGACGGCCAGGGCGACTCGGACGGTCTGATGACCTGACAACCCCGGGCCGGTGTCCCGCCCCGTCCCGAGGCCCGTGTGCGGGCCGACCCGAACCCCGACCCGAACCATTCCGAGCCTCCGCAGCCCCGACCGAAGCTCCCGCCCCCCCACCCGCTCGGAGAAACTCCCGTCCGGGCCTTTCAGAACCCCGGCCCGACCCGACCCGTTCCGGACCCCGCGCCCCTGGGACGGTCCCGAGGTCCCGCCCCGGACCGTCCCAGGTCGCTCCTGACCCGACGCCCCTGGCAGCCCTCACGGCCCTCACGGCCGACAGCCCCGGGCCGGTGTCCTGCCCTGACCCAGGCCCGGACTCCCCGTCCCAGGCTCACACCCCCGACCGACCAGGACCCGGCCAACCCGTCCCGAACCTCTCCGCCCCGGCATCCCGCCCGGACCTCCCGCCCGAGCACCCCGTCCGGGCCTCCCGAAACCCCGGCCCGACTCCTTCCGGACCTCGCGCACCCGACCGGCCGAGGTCCCGGGACCCCGGGACCCGGGACCGACCGGAGCCCCGGCCCGACTCCTCACCGAGGCCCCGCCCCGCACCCGCCCCTACAGGCCCAGCCGCGCCAGGGCCTTGCCCGCGTCCGGAACACCCTTCGAGCCACCGGTGGAGCGCCCCCGGGAAGCACCCGCATCGCCACCTCCGGAGGCGTCCCCGGAACCACCCGCGTCGGCCGCCGCCCAAGCGGCCCCGCAGAGCGCCCGCACCGCGTCCATCACGTCCGCCGCACCGCCGTCCGGCCCGTCGAGAACCAGCTCGCCCCCGCGCACCGAGGCCCGCCATTCCCCGCACGCGAAGCCGCCGTCCCCGTCCGCGACGACCTCCGGCTGCGGGACGAGCAGCCCCCGCAGATCGGCGGCGACGTACGTCGGCCGGTGCGCGGGCACGGCCCCGAGCAGTTGCGGAACGTCCGTCACCCCGGTGAGCACCAGCAGCGAGTCGACCCCGCCGTTGAACGCCCCCTCGATGTCCGTGTCCAGCCGGTCCCCGACGACCAGCGGCCGGAGCGCCCCGGTCCGCAGCACCGTCTCCCGGTGCATCGGCGGCAGCGGCTTGCCCGCCACCTTCGGCTCGAACCGGCCGCCGGTGGCGATCCGCACGACTTCCACCGCCGCCCCGTTGCCCGGCCCGATGCCCCGCGCCCCGGGGATCGTGAGGTCCGTGTTGGAGGCGTACCAGGGCAGCCCCCGCGCCACCGCGTAGCCCGCCTCCGCGAAGCGGCTCCAGGGCGTCTCCGGCCCGCCGAACCCCTGGACGACCGCCACCGGCCGGTCGTCGGCCGAGTCCACCGGTACGAGCCCCCGCTCGCGCAGCGCGACCCGCAGCCCCTCGCCGCCGACGACCAGGACCCGGGAGCCGGGGGGCACGTCGTCGGCGATCAGCCGGGCGACGGCCTGCGCGGAGGTGATCACGTCGCCGGGCTCGGCGGGCACCCCCAGCTCGGTGAGGTGGGCGGCGACCGCGTCCGGCGTCCGCAGCGCGTTGTTGGTGACGTACGCGAGCCGCATCCCGCCCGCCCGTGCCGTACCCAGCGCCCCGACGGCGTGCGGAACGGCCTCACCGCCCGCGTACACCACCCCGTCCAGGTCGAGCAGCGCCGTGTCGTACGCCTCGCTCAGCGGCAGCGCGCTGCTCCCCGGCAGCACTCCGCCGTCGTTCCGCCGTCCCTGGCCGTTCCGCACCGTCACCGCACGCTCCTCGTCTCACCGGGGTGTGAATGCCCCCGCTCCCCCGATCATCGCTCATGACTGCCCGCCACATAGGATGACGAGATGAACACCTCAGGTCACGCGGCCGACGCCGTCCGCGACGACACCGGAGGGCTGCGCCTCGCCCCGTTCCGCGGACTGAGATACGTCCCCGAGCGCGTCGGCAGCCTCGCCGCGGTGACGTCTCCTCCCTACGACGTCGTCGTACGACCTGACGGACTGCTGGAACTGGAATCCGCCGATCCGTACAACATCGTGCGGCTGATCCTCCCGCAGGCGATCACGGCGGGCACCCGTCACCGCAAGGCCGCCGTCACCCTCGACCGCTGGCTCGCCGACGGCGTCCTCGCCCCGGACCCCGAGCCCGCGCTCTACGTCTACGAGCAGCAGGGCGACGGCATCCTCCAGCGGGGTGTCATCGGGGCCCTGGAGCTGTCCACCCCCGCCGAGGGGGTCGTCCTCCCCCACGAGGACGTCATGCCGCACGTCGTCGAGGACCGCGCCGCCCTGATGCGGACCACCGCCGCGAACCTGGAGCCGCTGCTCCTGACGTACGTCGGGGAGGGCGACGGCGTGGACGCGGTCGTCGACCGCACGGTCCGCCGCGAGCCGCTCCTCGCCACCACGACGGAGGACGGGTTCCACCACCGTCTGTGGGCGGTGACCGACCCGGCCGAGCAGGCCGCGGTGGCGGCCGAGCTCGGCCGCCACCAGGCCCTCATCGCCGACGGCCACCACCGCTGGGCGACCTACCTCCGCCTTCGCGGGGAACACGTGTCGCCGGGCCCGTGGAACTACGGTCTGGTCCTGCTCGTGGACACCGCCCGCTACCCGCTGCGGGTCCGCGCCATCCACCGGCTCCTCAACCGGCTGCCGGTCGCGGAGGCCCTCGCCGCCCTGGACGGCTCCTTCCGCGTCCAGCGCCTCGACCGGCCGCTGCAGGCCGCCCTGGAGGCCCTGGCAGCGGCGGCGGCCGGGGGGAACGCCTTCCTCCTCGCGGGCGACGGCCCCTTCCACCTGGTGGACCGCCCCGATCCCGCGCTCCTCGACCGCACGGTCCGCGCGGACCGCCCGGAGGCCTGGCGGACCCTGGACGCGACGGTCCTGCACTCCACGCTCCTCGAACACGTCTGGGGCATCCCCGACGCCCCCGAGGACATCGCCTACATCCACGACGCGGCCGCCGCGGTCGACCAGGCGGAACGCCGTGGCGGTACGGCGGTCCTCATGCACCCGGTGCGCGAGGACGTCGTACGGGACCTGGCCCGCCAGGGTGTCACGATGCCCCGCAAGTCGACCTCGTTCGGCCCGAAGCCCGCGACGGGCCTCGTCCTCAGGAGTCTGGCGCTCGACTGAGCGTCCCGGAGACGACGAAGGGGCGGCACCCGGGTGGGTGCCGCCCCTCAGTTCATGCGAGAACCGCGTCAGTTCTTGTCGCCGACCTTGTCGTCGCCGTCGCTGTCCTCGTCGTCGTCCTCGTCGTCCTCGTCGAGGTCGAGATCGACGTCGTCCCCGGCCGCCTGCGCGTCCTTCGCGAGGTCCTCTTCGGCGTCCTCCTCGGAGTCGTCGAACGCGTCGACGAACTCGACGCCGTCCAGCTCGGCGAGCCGGTCCGAGGCGTCCGTGACGCCGTCCTTGTCGGCCTCCAGAGCCTTGGCGAACCACTCCCGCGCCTCGGTCTCACGCCCGGCGGCGAGCAGCGCGTCGGCGTAGGCGTACCGCAGGCGCGCGGTCCACGGGTGGTTGGCGCTGGACGCCAGCTCGGGGCTCTGCAGCGTCACGATCGCCGCGTCGAGCTGCCCGAGGTCACGGCGGGCACCGGCGGCCACCAGCCGCATCTCGACCTGCCCGGCCTTGTCGAGCTTCTGCACCTCGGACTCGCCGGCCATGGCCAGCGCGCGCTCGGGACGGCCGAGACCGCGCTCGCAGTCGGCCATGACGGGCCACAGCTCGACACCACCGCTCATCCGGCGGGCGGCACGGAACTCGGCCAGCGCCTCGGAGTACTTCTGCGTGGCGTACGCGGCGAAGCCGGCGGCCTCGCGCACCGCGGCGACACGGGAAGCGAGCCGCAGCGCGACCCTGGAGTAGCCGTACGCCTTCTCCGGGTCCTCGTCGATCAGCTGGGCGACCATGACGAGGTTGCGGGCGACTTCCTCGGCCAGCCCCTTGGGCAGGCTCATCAGCTCCTGGCGTACGTCCGGGTCGATCTCCTCACCGGTGACCTCCGGGGGGATCGGCAGGCGCTTGATGGGCGCGCGGTCGCTCCGCTCCCGGTCGTCACGGCCCTGGTACCCACCGCGGTCGCCACGGTCGTCGCGCCCCCGGTATCCACCCCGGCTGTCGCCACCCCGGTCGTCACGCCGGAAGCCGCCGCTGCCGCCACGGTCGTCACGCTGTCCGTAGGAGGGACGGTCACCACCCCGGTTGTCGTCACGACGGAACGACGAAGGACGCTCGCCACCCCGGTCGTCACGCCGGAAGCCACCGCCACCGCCACGGTTGTCGTCACGGCGGAAGGACGAGGGACGCTCGCCACCACGGCTGTCGTCACGACGGAACCCGCCGCCACGGTTGTCACCGCCACGGTCGTCACGCTGCCCGTACGAGGGACGGTCATCGCGCCGGAACCCGCCGCCACCGCCACGGCTGTCGCCGCCACGGTTGTCGTCACGACGGAAGGAGGAGGGACGGTCGCCACCGCGGTTGTCGTCACGGCGGAACCCGCCGCCACCACCTCGGTTGTCGCCGCCACGGTCGTCACGCTGTCCGTAGGAGGGACGGTCCCCACCCCGGTTGTCGTCACGACGGAAACCGCCACCACGGTTGTCCCCGCCACGGCTGTCGCCACCGCGGTTGTCATCACGACGGAAGGACGAGGGACGGTCACCACCGCGGCTGTCGTCACGACGGAAACCGCCACCACGGTTGTCGCCACCACGGTCGTCACGCTGCCCGTAGGAGGGACGGTCGTCACGACGGAACGAGGGACGGTCCCCACCCCGGTTGTCATCACGCCGGAAACCGCCACCACGGTTGTCCCCACCGCGATTGTCGTCACGGCGGAACCCGCCGCCACCACCACGGCTGTCGCCGCCACGGTTGTCGTCACGACGGAAGGAGGAGGGACGGTCACCACCACGGTCGTCACGCTGCCCGTACGAGGGACGGTCATCGCGCCGGAACCCGCCACCGCCACGGTTGTCGCCGCCACGGTTGTCGTCACGGCGGAAGGAGGAGGGACGGTCGCCACCGCGGTTGTCGTCACGGCGGAACCCGCCGCCACCACCTCGGTTGTCGCCGCCACGGTCGTCACGCTGCCCGTAGGAGGGACGGTCGTCACGACGGAACGAGGGACGGTCCCCACCCCGGTTGTCATCACGACGGAAACCGCCACCACGGTTGTCCCCGCCACGGCTGTCACCACCGCGATTGTCATCACGACGGAAACCGCCACCACCACGGCTGTCACCACCGCGATTGTCATCACGACGGAAACCGCCACCACCACGGCTGTCACCACCGCGATTGTCATCACGACGGAAACCGCCACCACCACGGCTGTCGCCACCGCGATTGTCGTCACGGCGGAAGGAGGAGGGACGGTCGCCACCGCGGTTGTCGTCACGGCGGAACCCGCCGCCACCGCCACGGTTGTCGTCACGTCGCGGGCCTCGGAAGCCGCCCCGGTCGCCACCGGCACCGTCCGTACGACGCGGCTCGCGCTCCGGACGGTCGTCGGGAGAGTTGGTGGACATCGGTGTGACTCCTGTCTTCGGGTACTGCAGTCATTCTCGCGCAGCCGGCACTCGGCCGCGCATCGGAAAAGTCAAGCAAAAAACAAAAGGACCCCTGGTCCCAGCGTGAACGCTGGGACCAGGGGTCCTGAAGAATTGTTCGGCGGTGTCCTACTCTCCCACAGGGTCCCCCCTGCAGTACCATCGGCGCTGAAAGGCTTAGCTTCCGGGTTCGGAATGTAACCGGGCG
>NZ_JBIUZD010000017.1:0-144657 GCF_044744885.1 Streptomyces sp. NPDC087215
TTGAGACGTCAGACATCTCGATCAACTGCCCGGGGGCCTCGCTCGTTGCGCTTCACGGACCGTCACCCGATCGGTGGTCCGCTCGAAGAAGCTCACTGAACGACAGGGTGAAGACCCCGTTGATCCCCAGGTCGTAGATGTAGAGGAACAGGTTCGGCGACACACTCACCGGTGTCACCTGAAGCGGCTCGTCCATTGTCTTTCGCCTCTCGCGCGAGGAAATCGAACCGATGGCGCGGCAATGCCGGAAAGCCCTGCCACCTGCGGGGAGCGTGGCATTGTTCACACCCCTCAGGCAATGTCCGTCAGGCTTCTTGGTCCGTACGGGTACCGCTCCGTCTCGAATCCCGCCCCTCCTGGAACAACGGCCTCTCGCATTCCCGCCCTCGGGCATCGTGCGGACGAAGACCCTTCCGTCTCGCCGTCGATGAAGCGGTGACACGGCTCCCCGTGTCGAAGGGCACACGTACGGGATCGGGATCGCCACGGAAGACGCGGGTGCGTCCGCTCCCGTCGACGGCCGAGGCGTATGGCCGCGGGTTGCCGACGTCGACCGCCGTACCCGTACGGCGCGACTCGAAGTCCATGGGAGCGGGCCGCGGGACCCTCTGGAGGCGACCGCCCCGCGCTCCCGCTACAGCCCGTCAAGGAGTGTCCCCGCAGGACGGGTGCCGACACGTCCAGGCGTTGCGGGCCGCCGCCAGGCCGAGCATCGTCACCCCGAAGGCCCAGCCGTCGAAGGCGACGGCCAGCCCCAGATCCGGTCCGGCAGCAGCCGCACCGCCTCCGCGAGGTCGAGGTCGTACGTACGGGAGAGCCAGCGGCGGGCCGCCTCGGCGACCGGGCCCATCACGAGGACCTCGACCACAAGCCCCGGCATGGGGGCACCTCGCCCTTTGCCGTCCTGGCGCGCAACCACTCGTTCATCGGCGCCGTCCTGACCTCCTTGGCCACCCGGATCTCCTCGGCGTGCGGGGCCAGGGAGCCGGAATGGGCGGAGGCATGCGGGAAGAGAGCCGCCTCGCGCTGGTCCTGGGTGAAACGGAGGCAGGCCCGGACGACGGCACGGACACCGGTGCAGGCGGGGCGGCTGCGCCGCAGAGCCTCGTTCATCTCGTCGCACAGCTTGCTCACGCACTGGATGTACAGCGCGGCGGCAGGGCCGTCGAAGCTGCCGAAGTGATGGTAGAGTCTGCCGAGGCTGACCTGCCGGCCTTGGTGACGGCGTTGACCGTGGAGCCCTGCAGGCCGGACTCGGCGTACACGCGCAGCACCGTGGCCAGAATCAGATCGACGGTCGCCTCGCCACGCCGCGGCTTCCCCATCGGGCCAGCGTAGAGCAGATTCCGGCCAGAGCCGTTCTCTAGAACGTGCCGGGCCCCGGAGTCCGAACCCTCGGCCTCACGGCCTCGACCGCCACAGACGGTGCGAGAACGCCCGACGCGCCCCGACGTCCGGCCCGCAGGTCACCGCGGCGGGTCGATGGGGTCGCCCGCCAGCCGCACGGTGCTCAGGATCTTCATGATCGGCGACCTCGGCGGGGTGTCCCGGCTGGACGGCAACGGCTACTACGCCAAGACGCTGCGGAGCGCCAAGCGCCTGTGAGGCGCGTTCCCCGGCCCTTCACCGCCCCGGCCCCGCGGGCCGTCCCTGACCCGGTGCGGGTCACGGACGGCCCGCCGCCCGTTCCGGACGTTCGGGGAGCACACTGGTAGCAGGGGGCAGTGAAGGCTGGTCCGGTCGGTGCTCCGGCCGGTTCTGGAAGAGGGTGTCCGGATGGCCAGAGCGCGGTCCTTGTCCCGCTCCCGTTACGCCCCCGACCGGGGGCTCTCGACCCGTATGGCGACGACGATGTTCCTGATCGGGCTGCTGTACGTGGTGTTCGTCGGCGTCCTGCTGGTGCTGCTGCGCGGTTCCTGGCCCGTCGTCCTGCTGATCATCGGGCTGCTCTTCGTCGCGCAGTTCTGGTTCAGCGACCGGATCGCCGCCCTGGGCATGGGCGCGCGCGAGGTGTCCCGGGAGCAGGCGCCCGAGCTGCACGGCACCGTGGACCGGATCTGCGCGCTGGCCGACATGCCGAAGCCGAAGGTGGCGATCGCCGACAGTGACATCCCGAACGCCTTCGCGACCGGCCGGGGCGCGAAGACCGCCCTGGTCTGTGTCACGACGGGACTGCTGAGGCGTCTTGAGCCCGAGGAGCTGGAAGGGGTCCTGGCGCACGAGATGTCCCATGTGGCGCACCGGGACGTCGCGGTCATGACGATCGCCTCGTTCCTCGGTGTGCTCGCCGGGATGATGACCCGGGTCGCGCTCTACAGCGGTCTGGGCCGCAGCGCCCGCAACAGCCCGATGGGCGCGGCCATCATCCTCGTGCCGGTCGTCAGCGGCATCGTCTACATGATCAGTTTCCTGCTGACCCGGGTGCTCTCGCGCTACCGCGAGCTGGCCGCCGACCGGGCCGCCGCGCTGCTCACCGGCCGTCCTTCGGCCCTGGCGTCCGCGCTGACCAAGGTGAGCGGCGACATGGCCCGCATCCCGACGCGCGACCTGCGCGAGGCGGAGCCGTACAACGCCTTCTGGTTCGCTCCGGCGTTCTCCTCCAAGGAGAGCATGGGCCGTCTGCTGTCCACCCACCCCACGCTGGAGCAGCGTCTCGAACAGCTCGGCCGGATCTCGGCCCAGCTCGGCGAGGCGTGAGGGCGGTGGGGTTCCTCGACGGCATCCTGGGGCGCAGTCGGCCGGTGCGGCCCGACCTCGACCGGCTGTTCGGGCTGCCGGGCGCCGCGCTGACGCTCCAGGCGGGAACGGGGTTCGTGCCCACGGGCGCCGGGGCGGTCTGCTTCGCGGCGGTGGAGGGCGGGGCCTTCGCGCGGCTGAAGGAGGAGGTGCGGGAGCTCCTCGACGTCGACGAGGAGGCGGCCGGGGGGCCGGTGGCGTACTCCGGGGACGCGTACGGCTACACCTGGCTGACCGTGCGGCGGCCCTCGGACGATCTGGTGACGCTGGTCAACGATCTGCACGCGGTGAACACCCTGCTGGAGGAGGCGGGGTTCGGGCCCGATCTGCTCTGTTCCCTCACGTCCTTCCGTGCGGCGGGGGGCGAGGGGTCCGGGGAGGCGGACGGGCACCGGGCCCGCGAGCTGGCCCTCGTGTACCTGTACAAGCGGGGGACGTTCTATCCGTTCGCGCCGCGCGCGGACCGGTCGGAGAGCCGGGACAACGTGCTGGAGCTCCAGGTCAGGTCCTTGCTCGGGGGTGATCTGGCGATGGAGCCGGAGACGGACCGGTGGTTCCCCCTGTGGGGCGCGCCGGTGCTCGGCGGCGGTTGAGCCGCCGCCGAGCCCGGACGCCGGACCTCGGGGGCGTCGTCCGGGGCTGTGGCTCGGGGGCGTCGTCCGGGGGGGCGTCAGTCGGCGATCGTCCAGTGGAGTTCGGTGCGCAGGTCGCGCGGGTCCATGTCGGGGGACGGCTGGGTCGTGTACTCCTCCCAGCGGTCCTCACCCCGTGCCAGTCCCCGGTCCCGCATCCAGGTGCCCAGGCGTTCCCAGGACGCGCCGAGTCCGTCGAAGGCGCCGTGGTGGGTGAGCCGGGCGACCCGGCCCCCGGGCAGGGTCGCGGCCACGACCCCGGCCTCTTCCCGTACCGCCCGGTCGGTGGGGAAGCCGACCTCCAGGTCCGCCTTCTCCCCGGAGGTCCCGTGGTGGAGCGCGAAGGCGGCGCCGAGGGGGGTGACGCCCTGTTCGCGCAGGACCCGGCCGAGCGTTCCGAAGGCGCTGTCGAAGAAGTCCCGCAGTTCCGCGAAGGGCACGTGGCCGCGCACCACCGCCGTCGTGACCGGTTCCCGCCGTACGACCTGCGGTCCGGCGGCGCCGGGGCCGTCGTCCTCGTGCTGTGCTGCCCGCGTGTTCATGTCGCTCCTGTCCGTGGCCGGGTCCCCCGGGACGTCTCCGGGGGTGTCCTCGGAATGTACGGACCGGAGGCGGGCCGGGACGTCACCGGGAGGCGCGGGCCGGGCGTGTCGGCAGGTGGGCGAGGAGGCCGTCGAGGGGGCGGGGGACGTGTGTCAGGTCCAGGTCGTCGACGAGCGAGCGGGCGTACTGGCTCTTGCGGCCGCTCATGGTGCCCATGAAGCGGCGCAGTTGCCGCTCGACGGTCCGTTCCCGCTGGGCGGGCTGTCTGCGGAAGACGCGCCAGGCCCTCAGGTCGCCCTGGGCTTCGATCACCTGCTGGACGCGGGCGGGCCCGAGGGCACGGATCAGTTCCTCCTCCAGGTCGGCGACGCAGACGTGGAAGCCGAGCGGTTCCATGTCCGCGCGGGTGAGGCCGCTGCCGAGGCCCTCGCGCTCCAGGGCGCGGGCGAAGTGGTCCTCCTCCGGGGCGTCGCAGAGCCCGGCGAGACCGAGGCCGAGGCCCCGGGGGCCGAGGAGGGTCAGGAACCTGCCGATGTTCGTCACTCCGCCGAGCGGGACGACGACGGCTCCCTCCGCTTCGAGGTCGCGGCCGTGGCGGGCGGCCAGGGTCTCGACGGCCGTCAGGTCACTGACGCCCTCCACCAGGACGGCCGTGCGCACCGGGAGGGTACCGGCCAGTTCTCGGGCGGTCTCGGCCGCCGCCGCTGCCCCCGCGCCGCCGGAGGCCCATGTGACGACCGCCCGGCGAAAGTGTCTCGTCTCGTCCACGCGGTCCAGTGTGGCAGTGGGGGCGGGGCGGGGCACAAGCGGTTTCTCCGGCGGGGCGTTCGGGCGGTACGGGGTTCCCGGCGTTCGGGTGATACGGGTTCCCGGGTGCCGGGTCTCGTGCCCTTCGCCAGTGCGTGGCGCGGCGCCGTCCGGTGAAGACCCTCTGCCACGAGCGCGAGGCCCACGGGACCCGTGTGTGCCGGGGGACTTGGTTTCAAGGCGCTGCCGTTGACGCGGTACGGGGAGGTGCCGAGCGTTCCCGAACCGGTCGGGGACGTCCGGGGCAGGTCGGTGCTCGACCTGGCGTGCGGCACCGGTTTCCACAGCGGGGAGCTGGAGCGGCGGGGTGCTTCGGACGTCGTCGGTGTCGACATCTCCGCCGAGATGGTCGCCGCCGCCCGGGAGATCGACCGGCGCGAGCCACTGGGCGTCCGCTACGAGGTCGGGGGCGTCGCCGGACTGCCCCTTCTGGGAACGCCGTTCGATCTGGCGCTGGAGTGGGTGCCGCTCCGGGTGTCCGACGGCGGTGTCCGCGCGTTCGGCGAGGGCTTCCGGGCGGACCCGCCCCTGGAGATGCCGCGCTGCCGCGCCTGACCGGACCACCCCGGGCAACCCGGCGGCGGGGATGTGCGTCTGTGTGACCGGAGTGAGCCGACGGGCGAACGGAGAGGGGTACGGAAGATGGAGGACGTGGCGGGCGCCGCCGTGGTGCGGGTGCTGAGGGGCGCGGGCTGGATCGCGCTGCACGTGGGGAGCGCGGTGGTCGACGTGCTCGACGCCTGCGGGCGGTGGCGCCGCCGGGAGCGGCGCTCCCCCGGCGGGAGGTAGCGGGTCAGGAGGGACGGCCGCGCGCTCCGGCCGCCAGGTGCAGGACGAGCGCGCGCTGATGCGCCAGTTCCTCGGCCTGCCCCGGGGGGACGTCGTAGCGTTGGAGGACGTCGAGTTCGGCGAGGGCCGTCGCGTGATCGCCGGTGTGCGCGATCACGACGGCCCGCTGGGAGCGCACTCCGACCACCAGGTCGTCGAGCCGGTACCGCTCCACCAGGGGCAGCAGTGTCTGTTCCAGCAGGTCGAGGGAGGCCCGGAGGTCGCCGATCCCGACGAAGTCGTCGGCCACCTCCTGGCCCATGCCGACCATCGGACGCCAGGCCTGGGCCAGGTGGTAGAACTTCAGCGCGTGCATCGCGGCGAGCCCGTGGGAGGTGCCGAGTTCCCGTCTGCAGCGGACCACCAGGGCCAGGCAGTCCGCCAGGCGCTTGAAGTCGTCCAGCCGGGTGGTCTCCTCCCCCAGGAGCACGCGCAGTTCCTCGGGCCCCGCGCCGAGCACGTCCTCGGGTGTGAGTCCGAGGGCCGCGTAGGACGCCTCGGCCAGGTCCAGGGCGAGCAGGTCCGCCTGCTCGTGGCGACCGGCGAGGAAGAAGCACCGTGCCTGGTTGAACCGCAGCACGCGTGATCCCAGCGATCCGTCGGCGTTCTCGGCCCTGGCCGCGAGGTAGGCGGCGTTCATCGACGCCAGGTCGCCGGTGTGGGCGTACCGGGCCATCCGCTGGGTCGCGAGGACGCTCCTCTCCCGGGTCCCCCACGCTTCCGGGTGCGCGGCGACGAGGGCGTCGAGGTCGTCCACGAGGCGTCCGTGGACATCCCGTTCGTCGGCTTCCTGGGCCAGGATCGCGAGGGCGTTCAGGGAGTCGAAGCGGTCCATGGGCGCGGCCCGTTCGTCCGAGGCGACGGCGCGCAGGGTGGGGGCCAGCCCCGCCGCGAAGGACTGTTCGAAGAAGAAGTCGTGGGTCGTGAACCGCAGGAGTTCCTCGGTGCGGCCGGTCCGGGGCAGCGTCGTCATCCACCGGGCGAGGCGCGGGAGCGTCGTACCCCCTCCCCCGGCGGTCGGGGCCAGGAGGTCACGGAGCGCTTCCTCGACCGGCCGGTCGACGCCATCGGGCGCGTACTCCGTGGCGAGGGAGCGGACGGCGTCGTGCAGGGTGGTCGTGGTGCCGGTGCGCTGGACGAGGCTGTACGAGGTGAGTGACCGCATCGCGCGGGCGGGGGCCGGTCCGCCGAGTCCGGCGGCGTGCGCGAGCCGCTGGACCTCCTCGTCGGTGAGGGGGACCTCGGCCGTGGCGAGGAGGTACGCGGTGGTCCGCGCGGTGCCGTCGAGGGCGTCGAAGACCTCGGCGAGGATCAGGTCCTGGACGGTGGGCGCGGTGTGCGCGCGGGCGCTCAGGGCGGTGCAGAACCGGGCGGCGTCGCCGTCGTGGTGGGTGCGGGTGAGCCGCGCCGCGTTGCGCACGTAGAGGGGCAGACCGCCGGTGAGTCCCACCAGGCGTTCGGCGGTGGGCCGGTCGACGGGGCAGTCGGCGTCGGCGAAGACCGAGGCGACGCTGTCGGCGGTCCATCCGTCGAGGGTCTCGGGGAGGACGTCGAGACGGGCGGCGAAGGCCGCCTGGTCGGGGCGGGGCTGTCCGAGGAGGACGAAGCGGGCGGTGGGCAGCGCTTCGACCAGGTGCCGCAGGTCGTTCGCGTCCAGGCGGTGCGCGTTGTCCAGGACGATCGCGACGGGTGTCCCGGCCAGCCGGTGGTGGACCGCCCGGAGGGTGTCGGTGCCGGTGCCGTTCGGGAGCGCGGTGCGGGCCGCGCGGTCGAGGTGGCGGGCGGCGAGTTCCCGGGCGAGGGAGCCCGCGACCGCCTCGGCGGGGAGCGCGGCCACGTCGAAGTAGGTGAGCGGTTCGGGCGAGTGCGCGGCGGCCTGGGAGGCCCAGGCGGTCTTTCCCGCCCCGGAGAAGCCGGTGACGAGACGGACCCGGGCTCCGGTGAGCAGCTCGGGTTCGGTGGCCCGGGGCAGGTAGGGGGTGGGGGCGGCCGGGAAGGCCTGCAGCTCCTGGACGAACTGCTCGTACAGCGGGGGAAGTTCGTCCGCGGTGAAGCCCTGCCCGCCGTGTCCGGTGCAGGCCAGGACGACACGGGCGGCCAGTTTCCACACCAGGGTGTGCGGTGACAGGGAGGTGAAGGGGACCCGGGCCGCTTCCCCGGCGCACCAGGCGACGGCTTCGTCGAGGGTGGTCCAGGCAGGAGGGAGCCAGGGTTCGGGGGGTTCGCTCCCGGGAGTGAGGAGGAGGACGTCCGGCGGCCAGTCGTCGGCGGCGGTCCGTGCGGCGAGACCGGGTCCCGGGGGCTGGTTCGACACGACGACGAGCCGGGGGCGGCCGGGGCGCCCGCCGTCGGCGTGCCGGGCCCGTACGGCGGAGAAGGCGTCCACGGCGCCGTTGACGTCGCCGCCGCGCAGCGGTCTGGCACGGGTCTTGACCTGGAGGTAGAGGCGTCGGCCGGGGAGGAGGACCTCGATGTCCTCGTCCCGCTCGACCAGCAGGCGTTCCGCTCCCGCGGCGCCGAGCCGCAGCAGACAGCCGACGGCGTAGAGGTGCTGGTAGAGGAAGCCCCGGTGCAGGGAGGTGATGCGGACGAGCTGGGCGGGGTCGAGGGGGCCGTCACCGGGTTCGGGGCCACCGGGCCGCGCGGACGTGTCGGACACGGCGGTCATTCTGGCAGTCGCGCGGGCGGTGCGGACGCCGTATGCCCGGACTCGGCCCCCGGGTGTTCCGGGGCGTCTCAGGGGGTGGTCGGCGGGTGGGGCGTCGGGCGGTGGCGGAGGTAGGTGGCCGCCGCCGCGACCAGGAGCGACATGCAGGCGATGAACACCAGGCCCGCGCCTTCCAGGCCGAGGGGGCCCGCCAGGAGGCCGACTCCGATCACGGGGATCGAGATGCCGGTGTACGCGACCACGAACAGGGCGGAGACGACCGCCGCCCTGCGGTCCGCCGGGGCCACCGCCGTGATCGAGGAGAGCGCGCCCCGGAAGGCGAGGCCCTGGCCGGTGCCTCCGACGGCCGCGGCGAGGACGAGGAACACCAGGAGGTCGGTGTACAGCGCGGCGGCGAGGAGGGCGAGCCCGGCGAAGAGGACGGCGCAGCCCAGGGCGAGGGAGCGGGTGACGCCGACCCGGTCGACGGCGAGCTGTCCGCCGGTGGAGGCGAAGAAGGCGAGGGCGACGACCGCGCCGCTCACGGCGTGATCGTCCACGTGCAGGAAGCGGGCGAGGAAGGCGGGGCTGACCGAGGTGAACACGCCGAAGAGGGCGAAGCCGACGAAGGAGGCCGCGCCCGCCGGGGCGAACACCGTGCGGACTCCGGCGGGCAGCGCGGGCAGCCGGGGGCGTACGGAGCTGAGGGGGCGCCGTTCCCTCACGGTCTCGGGGAGCCTCAGCAGGACGGCCGTGGAGAGGACCACCAGGGCGAGGTGGACGGCGAAGGGCAGCACGAGGGGCTCGGGGGCGTACTCGGCGAGCACTCCGGCGAGGAGCGGGCCGCAGCCGAGGCCGCCCATGTTGGCGGCGGTGGCGACGAAGGTGGCGCGGGTGGCGCCGCCGGGCGGGGCGAGTTCCATCACGTACGCGGTGGCGGCGCCGGTGAAGAGGCCCGCCGCCAGGCCCGAGAGGAGCCGTCCGGCGTAGAGCCAGGACAGCCCCTCGGCGTTGAGGAAGCAGAGGGCGCTCGCGGCGGAGAAGGCGAGGCCCCAGAGGAGGACGGGCCGTCGTCCCACGGTGTCCGAGGCGTTTCCCGCGAGGAGCAGGACGGCGATGACGGCGAACGCGTACACGGCGTAGACGACGGTCACGGTCAGTTCGGAGAAGCCGAACTTCTCCTGGTAGAGCGGGTAGAGCGGGGTCGGCAGCGTGGTGCCGGCCATGCAGACGACGAACACGGCTCCGGCGAGCAGACAGCTGAGCCAGCCCTGACGATCACCAACCATGCTGGCGACGGTATCCCCGGGGGCGGCGGTCGGGGCGGAACGCGGCGCGGACGGGTCAACCGGCGGGCGGCGGGGGTGCTCGCGCGTCCGGTCCGGTGGGCGGGGACACGTCCGCAGGGCCCGTGGCGGTCGGGTCCGGGCGGGCGGGCGTACCGGCCGGCACGGGAGCTGAGGGCTTCCCGGGTGCTACGGCTCCGGCGTCGGGGTCCAGCGGGGGTCGCGGCCGCTCAGTCCCACCGCCCGGTCGAGCGGCGGCGCGTCCTCGGGGACCCGTACGACCGCTCCGAAGACGCCCGTGCCCCGGTCCTCCTCCGCTGCCTTCAGGAAGGCGTGCGAGACGGCCAGTGCGATCGGGTCGGGGGCGTACGCCTGGCCGGTGGCGCGGGCGAGGTCCCAGCCGTGGATCACCAGCTCGTCGGCGGCCACCGCCGCCGCGACCGCGCCGGGCAGGTCCGCTCCGCCCGCGCGGGTCGCACCCGTCCATGCCGCCGGGGCACGCCAGGCACCGGCCAGTTCGTCGAGGGCGCGGGGCAGTGCCTCGCGCCAGTCGGCGGGCAGGACGGGCCGGGTGGTGCCGGGTGGGGTGGCGGTCGAGGCACCGAGGTCCTTGCGGGCGGCGTCGCGGAAAGCGACGGCGAGGCCCGTGAGATGGCCCAGGAGCTCCCGGACCCGGTAGTCGGGGCAGGGGGTCGGGCCGTCGAGCCGTGTGTCGGGCACCGCGGCCGCGAGCCGGGCCACGACCAGGGCCTGTGGTGCGAGGTCGAACGTCTCCGTGTCCATGGTCACCGTTCCTGATGAGGACTGCCTTCGGAGGACTGCCTTCGGAGGCATGGACCGCCGCCGGGGCCCGTACTCATGGGTCGGCGGCCGTGAACCTCCACCGGTCGGGGGCCGGGACGGGCCGGGGGCCGGGGCGCGGGCGGCCGTAGCCGGACGTGGGGCCGGGGCGCGGGCGGCCGTGGGGCCGGGGGCGGGCACGTCCCGCCCGCCTCCGCGCGTTCGGACTCTCCCGCCGGGCCCTCCGTCGCACGGTCGCCCTCCGACCGGGCCGACGACCCGTCCGGACGCCCACGGGACCCGCACGCGCTCACTTCCAGCGTCCTCCCCCGGCGGCGCCGGGACCACTCGGCGCGGGGGTCCGCGCGGCGGCGAGCAGTCGCTCCCGGTCGACGAGCTTGACGCGGGGGCGGTCCTCGGCGAGGCCCGCCGCGCGTTCGGACGCGTCGATGGCCCGCCAGCCGTCGAGGCCGACGGTGTCCGGAGGGGCCGGGCGGCCCGCCGCCGGGGCGGCGGGGTCGGCGAGACGACCGGCGTCCCAGTCGTCGAGGAGGGCTTCGACGGTCTCCTGGGCGCAGGACTTGTTGGTGCCGATGAAGCCGGTGGGTCCCCGTTTGATCCAGCCCGCCACGTAGACGCCGGGGGAGACACGGCCCCGTTCGTGCGGGACGGTGCCGGTGTCCTCGTCGAACGGGAGGCCGGGGACGGGCCGGGCCCGGTAGCCCACCGCCCGGAGCACGAGCGGGGCCCCGAGGGTCTCCTCGTCCCCGGTGGGCACGGCTTCCACGGTGCCCGACCGGGTGCGCAGCGCGGTACGGACCACGGTGAGGCCGGTGACGCGGTCGTCACCGACGACGCGGGCCGGGGCGGTGAGGAAGCGCAGGACCAGGCGGCGGCTGCCCGGTCTCCGGGGGCGGGCCGCGATCTCGGCCAGCACCCGGGTGCTGGGGGTGGCGTCGGCCGGTACGTCGGCGGGCCAGCCCTCCACGAGGACGTCGATGTCGTCGAGCGCGGCGGCCGCGAGCAGTTCGGGCAGGGTGAACGCGGCTTCGGCGGGTCCTCGGCGGCCGAGGACGACGACCTCGCGGACGCGGCTGGCGCGCAGGGCGTCGAGGGCCCGGTCGGAGATGTCCGTACGGGCCAGCCGCTCGGGGTCGGCGGTGAGGACGCGGGCCACGTCGAGGGCGACGTTGCCGTTGCCGACGACGACGGCCCGTTCGCCGTCGAGCGGGAAGGTGTCCGCGCTGTGGTCGGGGTGGCCGTTGTACCAGGCGACGAAGTCGGTGGCGGAGGCGCAGCCGGGGAGGTCCTCGCCTTCGATGCCGAGGCGCCGGTCGGTGGCCGCGCCCACCGCGTAGAGGACGGCGTGGTGGTCGCGGAGCAGGTCCTCGTGGTGGAGGTCGCGGCCGATGTGGGTGTTGAGCCGGTAGGTGAAGCCGGGCTGGCTCTCGATGGCGCGGAAGAGTCCGGTGACCTGCTTGGTGTCCTGGTGGTCGGGGGCGACGCCCGCCCGTGCGAGCCCGTACGGGGTGGGCAGCCGGTCGTGGACGGTGACGCTCACGCCGGGGTGGCGGAGCAGTTCGTCGGCGGCGAACAGTCCGGCGGGGCCCGCGCCGACCACGGCGACCCTCAGTTCCCCGCGGCGGATGCGGCGTTGGGGCGGGACGAGGGCCATCGGTGTCCGGTCCTCGTGGGGGTGGGTGTCGTAGTAGGCGCGGTTCAGTTCGAGGAAGGGCAGTTCGGCGGCGGCGAGCGCGGTGTGCGGTTTGAGCGCGTCCACCGGGCAGGCCGTGACGCAGGCTCCGCAGTCGACGCAGGTGCGGGGGTCGACGTACAGCATCTCGGTCGTGCCGAAGCCGGGTTCGCCGGGGGCGGGGTGGATGCAGTTGACCGGGCAGGCCAGGACGCAGGAGGCGTCGGCGCAGCACGAACGGGTCACGACGTAGGGCAAGGGGGGTTCTCCGTTCGGGGTGCGGACGGGCGGGTCCGGCCGGGACGAGGTCGGGAAGGGGCGCCTGGGCGGATCAGGCCGGACCTGGGGCAGGTCAGGACGGGGCCGCCTGCCTCGACAGGCCGGGCTGAGGTCCGGTCCGGTCTGGTCGGGCTGAGGTTCGGTCTGGTCGGGCCGGGCTGAGGTCTGGTCTGGTCGGGTCGGTTCTGGTCGCGCCCAGGTCTGTCGGGCCCTGACGGAACTGGGCGGGTCCGGCCGCCGGGAGAGTCCGGCCGGGAAGGGCGTCAGGCGCTCAGGCGGGCCGGTTCGCCCCGGTAGCGGGCGGGGCGGCCGTCGATGCGCAGGGCGCGCCAGACGCGGCGGGAGGCCTTGTTCATCAGGCCGATGTCCTCGGCGAGCTTCCGGACGTCGGCGAAGAGGTCGCGGAGCAGCTTCTCGCCGTCGGGGGACTTCCAGAAGATGTCCTTGATGACCCAGTAGGGTACGCCGATCTTCTCGGCGGTCCTGCGGTCGGGGACCACGATGACGTCGCCGAGGACCCGCATGATGACGGGGAAGGCGATCGACAGCGCGCCCCTGCGGGCCCTGCCGTAGCCGGGGACCTTCTCGCGCAGGAACTCGTGGGCGAAGGAGATGTGACGGGCCTCCTCGGCCACGTGTATCTGCATCATGCGCCGCATCAGCGGATGGACGTCCTCGCCGCCGCGCAGGATGGCCTTCTGGAGGTGGTCGATGGGTTCCTCGCCCGCGAGGACGCCGGTGAAGAACGACTCGGGGACGAGGGAGCCGGTCAGGGGCAGGAAGCGGCTCAGCACCCGGAAGGAGCGTCGGCCGCCGGGCACGTCGGCGCCGGAGCGGTTGACGAACTCCTGGAACATCTGGGTGTGGTGGCACTCCTCGGTGGCCTCGTGGGTGAGGTAGCGGAATTCGGGGTTCTGGTTCCGCAGGGCGAAGAGGTAGTCCATCACCCCCCGGATGAGGATGTTCTCGAACTGCATTCCCACCTTGACGATGTTGGCGTACCGCCACAGTCCGATCCTGGCGCGGACCTCCAGCGGCTGTTCCCGGTACCACCGGTGTCCGCCGAGCGGGTCGGCGGCGGGGAGCACCCAGCGGGGGTCCGTGGGGTCGACCGCGTGGTCGGGGTCGTCCCAGTCGATGTCGGCGAAGGCGTCGAAGTGGATGTGCACGGAGGCTTCGGACAGGGTCCGGAGCCTGGCGTGGTAGGTCTCCCGACTGGTCGTCATCGTTCCGTTCCTCTCTCTCGTTTCGGTGGGTTCGTTCGTCGTCGGGGTCAGGTCCGCGCGGGTGCCGCCGGTCCTTCGAAGCGCAGCGCCGGGTCGTCGACCGGGGAGCGGCGCAGGGCGCGGCGGTCGTGGTAGTAGTCGTTGCGGACGCGCCAGGGGTCGCGGGTTCCCTGGCGGGGCATGGTGGCGTCGCCCCGGGCGATGTAGCCGGAGGTCAGCGATTCGCCCAGGACGGAGACCGGGGAGCGGTCGGCCTCGGTGGCGACGGGGGTGACGCTGGTGTGTCCGTGCCGGTCCATGTGGGTGAGGAGCCTGCTGAGGTAGGCGGAGGCGAGGTCCGCCTTGAGGGTCCAGGAGGCGTTGGTGTAGCCGATGATCATGGCGAGGTTGGGGACGCCGTCGAGCATCACGCCCTTGTGGAGGAGGCGGTCGCGGGTGGTGACGGGCTCGCCGTCCACGGCGAGTTCCATTCCTCCGGCGAGCTGCATCCTGAGGCCGGTGGCGGTGACGACGATGTCGGCGGGGATCTCCTCGCCTGACCTGAGCCTGATGCCGGTCTCGGTGAACGTGTCGATGTGGTCGGTGACGACGGACGCCCGGCCGCTCCTGAGCGTCGTGAAGAGGTCGCCGCCGGGGACGACGCACAGGCGCTGGTCCCAGGGCTTGTACGCGGGGGTGAAGTGGCGCATGTCGACGGCGCCGCCGAGCCGGGCGCGCACGGCGCCGAGGAGGATGCGCCGCATGGTCCGGGGCGCTCTGCGGCACAGGACGTAGAGGGCGCGCTGGAGGGCGATGTTGCGGGCGCGGCCCAGCCGGTGGACGAGCCGGGCGGGGACCCGGAGGCGGCGCAGGAGGAGGGAGACGGGGTCGTCGGCGGGCAGCGCCATGATGTAGGTGGGTGAGCGCTGGAGCATGGTGACGTGGGCGGCGTCGGCGGCCATCGAGGGGAGCAGGGTGATGGCGGTGGCGCCGCTGCCGATGACGACGACCCTTCGGCCCGTGTGGTCGAGGTCCTCGGGCCAGTGCTGGGGGTGCACGAGGGTGCCGCCGAAGCGTTCCTCGCCGGGGAACTCGGGCCGGTGGCCCCGGTCGTGGTCGTAGTAGCCGGTGGCGCCGACGAGGAAGCGGGCGGTGCGGATCTCGGTCTCGCCGGTGGCCTCGTCGAGGGTCTCGACGGTCCAGCGTCCTTCGTCGCCGGACCAGTCGGCCCGGACGGCCCTGCGCCCGAAGAGGACGCGGTCGGTGACGCCGTGCTCGTCGGCGGTGGCCTGGAGGTAGCGGCGGATGGCGGTGCCGTCGGCGAGGACCTTGGTGCCGTGCCAGGCGCGGAAGCTGAACCCGAAGGTGTGCATGTCCGAGTCCGAGCGGATGCCGGGGTAGCGGAAGAGGTCCCAGGTGCCGCCGATCCTGGTGCGCCGTTCGAGGATCGTGTAACTGAGGCCGGGGTTCGCGGTGCTCAGGTGGCAGGCGGCACTGACTCCGGAGAGGCCCGCGCCGATGATCAGCACGTCGACGTGCTCGTACTCCATGTGCGTCCCCTCAGATCGGAACTCTCGTCCGGTACGGGGAATTTACCTGTGTCACGACGTCCAGGGTACCGGCGGTAACGTGATCTGCGCCACCCCCTCAGGAGCCCGGCGGGCCCCTCGGCCCCTCCTCGGCGACGGGTACGATCCACGCCGTGACGGAGAGACAGCTGCGCGACGACGGACGGCCCGACGGACGGGACACCCGCTGGACCGGGCACCGCGCCGAGCGGCGCGAACGGGTCCTGTCGGCCGCGCTCGCGGTGATCTCGCGCGACGGCACCTCGGTCAGCGTGGCGGCGATCGGCGCCGAGGCGGACATGCCCCGGTCCGTCGTCTACCGGATCTTCCGGAGCCGGGAGGACCTGGACGAGCAGATCCGGGCCCGCATCCTCCAGGACCTGGTGGCCTCGCTGGCTCCGGCGCTCGACCCGAGGGGCACGATCCGGGGCGCGATCGACCTCGCCGCGAGGACGTACGTGGGCTGGGTCGCCGAGCATCCCCGGCTCCATCAGTTCCTCGGCACCGGCGCGCGGGGGCGGCCCCTCACCGGCTCCCCCGCCGTGGCGGACACCCGTACGGCGGTCGCCCGCGATCTGGCGCTGGTCCTCGACGCGTACGGCGACCAGTTCCTCGACGGCCGCGAGCCGCCCGCCGGTTTCAGTCTGAACCTGGCGGTCGGCATGGTCGGTCTGGTGGACGGGGTGGTCAACCACTGGGCCGCCCACCCCGGGACGCGCAGCTCGCTCGACGAGCTGACGCTCTTCCTGGGCGACGCCCTGTGGGGGGTCCTCTCGGCGGCCACTCCCCGCCTCGGCCTGGTGCTCGACCCCGACCAGCCGATCGGCCCCGCGACGCCCCCGGGGGACGGGACGGCCGGGCGCTGACCAGGACCGCGCCGGGCCGTGCGCTCCACCCGCTCATCCATCACCCGGTCATCCATCGCCCGGTCATCTATCACCCGGTCCGCGCTGTTCCGTCCGTCCGCCCCTCTCGTTGATCAGCCCATGAAGCCGCTCAGAGAACACCGCTGGATCTGGTCCCCCATCACCTCCTGGCAGGCCAGGCGACTCTCGCGGGTCACCGGAGTGGACCTCGACGAGGCCTGGGTGAGGATCCGGCTGACCACCCACCCGGAGGAGTCCCACCTCGCCCTCACCCGGGACCTGCTCGCACAGGTCCTCCTCACCCGGCGCACCGAATGACCCCACGAGGCCGAACGGGTGATGACGCATCATGTCCACCACGGCGGAAGCACCCATTCCGCAGTGACGCGCGCCATACGCGCCGAGAGTTGGCGAGCCGGGGGCAAGTGAGTTCCGGAAAACGGCAGTAGAACGTTAGCGCGACGGCAGTGGGACGTGAGTCACGCACGGGACCCTGGGGAGCGACCAGGGTGGCCGACGGCGTCCGCCGCGAACTGTCGACCTCGGGGGCCCACCATGTGTGCCGACCACCGGACGGGCGACACCGGTACAGCCGCCTCCACGGACCTGCCCGGACGTCCTGACGCGCCCGGGGTGCTCCAGGGGAGTGAGAAAATGCAGGCAGCGGAAGTGCTCACCAAGCGGGTGGCGGTGACCGTCCACGCGTCCGACCCCCTCAGCAGGGCCGGACTCATCAGCCACTTGCGGCACCAGCCGGCCATCGACGTCGTCCCTGACCAGGACTGCGCCGACCTGGCGGGCGACGGGCGGGACAGAACGGGCACGGGCTGCCGGGACACCGCTCCGGCGGTGGCCGTGCTGCTCGCCGAACGGATCGACGAACCGACCACGGCCGAACTGCGGCGGCTGCTGCGCGGCCGGGACCAGCGGGTCGTGCTCATCGCGCGGGAACTGCGCGAGCCCGATCTGCTGGCGGTCGTGGAGTACGGGGTACGGGCCATCATCTGGCGCCACCAGGCCACCGAACAGCGCCTGTTGAGCGCGGTGCAGAGCGCCGCGCGCGGCGAGGGCGAGCTGCCGCCGGACCTCGTCAGCCGTCTGCTCAACCAGGTGGGACGGCTCCAGCGGGCTTCCACGGCGGGCACCTCGACGGGCGGCGCGGTGCCGCTGTTCGGGATGGCGCCGCGCGAGGTGGACGTCCTGCGGCTGCTCGCCGAGGGCCTGGACACCCGGCAGATCAGCGAGAAGCTCGCCTACTCCGAACGCACCGTCAAGAACGTCCTGCACGCGCTGATGACGCGGCTCCAGCTCACCAACCGGGCGCATGCCGTCGCGTACGCGCTCCGCGAAGGCTACATCTGATGATCCACGAGATGGACGAGGCCCTGCGGGGGCTGCTCGCGCCCGCCGTCACCGGCGAGGTCGCCTTCGACGCGCCGACGCGCGATTGGGCGGCCCGGCGCAACGCCCCGACGCTCAACGCCTATCTGTACGACATCCGGGAGGACGTCGCCCGGCGCGAACGCGGTGCGCTCGCGGAGCGGGACGCCCACGGGGTGGTCACGCGCAGGCTTCAGCCGCCGCGCTGGTTCCGGCTCTCCTACCTGGTGACCGCCTGGACGACCCGGCCCGAGGACGAGCACCGGCTCCTCTCGGGGGTCCTCGCGCTGCTGCTCCCCCACGAGGTGCTGCCGGACGGAGCCGTACCGGAGTCGGTGCGCCCGATCAGCACCGTGCTGCCGCTGACCGTCGCCGTACCGCCCGCCGACTCCCGGTCGCTCGCCGAGATCTGGTCGGCGCTCGGCGGCGAACTGAAGCCCTCCCTGGACGTCGTGATCACCACCCCGTTCCCGGTCACCCCCGCGCACCCGGTGGCTCCGCCGGTCACCGAGGTGGAGATCGGCGTCCGGACCACCGGCGGCGCCCCCGGAGACCCGCGCCCCCGGGTGGTGCGCCGGGTCACGGCGCCCGGCGGCGCCCGTACGCCCGAAGGGAACGGCTCATGAGCGGCGACGGGGACGACATCCGGGTGCGGGTGGCGGTCCTGCGGACCCGGGTCGCCGCGCTCGTGGACGCCCGCAGCGCCGACGACCCCACGGCGGGCGATCCGCTGCGCGGTCTGTACGTCACCGGGGACACCGCCCGTCGGATCGCGGGGGCCGAACCGGGCCGGGCGCCGCGGGAGGGCCTCGTCCCGCTGCCGGACACCGACGGCACGGACCGGCTCGGAACGCTGGCACGGGCCTTCGGGCTCGCGCCGCTCGACGCGCACATCCTCGTCGCCGCGCTCGCACCGGACGTGGACCGGGGCTTCGAGACGCTGTACGGGTACCTCAACGACGACGTCGGACGGCGCCGCGCCACCGTGGCGCTCGCCCTGGACCTCGCGGGGACCGGGCCCGCCGATCCCGGCGCCCGCGACCGGTTCCATCCCGCCGCGCCCCTTCGCGCCGGAGGGCTGCTCGACGTCGAGGACGAGGAGCGGCCGCTGCCCGGCCGCTCCCTGCGCGTACCGGAGCGGGTGGTGGCGCACCTGCTGGGTGACGACGGCAGGCTCGACGGGCGTCTTCTGGGCGCGGGCGTGGAGTTGCTCTCCCCCGGCACGGAGGCCGCGGTGGCCCCGCCGAGCGGGCTCGGGCTCCGGGTGGCCGCCGCCGGGGCCGTCACCGTCCACCTGCGGGAACGGGTGCCCGGGGCGGCCGTGGACGGGGTGGTCGCGGCGCTGCTCGCGGCCGGACGGCCGGTGCTGCGGCACCGGCCCGAGTCCACGGAACCGACCGAGCGGACGACGGCCGTGGCGCGCGCGCTGCTGCGCGAGGCGCGGCTGCGGGGCGCCGCCCTGGTGGTCGAGCCGCTGCCGGACCGGCCCGGTCCGCTGGTGCGCGCCCTGGCGTCCTCCGGCACGACCGTGGTGCTCGCCGGAGCGGACGCGCCCGATCCTCGGTGGGCGCCGGACGCGGAGCTGATCGCGCTCGACGGGGCGCCCTCGACGAGCGGCACCGGGGACCTCTGGCGCCATGAACTCGGCCCCGGACCGGTGGACTTCGACCTGGGCGAGGCCACGGCGCCGTTCCGGCTCAGCGGGGAGCAGGTGCGCCGGGCGGCCCGCTCGGCGCGGGCGCTCGCCGCGTTCGAGGGCACCGCTCTGACGCTCGCACAGGTGCAGCGCAGCGCCCGGCTGGTGTCGGCGCCGCTGCTCGACAGCCGGGCCCGGCGCGTCAGGCCCGCCGTGGGCTTCGCCGATCTGGTGCTTCCGCCGGAGCCGATGGGGATGCTCCGCGAGCTGACCGGCCGGGCCCGTCACCGGGACCGGGTGCTGGGCGACTGGCGGCTGCGGACCGGCGGCGGACGGGGCCGGGGGGTGGTCGCCCTGTTCGCCGGGGACTCGGGGACGGGCAAGACGCTCGGGGCCGAGGTCGTCGCGGGCGAACTGGGCCTGGACCTGTATGTGGTGGACCTGTCGGCGGTGGTCGACAAGTACGTCGGCGAGACCGAGAAGAACCTGGAGCGGATCTTCTCGGAGGTGGACCGGACGGACTGCGTGCTGCTCTTCGACGAGGCCGACGCGGTGTTCGGGAAGCGTTCCGAGGTGAAGAGCTCGCACGACCGGTACGCCAACCTGGAGAGCGCGTATCTGCTCCAGCGCCTTGAGGCGTTCGACGGGATCGCGGTGCTCACGACCAATCTGCGGGCCAACATCGACGAGGCGTTCACCCGGCGCCTCGATCTGGTGGTGGACTTCCCCTTCCCGGACCCCGGGCAGCGGGTCGAGCTGTGGCGGACGTGTCTGGCGGGCGCGCCCTGCGGGGCGGACGTCGAGGAGGAGATCGCGCGCTGTGCCGGGGAGTTCGAGCTGGCGGGCGGCGCGATCCGGTCGGCGGCGGTGACGGCCGGCTATCTGGCGGCGGGGCGTGGCTCCTCGGTGACCGGTGAGGACATCCGGGCGGGGGCGCGGCGCGAGTACCTCAAGGCGGGGCGGCTCGTGCCCTCGGCCTACGCGCCCTGGTCGCCGTGACCGGCTGACCGGCTGACCGGCTGACCGGCTGACCGGCTGACCGGCTGACCGGCTGACCGGCTGAAACGACAGGAAACAGGAGGGGGCCACCCGATGCGGGTGGCCCCCTCCTGCTGTCGCTTCCCGGGTCAGCGGGTCAGCGGGTCACTTGACGCTGCCGCCGACCATCTTGCGGAGCGTCGCCCAGTCGACGGTGCCGCTGGGCGACAGGCCGACGGACTGCTGGTAGTTCTTGATGTGCGCGGTGACGTTGCTGTTGTACTTGGCGGTCTTCTCGGCGCCCGTACGGAAGTAGTCGACACCGGCCTGGGCGTGGCCCCGGCCCTTTTCCAGGTCGGCGGGGCTGAAGTCCCGGTTGATCGCCCACCAGAACGCCGCCATCAGCTTGTAGTTCTCCCAGCTGGTGGAACCGGACTTGACCGAGGCGGGGGTGAGGCCCTGGGCCCACAGGGAGGTCAGGGTGGCGTGGCCGAGGGTGCCCCGCTTGTCGGTCACGAAGATCGCGCCGGAGTTCTTCCCCTGGTCACCGGCCGCCTTGACGGCGTCCTGGTAGCAGACGATCGCGTGGTAGGTGGGCGTGTCGATGACGCCCCGCTTCCAGGACTGCTTGAGCGTGCAGGGGTTGCTGTCGCCCATGGCCGCGAGACGTTCCTGGGCGAACTCGACCACCACGTCCGGTGTGTTGCCGTAGGTCCACGGAGGAAGCGCCTTCGGCGCGGGCGGGGGCACGGCGGGCTGCTGGGGGCTGCCGGGCTCGGGGGCGCCGCCCTCGGTGGGCCGGGGCGCGGTCGTCGGCGCACCGCCGCCGGAGCCGCCTCCCGAACCACCGCCCGAGCCTCCACCACCCGAACCGCCGCCCGGACCGCCCTGGTCGGCGGGCGGCGGAGCCCCGCCGTCCGTGCCGGGCGGCGGGGCGCCGGGGCTCTCCGCGCCGGGCGGGGGCGCGCCGGGGCCGCTCGGCGGGGGCGGCGCCTCGGGCAGGGTGTCCCCGCTGCCCTGGGGCGCGGGCTTGGGCGCGCCCGACGCCCGCAGGTCCTTGGCCGCGCTGGTGACCTTCGGGGAGAAGTTGAACCAGAGGAAGGCGAAGGCGATGGCGGCGGTGAGGAGGAGGCCGCCCGCGACGACGAGCCAGTTCCCGAGGACGGGCCGCTGGTCGAAGGTGGCGTCGAGGTCGAGGGCGGTGTCGTCGCCCGCGCGCCGTACGGAGACGGTGAAGCGGTGCGACTCCTGGGCGCCGGTCCACCGCACGGCCTGGGGCCGTATCACGAGTTCGCCGAAGGCGGCGCGGCCCGGCGCGATCTGCACGGCGTTGGGCCGTACGTCGAAGGTGAGCCGGTTGGCATCGTCGCGGACCACCAGGGAGGCGGTCAGCGGAGTGTTGCCGAGGTTGTCGACGGCGATGCGGGCGCGCCCCCGGAAGCGGCCGACGAGCGCGGGAGGCAGCAGTTCGGCGCGGGTCTCGGTGAAGGGGGTGACCGTCAGCCGGCCTTCGACGACGTCGCGCGCGGCGCTGTTCTCCCGGGGGTCGACCCGGATGCCGTACGCGAGCGGCCCGGCCTCGACGTCCGAGGAGCGCGGCGGGGCGAAGGAGATCTCGGCGACGCCCTCGCTGCCCGGGTAGAGGCGGAGGACGTCCGGCTCGACCCGGGACCAGCCCGAAGGTTTGCCGACGAGCGAAAGTCGGTATTCCTCGACGGTGTCGCCGGTGTTCCGCACCCGCAGGCGCGCACCGGTCCGCGCTCCGGGCTCGACGGTCACCTCGGCCGGGTCCAGAGAGGTCCACATGGTCATGGGCGAACGTTAAGGGCACGGGGTGGGTGTCCGGCTGCCCGAAAGTCCTCGACCGGGGGCAGCGTGCCGTGCCCACACGCGCCCGACCGGCCCGGCAGCGGCAAGGGGATCGGGCGGTTCGCCGGGACGTTCGGGCAGCTCGGGCTGCCCCCGCGACCGCCCGTTCCCCCCTCCCCCGGTCCGGTCCGCGCGCGGGAGAGTGGTACGCGTCAGAGCGCTGCGCCGCGACGACTCCGACGCCCCCGGCCGGTGCCTCCGTGGCACGGCGGCCCCCGGTCGGCAGACCCCACCAGCGAGGAGCAACCGAACGTGCCCACCTATCTGTCCCCCGGCGTCTACGTCGAGGAAGTCGCCAGCGGGTCCCGGCCCATCGAGGGCGTCGGGACGTCCGTCGCCGCGTTCGTCGGGCTCGCGCCCGAGGGCCCGCTCGACGAGCCGGTGCTGGTCACCAACTGGTCGCAGTTCGTCGCGTCGTTCGGAGACTTCGCGGAGGGCTACTACCTCGCCCACTCCGTGTACGGCTTCTTCAACAACGGCGGTTCCGCCGCGTACGTGGTGCGTGTCGGCGGCGGTGACGCGGCGGGTGCCGCCGGGTCCGCCAGTGCGACCGCTCCCCTGGAGCTCGTCGCCGGTGAGGCCGCCGCGCTCGGCACCTTCCGGGTGGCCGCCCTGGCCGCCGGGACCGAGGCGGGCGGTCGGCTGACCGTCGAGGTGCAGGACGTCGAGGGCGACGCCGAGCGTTTCAAGCTCGTGGTGAAGGACGGCGAGAAGGTCGTCGAGAGCTTCGACGCCTCCGCGAAGAAGAGCGCCCGCAACTACGTGGTCACGCAGGTCAAGCAGCGCTCCAAGACCATCGTGCTGGAGGAGGCCGTGGCGGGCGGGCAGCTCGCGCGGCCCGAGGCGCAGGCCGTGACGCTCGCCCCGCCGGTCCAGGCCCCGGCGCCGGTCCCGGCCACCGGCACCGCCCTGGAGTCCGGCCGGTTCATCGGTGACTCCGCCGACCGCACCGGCTTCGGCGGTCTGGAGGCGTACGACGAGATCAACATGGTGGCCGTGCCCGACCTGATGGCCGCCTACCAGCAGGGGCTCATCGACCTGGAGCAGGTCAAGGCCGTGCAGCTCGGTCTGATCGCGCACTGCGAGCTGATGGGCGACCGGATGGCGATCCTCGACCCGCCGCCGGGCCTCAACGCGCGGGACGTCCGCAAGTGGCGCCAGGAGGTGGCCGGTTACGACTCCCGGTACGCCGCGCTCTACTACCCGTGGATCAAGTCCTTCGACCCGGCGAGCGGCCAGACCCGTACGGTCCCGCCGTCCGGGCACATGGCGGGCGTCTGGGCGCGCAACGACTCCGAGCGCGGTGTCCACAAGGCTCCGGCCAACGAGATCGTGCGCGGCGCGGTCGACCTGGAGCTCCAGATCACCCGGGGCGAGCAGGACCTGCTCAACCCGATCGGGGTGAACTGCATCCGCGCCTTCCCCGGCCGTGGCATCCGGGTGTGGGGCGCGCGGACCCTGGCCTCCGACCCCGCCTGGCGCTATCTGAACGTGCGCCGCTACTTCAACTACCTGGAGGAGTCGATCCTCGTCGGGACGCAGTGGGTGGTGTTCGAGCCCAACGACCAGTCGCTGTGGGCCCGTATCCGCCGCAACATCTCCGCGTTCCTCGTCAACGAGTGGCGCCAGGGCGCGCTGTTCGGCCAGCGGGCCGAGGACGCGTTCTACGTGAAGTGCGACGCGGAGACGAACCCGCCGGAGTCCGTGGACCTCGGTCGTGTGGTCTGCGAGATCGGCATCGCCCCGGTGAAGCCCGCCGAGTTCGTGGTCTTCCGTCTCGCGCAGTTCCAGGGGGGCGGCGGCGAGCTGGAGGAGTAGTCCCCTCCGCTCCGTCCGCTCTCCTACCCCGAACCGTCCTGGTTCCCCGCGCGCCGCGCGCGGGGGACCGCCCCTCAGCACAGGAGTGAACTCCCATGTCCCTGGACACCGGTGACGCCCTCACCACCCATAATTTCGGCCTGCAGATCGACGGCGTGATGGTCGAGACCCTCCAGGAGATCAGCGGTCTCTCGATGGAGCAGGACGTCATCGAGTTCCAGCAGGTCTCGGCGGACGGCAAGCCGATCATCAAGAAGCTGCCCGGTGTGAAGAAGGCCGGCGAGTGCACGGTGACCCGTGGCGCGACCCAGTCCGCCGCGTTCACCGAGTGGATCTCGGCCTCCATCGCCGGTGACATGGGCTCGGCCCGCAAGGACGCGTCCATCATCTTCCTCGACTACCAGCTCGCCGAGGTCAAGCGGTACAACCTGCGCAACGCCTGGTGCACCAAGGTCGAGCTGAGCGCCACCAAGGCGGGGGACGCCGCCGCCCTCACCGAGCAGGTCACCATCACCTTCGAAGAGCTGACGCTCGGCTGATGCGGCGCGAGGGATCGGCGGGGACCCGGCAGGACCGCCCACAGGAGCCGCTCCGCACGGAGTTCGAGTTCGAGCTGCCGCGCGGGTTCGTCGACGAGGCGGGCACGGTGCACCGCCACGGGGCGATGCGGCTCGCCACGGCCAGGGACGAGCTGCTCCCGCTGCGGGACATCCGGGTCCGCGAGAACCCGGCCTACCTGTCCGTGGTGCTGCTCGGCCGGGTCATCACCCGGCTGGGCACGCTCCCGTCGGTCCACGACGGGACGGTGGAGAACATGTTCGCCTCCGACCTGGCGTTCCTCCAGGACTTCTACCGGCAGATCAACGCCGAGGGCCACACCAGGGCCGCCGTCGCCTGCCCGCACTGCGAGGAGTCCTTCGAGGTCGAGCTGGCCGGGAGCCGCCTGGGGGAATCGTGACGTACGCGGCCGACCGGATCGAGGAGGAGACCGCGTACCTCGCCTTCCACTTCCACTGGGGCATGGACGACATCCTCGATCTGGAGCACACGGACCGGCGGCGGTACGTGGCCCAGGCCGCTTCGCTCGTGGAGCGGTCCCAGGCGTGACGGCGGGGCCCGGGAGACCGGGAAGACGGGGGAAGGAGGGCGGAGGAGAAGATGGGCATGTTCGAGAAGTGGCGGGCCGCGCGGGGAGCGCGCGGCGACGCGCGGGACGGGGCTCCGGCCCCCGTCGCGCCCCCGGCGGCGCCGGGGGACGCCTGGCGGGCGCTGCCGCCCGTCCAGCGGGTCCTCGACGGTCCGCGCACGGTCTCGGAGCACGGCTTCTCCGCCTCCCTCGCCACCCACTGGAACCCGTCCTTCCAGAGCGACCTCGGGCACGGCGCCGTGCCCGGGGCGCCCGGCGGTGTGCTGCTCGACGCGGTACGGCCGGTGGCCGCTCCCACCGCGCCGGGCGCCGAACTGCCGGGCCTCCGGCTGCCGGTGGCGGGCGCCGCTGCCACCGCCCCGGACACCTCCGCGGTACGGGGGGACGGGTCGCCGGGCGTCTTCCGCCCGGCGGCCGGGGCCGCTCCGGCCGCCGCGGCGGTGCAGCGGGCGGGGGCCGGGCCGGTGAGCGGGCCCGCCGGGTCCGCACCGCGCGGTGCGACGCCTCCCGCGCCCGTACGGCCCACGCCCGTGCGGCGGGACGCGTACGTCTCCGCCCGGCCCGAGCAGCCGCCGCGTCCGCTGGCTCCGGTCGGCGCGGCCCCCGTGCGCCGGGCGACGGCCCCGACCGCGCCGGTCGAGCCGCCCGCCCCGGCGCCGCCGCCCGGGGCACCGTCCGCCGCACGGCCCCAGAACGTCCCGGGTCCTGTTTCCCCCGCAGGGCCCGGGACTCCTCACGGCACGCCCGCCGCCCCGGTCCAGCGGCGCCCGCAGATCCGGCGTTCCTGGCGCGCGCCCGGCGAGGACTGGAACACGACGGCGTCCACGCCGCCGAGCCCGCCGGTCGCCCCGCCGGTGCAGAGGGCACCGGCCGCGCCGAAGACATCGGGCAGCCCGGTGCCGCCGACCGCGCCGAAGGCGCCCACGGCCCCTGTGCCGCAGACGGCGCCGACCGTCCGGAGGGCGTCCGTCGCCCCGGTGACGCCGACCGCGCCCACCCCGCCGCCGGTCCGGACGGCGCCCGCCGCACCGACCGCGCGGAAGGCACCCGTGCCCCCGGCGACGGACGCTCCGAGGCCGTCCGCCGCACCGGCGGGACCGGGCGCGTCCGTGCCGGTGAACACCGGGACCGCTCCGGCGGGACCGGGCGCCGCCCCCCTGACCGGACCCCGGGGCGGCTCCGCCACGCCGATGCCCCTCCCCGCGCCCTCGACCGCGCCCAAGACGCCCGCCACCCCGGCGGGACCTGCCGGAGCGGGGCCGAAGACCGCCCGGGTCGTCCAGACGGCCCCGGCCGAGTCGGGCACGTCCCGTACGGCGGCGGCCCGGGACGGCTCCAGCGCGTCGACGCCCACGCCCTCCCCCGTCCCGGGAGCCACGCCGACCGTGCGGACCGCACCGGGCGCTCCCCACGAGGCGGCGGGCCAGGGCGGCCCCGTCACACCGCCGACCGCGCCCGCCTCCCGGACGGCTCCCACCGGCCGGGCCCCGGCTGCCCGGGAGCACTCCGCCGCCGCTCCCGGCACCGGCACGGCACCGGCCGCCCGGACCGCGCCGGACGCTCCTCGTCCGGCGGCGGCCCGAGGCGGCGCCGCGCCGACTCCGTCGACCAGCCCCCTCACCCGGACGCCGCCCATCGCGCGGAGCTCGGCGGACGCCCCCCGTCCGGCGGTTCCCGACCGTGCCGGGACGCCGGTTCCCCCGGCCCCCGCGCCGTCCGGAGCCACGCCCCCGGCGGACGCACCGGCCGTCCAGCGCGCCCCCGGCGCCCTGCCCACGCCCGGCTCCCCGTCCACATCCGGCTCCCCGTCCACGCCCGGCGAACGGCCCGCTCCGGCGGCCCCCGAGGTCAGGACGGCACCCGCCACCACCCCCGTACCCCGGGCCGTCCCGGTACGGCCGGTCGTCCCAGGCACTCCGGACACGTCCGGCGGGACCACCCCCTCGGCCACCGCGTCCCGCGCTCCGGCGACCCCCTCGGAGGCCTCCGCCGCGCCCACGGCCCCGGTCGGCCGTGCCTCCGCGCCGGACTCTCCGGTCGTCAGGAAGCCGCCCGCCCCGACATCCCCCGCTCCTGCGGCCTCGACCGCCCCCCGCGCCGGGCTCGGTGCGCCGCTCCAGCGTTCCCACCTGCCCGCCTCCCCCGCCCGCCCGGTCGGCCCCGCCCCCCGGCGCTCCCCCATCGGCGCGCCCATCACCCCACCGGTCCCGGCCCTCTCTCCCCCTCCCTCTCCCTCTCCCGCCATGGCGGACCCGCGCCCCGGACCGGAAGCGGCCCCCGCCCCCCGTACCCCGGAACCGGCGGCGGCGCCTCCCGCCCCCCGCGCCCCGGTGGCCGAGCCGCCGCCCGCCCCCGTCGTGCAGCGGCGGGCCGGACCCCTGCCGGTCGTCCGGGTGCCGCGCCCCGCGCAGCGCCGGGCGGCGGCCGTGCTGCCGCTCGCCGGGGGACGGCCGCTCGCACCGGGCGTCGCCGGGAGTGCTCCGGCCGCCCCTGCCCCGGTGACACCGCCCGCTCCCCTGCTCACCCCGTCCGCCGGACCGTCCGTGCAGCGGGAGGTCGTGCCGCTGGCCGCGCCCTCCGCCGTGCGGCCCGTCGCCCGGCCCGTCGTCGTACAGCGGCAGGCCGTACCCGAGGCGGCGCCCGTACCGGCCGTCCCTCCGGTGCCCGCGCCCGCCCCCGTACCGCTCCAGCGGACCTCGGTGGCCGTGCCCGCCGGGGCTCCCGGGACCCGGGGCGCGCCGGTGCCCCGTACGGCTTCGGCCCCCGTCGCCGTACAGCGGAAGGCCTCCGGGGCCGCCGCGCCGGACGCCGAGTCCCCCACCCAGCTCGACGAGCTGGCCCGGCGGCTCGTGACCCCGCTGTCGCGGCTGCTCCGTGCCGAACTGCGCGCCGACCGGGAGCGGGTGGGCCGCCTCCGCGACCACGGGCGCTGACCCGGCCCCGTACCCCGCCCGCCGCATCCCCCGCCCGTGACCCCCGATCCGAGAGACCCTCACCATGCCCAACGAGCTGGATCCCGCCTCCACCATCTTCTTCAAGCTCACGATCGACGGCCAGGACCTCGGCCTGTTCAACGGCTGCGAGGGCCTCTCCTCCGAGGTCGAGGTGGAGCGGCGCCAGGAGGGCGGCAACAACGGCTTCGTGTGGCAACTGCCCACCCGTGTCACGTTCTCCACGATCCGGCTGACCCGTCCGCTCACCCCGGACACCGCGAAGGTCGCCGCGTGGATCTCCTCGCTGGCGACCGGGATCACGCGTCCCACGGCGCAGATCGCGGCGCTGCGGGCGGACAAGTCGGTGGTGGCGCAGTGGGGTCTGGTCGAGGTGCTGCCGGTGCGGTGGACGGGTCCGACGCTCGACCCGGCGAGCCCGGCGGTGGCGACGGAGACCCTGGAGATCGCGCACCACGGTTTCACCGACGCGGGAGGCGCCTGAGATGGCCGGGCTCATGGGCGCCATAGCGGCGCGCGGTCTCTCACGGGCCACCCTGTCGATCCACCAGCCGCCGACGGACCTGTCGAGCAGCTACGGCGGGAAGCTCGGCGAGGTGAAGTTCCAGTTCAATCCGGACGAGCTGCGGCTGAGCCGGTCCGCGAGCTGGCTGACGGAGCAGGCCGTGGCGTACGACCGGGGGGCGCCGCCGAAGTTCACCGGGAGCCTTCCGGCGGAGCTCCAGCTGGAGGTGTTCCTGGACCGTTCGGGCGATCCGTCCTCGAACGACGTGCAGCAGCAGGTGGAACTGCTGCTTTCGTGCTGTGAGGTGACGCAGCAGAGCATCAGCGCGAAGGCTCCGTCGCCGCCGTGGGTGCGGTTCTCCTGGGGATCGTTCTCGACGGTGCAGTTCGTGGCGTACGTGACGTCGGTGTCGGCGACGTACACCCTGTTCAGTCCCAGTGGCATTCCGATCCGGGCCACGTGTTCGCTCGCGCTGACGGAGATCTCCAGCGCGACCAAGAAGCAGAATCCGACGTCCGGCGCGCTCTCGGCCCGGCGGGTGCACCGCACGGTCGCCGGGGACTCGCTGGCCTCCCTGGCGTGGCGCGAGTACGGCGACGCGACGCGCTGGCGGGTCATCGCGGAGGCGAACGGCATCGACGATCCGATGCGTCTGCGTCCGGGCACGGAACTGCTGCTCCCGTCCACCACCGAAACGCCGGCCATCGAGGGCACCTCATGAGCGAGAAGACCTTCACCACCGTCCTGCACGTGCAGTTGGACGGGACGCCCCTCCCGGACCCGTTGGCGGTCCGGCTCACCGAGGGCTGGGTGGACTCCAGTGTCAACGTGCCGTCCGCCTTCCAGCTGACCTTCGCGGACAAGGACGGCACTCTCACCGGGAAGTTCCCGTTCCTGAAGGTGGGGGCGATGGCGGTGCTGTCGCCGTTCACCGACGGGAAGCTGGGTGAGCCGATGCTCACCGGCGAGGTGACGGCCCTGGAGGTGGACGGGGCTCCGGGGCACGGGCGGTACCTGATCCTGCGGGGGTACGACCCGGGGCACCGGCTGCTGCGCAGCAGGCGGGTCGAGGGCTATCCGAACATGACCGCCTCGGACATCGTGCGGAAGCTGGCGGCGCTCAACCGGATTCCGATCGGGCGGGTGGACGCCACGCCCACGGTGTACGAGCTGGCGACCCAGCCGAACATCACGGACTGGGACTTCCTGTCCCGGCTCGCGCGGGAGAACGACGTCCGGCTGTCGCTGGACACGGCGGGCAGGCTGGTCTTCGCCGCGCTGCCGCCCGCGTCGACGGCGCCGTCCGACACCACGCCCGCGGCGGCCAGCCCGTACGTCCTGGACTTCGGGGCGAACACCCTGCACAGCCGGATGTCGGTGACGGCCGCGGGGCAGGTGGCGAAGGTGGACGTGCGGGGCTGGGACCCCCGTACCAAGCAGGCACTGTCCTCGCCGACCCCGGCCGTGGCGAGCCGGGAGATCATCTCCGACATCACTCCGGCGCAGTTGGCCGCGCCGTTCGGACCCGCCGAACTCACGTACACCGCGACGCCGTTCACGACCCAGTCGGAGGTGACCCGGGCGGCCACCGCGCTCGCGGACGACGTGACGGGCTCGTTCGCGGAGCTGGAGGTCTCCGTCACCGGCAATCCGGCGCTGAAGCCGGGGCAGCCGGTGGCGGTGAAGGGCGCCGGGTTCCCCTTCGAGGGGCGGTACACGGCGACGGGCGTGCGTCATGTCTTCGCGTCGGGGCGGCAGTTCGCGACCTGGCTGACGGTGTCGGGGCGCCAGTTCCGCTCGCTGTACGGGACGGCGTCGGGCGGTGGCGAGCCCGCGCCGCCGATGCCGGGGGTCGCGGTGGCCCTGGTGACCAACACCAAGGACCCGCTGTCGCTGGGCCGGGTCAGGCTGCGGTTCCCGTGGCTGTCGGCGACGTACGAGAGCGGCTGGTGCCGGGTGGCGCAGCTGGGCGGGCGCGGCGGCGGGGGTCTGATGCTGCCGGAGGTGGACGACGAGGTGCTGTGCGCCTTCGACCGGGGTTCCCTCGAACATCCGTACGTCCTCGCGGGTCTGTACAACGGGGTGGACCGGCACGCCCCGGCGACGGACCGGGTGCCGCCGGTCGATCCGACGAGCGGGCGGGTGCAGTGGCGTGCGCTGACCTCCCGTACGGGGCACACGGTGGAGCTGCGGGAGGAGGGCGGGCGGACCCGGGCCACGCACGGCATCCGGCTGCGGACGGCGAAGGGCGCGCTGAGCGTCGAGCTGAACGAGGCCCGCACGACGCTGACGGTGGAGAGCGACGGCACGGTCACCATCACGGGCGCGCGCGGGGTGACCGTGGAGTCGGGGACGGATCTGACCCTGGCGGCGAAGGGGTACATCCGGCTGGACGCGGGCCTGGGCGTGGACGTCAAGGCGGGCCAGCGGTTCAAGGTGTCGGCGGACGCGCAGGTGGCGGTGAACACGCTGGCGTTCGTGACGGCGACCCCGCTGTTGCCGAACCCCATTGCGGCGAAGCTGCCGATCTGAGGAGGAGGCCGTCTTGAGTGAGCATTTCGTCGGCGCGGGCTGGGCGTTCCCGCTGCGGACCGGGCCGAGCGGTTCGATCGCCCTGGTGCGGCGGGGCCGCGAGATCGAGGAGTCGATGCGGCTGGTCCTGGCCACCGCGCCGGGTGAGCGGCCGATGCGGCCGGAGTTCGGCTGCGCGGTGCACGAGCTGGTGTTCTCGCCGGTCAACGACGCGACGATGGGCCGGATCCGGTACGAGGTGATGTCCTCGCTGGACCGCTGGGAGCCGCGCATCGAGGTGGAGGACGTCACCGTCGCCCCGGCGCCCGGGGAGCCGACCACGCTGTTCATCGACGTCCACTACCGGGTGCGCGGGGCGAACAGCCCGCGCAACCTCGTCTTCCCCTTCTACGTCATCCCCTCCGAGGACTGAAAGAGCCGCCATGGTCCTGCCCGCCCCCCATCTCGACGACCGTCGTTTCCAGCAGTTCGTGGACGACGCCAAGCGCTACATCCAGCAGGCGTGCCCGGAGTGGACCGACCACAACGTCTCGGACCCGGGCGTGACCCTCGTCGAGGCCGTCGCGCACATGGCGGACCAGCTCGTCTACCGCCTCAACCGGGTGCCGGAGAAGAACCATCTGGCCTTCCTGGACCTGCTGGGCGTGACGCTGTTCCCGCCGGGCGCCGCGCACGCCGACGTCACCTTCCGGCTGTCGGCGCCGCAGCCGGAGCCGGTGCTGCTGCCCGCCGGGACGGAGGTGTCGACCGGGCGGACGGAGACGGAGGAGGCGGTGGTGTTCGCGACCTCCGCCGATCTGACGGTGGTGCCCTGTTCGCTGGCGCGGCTGGTGCGCCAGGAGGCGGGCGGTACTCCGGAAGACCGTACGCAGGATCTGCTGGGCGGGGAGGACGTGGCCGCGTTCACTCCGTCGCCCCGGGTCGGTGACCTGCTGCTCTTCGGTCTCTCGGCGGCGGCGCCCGACTGTGTCCTCGTCCTCGATCTGGACAGCCGGGTCGACGGCGTGGGGGTGGATCCGCGCCGTCCGCCGCTGGTGTGGGAGGCGTGGTCGGCGGCCGAGGGCTGGGTGGAGTGCGAGGTGGACGAGGACTCCACCGGCGGTCTGAACCGGCCGGGCGAGGTGGTGCTGCACCTGCCGTCCGGGCACGCGGTGTCGCGGCTCGGCGGGCACGAGGCCGGGTGGGTGCGCTGCCGGGTGGTGGAGCCGCTGGAGGGGCTGCCGTCGTACAGCGATTCGCCGACCGTACGGGCGGCGGAGGCGTTCACCATCGGCGGTACGGTCCGGGCGGCGCACGCGGAGACCGTGCGGGACGAGCCGCTCGGCGAGTCCGAGGGGGTCGCCGGGCAGCGGGTGCGGCTCGCGCACGCGCCGGTGGTGGACCGGCCGCCGCTGCTGCTCCAGGTCGCGGCGCGGGCCGACGGGGCCGGGTCCGGGGACGACCCGGAGGAGGGCTGGGAGGAGTGGGACGTGGTGCGGGACTTCGCGTCGTCGCGCCCCGGGGACCGGCACTTCACGCTGGACGCGACGACCGGTGAGATCGCGTTCGGTCCTTCGGTGCGGCAGCCGGACGGCACGCTGCGGCAGTACGGGGCGGTGCCGCCGAAGGGCGCGGCGATCCGTGCGGTGCGGTACGGCACCGGGGGCGGCCGGGCGGGGAACGTCGCACGGGCCACGATCTGCGTGCTGCGCAGCTCCATCCCGTACATCGCGCGGGTGGAGAACCGGGAGGCCGCCCGGGGCGGGGTGGACGGGGAGACCGTCGAGGAGGCGAAGACCAGGGCGCCGGTGACCCTGCGGGCACAGGAGCGGGCCGTGACCGCGCGGGACTACGAGGAGCTGGCGCGGCGCGCGGCGCCGGAGACCGCGCGGATCGCGTGTCTCGCGGCGGACTCGGCGGAGGCGGGGGACAACGCGGTCCGGGTGCTGGTGGTGCCGCAGGCGGTGCCGGACCGGGGCGGCCGGCTGCGGTTCGAGCAACTGGTGCCGGGCGAGGAGCTGTTGTCGCGGGTGACCGGGTTCCTGGACGAGCGGCGCCCGCTGGGGACGCGGCTGGCCGTGGGGCCGCCGTTCTACCAGGGGGTGACGGTGGTGGCGACGCTGCACGCGTTCCGCTCCGCGGAGGTGGAGCGGGTGCGGGCCGACGCCCTGGACACGCTGTACGCGTATCTGGACCCGCTGACGGGCGGGGCGCACGGCGAGGGGTGGCCGTTCGGGCGTCCGCTGCGGGCCGGGGAGGTGTTCGCGGCGCTCCAGCGGGTGCCGGGGGTGGAGCTGGTGGACGAGGTGCTGCTGCATCCGGCCGACCCGCTGACCGGACGGCGGGGCGACACGACGGACCGCATCGAGCTGGCGCCGTCCGCGCTGCTGTTCCCGTTCGACCACCGCGTCCGTGTGATCGAGGCGCGGTGAGCGGCTCCGCGCGGGGTACGGTGCCGGGGCTCGCGACCCCGTACCCGCTGGGGGCGGCGCTGCCCGCCGTGTACGCGGAGGACGACTTCGGCCAGCGGTTCGTGGCCGGTCTCGATGTGGTCCTGGCGCCCCTGTTCAACGTGCTGGACTCGCTCGACGCGTACTTCTCGCCCGCGCTGGCCCCGGCGGACTTCGTGGACTACCTGGCGACCTGGGTGGGCGCGGAGCTGGACGGCGGGGAACCCGTCGAGCTGCGGCGGCACGCGGTGGCGTCCGCCGTGGCGCTGCACCGGGTCCGGGGGACGCGGCAGGGGCTCGCGGCGGCGGTCCGGCTCGCCTTCGGCGTGCCCCCCGAGATCACCGAGAGCGGCGGCGCGAGCTGGTCCGCCGGGCCGCTCGGGCCGTTCCCCGGGACACCGGTGGCCGGTCTGCGGGTCGTCCTGCGGGTCGGGGACCCGGCCGCCGTGGACCCGCACCGGCTGCGCGCGGTGGTGGCCGCGGCCCGTCCCGCGCACCTTCCGTTCACGGTCGCGGTGACCACTTCCCGTACTTCCGAAGGAGCTTGACCTGATGAGTGACGCGCCCCAGACCCGGCCGTGCCCGGACTGCGCGAGCCCGGTGCGGACGAAGGACCAGTCGTTCTGCGACAGTTGTGGAGCGTTCCTGCGCTGGGACGCTCCGGCGGCGGCGCCCGCGCCCTCCTCCGCTCCCGTGCCTTCCTCCACACCCGTCCCCGCTCCGGTGTCGGAGCGGCCGGACGAGGAAGCGGGCACGGAGGAGCGCGCGGCGGAGCCGACGGCCGTCGAAGGCCGGGCGTCCGGTGCGGACGGCCGGGAGGCGGCCGGTGCCGAGGAGGTGACGGCGCCACTGCCCGCCGTACGCGAGGAGCGAGAACCGGCCACGGCGACCGTAACCGCACCCCTCGCCTCCGCCGGGACCGAATCCGGGGCCGAGGCCGGGACCGAATCCGGGGCCGGGACCGGGGCCGAGGCCGCTCCCGCGCCCGCCGCGCGTTCCTCGGACACCACCGCGCGCTCCTCCGACACCGTCGCGCGGTCCCTTCTCGTCCCGGTCCCGGGGAGCCGTCCGGCCGAGCCGTCCGTGGCCGCGCCCGTGCTCCCGGCCCGTCCGGAAGCGGCCCGGCCCGTGTCGCGCGGTGCGGCGGCGCCCGCGCCCGTCGAGGGCGGTACGCCCTGTCCCGCGTGCGCGCTGACGAACGTCCCCGGGCGCCGGTTCTGCCGGTACTGCGCGACGCCGATGACGCCGGAGCGGCTGTCCACGGCCGAGGGGCCCTACGCGGGCCGACGTCCCGCGCTGGCCAGGGACCGCGGCCGGTGGGCCGTCCGCGCGCTGATCGTCACGGGGGCCGTCGTGGTGCTCGTGGGCGGGATCATCGGCGGTCCGCCCGCCGTCCGCGCCGTCCAGGACCACTTCGCCAAGCGGGTCCCGGTGCATCCGGTGTCGTGGACGGCCTCGCACTCGGCGCCCACGCAGGATCCGAAGCTGGCGGGTGACGGGTACTCCAACACCTGGTGGGGCACCGGCTACGCGGGGGACTCGGCGGGCCAGTACCTGGAGGCCACGTTCGCCGAGCCGACCGATCTGCTGAGCCTGCTCATCACCCCCGGCAGCTCGAAGAACACCACCCAGGCGGACGGCCAGGCGACCCCCCGGACCTTCGAGCTCGTCGTCAAGGACTCCTCGGGCGAGACCCGGGTGTCCCAGCACCGGGTGAACGACGGCGGCACCCAGCGGGTCGACGTCCGGGTGCGCGACGCGCTCTCGGTGCGACTGGTGCTGCGGACGGCGTGGCGGGCGGACCCGCGCAAGCAGGTGGCGGTGGCGGAGCTGGAGTTCTTCGGCCGATCGGTCTCCTGAACCCCCAGACGGGCGGGGCCGGTGGCGCGGAAGGGCTCCCGGCCCCCTTCTCGGGGACGGCTCCGGGCACGACGATGATCCCGGGTACCGAACTGTTCCCCGGGAGCCGGGCCGTTCCCGGAAGCCGGGCCGTTCCCGGAAGCCGAGCGAAGGAGGGCCCGTGCGCGAGCGTGCCGGGGCGTCCATGGGGAACCCGCTGTCGTGCGGAGTCGCGGGGCCGGTCCTCCTCCTCGTGGCGTACGCCGTCCGGAAGGACGGCGCGGGCCCGGACGGCTCCTGCCCGCCGGGGCGGTCGGCGCCGTGGTGACCGCCGCGATCCCGGTCGCCGCCGTCGGCTCCGCGCGCCGGGCGTTCCCCGCGATCAGCGGGCGCCACCGGGCGGCCGACGGGGACGGGCCGTACGGGGAGGAGACGCTCGTGGCGGAGGCGGAGAGGGGCGGCGTACGGCTGCCGTGACGGCGCCCGCGCCCGGGCCGCCCCGGCGTGCCCCACCGCTCGGCGCACCCGACACGCCCGGCTCCGGGACCCGGAGAGGGGTGCCTGCGCGCGGAGGGTTGACGGGTCTCGGGGCACCTCATAACTTCATGCCTTGATAAAAGGCTTGCTGCTGTCGCTTGCCGGGCACGAACGGCGAAAGGCTTGTCAGGTGCATAACACACTTATGCGTCTCCGTGCGTTCCTCCGGCGCGGCGGTGGACCCGGGCGCACCGGCACCGCGCGCCGCGGACCGGTCCAGGGCCTCCGGCCGCTCACCGTCCTCGCCGCCGGTTCCCTCCTCGCCGGGAGTCTCGTCCTCACCGGGCCCGGCACCGCGCGGGCGGCCGGTGAGCGGGTCGACGTCCGGCTCACCACCACGTCCGACGCGGGCGGACGCACCGTCACCCGTGGGCTCGCCCCGCAGGCGCCGATCGCGTTCGGACCGGCGGGCGGCACCGCGGACCGCACCCTCACCGTCGACGAGGGCACCACCTACCGGCGGTTCGAGGGCGGCGGCGCGTCGATCACCGACCCCACCGCCCATCTGCTGCGCGGCGGCGCCGTCGGCGCCGCCACCCGCGACGAGGTGACGCGCGCGCTGTTCTCCCCCACCGACGGCATCGGCCTGTCCTTCGTCCGCAACCCGATCGGCGCCTCCGACCTGTCCCGGCCGGGGAACGTGTCCCTGGACGACACCTGCTGCGACCCGGACGGCTTCGGGAACAACGGCTACGACACCGACGTCCGGCTGCTCACCGTCCAGGCCCGGCGGCCCAACCCGGACCTGCGGGTGAAGGGCGTGCCGTGGAGCGCCCCCGGCCGGATGAAGGACAACGGCCGGATGGACCGGATGGGGTGGCTGAAGGCCGAGTCCTACCCGTTGTACGCCCGGTACCTGGTGAAGTACGTGCGGAGCCACCGGACCGCCGGGGTGCGGGTCGACTACCTCTCCGTGCAGAACGAGCCCAACTGCCGCCGGCCGGGCGACCCGGCCGCCATGGACTACCCGGGCATGAGCTGGAACCCGGCCGGTCTGGTCGAGTTCACCAAGAACCACCTCCACCCGGCCCTGCGCGCGGCGGGACTCGACACCGAGGTCCTGGTGCACGACGGGAACTACGGCGACTACGCGAACTTCGGCGCCGGGGTCCTCGGCGACGCGGGCGTGCGCGAGGACCCGCTGTTCGGCGGCATCGCCTGGCACGGCTACTCCGGCGACCCGGCCGCCGGCGGTCAGGTCCACGACCAGTACCCGTCGGTCCCGCAGTTCAGCACCGAGCACTCCGGCGGCACCTGGATCGCGAACCAGCACGACGAGGACCTGAACGACATCGTCGGCCACGCCCGCGACTGGAGCAGCAGCCTGGTCAAGTGGAGCCTGGCCCTGAACCAGGACATGGGCCCGCACAACGGCGGCTGCGGCACCTGTACCGGCCTCGTCACCGTCCAGCAGGGCGGGCCCCGCGCCGGACAGGTCGACCGCACGATCGAGTACTACGCGACCGGTCATCTGACGAAGTTCGTCCGGCCCGGCGCGTACCGCATCGGCTCCACCGCCGACGGCACCGTCAAGAACGTGGCCTGGCGCAACACCGACGGCTCCAAGGCACTGATCGCCCACAACGGCGGGACCTCCGCCCGGTCCGTCCGGGTCGTGTGGGGCGACCAGTCGTTCACGTACACCTTCCCGGCCCGGACCACCGCCACCTTCACCTGGTCCGGGACGCCCGGCGGCGGCCCGCCCGGCGGCGCCCTGACCGGTCCGGCCGGGAAGTGCCCGGACGTCGCGGGCGGCGCCACCGCCGACGGCGCCCCCGTCCAGTCGTACGGCTGCAACGGGACCGCCGCCCAGCGCTGGACCCTCGCCGGGGACGGCAGCGTCCGCGCCCTCGGCAAATGCCTCGACGTCACCGGCGGTTCGACCGCCGACGGCGCCCGGGTCCAGTTGTACAACTGCAACGGCACCGCCGCCCAGCGCTGGCGGTACGACCCCGCCACGCACGACGTGGTCCACACCGGCGCGGACAAGTGCCTCGACGTCACCGGCGGCTCCTCCGCCGACGGGACCCGGGCACAGATCTGGAGCCGCACCGGCGGGGCCAACCAGAAGTGGACCCACCACCCGGCCTGATCCCGCACCCGTTCCGCCCCCTCTCCCCCGTCCCCTTCGACGGGCCCGGCCCGTCCCGAGGAGCCCGCATGGCATCCGCACGTCCCCGAAGGACGGTGGTCTCGGCGGTGATCGCCACCGCCGCCGTACTCACCGGTCTGCTCTCCGGCGGTCCCCCGAGCGCCGCCGCGCAGGAACCCGTGCCCCGGATCGTCGACCGCTTCGAGGGCGAGGTCCCGTTCGCGGGTCCCCCCGCCGAAGGGCTGTTCACCTGGGGCGACACCGCCTCCTCCCACCCGGACCTCAGACTCGTGGAGCGCGCCGACGCCCCGGAGGGCGGCTCCGTCCTCGAAGGCGACTACGCCATCGGCGGCTGGGGCGGCTTCACCCACGACTTCGCCTTCGACCGCCCGGCCCAGGACTGGACCGCGTACCGGGGGATCCGCTTCTGGTGGTACGGGCAGAACACCGCGCCCCTGCCGCCCGGCTCGGGAAGGCGGATCGCCCTGGAGATCAAGGACGGTGGCGCGAACGGCGAGGCGTCCGAGCTGTGGACGACCTCCTTCACCGACGACCGGGAGGGCTGGCACCAGGTCGAGATCCCGTTCTCCGCCTTCGTCTACCGCACCGACTACCAGCCCGTCGGCGGCATCGACCGGATCCTCGGCCTCGACCGGATGTGGGGGTACGCCGTCACCCTGCCGACCGGCGCGCCCGGCAGGTTCGCCCTGGACGGCGTCGAGCTGTACGGGACGGCCGAACCCTCGCTCACCACCCGGGTGGTGACCCGCTCCGTGGTGCACCCGGTCGAGGAGGGCCGCGCCGCCCGGGTGGACGTCTCGGTGGCCACCACCGGCTCCGGGCCGACCGGCGCTCCGGTCACCGTGGCGTACACGACGGAGGGCGGCGACGGCACCGCCGAGCCGGGCGAGGACTACCGGCCGGTCTCCGGCCGGTTGGTGTTCCCCGCCGGGACGCCCTCCGGCACCACCCGATCGGTGACCGTGCCGACGCTGAGGGACGGCGCCGCCGAGAGCGCCGAGACGATCCCGCTGCGGCTGACCGTCGAGGGCGCCGAGGCACCCGCCGAGAACCCGCTGGTCGTGGTGAACGCGCACGGGCTGCCGTACCTCGACGGACGGCTGCCGGTCCGCGAGCGCGTCACCGATCTGCTCCCCCGCATGTCCCTCGCGGAGAAGGTCGGCCAGATGACCCAGGCGGAGCGGAACGCGCTGCGGTCGCCGGGCGACATCGCCGGACACGCGCTCGGCTCGCTGCTCTCCGGCGGCGGCTCGGTGCCCACCCCCAACACGCCCGAGGCCTGGGCCTCGATGATCGACGCCTTCCAGCTGCGCACCCGGGCGACCCGCTTCCAGATCCCCCTGATCTACGGCGTCGACGCGGTCCACGGGCACAACAACGTCGTCGGGGCGACCGTCATGCCGCACAACATCGGCATCGGCGCGGGGCGCGACCCCGGGCTCGCCGCGCGGACCGGCGCCGTCACCGCGAAGGAGGTGCGGGCCACCGGGGTGCCCTGGGACTTCGCCCCCTGCGTCTGCGTCACCCGGGACGAACGCTGGGGCCGCTCCTACGAGGCGTTCGGCGAGGACCCGGCGCTGGTCACCGCCATGGAGACGATGATCGACGGGATGCAGGGCGCGCGGGACGGCTCGGACCTCGACCGCGCCGACAAGGTGCTGACCAGCGCCAAGCACTTCGTGGGCGACGGGGGCACGGCCTACGGCTCCTCGTCCACCGGCTCGTACACCATCGACCAGGGGATCACCCGGGTCACCCGGGCGGAGCTGGAGGCGGTGCACCTCGCACCGTTCGCCGAGGCGGTCCGGCGCGGTGCCGGGACGGTCATGCCCTCGTACTCCTCGCTGGACGTCCTCGGCGACGGCCGGGGGCCGGTGAAGATGCACGCGAACGCCGAGATGATCAACGGTGTCCTGAAGGACCGGATGGGCTTCGAGGGCTTCGTCATCAGCGACTGGCAGGCCATCGACCAGATCCCCGGCGACTACGCCAGTGATGTGCGGACCTCGGTCAACGCGGGCCTCGACATGATCATGGTGCCGACGAACTACCGGGAGTTCACCCGGACGCTGACCGCCGAGGCGGAGGCCGGGCGCGTCACGGCGGCGCGGATCGACGACGCCGTGGCACGGATCCTGACGCAGAAGTTCCGCCTCGGCCTCTTCGAGAAGCCGTACGCGGACCGGACGAACCTGCCGTCGGTGGGCTCCGCGGCGCACCGCGCGGTGGCCCGCGAGGCGGCGGCGAAGTCCCAGGTCCTCCTGAAGAACGAAGGCCCCGTCCTGCCGCTGAGGCCGGGCCAGAAGGTGTACGTGGCCGGGTCCGACGCCGACGACCTCGGCAACCAGGCGGGCGGCTGGACCGTCAGCTGGCAGGGCGCCTCCGGCCGTACGACCACCGGCACGACGATCCTCGAAGGGATGCGCCGGGCCGCGCCGGGCGCCGACATCGCCTGGTCGAAGGACGCCTCCGCGCCGACCGGCGGCTACGACGTGGGCGTGGTCGTGGTCGGCGAGACCCCGTACGCGGAGGGGATCGGGGACGTCGGCAACGGCCATGACCTCGAACTGGGCGCGGCGGACAAGGCGGCGGTGGACCGGGTGTGCGCGGCGATGCCGTGCGCGGTGCTCGTGGTCTCGGGCCGCCCCCAGCTGATCGGCGACCGGCTCCCGGAGATCGACGCCCTCGTCGCGTCCTGGCTGCCGGGCACGGAGGGCGACGGCGTCGCCGATGTCCTCTACGGCAGGCGGCCGTTCACCGGTCGGCTGCCGGTGACCTGGCCGAGGTCGGAGTCCCAGCTGCCGGTCAACGTCGGGGACGAGCGGTACGACCCCCAGTTCCCGTACGGCTGGGGGCTCACCACCCTCAGCCCGGTGCCGACCGGCGGGGAGAGCGCGCTGCGGGTGCTGGGGACGGCCGCGAAGGTGCTCCAGGCCGCCGGGCGGGGCGACTCGGCGGAGGGCCGTCGGCTCGTCGGGACGGCCCGGCTGATCGTCCAGAAGAAGATCGGCGGGAACGTCACGGAGGCGGTGGCCAAACCCTTCGCCGAGGCCGACCACCTGCTGCTCACGGGCGACCTCCCCGGGGCGGTCGCCCGACTGACCACGGCGTACCGCGCCACGGGCTGAGCCCGGCACCCGGTCGGCGGTGGGGTCGGCCGGGTGATCCGCCCGTTTCCCGGGGCACGTCCCGGGAAACGGGCTTGTCGGAGTCCCCCGCGCCGAGTATCTTGCATTGCATGGCTCCTGGTAACGCAATGAACGACTTCGGCGGCAGGGTCCCGAGCCAGCTCCGCAAGGGAGTTCTGGAGTACTGCGTCCTCGCGCTGCTCAGGGACGAGCCGAAGTACGGCGTCGAGATCGTCGCCGAGCTGTCCTCGGTGAGTGCCATGACCACCAGTCAGGGCACGATGTACCCCCTGCTGTCACGGCTCCGCCGCGAGGGGCTCGTCGACACCGAGCTGCGCGACGCCTCCGGCGGACCGCCGCGCCGCTACTACACGCTCACCGGCGCGGGCCGGGCCTCGCTCACCGAGTTCACCCGGGCGTGGCCGCACTTCAGGGACGCCGTCGACCACTTCCTCACCGACCCACAGGGGGATCCCACATGAACGCCGTCGACCACCCGCTCGCGGCCGCCTACCTCGACGCCGTCGGGCGCGAGACCACCGGCCTGCCCGCCGAGCGGCGCGCCGAACTCCTCGCGGACCTCCGCGAGCACATCGAGGTCAACGGAGTGGACGGGAGCACGGACGACGACCGGGTCCGTGCGGTCCTCACCGGACTGGGCGACCCGCGGACCGTGGCCGCCTCCGCCCTGAGCGAGGAGGGAGCGGCCCCCGCGGCTCCCCGCACCCGGCGCGTCCTGGCGCTGCTCGCCGCTTCGGGACTGCTCCTCGTGCTCGCCCCGTTGCTGGGGGCGGCGGTGCTGATCGGGACCCTGTTCCTGCTGTGGCGCGCCCCGCAGTGGCAGCGCCGGGAGAAGATCGTCGGGACCGTCACCGGGGCGGCCGTGCCGGTGCTGCTGTTCCTGAGCGTCGGGCTCGGCGCCTCGGGCCGCATCGGGCCGACGGAGCTGACGCTGGTCGCGGTCTTCGGTCTCGGCGTGCCGGTGCTGGGCTCGGTGCTGCTGTGGCGGGCCGTGCGCCGCTGAACCCGTACGGGAACGCCCGACGCCCCCGTCGCGTCCGTGGATGCGGCGGGGGCGTCGGGCAGAACGGACTTCCGGGTCAGCCGGCGAGCAGCTGGAGCGTGTCGATCACGCGGTTCGAGAAGCCCCACTCGTTGTCGTACCAGGCGACGACCTTGATGTGGCGGCCCTCGACCCGGGTGAGCTCCGAGTCGAAGATCGACGAGGCCGGGTTGCCGACGATGTCGGCGGAGACCAGGGCGTCCTCCGAGTACTCCAGGACACCGGCGAGCGGGCCCTCGGCCGCCGTGCGGTACGCCGCGAGGACGTCCTCGCGGGTCACGTCGCGGGAGACGGTGGTGTTCAGCTCCACGATCGAACCGACCGGCACCGGGACGCGGATCGAGTCGCCGGACAGCTTGCCTTCGAGGTTCGGCAGGACGTGGCCGATGGCCTTGGCGGCACCCGTGGTGGTCGGCACGATGTTGACACCGGCGGCGCGGGCGCGGCGCGGGTCGCGGTGCGGACCGTCCTGCAGGTTCTGCTCCTGCGTGTAGGCGTGGACCGTCGTCATGAAGCCGTGCTCGATGCCCGCGAGGTCGTCGAGGACCGCGGCCAGCGGCGCGAGCGCGTTCGTGGTGCACGAGGCGTTCGAGACGATGGTGTGCAGCTCGGGGTCGTACGCGTCGGTGTTGACGCCGTACGCGAGCGTCACGTCGGCGCCGTCCGAGGGCGCGCTGACGAGCACGCGCTTGGCACCGGCGTCGAGGTGGGCGCGGGCCGCCTTGGCGGAGGTGAAACGGCCGGTCGCCTCAAGGACGATCTCCACGCCCAGCTCGGCCCAGGGCAGCTGCGCGGGCTCGCGCTCGGCGAGCACCTTGATGCGGCGCCCGTCGACCACGAGGGTGTCGCCCTCGACGGTGACCGGGCGGCCGAGGCGGCCCGAGGTCGAGTCGAAGGCGAGCAGGCGCGCGAGTGCGGTGGGCTCCGTGAGGTCGTTCACGGCCACGACCTCGAGGTCGGTCTCGCGCTCCAGCAGTGCGCGCAGCACATTGCGTCCGATGCGGCCGAATCCGTTGATGGCGATGCGAGTCATGATGAGGTGTCCCTTCTGCGGTACCACCAGGTTCGCGCGCCGGGAGCAGGCCCGACAGAGGCGTGATCGCCACGGTCCGCAAGGATCGTGCCAAGATCCCGGGGAGGCCCCCGGGAGCGGCTACTCGCCCTTGGTGAAGGTGCGCCGGTACTCGCTGGGCGTGGTGCCGAGGATGCGCTGGAAGTGCAGCCGCAGGTTCGCGCCGGTGCCGAGTCCGGAGTCGGCGGCGATCTGCTCGACGCTCCGCTCGGAGCGTTCGAGGAGTTCACGGGCGAGGTCGACGCGGGCGCGCATCACCCACTGCATGGGGGTGTATCCGGTGTCCTCGGCGAAGCGCCGGGAGAAGGTGCGCGGCGAGACCGCCGCGTGCTGGGCCAGCGCGTCCAGGGTGAGGGGTTCGGCGAGCCGGTGCAGCGCCCATTCCCGGGTGGCGGCGAACCGTTCGCCGAGCGGCTCGGGCAGGCTGCGCGGCACGTACTGGGCCTGACCGCCGCTCCGGTAGGGCGCGGCCACCAGCCGCCGGGCGGCGTGGTTGGCCGCGGCGACGCCGAGGTCGCCCCGGAGGATGTGCAGACAGAGGTCGATGCCGGAGGCGGCGCCCGCCGAGGTGAGGACGCTGCCCTCGTCCACGAAGAGGACGTTCTCGTCGACCCGGACGAGCGGACGCTTCGCCATCAGGGCGTGGGTGTAGTGCCAGTGGGTGGTGGCGCGCTTGCCGTCGAGGAGTCCGGTGGCGGCGAGGGCGAAGGCACCGGTGGAGATCGCGGCGAGCCGCGCGCCCCGTTCATGGGCGGCGACGAGGGCGTCGAGCACGGCCCTCGGCGGGTCCTCCCGGTCGGGGAAGCGGTAGCCGGGGACGAAGACGATGTCGGCCCAGGCCAGCGCGGAGAGGCCGTGGGCGACGGCGTACGAGAGGCCGTCGCCCCCGGCGACGAGTCCGGGTTCGGCGCCGCACACCCGTACCTCGTACGGCATACTCGCGCGGGTCGTGAAGACCTGCGCGGGGATGCCGACGTCCAGCGGCTTCGCCCCTTCGAGCACGAGGACGGCGACACGGTGGAGGCGTGGGGTGGGCGGCACGGGACGAGCGTACGCGGGAGGGCGGCGGGGCCGACGCCGGAAGGGGCCCGGCGCGGTGGGCCGGTCGGGCGCGGACCCGCCCGGGAGCGGCGGATCGGCGTGGTCGACCGGCCGCCTCCGTGAAGGGGCCGGCCGGTCGGCTCCGGCCCGAAGGCCGGTTCCGCCGGCCGGTCGGCTCCACCCGTGGGACGGCTCTGTCGGCGGTCGGCCCTGTCGGCCGGTCAGCGGGTCACGTTCCACTTCTGGTTCGCGGTGCCCGCGCAGGTCCAGATCTGGAGCCGGGTGCCGTTGGCCGAGCTGTTGCCGGTGGCGTCCAGGCACTTTCCGGACCGGGGGTTGACGATGTCCCGGGCCACGTCGGCGGTCCAGCGCTGGGCGTCCGTGCCGTTGCAGTCGTAGAGCTGGACGCGGGTGCCGTCGGCCGTGCCCGCGGCGGTGACGTCGAGGCACTTGCCGAGCGCGCGGACGCTGCCGTCCGCCGCCAGGGTCCACCGCTGGGCGCCGGTCCCGTTGCAGTCGTAGAGCTGGACGGGGGTGCCGTCGGCGCTGTCGGCACCGGCCACGTCCACGCACTTGCCGCCGATGCCGGTGATCGGGCCGCCGGTGGCGGGACCGTCGGAGGTGGTCACCCGGACGTGGTCGACGACGAGCTGCTGGGGGAAGGAGGTCGAGCCGTCCGGGTCGCCGGGCCAGTAACCGCCGACGGCGAGGTTGAGGATGAGGAAGAACGGCTTGTCGAACACCCAGGTCCGGCCGCCGAGATCGGCGGGCGTACGGGTCTGGTAGACGGTCCCGTCCACGGACCAGCTGACCCGGCCGGGCGACCAGTCGACCGCGAAGGTGTGGAAGGCGTCGGCGAACGCCTGGCCGCCGGGCAGGGTGTGGGCGGCGCCGATGCCGCCCGCGCCCGAGTAGCCCGGTCCGTGCAGGGTGCCGTGGACGGTGGACGGTTCGAAGCCGACGTTCTCCATCACGTCGATCTCGCCGGAGGCGGGCCAGCCGACCTGCCCGATGTCGTTGCCGAGCATCCAGAAGGCGGGCCACATGCCCTGGCCGCGCGGCACCTTCATCCGGGCCTCGACGTGCCCGTACGTGGTGGTGAACCTTCCGGCGGTGTTGAGCCGCGCGGAGGTGTACTCGCAGCGGCCGTACCAGCAGGCGTGGTTCGCGGGGTTCTCCTTCCGGGCGGTGATCACCAGACGGCCCTGGCCGTCGAGAGCGGCGTTGGCGGTGCCCGCCGTGTAGTACTGCCGCTCGTGGTTGTCGACGTTGTCGCCGGTCTCGGTCTGCCAGCGGGAGCCGTTCACCGCGGAGCCCGCGGGGCCGTCGAAGTCGTCGGAGAAGGTGACGGCGGCGGCCCCGGCCACGGGCCGGAGCCGTACGTCCGCCCCGGCGGGGCCCGTGGTTCCGGCGGGGCCGAGGCCCAGCGCGGCGGCGGCCACGGCGAGGGCCGCGAGGGCGGTGAGCAGGGGGCGGCGGGAGGTGCGTGAGGGGCTCATGGCTCTCACTTCCGTCGGGTGTGGGGGAGGCGGCCGGACCCGGGACACACAACATCATGGGCATGACATGAATGGAGGTCATGAGCCTTAGCCGCATCCATGATTTAAGAAGTGAGAGAAGGGGGAGTCAAGGGGGCTCGGCTCCCCCTTCCCGGAGGCCCTGTCCGGCACGTCCGCCACCACGCCGTACGATTCCCCCGTCGCCACCCATCCCTCCGAAGGAGATTCCCCATGGCCCAGGTCACGCTGAAGGGCAACCCGGTACAGGTCAACGGCGCACTGCCGACGCCGGGCAGCCAGGCTCCTGACTTCACGCTCGTCGCCGAGGGTCTCGCGGACAAGTCCCTGAAGGACTTCGCCGGTCAGCGCAAGGTCCTCAACATCTTCCCGAGCGTCGACACCCCCACCTGCGCCTCCTCCGTGCGCGCGTTCAACGAGAAGGCCGCGGACCTCGACAACACGGTCGTGCTCTGCGTCTCCGCCGACCTGCCCTTCGCCCAGGCCCGCTTCTGCGGCGCCGAGGGCCTGGAGAACGTCAAGAACCTCTCGACCCTGCGCGGCCGCGAGTTCCACGAGAACTACGGCGTGGACATCGCGGACGGCCCGCTGGCCGGTCTGGCCGCCCGCGCCGTCGTGGTCCTGGACGAGAACGACACCGTGCTGCACGCGCAGCTGGTGGGCGAGATCGCCGACGAGCCGAACTACGAGGACGCGCTCGCGGTCCTGAAGTAGACCGTCCGCCGCACGGCGGCGCGGCACACGAGGAGCCCCTCCACCACCGGGTGGAGGGGCTCCCGCCGTTCCTGCCGCACCCGCCGCCTCACCCGCACCACCCGGCCCACCAGAAACAGGCCGTCAGGAACAGGCCGGACAGAGCCCCCGGTACGTGACGTCCGCCTTCGACACGGCGAACCCGAACCGCTCGCCGGGCGGGAGGTCGGCCAGCGGGTCACCGGTCGGGTGGACGTCCCGGATGACACCGCAGCCCGAACAGACCAGGTGCTGGTGCGGGCGGCGCGCGTTGGGGTCGTACCGCTTGGCCCGCCCGTCGGTGGAGAGCTCCACCACCTCGCCCAGCGCGACCAGTTCACCGAGGGTGTTGTAGACCGTCGCCCGCGCGATCTCCGGCAGCCGCGCCACGGCCCGTACGTGCACCTCCTCCGCCGTGAGGTGCACATGGTCGCCGTCGAGGACCTCCGCGACGACCCGCCGCTGGGACGTCATCCGCCAGCCACGCGCGCGCAGTCGCGCCAGCAGGTCACTCATCCGGCTCACCCCTTCGAATGATTGGGTTTCTTCTTGACTTGGACTTCGTCCATCGTAGGATCGGATTCGATGATGGCCAAGGGACAGGAAGACTCCGGCACGGCGGGCGGGGCGGGGGCGTTCACCAGGGCGCGCCGGTCCACCCGCGGGGAGCGGCCGGTGTCCGGCCGAGCGGCCGACCGCGCTTCCTGATCACTGCGAAAGAACCGCCTGGTCCGGAAGGGACTCCATGTCTGAGAACCATGAAGCGATCGTCGTGGACGCGAAGGAGGAGGGCGGCGGTGGCTGTCCTGTCGCGCACGGCCGTGCCGCGCACCCCACCCAGAGCGGCGGCAACAGCCAGTGGTGGCCGAACCGGCTCAACCTGAAGATCCTCGCGAAGAACCCCGCCGTGGCGAACCCGCTGGGCGGGGAGTTCGACTACGCCGAGGCGTTCGGGAACCTCGATCTGCCGGCCGTGAAGCGGGACATCGCCGAGGTGCTGACCACCTCGCAGGAGTGGTGGCCCGCCGACTTCGGGCACTACGGCCCGCTGATGGTCCGGATGGCGTGGCACAGCGCGGGCACGTACCGCGTCAGCGACGGACGCGGCGGCGCCGGGGCGGGCCAGCAGCGCTTCGCGCCGCTCAACAGCTGGCCGGACAACGGCAACCTGGACAAGGCCCGCCGTCTGCTGTGGCCGGTGAAGAAGAAGTACGGCCAGAACATCTCCTGGGCCGACCTGCTGATCCTCGCGGGCAATGTCGCCCTGGAGTCGATGGGCTTCGAGACCTTCGGCTTCGCCGGTGGCCGCGCGGACGTGTGGGAGCCCGACGAGGACGTCTACTGGGGCCCCGAGACCACCTGGCTCGGCGACGAGCGCTACACCGGCGACCGCGAGCTGGAGAACCCGCTCGGCGCGGTGCAGATGGGCCTCATCTACGTCAACCCCGAGGGCCCCAACGGCACTCCGGACCCGATCGCCGCCGCGCGGGACATCCGCGAGACCTTCGGCCGGATGGCGATGAACGACGAGGAGACCGTCGCCCTCATCGCGGGCGGCCACACCTTCGGCAAGACGCACGGCGCCGGGCCCGCCGACCGCGTGGGCGCCGACCCCGAGGCCGCCGCGCTGGAGGAGCAGGGTCTCGGCTGGAGCAGCACCCACGGCACCGGCAGGGGCGGCGACGCGATCACCAGCGGTCTGGAGGGCATCTGGACCGACACGCCGACGGCCTGGGACAACAGCTTCTTCGACATCCTCTTCGGCTACGAGTGGGAGCAGTTCAAGAGCCCGGCGGGCGCCTTCCAGTGGCGTCCGAAGGACGGCGCGGGCGCGGGCACGGTCCCGGACGCCCACGACCCGTCGAAGACCCACGCGCCGACCATGCTGACGACGGACCTGTCGCTGCGGTTCGACCCGGCGTACGAGCTGATCTCGCGGCGTTTCCACGAGAAACCGGCGGAGTTCGCCGACGCCTTCGCCCGCGCCTGGTTCAAGCTGACCCACCGCGACATGGGTCCGGTCGCCCGCTACCTCGGCCCCGAGGTGCCCTCCGAGGTCCTGCTCTGGCAGGACCCGCTGCCCGCCGCCGACCACGAGCAGGTGGAAGCGGCGGACATCGCCTCGCTCAGGAGCGCGGTCGCCGCCACCGGTCTGACGGTGTCCGAGCTGGTCTCGACCGCGTGGGCCGCCGCCTCCTCCTTCCGGGGCAGCGACAAGCGCGGTGGTGCGAACGGCGCCCGGGTGCGCCTCCAGCCCCAGATCGGCTGGGAGGTCAACGACCCGGACCGGCTGGCGTCGGTGCTGCGCGTCCTGGAAGGCCTCCGCGACACGTTCAACGACGCCCAGGACGGCGGCAAGAAGGTGTCGCTGGCCGACCTGATCGTCCTGGCCGGCGCGGTCGGCGTCGAGCGGGCCGCGAAGGAGGCGGGCTTCGAGGTCGAGGTCCCCTTCCGGGCGGGCCGGGTGGACGCCGCGCAGGAGCAGACGGACGTGGAGTCCTTCGCCGCGCTGGAGCCGCAGGCCGACGGCTTCCGCAACTACCTCGGCAAGGGCAACCGGCTCCCCGCCGAGTACCTGCTGGTCGACCGCGCCAACCTGCTGACCCTGAGCGCGCCCGAGCTGACGGTCCTCGTCGGCGGTCTGCGCGTCCTCGGCGCGAACCACCAGCAGTCCTCGCACGGTGTCCTGACCGCGACCCCGGGCGTCCTGACGAACGACTTCTTCGTCAACCTGCTCGACATGGGCACGGCGTGGACGGCGACCTCCGAGGACGCGACGACGTTCGAGGGCCGTGACACCGCCACCGGCGAGGTCCGGTGGACGGGCACCCGCGCGGACCTGGTCTTCGGCTCGAACTCGGAGCTGCGCGCGCTCGCGGAGGTCTACGCGAGCGACGACGCCAGGGAGAAGTTCGTGACGGACTTCGTCGCCGCGTGGAGCCGGGTCATGGAGCTGGACCGCTTCGACGCGGTCTGATCCCCGCTCCCCCGGCGCAACCGGTCGGCCGATCCCTTTCGGCCGACCGGTTGCGCGTGTCGGGGCCGCCGTTCGGAACGGCCGGGTCCGGATCGTCCGCCGCGTGTCAGGAACCGTTCACCGCGTACCCGCACTCATGATCCATGGGTACGGGACCGGGGCCGCGCGGCCATGGCCGCCGTGCCCCCGGCACACCGGGCCGTGTGCCGTGCCGAACGACCCGGAAGAAGTTGAGGAATCCCGTGCCCCTGACGTCGCACCGACGCCTGGCCGTGAGCGCCGCTCTGATCGCCTCCCTCGCCGCGGGTGTCGTCCCCGCCACGAGCGCGTTCGCCGCCCCCGCCCCCGCCACGACCGCCGCCACGACGCCCGCCGTGCCCGCGCCCGACATGGACGGGGTCACCGCCGCCCTGAACGCGGCCATGGCCAACGGCGCGCCCGGCGCGATGGCCCGTTTCACCGGACCCGAGGGGGTCCGGAGCCGGGCCGTCGGCGTCCAGGACCGCGTCACGAACGCGCCGATGGACATCCGGTCCCGCTTCCGCATCGGCAGTGTCAGCAAGACGTTCTCCACGGTCGTGCTGCTCCAGCTGGTGCAGGAGGGCAGGCTGGAGCTGGACGCCCCGGTGAACACGTACCTGCCCGGTCTGCTGCCGGACGACCGCATCACGGTCCGGCACCTGCTGACCCACCGCAGTGGGCTCGCGGACTACACCAACGCGATGTTCGCCGACACCGTGCCGGGCTTCGAGTCCGTACGGAACCGGGTGTTCAGCTACCAGGAGCTGGTCGACCTGTCCCTGAGCGAGCCCCGTACGACGGAGCCGGGCGTCTCCTACAAGTACTCGAACGCCAACTTCGTGGTGGTCGGGATGCTCATCGAGAAGCTCACGGGCAAGCCGGTGTCCGACGCCTACCAGCGCCGCGTCCTCAAGCCCCTGAAGCTGCGCGACACCTCGTACGTGCACCCCGACGTCAGGATCACGGGACCGCACGCGCGCGGCTATCTGCACCCCGACGAGCCCGGTGGCGCGCTCGTCGACTCCACGGAGCAGACCGTCTCCTGGGCGCAGTCCGCCGGGGCCGTGATCTCCAGCCCCGCCGACCTGAACACCTTCATCAGCGCCCTGACGCGGGGGCGGCTGCTGTCCCCGGCGATGATGGAGGCGATGACCTCGGTCACCCCGACCGACACCACGAACACCCGGTTCTACGGGCTCGGCCTGCGCCGTTACGACCTGTCGTGCGGGACGCGGGTGTACGGCCACACCGGCACCGTGCAGGGCTTCTACACGTACGCCTTCGCCACCCGCGACGGCCGTCGGAGCCTCTCGGCGATGGCGAACACCTCGAACCGGGGGGCGGCGAACACGGCGCTCGGCGGGACGCTGGAGGCCGCGTTCTGCGGGAAGAAGCCCGCCGCCGCGGCCTCGCGCGCCGCGGTCGGGGACAGCGCGGTCACGTCGCTGCCCGCCGAGCGGGACCTGCCCGAGCGCGGTTGAGCGTCCCGGGACCGGGTCGTCAGGCCTGGTACTCGGTGAGGTCGATCGCGTAGACCTGGAGCGGCAGGCCGAACTCCGGGTGGACCGTCTCCCGCTCGAAGGTCATGCCCAGCTTCTCCGCGACGTTCACGGAGGCTTCGTTGGAAGGCTGGATGAGGGAGACGAGCCGGTCGAGCCCGCGGTCCTGGAGGGCGAACTCCAGGACCGCGTGGGCGGCTTCGGAGGCGTAGCCCTGGCCCCAGTAGGAGCGGCCGAGACGCCAGCCGATCTCCACGTCGGGCAGCACCGCGGGCAGGAAGTGTGGGACCGAGAGCCCGGCGAAGCCGATCAGCTCGCCCGAACCGAGCAGCTCGACGGCGAACAGCCCGAAGCCCTCCTCGTCCCACTCGTCCTCCCAGCGCTCGATGGCCTCGGCGGTCTGTTCGAGGTCGAGGACGGAGCCGTCGCGGATCCAGCGCATGACCTCGGAGTCGGCGTTGATCTCGGACATCGGGACGAGGTCGTCGTCGCTCCAGCGCCGGAGGACGAGACGGGGGGTGAGGATCTCGGTCATGCCCCCATCCTGACGCACCCGCCGTCACGGTGAGGGGGCGGGTCCGGATGGCGGGGCATGGACGATCATCGGCGGTGGGGTTATCGTTCCGGTACCTGCCGGACACCCACCCTTTCAGGGAAGTCACCATGCCTCGCCGGACACCGGGCGAGATCAGGTCACAGCTGCGTCTTCGGGACACCGGGCGCGCCAGGAGAACCGTCATTCCGGGGCTGTCGGCGTCGGCGAACCGGCAGATAGCCCGGTTCGAGCGCGACCGGGGCCTGGACAGGGGTGAGATCGCCCTCTCGCTGCATCGCTGGGCGCTGCTCGCCGGACGCCCCCGCAGGGCCGAGGAGTGGCGCTACGGCTACACGGACGTCCCGACCGGGCACATCCGCACCCTGCTGGAACTGGCTGTGTGGAACCTTCGCCCCCGCGCCCGCCGGGAGCTGCGGGCCGCGCTGGCCCCGGTCGACGCGCGTGTCCTCGCCCGCACGGCCAACGACCCCTTCGGCTTCTCCGGCCGGCCCTGGTGGGAGTGCCGCATCGAGATCTGAGCCCGGGGCCGTGGCGGAGGCCGGTCCTGTCGCCGTGGCTACCGGGCCTCGGGCTCCCCCGTCAGATCGCCCGGGTCGGTGTTGGCGCCGCAGAGGACCACACAGACCTTCTCGCCCCGGGCCGGGCGGTAGCCGGAGGGCGCGTCGGTTCCGTCGTCCTGCGGCGCGAGGGCGGCGAGGGCGGTGGCGGCGGCGTGCTCGACGGCCAGGCGGCGGTCGTCCCACAGGGCGCGGCGGGCGCGGACGATCGCGGCGTCCCCGACGAGGACGCCGCGGACGTCGTCGTGGCGGGCCGTCTCGACCGCGGCGGCGGAGGCGCGGCGGGCACCGAGGGAGTCGGCGGCGACGGACCGGACGGTGACGTCGACGGGGTGACCGGCCCGCAGGGCGGCGTCGAGGGCGCGGGACCCCTCGGGTTCGACGGCGACGGTGCGGATGCCGTGGTGCCGGGCGGCGACGGCGACGCCGTTGAGGAGCCCGCCGCCGCCGACCGCGACGACGACGGTGTCGAGGTCCGGCACGCGCGCGTGGATCTCGTCGAGGAGGGTGCCCGCGCCCGCGGCGATCAGCGGGTGGTCGTAGGCGTGGGAGGCGAGGGCGCCGGTGGTGGCCGCGAAGTCCTCGCAGGCGGCGAGCGCCTCGGCGTACTCGCTGCCGACGAGCCGGACGTCGGCGCCCAGGGCGACGAGCTTGTCGACCTTGACCTTGGGGGCGGTGGTCGGCACGAAGACGGTCGCGGTGACGTTCTGCCGCCGGGCCGCCCAGGCGCACGCGAGGCCCGCGTTGCCCCCCGAGGCGATGGTGACACCGGCGGTGGGCAGGGTGCCCGCCTCGCGGTGGGCGAGGAGGAAGTTCTGCGCGCCCCTGGCCTTGAAGGAGCCGGTGTGCTGCATGAGCTCCAGGGCGTAGTGGAGCTCGTACGGCAGCGTGCCGGGGTCGGCGGGGGCGACGGTGACGGGGCGGACGTGGCCGTGGACGCGCTCGGCGGCGGTCCTGATGTCGGCGTACTCGATGCTGGGCACGGATGCGGCTCCTGGGAACGGGTGCGGGCCGGGCGGGTCGGGGACCGGGAGGGGGCCGGGCCGTAGGAACAACTCCCCCGTCCGGGCCGTTCCCCCTCGTGTCGTGCCACCGCACCGCCGTCATGCGTCACTGTACGAGATGGTACTGACGACGTCCCGGGGACCAGCGGGGTCCCGGAACGACCCGAAAGGACTTCCATGCCCCTCGAAGGCGAGTACGAGCCCAGCCCGAGCCAGTGGGTGCGTGACCAGGTCGAATTGTACGAGTCGTCCGGCGGCACCCAGGGCACGACCATGCGGGACATGCCGGTCGTGCTGGTCACCAGCGTCGGCGCGCGCAGCGGGAAGCTCCGCAAGACCCCGCTGATGCGGGTCGAGCACGACGGGGCGTACGCCCTGGTGGCCTCGAAGGGCGGCGCGCCCGAGCACCCCTTCTGGTACCACAACCTCGTCGCCTCGCCGCTCGTGGAGGTGCGGGACGGCCCCCGGGTGTGGGACATGCGGACCCGGATCGTCACCGGCGCCGAGCGCGAGGCGTGGTGGGAGCGGGCGGTGGCGGCCTTCCCCGACTACGCGGACTACGCGGTGAGGACCGAGCGGGAGATCCCGGTGTTCGTGGCGGAGCGGATCGACGGGGAGGGCTGACGCGGCCGTACGGCGGGCCCGCGCGGGTGCTTCGGTGCGCGGGCCCCGCCGTACGGCTCCGGAAGCGCGGCCCCCGTCGGGGCCGCTTTCCGTGGGCCCGGTCGGCGCGGTGGTGCGGAGGGGGTGCGGAGGGGGTGCGCCACCGCGCCGGGCTCCCGGTCCGGCGGGCCGGGTCAGTTGGGTGCGAGGACCGTCAGGAGATGGGCGACCTCGTGGGCGACGGCCGCGCGGGCGGGGGTGAGGTAGTGGCGGGGGTCGACCGTGGCCGGGTGCTCCGCCAGGTGGTCGCGGACGGCCCGGGTGAAGGCCTTGTTGAGGTGGGTGGAGACGTTCACCTTGGTCATGCCCGCGGCGACGGCGGTGGTGAGGTCCGCGTCCGGGACGCCGGAGGAGCCGTGCAGGACGAGCGGGGTGTCGACGGCCGCGCGCAGCCGGGCGATCAGGTCGAAGTCGAGCACCGCGTCCCGGGTCAGCATCTGGTGGGAGCTGCCGACGGCGACCGCGAGGGCGTCGACTCCGGTGGCCTCGACGAACGCGCGGGCCTCGGCGGGGTCGGTGCGGACGCCCGGGGTGTGGGCGCCGCCCTTGCCGCCGACCTCGCCGAGTTCGGCCTCGACCCAGACGCCGTGGCGGTGGCAGTGCTCCACGACCTCGCGGGTCGCGGCGACGTTCTCCGCGTAGGGGAGCTTCGAGGCGTCGAACATGACCGAGCCGAGTCCCAGGGCTACGGCCTCCCGGACGAGGTCGGGGTTCTCCGCGTGGTCGAGGTGGACGGCGACGGGGGTCTTGGCGGCGCGGGCGACGGCGAGGGAGGCGAGGGCGACCGGCTCCAGGGCGCCGTGGTAGCGGACGGTGTTCTCGCTGATCTGGAGGACGACCGGCCGGTCGGCGGTCTCGGCTCCGGCCACGATGGCCTGGGCGTGTTCGAGCTGGAGGACGTTGAACGCCCCCACGCCGGTGCCCGCCGCGCGGGCGCGGCGGACGATCTCATCGGTCGGCGTCAACGGCATGGTGCTTCTCCGGGGTGGCGGGTGCGGGCGGCGGTCAGGCGGCGGGGTCGGTGAGGACGACCGAGCGGGTCAGGTTCCTGGGGCTGTCGGGATCGAGACCCTGCGCTTCGGCGACGGCGACGGCGAGCCGCTGGGCCCGGACGAGGTCGGCGAGCGGGTCCAGGTCGCTCTCGGAGAGGGTGCCGCCGACCTTGCGGACCTCGTCGGCGAGCCCGGCGGGCAGGACTCCGAAGCCCCAGGTGACACGGCCGGGTCCGGTGATGCTGATGGGGCCGTGGCGGTACTCCATCGCGGGGTAGGCCTCGGTCCACGCCCCGGCCGCCTCGCGCATCTTGAGGCCTGCCTCCAGGGCGAGTCCGTAGGTCCAGCCGGTGCCGAGGAAGGTGAACTGCTCGGCGTCGCGGACGCTCTCGTCGAGCGGGGACCCCAGGGCCTGTTCGGCGTCCCGTGCGGCGTCCTCGACGGTGGCCACGCCCTCGGGCAGCGCGTCCTCCGCCTCCAGGTGCGCGCGGAACAGGGCGATGACCGTGGTGGCGAAGCGGGTCTGGACCACGGACTCCTCGTCGGCGAAGTCGAGGACGGCGACCTCGTCGGCGAGGTCCATCACGGGGGTCGTGGGGTCGGCGGTGATCGCGCCGGTGGGGACCGTGCCGCGCAGCCGGGACAGGACGGCCAGGACCTCGCTGGTGGTGCCGGAGCGGGTGATGGCGACGACCCGGTCGTAGTGGCGTCCGTAGGGGAACTCCGAGGCGGCGAAGGCGTCGGTCTCGCCGTGGCCGCCGGACTCGCGCAGTTCGGCATAGGCCAGGGCCATGAACCAGGAGGTGCCGCAGCCGATCACCGCGACCCGCTCGCCGCGCCGGGGCAGGGCGGCGGTGTGCTGCGGGAGGGTGCGGGCGGCCTGCCGCCAGGTCGTCGGCTGGGAAGCGATCTCCACGGCGGTACGGGTGGTGCTCATGACCGGTCTCCTTGCAAGAAGGGGGCACTGTGGTGATGAAAACTGTTCGAAGCCAGAGCCATTCAAGCAGAAACATGCATTCTGTTTCCAGATCCCGGATGCGTCGGCGGATAGAATCGGACGTGCGCACGATCCCCAGGGAGGGACCCATGTCCAAGCACGAGCGGTGGAACACGCTCCTCGAACTCCTGGCCTCCTCGGGGAAGCTGGAGGTGGAGGAGGCGGCGACGACACTGGACGTCTCCGCCGCCACGATCCGCCGGGACCTCGACGAGCTCGCGGAGCAGCAGCTGCTCGTGCGGACCCGGGGCGGCGCGGTCGCGCACGGCGTGTCGTACGAGCTGCCCCTGCGGTACAAGTCCACGCGGCACGCCCCGGAGAAGCGCCGGATCGCGGAGGCGGTGGCCGATCTGGTCGCTCCCGGCGAGGTCGTGGGGCTCAACGGGGGCACGACCACGACGGAGGTGGCGCGGGCGCTCGCACTGCGGTTCGCGAGCGGTCGCGCGGAGCTCCCGGGGGCGATGGCGTCGCCCGGTCCCGCGCTGACGGTGGTCACCAACGCGCTGAACATCGCGGGCGAGCTGGCGGTGCGCCCCCAGATCAAGATCGTCGCCACCGGCGGGGTGGCCAGACCCCAGACGTACGAGCTGGTGGGACCGCTGACGGTCGGAGTGCTCAACGAGGTCGTGCTCGACGTGGTGGTCCTGGGGGTCGACGGGGTCGATCCCCAGTTGGGCGTGATGGCCCATCAGGAGGACGAGGCGAGCATCAGCCGGCTCTTCGCCGAGCGCGCCAGCCGGGTCGTGGTGGTGACCGACTCCTCCAAGCTGGGCCGCCGGGCGTTCGCCCGCATCTGCGGTCTGGACCACGTCGACCTCCTCGTCACGGACACCGGCATCACCCCGGAGGCCGTGGCGCGGCTCACCGAGGCGGGCGTGGAGGTCCGTACCGTCTGAGCGGGCCGGGGCATCGGTCTGGATCCGAACCGATTTCCGCCCCGGCGCCCCATGGTCATGGTGTGTTGGTCCAGTCCTCACTGCGCGTCCGTACACCTTTGAGCGGCGCTCCCCCATCATGTCTCCGGCGTGCCGCCAGGGCACACCGTGACGGAAGGGGCGGGGAATGGTTCCCATCAGCCGCAGGGGGTTCGTCGGGATCGGCGCGGGACTCGTGGCGGGAGCCGCGCTGCCTCCGGTGCGGGCGTCCGCCGCCGCGCGGGCGGCCACCGGCACGCTCTCCGATGTGCGCCATGTGGTGATCCTCATGCAGGAAAACCGCAGCTTCGACCACTACTTCGGCACCCTGCGCGGGGTCCGGGGCTTCGGCGACCGCGCGGCGGGCAACATCCCGGGCGGCTGGGGGATGTTCGACCAGCCCGACTGGGGCGGCCGCCGGTACCCCTGGAAGCTCAGCGACACCCCGCCCGCCGGGGGCGCGGACGGCGAGACCCTGGCCCAGTGCAACGGCGACCTGCCGCACAGCTGGACCTCCCAGCACGCCGCCTGGAACAAGGGGCGTCTGGACAACTGGGTCATGGGCGTGGGCAACAACCGGACGCTCGGCCATCTCGACCGGGGCGACATTCCCTTCCACCACGCGCTCGCGGACCACTACACGATCTGTGACGCGTACTTCTGCTCGGCGCTCAGCGCGACCGGACCCAACCGCACCTTCCTGTGGAGCGGGAGGATAGACGCCTCCAGCAAGGACGGCGGCGACGAGTCGGGGCTCACCTGGGAGACGTACGCCGAGGCCCTCCAGCGCGCCGGGGTGAGCTGGAAGGTCTACCAGAACGCCCAGGACAACTACGGCGACAACGGTCTGGCGTACTTCAGGAGGTTCACGGACGCGCGTCCCGGGGACCCGCTGTACGACCGGGGCATGGGCTCGGTGCCCAGGGTGACCGGTTCCACCCCGGACGACATCGCGGCGGCCATCCGCGCCGACGTCGTCGCGGGGACGCTGCCCCAGGTGTCGTGGGTGGTCGCGAGCGAGGCGTTCTCCGAGCACCCCTACGCCCCGCCGGGCGACGGCGCGCACTTCGTGGACCTCGTGCACCGCGCGCTCGCCGCCGACGCGGACGTCTTCGATTCGACCGTGCTGTTCCTGAACTACGACGAGAACGACGGCTTCTTCGACCACGTGCCGCCGCCGGTGGCGCCGCCGGGCACCCCGGGCGAGTATCTGGACGGCGTGCCGATCGGGCTGGGCTTCCGCGTTCCCATGATTGTCATGTCCCCGTGGACCCGGGGCGGCTGGGTCAGCTCCGAGGTCTTCGACCACACCTCGGTACTGCGTTTCCTGGAGACCTGGACGACGGCCCTCGGCACTCCGGCGTCCTGCCCGAACATCAGCGCGTGGCGGCGGAAGGTGACGGGTGACCTGACCGGTGTCTTCGACTTCGCGCACCCGGTGTACGGGGTGCCCGCCGGGCTTCCGTCCACGGCGAAGGTGATCGGCCAGGCCACCTGCAAGCCGCTGCCGAATCCGGCCCCGCAGAACAACGCCCTGCCCGCGCAGGAGCCCGGCACCCGGCCCGCGCGCGCCCTGCCGTACCAGGTGAACGGCAACCTCGACCGCTTCGAGTTCGGCGCCGCGGGCAAGATCCTGGCCTGGTTCTCGATGACCAACCAGGGCGCCGAGGCCCGCAGCGCCGCGCACTTCTCGATCCACCCCCACCAGCACCGCGACACGGCCGCCTGGCAGTACACGGTCGACCCCGGCGGCACGGCGTCGGACTACTTCAACATCGGTACGGGGTCGGGGTCGGGCAAGTACGACATCTCGATGATGGGCCCGAACCGCTTCCTCCGGCGCTTCATCGGCGACGCCTCCAGGGCGGGCAGAGCCGTCGAGGTGGCGGCCCGGTACGCGACCGGGCCGGGCACCGGGGAGACGGCCCTGTGGTTCCGGCTGAGCAACTCCTCTGCGGGTCCCGTGACGTTCACGATCCGCTCGAACGCCTACCGTACGGACGGCCCGTGGACGTACACCGTCCCGGCGAACTCCACCCGTGAGGACCACTTCGACGCCGTCGCCCACCAGAACGGCTGGTACGACTTCACGGTCCTCGCCGACCTCGACGGGACCTGGTCGCGCCGGTACACCGGACACATCGAGACCGGGGCACCGAGCGTCAGCGGCTGATCCGGGGCGGCTCAGCGCCCGGCGAGCGCGGCGCGGCGGATCGTGGCGTCGAGCAGGGCCACCGCGTCGCCCGCCGTGCGGCCGGGGGCCCGGTTCCACGGCCCGATCAGCTCGTGCCATCCGCGCGAGCGCAGTTCGGTCATGATCCAGGCCGCCGCCTCGTTCATGGTCGCCCCGCCGCCGTATCCCAGGCGGTGGGCGGCGAGCAGGGCGCCGCACACGCACCGGGCACCCCGGGCGTCACGCAGCCGGTACGGGGTGTTCTGCCAGCCCCACTCCGTCAGGACGAGGCGGGCGTAGCCGAGGTGGACCGAGGGGCGCAGCTCCGGGCTGCCGATCCGGCGCCAGGCGTGCAGCCGGTCGGGGAGGACGGCTCCGATCCGACCGGGGAGGCGGCGCTCGACGGGCGGGGGCGGGGGCAGGGTGCCGAGCGCGTCGGCGACGAGCCGGTCCACCGGGACGGTGAGCAGCCGCCGCCACGCCTCGGGGTCCGCGTCCTCGCCGGGTGCGGGCGGGGGCGCGAGGACGGGCACGCGAGCGGGCGGCGGGCCGGGCACGGGCGCCAGCGGAAGCGGGGCCGGGGACACGGCCGGGGCCGGGGCCGGGGCCGGGGCCGGGGCCGGGGCCGGGGCCGGGGCCGGGGACACGGTCAGGGTCGGGATCGGGATCGGGGACGCCGTCGGGGTCAGGGCCGGAGAAGCGGAAGGGGTCGCGGCGGGCACGGCGGCGGTCCACTCCTCGACAATCCGCTGCCAGGCGTCGCTGTCATGGAGGGCGGCGGCCTCGCGGTCGAGGTCGTCGGGGCTGAGCTGGGGGGCGGTGGGTGGCATCCGGGGGCTCCTCGGTCGGGATCACCCTCATCTTTCATGTCAAATGCCCGTTTTGCGACTTTTGACATTGAATGCCCGTCGTGGCGACTAGTCCTTATGTCGCACTTCCCTATTAACGGAACTAAGCACCATATCGGGACATCCGCTTCCGCGTGACGCGACTCACTCTCCTTGCGGTGAACCGGGAGGCCGAGGGCTCAGGGCCCGTACCGGGCAAGGAATTCCCCGCCCGCCCCGGCCGCGTTCGATCTTGAACAATCAGAATTCCGTGATCCTTTCCGCATTTCTCCGCACTGATCCTCTTGTTCCGCACCGTATGGCTGCCCTACGGTCACCTGCATTCGAGCGGATCGCCGAATCCTGCCACCGTTCGAAATACTTCCCCTTTTCACCCGACGGCAGGAGCGGGGGACCCACGAATACGCCGACCCGGGAATCCGGGGCGGCTCGGGGTGCAGCCGCGTGCGCGCGGCCGGACATCTCCCGTCCGAACCCGACAGCTCACCCCGCAGGCGCCGGAGAGGAATCCGCCATGCCCGCACAGAGCAAGCACCGCCGCCCCCGCCGCTCCGTCTCCCGTGGCTGGGCGCTGATCAGCACAGGTGGAGCCGCCCTGGCCCTGCCCCTGATCGCCCCCGCCATGGCCGGTGCCGCGCCCGTTTCCGGAGTCCAGGAAACCGTCGCCCGCACCGCCGTCGCCGCCCCGGCAGCCGCCCCCGCCGCCCCCGCGAAGGCCCCGGCCGCCCCCGCCGCCGCCCGCACCTACACGGTCGTCAGCGGTGACTCCCTTTCCCTCATCGCCCAGAAGAAGGGAATTCAGGGCGGCTGGGAAGACCTTTACCGGATCAACAAGAACGCCGTGGGTGACAATCCGTCACTCATTCACCCCGGCCTTGAACTGACGATTCATCGGATTTCCGCGAAGGCCGCCCCCGCACAGGCGCGGAAGGCGTCCGACTCCGCCGAACGGGCGAACCGTTCCGAGAGCCGGGCCGTCCCCGCCGTGGCCACCGGCACCGGCGCCTCCGCCACCGGGGCGGTCTCCTCCGCCGCCACCGTCGCCCTGAAGGCCGTCCCGATCGCCGCCGTCCAGTACACCGACAACCTCGACGGCTGGATCCGGGAGTCCCTGGACGTCATGGCCCGGCACGGCATCCCCGGCTCGTACGACGGCATCCTCCGCAATGTGATGCGCGAGTCCTCCGGCAACCCCCGGGCCATCAACCTCTGGGACTCCAACGCGGTGGCGGGCACGCCCTCCAAGGGGCTGCTCCAGGTCATCGAGCCGACCTTCCTCGCCTACCACGTGCCGGGCACTCCCGTGGACCTGTACGACCCGGTCGCCAACATCACCGCCGCCTGCAACTACGCGGCCGACCGCTACGGCTCCATCGACAACGTCAACGGGGCCTACTGATCCCGCAGGTGCCCGGTGAACCAGGAGGTGGCGAGCTCGGCCACCTCCTCCAGGGCGCCCGGCTCCTCGAAGAGGTGACCGGCGCCCGGCACCAGGGCGAGCCCGTTCTCGCAGCGCAGCAGCGACCGGGCCCGCCGGTTCAGCTCGACGACCCGTGCGTCACGGCCGCCCACGACCAGCAGCGTCGGGGCGCGCACCAGTCCCAGCCGTCTCGCGGCGAGGTCCGGCCGACCGCCCCGCGAGACGACGGCGGCCACCCGGGAGGCGGGATCGCCCGCCGCCCACAGCGCGGCGGCGGCCCCGGTGCTCGCCCCGAAGTACCCGAGCGGCAGTCCGGCGCCCGCCGGGTCCCCTGCCAGCCACTCCGTGGCCCCGGCCAGCCGCCCGGCGAGCAGCGGCGCGTCGAAGACCAGCGCCCGGTCGGCCGCCTCGGCCTCGGTGAGCAGGTCGAACAGGAGCGTGCCGAGCCCGGCCCGGTTCAGCGCCGCCGCGACGGCGCGGTTGCGGGGGCTGTGCCTGCCGCTGCCGCTGCCGTGGGCGAAGAGCACGACGCCGGTGGCGCCCTCGGGCACCACGAGCCGTCCTGGCAGCTCGCCGCCGGGGAACGGGACGCGGACGTCCCGCGCCACGGGCCCGCCCCCGCCCGGAACGGCCGCCGCAGCGTCCGCGTCCCGGACCGTCCGACCGTCCGCGCCCCTGGCCGCCCGCCCCCGCGCGGCCCGGTTCCGCTCCAGGCACGCGATCACCTCGGTGTCCGGGGTCTGCGAGAAGTCCCGGTAGAACCGTCCGATCGCGAAGAACGGGTCCGGTGTGCGGACGCTCACCGTCTCGTCGGCCTCGCCGCCCAGCCGGGCCGTCCAGTCGCGCGGGGCGACCGGGACCGCGAGGACGATCCGGGCGGCGCCCCCGGCCCGTACCACCCGGCAGGCCGCGAGGGCGGTGGCCCCGGTGGCGAGCCCGTCGTCGACGACCAGGACCGTCCGGCCCCCGAGCGGTTCGGGAGGCCCGCTCCCCCGGTAGCGGCGGCCCCGCCGCTCCAGTTCCCGCAGCTCACGCTCCTCCACGGCCGCGAGTTCCCGCTCCGTCACCCCGGCGTCCCGCAGCACCCGCTCGTTGAGCACGCGTACGCCGCCCTCGCCGAGCGCGCCCATCGCCAGCTCCGGCTGCCGTGGCACGCCCAGCTTCCGGACGAGACAGACGTCGAGCGGGGCACCGAGAGCGTCGGCGACCTCCGCCGCGACCGGGACTCCCCCGCGCGGCAGGCCCAGCACCAGGACGTCCCGGCCCTTGAGGTGGTCCAGACGGGCGGCGAGCTGCCGCCCCGCGTCCGTACGATCGCCGAAGAACATCGTCCGCCGCCCTTCCAGCCGCGCGGCCCCGGGCGGAGCGTGCCCACCCGTGTCTCCTCCCTCCAGGGTAGGCACCGCTCCCGGTGGGAAGCGGGTCCCGCCGGGGGAATCCGGCCCCGGTCGCCTCAGGCCGCTCCGGCTTCTCCCGCCGCGCCCCGGACCACCACGACCGGGCTCTGCGCGTGGTGCAGCATCGCCTGGCTGACCGAGCCGAGGAGCAGGCCCGCGAACCCGCCGCGCCCCCGGGCCCCCAGCACCACCACCTGGGCTCCGGCACTCTCCGCGAGCAGCACCGACCGGGTCCGGCCCCGCACGAGCCGCCGCTCCACGGACACCTCGGGCCAGCGCTCCCCGGCCGCCGCGAGGGCCTGGTCGAGGACCCGCTGTTCCTCGTCCCTGATCACCTCCTCGCCCTGGAAGAGAGGGGTGAGGTCGCCGGGACCCGTCCTCGGCGCCCAGGCGTGCACCGCGAGGACTTCCGCGCCACGGGCCCGTGCCGTCTCGAACGCGAAGTCGACGGCGGCCCGGGAGTCCGGGGAGCCGTCGACGGCCAGCAGCACCGGTCCGCTGGGGCCCTCGCGGCCCCGGACGACGAGGACCGGGCACCCGGCGTGCGCGGCGAGGTGGACCGCGACCGAGCCGAGGAGCAGTCCGGTGAACGCGCCGACGCCCCGGCTGCCGACGACCACGAGGGCGGCGGAGCGGGACCGGGCGGCCAGGACCGTGAGGGGTTCGCCCTCGATGATCTCCCCGGTCACCTCGACGTCCGGGGCACACGCGCGGGCGCGGGCGACGGCCGTGTCGAGGATCTCCTGGGCCTGCTGCCGGAGGCCGCCGCCGGGCGGGCCGTACGGGGAGGGGCCGAGGGGGACGGGGAGCAGGGGCCAGGTGAAGGCGTGCACGACGGCCAGGCGCGCCCCGCGCGAGCGGGCCTCCCCGGCCGCGGTCTCCACCGCGTGCAGCGCGGACGCTGAACCGTCCACCCCGACCAGTACGGGGCCCCGGTCCCGGCCGTCGCCGCCCTCGTGCCGTGTGCCCGCGGTCTGTTCCGTCATCGTCCTCAGCCCTTCCGCTGCTCCGCCGGTGCGCTCGCGCACCCTGGTACCCGTCGGCTACCCGGCGGCCGGAGCGGCACCCGGGACGGAGGTCCCGGGTGGCGCGGCGAAGGTCCCGTCAGTCGGCGAGGAACGCCTCGACGGCCTCGGCGAGGGGTCCGGGGGTCTCCTCCGGAGCGTAGTGACCGGCGTCCGCGAGGACTTCGAGGCGCGCCTTGGGGTACCAGCGCAGCCAGGTGGACTCCATCGCCTGGCGGCCGAGGGCCGGGTCGTGGGCACCGACGACGAGCAGGACCGGGGTGGGGTTGTCGCGGACCCGCTCGTGGAAGTCGACGCGGGACCAGGAGTCCAGATAGGCGCGGAAGGCGGTGGCGGAGGAGCGGCTGACGGACCGTTCCACGAGGGCGTCCAGCCAGGCGGGGTCGCGGCGCCCGCCGGTGGTGTTGTCGATGATGGCCCGCCGGTTGGCCGGTTCCCCGGCGGCGCCCGCGAACAGTTCCCAGGTCTCGTCGTCGAGGGGGAACCCGGCGGCGGAGACGGGCGAGATGCCGACGATCGAGCGGACGCGCGCGGGGGCGTCGAGGAGCATCAGCTGCGCCGCCTTGCCGCCCATCGAGTGCCCGATGACGGAGAAGTCGTCCCAGCCGAGGTCGTCGGCGACGGCGAGGGCGTCGGCGGCGACCTCCTCCATGGTGAAGGCGCCGGTGCGGTCACGGGCCTCGCCGTAGCCCCGGCAGTCGACGAAGGCGTAGGTGCCCGCGTCCGCGTCCAGCCGGGCCCGCAGCGGGGCGAAGCTGGTGCGGTCGCCGAACCAGTTGTGCAGGACGAGGGCCCTGCGCGGACCGGTGCCGTGGACGTCGTACGGAAGAACCTGGCCCGTCATCGTGCTCCCTGGTCGGAGAGGGGGACCGTGCCGTACCGGGGCGACGGCGGTCGAGCACCGAGTGTGACCGGACTGCGGCACGCGGTCAACAGGGCCGCTCCCGGGGAGCCCCGCCGGGATGCGGGGCCGTTCCGGTCGGGCGCATCCTGGCTGTGTGACCACCCACGGCGCGTCCGGCACCGGACCGGCGGGCGGCCCCGGACGTACGTCCGGGGACAGGGCTGCCGGCGGGCCCGCTCCCGGTCCCCTGACCTGGACCCTCACGGAAGCCGTACTGCGGACCGTGGAGGAGGTCGGCGGATACGCGGGCGGAGTGTACCTGCGCTCCGGTACGCCGGGACTGCTGCGGCTCGCGGTTCTCGTGGGGCTTCCGGGACCGGTGTTCCGACCGTGGTGGCGGATGCACGCCAACCGGCCGTTCCCGGTCGCCGAGGTGCACCGCTCGGGCCAGTCCGTGCACCTCGCCGACGTCGAGGAGGCCATGCGGCGCTTCCCCCAGCTGGTGGCGAACCTGCCCTTCCCGTTCTCCTCGCTGTACGCGCCGGTCGTCGCGGGCCGTGAACGCTTCGGGGTGCTGGCCGCGCTGCGCCCTCCGAGCCCCGGTGTCCCGGTCTCCGCCCGGGACCGCGCCCGGATGACCCGCCGGGCGCTCCACCTCGGTGAGGCCCTGTCCGGTCTGGCCCGGCGGGGCACGACGGTCGAGTGGTCGGCCGACCCGGTCTGCGTCCAGCGGTCCACGGCGGGCGCGCCACCGGTCCGCTTCGGCTCCTTCGACTGGGACGTGGGCGCGGGCACGGTGACGATGGACCCCGGGCTGCTGCGCATCCTCGGCGCGGAGATGGCTTCGCCCTGTTCGATCGAGGACCTGACGTCGCTGCTCGAACCGGAGGACGGGTACGCCCTGTGGGCGGCGGCCCGGCAGGCGACGGGTCCGGACGGCAGACCGGCGGTGCGCCGGATACGGCTGAAGGGCCCGGACGGCGGCCTGCACCTCCTGGAGGTCTCCACCCGGGCGCGCCGGGAGTCGCCCGCCCGGGACGGAGGGCCGGGCACGGCGGCGGACGCGGACGGGTCCGGCCGGGCTTCAGGCCCGTCGGGAGTCACCGGGGCCCGGACGCCCCCGGTGGCTCCCGACGGCGGTACGGGCGGCCCGCCGGGCGGTCCCGGTGCCGGGGCGGCACACCTGACGTGCACGCTCGTGGACCTCGGCACCGGTCTGGTCGGTTCCGACGCGACCGACCGGCTGCCCAGGGCGATCCTGGCGATCGACCGTCTGGGCCGCGTCACGTACCTCAACGAGCGCACGGAGCGGCTCCTCGGCCGGCCGCGCGCGGTGCTCGCGGGGCGGACCCTCTGGGAGGTGCTGCCCTGGTTCGGCCTCCCGTTCCACGAGGAGCAGTTGCGTGCGGCGCTCCTCTCCGAGGAGCCGGTGCGGTTCCTGGCCCGCCCCGAGCGGGGCCGGTGGCTCTCGGTGTCGCTGTACCCGGGGCGGGACGGGGTGACGATGGTGCTGGTCCCGGAGGACGGCCCGGTGGACGGGGCTCAGGAAGCCCTGCCCGGGGCGTTGGCCCCGGACCCCGCGGGGGCGGACGGCATCGTCCCCTCCGACGATCGGATCACCGCGCTGTACCGGCCGGTGGCGCTGGCCATCGCGCTCTCCGAGGCGGTCACGGCCCGTCAGGTGTCGTCGGTGGTGACGGAGGAGCTGCTGCCGGCGTTCGGCGGGCGGCAGCTGGCCATCTACCTGCTGAGCGACCGGCGGCTGTACCTGGCGTGGGAGACGGGTTTCCCGCCGGGGTTCCTCGAGCCCTTCGACGGGGTCGCGCTGGACGCCCGGGTGCCGGGGGTGGAAACGCTCACGACGGGCCGTCCGCTGTTCTTCGAGTCGATGGAACGGCTCGGCCGGACCTATCCGGACCTTCCGCTGGACGCGCAGACGGGGGCGCGGGCGTTCCTGCCGCTGATCGCCTCGGGACGGCCGGTGGGCTCCTGCATCCTGGGCTTCGACCGGCCGCGCGGGTTCACCCCGGAGGAACGGACGGTGCTGACGGCACTGGCGGGCCTCATCGCGCAGGCCCTGGAGCGGGCACAGCGGTACGAGACCGAGTCGGCGGTGGCCCGCGGGCTCCAGGACGCGCTGCTCCCGCACCGGCTGCCGGAGCGGGAGGGGGTGGAGACGGTGGGCCGGTATCTGCCGGGGACCCAGGGGATGGAGGTCGGCGGCGACTGGTACGACGTGATCGAGACCGGGCAGGGACGGCTCGCCCTCGTGATCGGCGACGTCCAGGGCCACGGGGTGGCGGCGGCGGCCACGATGGGCCAGCTGCGCAGCGCGGTCCGGGCCTTCGCGCTGGCCGGGCACCGGCCGCAGGACGTGATGCGGGGGACGAACCGGCTGCTCATCGACCTGGACCCGGGGCAGTTCGCAAGCTGCTGCTACGTCCTCCTCGACCCGGAGTCGGGGGAACTGCGGGCGGTGCGTGCGGGGCATCCGCACCCGCTCATGACCCGGCCGGACGGCACTGCGGAACTGGTGGAGCTCGCGGGCGGGATGGTGCTGGGGATCGACGGGCGCGCCTCCTATCCGGTGACGCGGCTGCGGCTGGCGCCCGGCGCGATCCTCGCGCTGTTCACGGACGGGCTGGTGGAGCGGCCGGGCGAGGACATCGACGACGGGATCGAGGCCCTGCGGCAGGCCCTGTCCGCGGCGGGCTCCCTCCCCCTCGCGGAGGCCGCCGACCGGCTGATCCGGGAGGCCCGGCAGACCACGGCCCGCCCGGACGACATCGCCCTGCTGCTCGCGGCCCGGTGGCCGGAGCGGAGGTAGGCGTCCGCCGGTGGAGCCGTCGCCCCCGACCACAGGCGTCCGGGCCCGGAGTGGCGCGCGGGGGCCGAGCGTCGGTTCACCGGGGTTCCGTCAGGGCATCGGACCATCCCTGGAGGGCCAGGGGCCGACCGGTGGGGCTCCTCCAGCGCCGTGAGGAGACCGCCGGGCCGGTCGAGGCACGCGAGTGGTTCGCGGTCCAGGGGGCGCCGGGGCGCACGGCGGAGGGCAGCCGTGTCGTGGCCTTGCCCCGGCGGTGTCCGTGCGGGTCACGTGGGTGTCGGCTCCCCGGCGCCTGGCCCCCGTGCGGTGGCCGTCGCGTGCGGGCGCGCCGCCCGAGGGGGCGGCCCTCGCTCCGCCGCCGTTCACCCGGTCGGGCCCGTGGCGCTGGTCGGCGGAGGGCGGCGCGGGGAGGCTGGGGGTGCCGTGCCGATCCGGCCGGCCGAGTCTGGGCGGGAGCCCGAGGAGGACACGTGCAGCAGGACAAGCAGCCCGAGTACGGCCCGGTGGTCTTCCGTGACCGCTCGGCCGGGTACGCCTTTCTGACCCGGTCCACGGCGACCAGCGACCGGACCATCGAGTGGGACGACGGGCAGTCGTATCCGGTGATCGACGTGGAGATCTCCTCCGAGAGCCATCCCTTCTACACGGGCAAGGCCCGGACCGTGGACTCGGAGGGCCGGATCGCCAAGTTCGAGCGGCGGTACGGGGAGGGCGGGGAGAGCTGAGAGTCCCCTCCGGCGGGCCCACCGGGAGACGGCCGGTCCGCCACCCACGGCGGGTGCGCGGCCCACGGCGGGTGGGCGAGTCCGGCGGGCGCTCGCGCGCCCGTCGGCGGAGAGACGGCCTGTTCCTGGTGCAGGGAGCCGCCGAGCGGGTCGGACGTCCGCCGGTGCGGTCGCTCACGACCGCCGGGGCGAGGCCACCGGTCCGGGGAATCGGGGACGGCCCGCGGCGGCGAAGGGGCGTGACGGGCGGGTCCGTGGCGGCGGGTGTGCGACGACTGGTGCCGCGTTCCTGGCCGCGCGGCCGGTGGGAGCCGTATCCGGGCTCCCTCGTGTGCCTCACCGCAGGGCCTGAGAAGGCGGTGCGGAGGCCGGGGCCGTACGGGACCGTCCGGTGGAGCGGGTACGGGCAGTGCGTCCGGTGTCCCGGTGGGGAGCCTGAGCGCGGTGGTGGAGGGTCCCGGCCGAAGCGGTTCCTGCCGGAGGCGGGCGGTGGGCTCCGCATGTGTTCCGGCGGAGGCGGCGCCTCCGTCCGCAGACCGCCCAGGGAGTGTCCGGTAGCGACGTTCGTACAGGGGATGCCCGGTGCGGCGGGGCGAGGGTCTTCCCCCGCCCCGGCCGGGCGGTTCCGCGGGAGGGCGCGGGGCGCCCTCCGGTCAGCTTCGGAAGGGGGTCAGACCTTCACGACGCCGGACTCGGCGACCTTGATGGAGGCGCTGGTGGCGCCGGAGCGGGAGCCGAGGCCCTCGATCTTCCTGACCAGGTCCTGGCCCTCGACGACCTCGCCGAAGACGACGTGCTTGCCGTCGAGCCAGTCGGTCACGACGGTGGTGACGAAGAACTGCGAGCCGTTCGAGTTCGGGCCGGCGTTGGCCATCGAGAGCAGGTACGGGCGGTCGTGCTTCAGCTTGAAGTTCTCGTCGGCGAACTTCTCGCCGTAGATGCTCTTGCCGCCGGTGCCGTTGCCACGGGTGAAGTCGCCGCCCTGGAGCATGAACTGCGGGATGACGCGGTGGAACGGGGAACCGGCGTAGCCGAAGCCGTGCTCGCCGGTGGCGAGCTCACGGAAGTTCTGCGCCGTCTTCGGGACGACGTCGTCGAACAGCTGGAAGACGATCCGGCCCGCCGGCTCGTCGTTGATGGTGATGTCGAAGTACACGTTATTGGTCATGGGGACATCCTGTCATTACCGGCGCACGCCCCGCACCGGGGCGCCTCCTCCCAGGTCACGACGTGCCGGTGCCCCGCCGCCCTCAGGGGGCGCGGGGCACCGGACGCGGTACGGCTCGGGTCAGATCAGCCCGCCGGGCTCCTCGTTCTGGAGGACTCCCTCGGCGCCTTCGACGAGGTCGTGGAGCACGGGGCCGACGCCGTCCTCCCGGAGGAGGCCGGTGGCGCCGCCCAGCGGGCTCTCGGCGGCGCTCGCGTGCGGCGGCGGGGTGATGAGGGCGGTGACGACGCCTGCGGCGAGGGAGGCGATGGCGAGCATACTGCGCTTCTTCATGACCGGGTCAACTGCTGAACGGCCGAGGGGTTACGGGTCCGGTGCGGATCCGTACGAGCGGCAGGACCGGGGCGACGGCCGCCGGGGCGCACCACGTGGAGAGGAACGCGGTGCGCCGCAGGACCGCGCAGAGCACCGCTCCGGCCCCGGTGACCAGGCCGAGGAGCCGCAGGAGCCGGTCACGGGCGGCACGAGGGGCGGGCCGACGGCGTAGCCGCTGGTGGGGCTGCGGATCTCGGCCGAGACGGGGTGGGTGGCGAGGTGGGCGAGGAGGCCGGAGGTTCAGGATTTCCGGCGGCAAGCGGGCGTCGGCGGTCGGCGGGGCGGGTCGCGGTGAGCACGCCGAGCGGTACCCACAGGGGCAGCAGGGGGAGGCCGATCACGGCCGGGCGGGGGTGGCGGGGCCCGTCCTCCGTCGGCGTGCCGGACGGCGGCCTGGACGATCCGGTGGGCGCCGAGGAGGGGCAGCGCGGCGAGCGGCAGGTCCCCGGGGCGCCGTACGGAGGTGAGGGCGGCCACACCGACGGCGCCGATGCCGAGGCCCGCCCACGGGTCGGCCGTCGCGCTCCAGCGCCTGGGGGCCTTCCACCGCATCGGGCGGTGGTCCCCCGGGGCGCGGGGCCGGGTCGTTCGGCCACCCGGCGGTCCGGCGGGGTTCCGGCGGGGGCGGGGGCCGCGCGGGGCGGCCCCCGCCCTCGTGCGGGAGGTGGGGGTCAGTCCTCGTCCGGGCCGGTCTCCAGGTACACCGGGGTGCCGGTCCTGCGGGCCCGGTCGATGTCCGCGAGGCGGCTGAACTCGTGCGGTGGCATCTCCCGCGCCCACGCGTCGAGGGTGCGCAGGCTGTATTCGCTGTGCTCGTCGGGGTCGAGGACGACGGCGGCGATCTGTTCGTCCGTCAGTTCGCCGCCGTCGAAGATGAAACCGATGTGGTTCGCGGGCCACTCCTCGCCCCGGTCGGTGACGAAGTGGGTGGCGAGGAGCCGGGGTTCGCCGGTGAAGGTGATCCCGGTCTCCTCGTGGCACTCGCGCACCGCCGTCTCCCAGGGGGTCTCCCCCGGGTCCATGTTGCCGCCGGGCCACTGCCAGGTCTCGGTGCGGTAGGTGGCCCGGAGCTGGAAGGGGCGGCCCCGGGTGTCGGTGAAGTAGAGACAGGCGTAGGCCGTCGCTCTCGGCAGGGTCGCTACGTACTCGCCGGGCGGCAGCCAGGTGTTCGTCATGGGACGGCTCTCCTTGGACGCGTGGGTGGGTTCGTACCCATCCAAGCCGTCCGGGGCCCGGCGTCCGGACGGTCCCCGGGGGATCACCGGATCGTGTGATCACTCCCGTGGGCGTGCTCCCCTTCGCCGTCGGGGCGGTCGGCGGAGACCAGCCCCGCCTCGTACGCGATGATCACGAGGTGGACGCGGTCGCGGGCGTCGAGTTTGGCGAGGAGCCGGGTCACATAGGTCTTGGCGGTGGCGACGCTGATGTGGAGCGCGGCGGCGACCTCGGTGTTGGACAGGCCCCGTCCGACGAGGGTGAGGACCTGGCGCTCGCGGTCGGTGATGCCCTCGGTGGTCCGGCGGGGGGTGACCGGGGGGTTCCTGGGGCGGCCGGTGAACTCCTTGATGAGGCGGCGGGTCACGCTGGGGGCGATGAGCGCGTCCCCGGAGGCGACGACGCGGACGGCGGCCAGGATGTCGTCGAGGGCCATGTCCTTGACGAGGAACCCGGACGCGCCCGCGTGGAGGGCGCCGTGGACGTGCTCGTCGTCGTCGAAGGTGGTGAGGACGATCACCCGGGCGCCGGTGGGGCCCCCGGTGATGAGACGGGTGGCTTCGATGCCGTCGGTGCCGGGCATCCGCAGGTCCATGAGGACGACGTCGGCGCCGGTCTCCTCGGTGAGGCGGACGGCCTCGGCGCCGTTCGCCGCCTCGCCCGCGACGACCAGGTCCGGGAGGTCGGCGATGACCATGCGCAGTGCGGTCCGCACCAGGGGCTGGTCGTCGGCGAGGACGACCCGGACGGGGCGTCCGGCGGTGGTGTCGCTCATGGTGCGGTGGCTCCTGTGGGCAGGGGGAGGCGGGCGGTGACGCGGAATCCGCCGCCGGGGCGGGCGCCCGCGTCGAACTCTCCGTACAGCAGTGTGACGCGCTCCCTCATGCCGACGAGGCCGTAGCCCGTGCCGTCGTGGTGGGGGGCCCGTTCCGGAGCCGCGCCCCGGCCCCGGTCCTCGACGGTGAGGAGCAGGGCTTCGGGGTCCCGGTGGTCGACGGTGACCGTGCAGGAGTCGGCGCCGGAGTGCCGTACGACGTTGGTGACGGACTCCTGGACGACGCGGAAGGCGGAGAGGTCGATGTCCTGGGGCAGTGGGCCGGGTGCCCCGACCCGGTGGACGGCGACGCGCACGCCCGCGGCGGCGGTGATCTCGGCGAGCCGGTCGAGGGCGGCGAGGCCGGGCATCTCGGGCAGTCCGGCGTCGGGGGGCTCCGCGGCGTCCGGTTCCCCGGTGCGGAGCGCGCCGAGCATCCGGCGCAGTCCGGCGAGCGTCTCGCGGCTCGCGGTCTCGATCTCGGCGAGGGCCTGCCGGGCCTGTTCGGGCCGGGTGTCGATGACGCGCCGGGCGGCGCCCGCCTGGAGGGCGACGATGCCCATGCTGTGGGCGACCGTGTCGTGCATCTCGCGGGCGATGCGGAGCCGTTCGGAGGTGACGGCCTGGGCGGCGGTCTGGGCGCGGGTGCGTGCGGCGTGCGCCCTGTTCTGCTGTTCGGAACGGCCGAGCAGCCAGGCGACGGCGGCGGTGAGGGCGACCGCCAGGGCTCCGGTGGTGCCGACGCTCCAGCCGGCGAGGAGCCGGACGGCGAGGTGGGCGACGAGGACGCCGAGGGCGAGCAGCAGGGCCCGGCGGGCCTCGCGGGGCGGGCGGGCGGCGGCGATGACGTAGAGGGCGACGTCCACGGCGAGGTACTGCGCCATCGGGATGGCGGTGACGCCGAGCGGGGTGCTGCCGACGACCGCCGCCGCCAGGAGGTGGCGCAGGGCCGCCGCCGGGCGGCGGGACAGCAGCCGGGCTCCGTACAGCGCGAGGGCGGTGGCGAGGAGCAGCATGGTGATGCCGTCCCAGCGCAGGATGACCACGCCCGCCATGACGTCGGCCTCCTCCTGGCCGGGCAGCCGGACGCGGAGGAGGACGGTGAAGAGCAGCCCCGCGAGCCAGGCGGTCGCGGCCCACCCACCGGGGGTGACCCTTCTCAGGAGCGGAACGGACGTGGTCGCGGACATGCGGTGATCGTAGGGCGCGGGCCCCGGGCCGGTCGTCGTCCCCCGGTCGTACACCCGGGGGTGACAGCGGGGCCGTGGATTGTCCGCACCGGTCCGATGCCCGCGACGGGCGCCGGGCGCCAGGGTGGTGCACATGATCGAAGCAAGGGAACTCACCAAGCAGTACGGCGGGACGACCGCCGTGGACGGGCTCACGTTCACCGTGCGGCCGGGGCGCGTGACGGGCTTCCTCGGGCCGAACGGCTCGGGCAAGAGCACCACGCTCCGGATGGTCCTGGGGCTGCACGCGCCGACCCGGGGGTCGGTGACGGTCGACGGCCGGCCGTTCGCGGACCGGCCGCGCGGGCTGCGGCACGTCGGCGCGCTCCTCGACGCCTCGGACGTGCACGGCGGCCGGACGGCGCGGGCCCATCTCGGGGTCCTCGCGCGGAGCAACCGCGTCCCACTCGCCCGGGTCGACGCGCTCCTGGAGGAGGTCGGCCTGGCGTCGGTGGCGCGCCGCCGGATCGGCGGCTACTCGCTGGGGATGCGGCAGCGGCTCGGGATCGCGGGGGCGCTGCTCGGCGATCCGCCGGTGCTGCTGTTCGACGAGCCGCTCAACGGGCTCGACCCGGAGGGCGTGCGGTGGGTGCGGGAGCTGTTCCGGCGGCTGGCCGGGGAGGGCCGGACGGTCTTCGTCTCCAGCCATCTCATGACGGAGATGGAGCACACGGCGGACGAACTGGTCGTCATCGGCCGGGGCTCCCTCGTCGCGGCGGAGGGCCTGGTGGAGTTCGCGGCGCGCGGCGGACGCCCGCGGGTGACCGTGGGCACGCCCGACCACACGGCCCTGACCTCCGTGCTGCTCGCGGAGGGGGCCGGGGTGACCACGGAGGGCGGGCGCCTGACGGTGACGGGAATGGGCGCCGCCCGGATCGGGGAACTGGCCCTGGCGCACCGGCTGCCGCTCGACGAACTGACCTCGCACACCGCCTCCCTGGAGGAGGCGTTCATGGAACTGACCGCCGGCCACGCCGACCATCTCGCGGGAGACGCCCGATGACCACGCTGTCCGCTCCCCTCGTGGAGCCCCGTGCCCGCTTCCGCGACCTGGTCGCGTCGGAGTGGCTGAAGCTGTGGTCGCTGCGGTCCACGGGCTGGTCGCTGCTGCTGATGGCGCTGGTGGTGGTGGCGTTCAACCTGGGGACCGCGTGGGACCACTACCGGTACTGGTACGCGTACGACGAGTCGGGCCGGGTGGCGTTCGTGGCCGACGGGATGGCGCTCGGGGACGCCTTCACCGGGAACGCGTCGACGGTGCTGATCCTCTGCTCCGCCGCCGTGGGAGCGATGGCGGTGGTCGGGGAGTACGGCAGCGGGCTGATCCGTACGAGCTTCGCGGCGGTACCGGCGCGCGGCGCCCTGATGTCGGCGAAGGTGCTGGTGGTGGCCCTGACGCAGGTGCTGTTCGGGGCGCTGGTCGCGGCGGTGTCGTTCTGGCTGACGCAGGCCGTGCTGTCGGTGCGGGGCGCGGGACTTCCGGTGACCCACCCCGGGGCGCTGCGGCTGATGGTGGCGTCGGCGCTGCTCGCGCCGGTGTGCGCGATGGCCGGGATGGCGCTCGGGGCGCTGCTGCGGCGCGGCGCGGTGTCCGTCGTCGGTGCGGTGGTCGTGCTGCTGTTCCTGCCGATGGCGCTCGGGGAGCGGCGGCACCTCACCGCGACGCTCTCCCACATGACGCCGCTGAAGGCCTGGCAGCGGCTGGCGGCGCCTGGCCCCTTCGAGCAGCCCTTCCCGTGGTCGACGGGGGGCGCCTGGCTGGTGTACGCGCTGTGGGTGGTGTGCGGTGCGGCGGTGACGGTGCTCGCGGTGCGGCGCCGGGACCAGTGACGGTTCCTGTCCCGGGCGGGCGGCCCGCCGCCCCGGTCAGCCGGGGGGCGGGCCGCCCCGGCCCAGCCTGCGGTCGAGCAGCACCTCGTGGACGAGGCGCCCGGCGAGGGCGCCCCCGTACACCACGAAGCCGACGCCGACCAGCCAGGACTGGAGGACGAGGACGGTGCCGAACTGGCCGTACGTCACCGCGTTGGAGGCGATGAGGGGCGAGAAGACGAGCTGGGAGAAGATCCGCAGGCCGAGGAGTCCGAGGGCGGTGAGGGCCGCTCCGGGGGCGAGGGCGCGCCAGCGGATACGGCCGCAGAGCAGGAACCGCTGCGACCACCAGAAGAAGACGAAGGTGCCCGCGAGGTCGGAGAGGGCGACCAGGACGGTGATCCCGGCGGAGGACCGGGCGGGCGCCGGGGTGGCCACGAAGAGGAGCAGTGAGCCGACCAGGACGGCGAGCCAGACGACGTGCCGCCACATGGTGTGCCAGCGGGCGGTGGGGAGGTCCCACACCCGTTCGTATCCGGTCTGTACCGCGGAGCCGAAGGTGACGCCGAACGCGGCGAGGGCGGCGAGTCCGAAGGCGGTGGTGCGCTGGAGGGCCTGTCCCGGCTGGCCGAAGAGCCGTTCGACCTCCTCCTGCGAGACCTCGGAGACCCCGAGGCCCTGGACGAGCCAGCGGGCGAAGCCCTGGCCGCTGGCGAGGTCGGCCGCCGCGACGACGATGAGCAGGGGGACGAGGGTGAGCAGGCTGAGCGCGGCGAAACCCATGGCGCGGTGCATGAGTTCGATGGCGCGGCCGCGGTTCCAGGCGAGCCCGACGGGCGAGGCGGCGACACGGGCGTGGAGCCGCCGGAACCAGGAACCGTCCTCGGTGGGGTCACCGTCGTGCGGCGGCGGTGTGGAGGGCATGACTGGTTCGCTACCCGGCCGGGCGGGGGGACACCTCCCGGATACGGCCGAACGGGTGCGGGCGCACTGCCGTCCGGCCCGCGCGGGGGCGTGGCCGGGAGGCTGCGCGGGGGTGGTGCCGGGAGGCTGCACGGAGGTGGTGCCGGGAGGCTGCACGGAGGTGGTGCCGGGAGGCTGCACGGAGGTGGTGCCGATGGCCTCCCGTCCGACGTGGTCCCGGGGTCCACGGGCTCAGCGGAGTCCCGGGACCGGGCGGGTGCGGGTGCAGCCGTCGGGGGCGACGTCGGGAACCCCGTTGGCCTGGAGGGCGGCGCTCACCAGGGTGGCGAGCAGGTCGATGTCCGAGCCCATGTCCAGACGGACCGTCACCCACCCTGAACCGGCGCGGAGCCGGACCGCGCTGGACCCGAGGAGCGCCGGGCGAAGTTTCGCGACCATGGCGCGGGTGAGGTGCACGTCGGCCTCGTGCTCTCCGTGGAAGTGGACGATCTCGTGCGTCGCGGTGCCCAGTCCGAGCTCGGCGCCGCAATGGGCGCGGCCGGGGGTCAGCGAGGGCCAGCTCATCAGACGTTCACTGGCATGTCTGGCCGTGTTCATACCGAGGAGAGTGACGCGCGCCGGGGCCGTGCACAAGCGTCCTGCGGAAAGAATCCCGCCGGGGCACGAATCCGGGCGTTCCCGCCGGTCGGAGAGGGGTTCCCCGGGGCTCTGCGTGGGCCAGGGGGTGACGCGGTGTCACGATGCGGGGCGGGCGCGGACACGGGCCGCGAGGACGGCCACGTCGTCCTCCGCCGTGTGCGCGTCCCTGCGCCGCAGGACCTCGTCGACGACCTGGCGGGGGCCGGAGCCCGGGGGAGCCGGAGGGCCGCGAGCCGGGCGAGCGAGACGTGGAGCCACGCCGAGCAGCCGCTCCGGAGCACCGCCGGGCGCGGCGGGTCCGGGGAGGACACCCGTACGGACGTCTTCGGTGAGGGGTTCCCGCCGCCCCGGCCGCTGCTCACGGCGATCCGTTCCGAGGGGCCGACCGTGCTCCTCGTCGACGGGACGGGCGGGGAGGACGTCGAGGGGAGGGTCTGCTCCTGGAGGTCCTGGGTGACTTCCAGGACCACCGTGCCCCGGTGGGTCTCGGCGCGCACCCTCGTGGAGGCGGAGCTGACCGGTCGGCACGGGCGGAGCGACTACGGGACGGCCCTCGGCGGGTTCGCCGACCGGTACGCGGAGGCGGTCGGCCCGCGTACGGTCGGCCTCGTCATGGGCGACGCCCGTGCGAACGGCTCCGGCCCGATCCTCCGCGGCGCCGCGGAGGATCGCGGACCGGCCCGCCGGGTCCACCGGCTCGACCTCGAGCTGGTCACGCCGTGCCCGTGCCGCAACACCCGTGAGCCGGGGGCGCCGACCGGGCGGCTGGTTCCGGCGTGGGACCTGGTTGTACGGCGGCCCGGCCCTCGAACTAGCGTGACCCCATGGAACTCCTGGGAGAGATCACCGTCGACCGTCCGCTGCTCGTCCTCGCCGTCAGGGAGGAGGCGCAGTTCCTGGACACGGACCTGCCGGTGCTGCTGACCGGCATGGGCAAGGTGAACGCGGCGACCGCGCTGGCGACCGTCCTCGGGCGCGGTCCCCGGCCGTCGGGGATCGTGAACCTCGGGACGGCCGGGGCGCTGCGGTCCGGCTGGACCGGGACGCACGTGGTCGGCACGGTCGTGCAGCACGACCTCGACGGTGGTCTGCTCGCCACCCTGACCGGTGAGACGTACGGGGCTCCGCTGACGCTGCCGGACGGCGGTGACGTGGTCCTGGCCACCGGTGACACGTTCGTCTCCGACGAGGCCGCCCGCGCGCGGCTCGCCGAGCGGGCACCCCTGGTCGACATGGAGGGGTACGCGCTCGCCGCGGCCGCCGCGCTCGCCGGGGTGCCGCTGCGGATCGTGAAGCACGTCAGTGACGAGGCCGGGGACGGTGCCGCGCGCACCTGGCGCGAATCGGTCGCCGAGTGCGCGCGGGCCCTGGCCGACTGGACGGCGGCGAACACCCCGTACCGGGGCTGAGCGCCGCCGCCCCGGGCCGGTCAGCGGTGCTGGAAGTGGACCTCCGGGTTCGCCGGGGTCGGTCCGTCCAGGATCGGGCGGTCACGTCCGCGCAGGTGCTGGTCGAAGAAAGCGGCGACGTACGTCCGGGTGACGGCGACGGCCCGGTCCACGGGCAGTTCGGGCTGGGGCAGACCGAAGTGGCCGGCGAGCACGGGGGCGTCGCAGAAGGTGCCGTGGTCCGACCCGGCCACCGTGACCCAGCGCTTCCATCCGTCGAGGGCGGCCCAGGTCCGGTCCCAGGTGGTGTCGGTGCCACCGGGCAGATGGGTGGTGTCGTGGGTGCCGAGGAGCATGAACGGGCGCCCGTTCAGGCCCTCCGCCGGAAGGTCCTCCCAGAAGGCGCCGTCCATGTTGATCCCGGCGTCGATGCGGCGGTCGGCCACCATCGCGGTCGCCGCGCTCGCGCCGCCGATCGAGTGGCCCGCCATGCCGATCCGGCTCTTGTCGATCAGGCCGGAGTACCGCCAGACGGGCTTGGGCCCGGTGAGCCGGTCGAGGACGTACCGCATGTCGGCGGCGCGGGTGGTGGTGACGACACCGGGGTGCACGCCGCCCCCGTCGAGGGCCGTGCAGGCGACGCAGGTGAGGGTGCGGCCGTCGGGCAGGCCCATGCCGTACGACTCGTAGGCGTGGTCCACGGAGGCGACGACGTAGCCGCGGGAGGCGAGGTCCTCCGCGAGGTGGGTGAGGGTCCAGCGGGAGACGCTGAAGCCCGGTGAGAGCAGGACCAGGGGGCGGCGGCCGGGCGCGGGCCTGGCGTCGGTCGCGCTGTGGGTGCGCGTCCGGGCCAGGACGTCTCCGGAGACACCGGGCCAGAGCTGCTCGGCGTGCAGCCGAGCCGACTCGCGGGGCGCGTACGGGGCGGGGCGGCCGTCACCGGGGCGGGCGGCCGGGTAGTGGAGGGTGACCATGAGCGCCCGGCCGTCGGCGGTGGGCACCCACGGGTCGGTGCGCGAGCGGTCCACCAGCGGCAGGACGGTGCTGCCGACGGCGTGCGGACCGGTCGGCGCGGGCAGCACGGCGGCCCGTGCGCGCTGTGTGGCGGAGACTGCGGAGGGGTCGGGGGCCGCCGCGGTGGCCACTCCGGCGGGTAAGGCGAGGGAACAGGCGAGGAGTGCGGCGGCTGCCGCTCTGGTGAGTCGCGTCATGCGGGCACGGTAGGTGCCATCGGCGGCCCCGCGCGTCCTGCTCGGGTCGCATCCCCTGTCCGCCCGAAGGCCGATGCGCGGAGCCCGCCTCTACTACCGGGAACCGACCTGTACTACCGGGAACCGACCTGCCGAGGGCATCTGCCTTGCTCCTGGGGCCACTTGCCCCGCACGGACTCCCCTCTCCGGGGGCGACGGAGCCCGTCCCTCGCCCCCGGGACCCGCCCCCGCTGACGACCCCGCCGCCCCGGGCCGACTCCGCCGCACGGCCCTGCCCGCCCCGGGCAGACAGCGGCCCCGGACAGGCGGTTGCCCCGGGAGGAAGGCCGCCCCCGGCAACTGGCCGCCCCCAGGCCGAAGACCGCTCCCGACGCCCCCACCCATCCCCTCCGCCCCGGCCCGGCCAGGCCAGGCCCGCGACGACTCCGTCGCACGGGCCCGCCCGCCTCCACGGAATGCCTCCCCCGGCACCCGAAGGCCACCCCCGGCACCGGCCCTTCGAACCGGAAGGCCGTCCCCGGCACGCTCCGGACCCGAGGACCGTCCCCGGCACGCTCCGGGGCACACCGCCCGCCGTGTGACGGCTCGTCGCCCCCTCGGCCCCCTCGTCCCCGGAGACCGTGCTCCGGAGCCGCCCCAGGCCACCGCCTTCCGGTCCCGTCCAGCGCGGGCGGCCCGCCCCTCGGGACTCGGCCGTCATCCAGGGGTGACCGCCGCTCCCCGACCAGACGACAGGACCCGCCCCGTCGCGGCCCGCGCACAGCCGCCGCGACGGCCCGGTGGCGAACCGACCGACCGTCCTCGCCCGGGGCCGTCCGGCCCGCCACCGGGCCGTCGCGGTGAGAACGGAGCGCGGGCCCGGTGCCGCCCGGCAGGCGGCGCGCCGTGGCGGCTCCGTCCGCGCGGGCACCCGGCTCCCCCGCTCCGGCCGCCCGTCCGCCGTCCGGAACGGCCTTGACAGCGGGGAAGGCCGCCCGCCTAAGCTGAGGTGCCCTCCGGTCCTGGCCGGGATCCGGGGCCTGAGCTGCGGGGAGGCGGACGTGCGCGCAACTGGCTCGGTGCCGCGTGCCCTCCGGTCCGTGCCCCCGGCGGGCACGCCGCTCGTGTGCAGGCGCCATGTCGACTTCTGCCGGACCTCCTCGGCCATCTGTCCTTCCGCCCGCGCCTGACCCCGTCCCACGAGGGTCCGCGCGCTCCCTGACGTCCCGTTGCCCGGTCCCGGGTCGGCGCGCCCCCGCGCGCCCGTGGTCCCGGTGCGCGCCGCTGTCTTCCGGAAGGACCTCCCATGCCCCGCCCCGCCCTGCGCCTGGCCGTCGAGATAGACGGCGACGGCGCCCATCCGGCCGCGTGGCGCCGTGCCGCGCACGCCCCCGGCGAACTGCTGACCCCGCGTCGGCTCGCCCGGGTCGCGGCCGTCGCCGAGAACGCCGGGTTCACCCTGGTGACCCTGGACGACTCGATCCTCCCGCCCGGTGCGGGCCCCGACCCGGTGGGCCGGATCGGGGCGGTGGAACGGGCCGCGTTCGTCGCGGCCTCGACCAGCGTCCTCGGTGTCGCGCCGGTCCTGTCGACCACGTACGCGGAACCGTTCCACGTGTCCTCGCAGCTCGCCTCGCTCGACCACCTGTCAGCCGGCCGGTCCGGCTGGGTCGTGGGGGTCGAGGAGGACCCGGCCGCCGCCCGCGCCTGGGGGCGGCCCCCGGTCGAGGGCCCGGACGCCCTCGCCCGTGAGGCCCGTGACGGGCTCAGGGTCGTACGGGACCTGTGGGACTCGTGGGAGGACGACGCGGTGATCCGGTCGGTGGCCACGAGCCGCTATCTGGACCGGTCCCGGCTGCACTTCGTGGACTTCGTCGGGGACACGTACTCCGTGAAGGGACCCTCGATCGTGCCGCGCCCGCCGCAGGGCAGGCCCGTGGTCCTCGCCCGGTCCGGTCTCGTCCCGGCCGGACTGACCGATGTGGCACTGGTCGGCGGTACTGATGTCGCCGAGGTGGGCCCCGCGGCCCGGACCGCCTCCGCCGCGGGCACCCCCCGTGTCTTCGCCGAGGTCGAGGTGGCCCTCGACACGCCCGGCGAGACGGCGCGGGAGCGGGTGGCGGACCTGGAGCGGCACTCCCCGTGGTCCGCTCGTCCGGACCGGCTGCGGTACACCGGCCCGGCGGAGGGGCTGGTGTCCCTGCTCGCCGAACTGGCCGAGCACGTCGACGGGGTACGGCTCCGGCCGCTCGTCCTCGACGAGGATCTGGCGGTGCTGTCCCGGCTGGTCCTGCCCGAGCTGTTCGTCCGGCGGATCGCGGCCCGGCCGCTGCCCGGCGCCACCCTGCGCACCTCCCTCGGCCTCCCCCGGCCGCTCAGCCGCTTCACGACCGACGGCGCCGCCGCGCCCGTCCGGGAGGAGACCCGATGACCCGCACCGACCCGACCGACGTCCCCCGCCCGGACGCCCGGCTCCATCTCGGGGTCTTCGTCCAGGGCGTCAACCACTGGACGATCTGGTCCGATCCGGCCAGCGGTTCGCAGATCGACCCGGCGACCTTCCTGCGGGTGGCGCGCACCGCCGAGCGGGGACTGTTCGACGCCTTCTTCCTCGGGGACGGCCTGCGGCTGCGGGAGTCGGAGGGCGGCATCCACGAACTGGACGTGGCGGGCAGGCCCGACTCGATCACCCAGTTGTCGGCGCTCGCCGCGGCGACCGACCGGATCGGTCTCGTCTCCACTTCGAACACCACCTTCAACGAGCCGGGCGACCTCGCCCGCCGTCTGGCCGGGCTGGACCTGCTGTCCGGCGGCCGGGCCGGGTGGAACGTCGTGACCACGCACAACGCCTGGACCGGCGAGAACTTCCGGCGGGGCGGCTTCCTCGACCACGCCGACCGCTACCGGCGGGCGGAGGAGTTCCTCTCGGTGGCGCGCGCCGTGTGGGACGGCTGGGCGGAGGGCTCCGTCGCCGGTTCGGCGGATGCCCGGTCCTGGTCGGTGCCGGACGCGGTGGGCCGCGTCAGCGGGCGGGGCGCCCAGTTCGACGTGGATCTCGCGCCGACCCTGCCGCGCAGCGCCCAGGGGCATCCGGTGATCTTCCAGGCGGGTGATTCCGGGGAGGGCCGGGACTTCGCCGCCCGCAACGCGGACGTCGTCTTCTCCGCGCACGGCACCGACTTCGACGACGCCCTCTCCTTCGCCGAGGACATCCGGCGGCGGCTGCGGGCGGCGGGGCGGGCCGAGGACGCGCTGCGCATCCTGCCCGGCACCGAGATCGTCATCGGGGCCACCGAGAAGGAGGCCGAGGAGAAGGAGCGCTGGGTGCGTCTCTCGCAGGTCACGCCCGCCGTGGCCCTGGGGATCGCGGGCAGGCTGTGGGGCTTCGACCTGTCGGGGCGGGACGCCGACGGCCCGCTGCCCGCCGAGGACCCGGTGGTGGGCCAGTACACGGGCACGTTCGGGACCCGCTGGCTGGAGGACCCCCGCCCGGTGGTGGCCCAGTGGCGGGCGAAGGCGGAGGCCAACGGATGGTCGCTGCGCGAGACGGTCATCGAGCTGGGGCCGCAGCGCGGGCACGTGGGCACCCCGGCGGGCCTCGCCGAGAAGTTCGCGCGGTTCGTCCGGCACGGGGCGATCGACGGCTTCAACATCTCGCCGTACCTGGTCCCGGACGGTCTCGACGACATCGTGGACCTGCTGGTCCCGGAGCTCCAGGAACGGGGCGTGTACCGGACCGCGTACACGGGCGGCACGCTCCGCGAGCACCTGGGGCTCGCGCCGGTGGCCTGAGCCCGTGCCCCCTCCCGGCCCTCCGCCGGGCGGGGGCTCAGCCCAGCGGCAGTTCCAGGAAGGACGGCGTGGAGTCGGGGGAGCCGACGACGGTCTGGGTCCAGGTGACGGTGGCGTCGCCGTACAGCGGGTCCTTGCTGTCGACGGCCAGCATCAGCCGGTGACCGGCGGCGATGTCGTACGCCGCCGCCTGGAGCCGCCAGGTCACCGTGGTGTCCCGGTCGGGCGCGAGACCGTACGCGTTGAGCGGCTCGTGGCTGACGATCCGGGCCGTGCCGTCCTCGGCCACGTCGAAGAGGTGCGCGTAGAGACTGGCCGAGGAGACGGTGGAGCGGACGGTGAGGCGGAGCCGTGGGACGCCCCGGATCCGGCGGCCGGCCGTGTCGCCGGGCCGGAGCGGTGTCAGCGGGTCGGTGGTCCAGGCCACGGCGTGCCTGCGGTCGATCTTGCGGGTGTCGTAGGTCTTCGGGTTGCCGGTCCATTCCGCCCGGCCGGTCCTCATGATCGCGTCCATGGCGGTGGCCTCGGTGTCCACGCCCGCGAGGAAGGTGCGGCGCCAGCCGGTCCCCCCGGGGCCCGGGGTCGCTCCGCCGGTGGGCAGGAGCCGTCCGTCGGCGCCGCCCGCGCCGTCGCCGGTGAGGCCGAACACCTCGGTGGAGCGGGTGAAGCCGCTCCACCGCTCGTGGGCCTCGCGGCGGGCCGGGGCGAGGATCCGCCGCTCGCCGGTCGGTTCGCCGGTCGCCGGGTCCGGCACCGGTTCCGTCGTGTACGTGAACATCACCTGAGCGCTGGCCTCCGGCCACGCGGCCACGCCGTTGGGGGCGCCCTTGAGGTGGTGGTCGAGCCAGGCGTACGCCTCCGCCAGCGGCGGGTCCGTCTCCCCGGGCGGGCCGATGAGCCCGGGGCCCTCCGGGGCGGCGTGGTCGCCGATCCACAGGTTGAGCCGTTTGGGCACGTCAAGGCCCTCGAAGGTCTCCAGGAGCTGGTTGACCGCGAAGAGGCTCTCGTGCCAGGTGTTCGAGAAGAAGGTCGGGGTGCCGTTGTCGTTGGTGAGATCGAGGTACGACTCCGGGGCGCGGCGGCGGCCCCAGTCGACGACGTCCGGCAGGTTCCGGTCGGCGAGGAAGTCGGCGAGGACGCTCTGGTTGTCCTCGTCGAACTTGGTCTCCACGGGTCCGCCGGTGAGGGCGAGGAGGGCTTTCACGGCGGCGACGTGACGGGTCCCGTGGTCGTACAGGGCGGTGGCGAGGTTGCCCCAGGTGCTGAGGGCGACGACGACGGCGACCCGGTCGTCGTGGGCGGCGACCAGCTGGCTGATGCCCGATCCGTAGGACTCGCCCATGAAGCCGATGACGCTCGGGGCGAAGTGGTCGACCGCGAAGTCGACGACGGCCGATCCGTCGGCCCAGTCGTGGGGTCCGGCGACGTCGACGAGGCCGCTGGAGGTGGACGGCAGGCCGGGGGTGCCGAGGCCGCGCGGGGTGTAGGCGAGGACGTGGTAGCCCTTGCGGGCCAGGACCAGGTACGTCCAGAGGAAGAGCGACCAGCCGAAGGGGGTCCAGCCGGCCGGGAGGACGACGAGCGGGTGCGGGCCGGGACCGCGCTGCCGGAGGCTGAGGGCGGAGAGCCGGACGTCGTCCGACGCACCCTCGATCCGGTGGTACGCGGGCAGGGCCAGGCCGCGCACCTCCTCGACGACGGCGGCCAGCCCGGCGGGCAGGAGCGCGGTCGGGGCGGTGTCCGCGTTCCCAGCCGTGCGGTCGGGGTCGCCGGGCGTCCCGGTGAGGAGGGCGTTGGCGAGGGTCTGGCCGAGGCGGACCGCGCCGGGTTCCACGGTCCCGTCGGGGGCCCACAGGCCGCGTCCGGCGATCCGGGAGGCCTCGGCGTCGGTGAGTCCGGCCGTGATGCCCGGGAAGCCGGGGAAGGGTTCGGCCGGGCCGGTGGTGAAGGGGTTCTGCTGGGACACGTGCACCCGTTCCTCTCGGCTGGACTCGTGGCCGTCCGAGGGACGGACGGTCCGCCAGCCTCACGCATCCCGGGCGGAGCGGCCAGAGCGCGCGGAGAGCGCACGGGACACCCGGCGGCGCGGCGGCGACACAAGCCGCCCCCCGGCGGGAGGTTTGGGCGGGGGCGGTCCGTCTCAGCGGGGTCGGGCCGGGAAGACCACGACGAGGGCGGCGACGTCGTCGTCGAGGTCTCCGCCGCCGTAGCGGGTGAGGTCCCGGTGGAGGATGCCCGGCAGTTCCCCGGCCGGTTCCCCGGCCCATCCCCGGAGCCGCTGTTCGAGCGGGTAGAAGACCCCGGCCCGGTCGCGGGTCTCGTTGACGCCGTCGGTGTAGAGGAGCATCCGGTCCCCCGGTCCGAAGGGCACTTCCTCGATCCGGTGGCGGGAGGCGCACAGCCCGGCGAGGTTGACCGGCAGCGAGGGGTCGGTGAAGCGCACCTGGGTGACCTCGGTGCCGCGCTGGACCAGGGGGGCGGGGTGGCCGCAGCTGAGGAGGCGGGCGAGGTCCCGGCCGTCGGGGAGTTCCACGAGGACGACCGTGGCGAAGCGTTCGGCGGCGTCGGAGTCCGGGTCCCAGGCTCCGTACTGGGCGAGTCCCTCTTCGAGACGGTCGGCGAGGGCCGCGAGGTCGACGGCGTCGCTGACGGCGGCGCGGAAGGAGCCGAGCAGGACGGAGGCGGTCTCGACGGCGCCCAGGCCCTTGCCCTGGACGTCGCCGAGCATGATCCGGACCGCGCCGGGGACCCGTACCGCCTCGTAGAAGTCACCGCCGATACGGGCCTTGGCGGCGGCGGCCACGTAGAGGAGGTGGAGGTCGTACCGGCCGAGGTGTGCGGGCAGGGGGCGCAGCACGACCCGCTGGACGACCTCGGCGACGGCGCTGAGTTCCGCGAGATCCTGCTCGTAGCGGGTGCGGACGCGGCTGACCCAGGCGCCCGCGAGGGTGACGATCACGAGGACCACCTCGCTGGCGAGGACCTCGGAGACGAGCGGTTCTCCCCGGATGAGGCCGAGCAGCAGCCGGGCGACCATGGCGAGCAGGCCGATGCCGAGGGTGCCGCGCACGCTCCAGGTGACGGCGGCGAGCGTCGGGGCGGCGATCAGGAGCCGGTCGAACCGCTCCTGGTCGGGGGTCACCAGGTCCATGAGGAACGCCAGGGCCAGGACCAGGAAGGGCAGGGTGCGACCGAGGTTGAACTGGGTGCGCGTCGCTGAACCGGGACGGCTCCGATGACCTGCGGGCATTTCATGATCGTACGCAGGAGCGGCGTCCGGTCCCGGGTGGCGCGGGGTCCGGGCGTGTCCGCCGCCGGGGCGGGGCGGCGGGGAGTGCCGGGGCCTGTGGTCCGTCCGGCATGAGGTTCGTCCGGCCTGTGGTTCCGTCCGGCGTGTGGTTCGTCCGGCGCGGGTGGTGCCCGGGTGGGGCGGACACCGTCTCCTCACCCGTCCGGCTCAGTCGGCTACACTGGGCGCAGCGAAGGGGAGTAGCCCTGCGAACCGGCCGTCGACATACTGGAACCTCCGGGTTCCCGGTGACCGGGTCCGTGTGACACGGACGGGCGAGACCTTCGGCCAGGCATCAACCGCGTCCGCGCTTCCGTGGGCGTGGTCCGTCATGCCGGGCCGAGTGGTCCTCCCGTCGCCTTCTTGGTGCCGTGCCGGGCCCGGGGCCCGGACCGAGCAGAGAGCCCCGGTATGCACCTCGACCCCTTGGCGATCCTCACCGCCTTCGGGCTGATCTTCCTCGCCGAGCTTCCCGACAAGACCATGTTCGCGTCCCTCGCCATGGGCACGCGGATGCGTCCGCTGTACGTCTGGTTCGGCACCTCGACCGCCTTCCTCGCCCATGTCGCCATCGCCGTGGGCGCGGGCAGCCTGCTCGGGCTGCTGCCGGGCTGGTCGGTGAAGCTGGTCTCCGCCCTGCTGTTCGCCTTCGGCGCGTTCATGCTGCTGCGCGGCGGGGGCGACGACGACGAGAGCGAGGAGGGCGGCAAGACCGTCACCGGCTTCTGGCCCGTCTTCTCGACCGCCTTCATGGCCGTCTTCATCAGCGAGTGGGGTGACCTCACCCAGATCACCACCGCCAACCTGGCCGCCACGAACGGCACCTGGTCGACGGCGATCGGCTCCCTCGCCGCTCTGATGAGCGTCTCCGCGCTCGCCCTGGTCGCGGGCCGGTTCATCGCCAAGCGCGTACCGCTCAAGGTCGTGCAGCGGATCGGCGGCGTCTGCATGGCCGGTCTCGCGATCTGGTCCCTGGTGGAGGTCTTCACCGGCTGACCGGCCGCCCGGACAGGGCACGCCCCCGCGTCCGCGCGAACGGCGCACGCCCCGCCCTTCCCGGCGGGGCGTGCGCCGTTCGCGCTCCGGTGGGACCATGCCCGCACGGCCACCGTCCCCGGACGGCCGCCCGTCACCGCTCCGGCCGCCCCGGCGTCCGGCGACCACGTCCGGCGACCGGAGGAGTTCCCTTGGGCAGCGACCCGATCCATGACGAGCTGGACGAACGGGCGGCGGCCGTCGCGGAGCAGGTCGTGGCATGGCGCCGCCATCTGCACCGGCATCCGGAGCTGTCCAACCGCGAGGTGGACACCGCCCGCCTCGTCGCCGACCGGCTGCGCGCCCTGGACCTGGACGAGGTCCGTACGGGCATCGCGGGCCACGGGGTCGTCGGTGTGCTGCGCGGGGGCGTGCCCGGCGAGCGGGTCGTGGCGCTGCGCGCCGACACCGACGCCCTGCCGGTCCGGGACCTGTGCGGGGCGGAGTTCGCCTCCGAGGTGGTCGACACGGAGTACCCCGGCGGCCCCTTCCCGGTCTCCCACGCCTGCGGGCACGACTGCCACACGGCGGCGCTGCTGGGCGCCGCGACGGTCCTCGCGGGGGTCCGCGAGCGGCTGCCGGGCACCGTCCTGTTCGTCTTCCAGCCCGCCGAGGAGGGGCCTCCGGTCACCGAGGAGGGCGGGGCCCGCGCGATGGTGGAGGCGGGCGCGTTCGACGGTCCCGTGCCGACGATGGTGTTCGGGCTGCACGTGACCCCGTATCCGAAGGGGTACGTGGGGTACCGGATCGGGAACCAGTACGGCGCCTCGGTCCTCGTGCGGATCGTCGTCACCGGCCGGCAGACGCACGGCTCCACGCCGTGGGAGGGCGTCGATCCGATGCCCGCGGTCGGGGCGGTCCTGACGGGCATCGGCCAGCTCTACCGGCAGGTGTCGGCGTTCGATCCGGTCACGGTGTCGATCGGGCACGTCGAGGACGTCGGCCGCTTCAACATCGTCGGGCAGACGGTGACGCTGTGGGGCACGGTCCGCTGCGCCGTGGAGTCCGACATGGAGCGGGTGCGGCAGCGTCTGACGACGCTCGCGGAGCACTCGGCGGCGGCGTACGGGGCGACGGCCGAGGTGGCGTACCTCCAGCCGGTACCGCCCGTGCGCAACACCGGTCCGTGGGTGGCGGCCGGTCTTCCGACGTTCCGGCGGGTGGTCGGCGCGGAGCGGGTGGTGGAGACGCCGGGAACGCTGGGGTACGACGACGTGTCCGAGCTCGTGGGCCGGTTCGGCGGCCTGTACGTGATGCTCGGCGTCCAGGACACGGTGCTGGACGCGGCGGGCCGGCCGGTGCCGGAACCGGGCGGCCGGGGGCTCGCGACCAATCACAACCCGGGCTTCTACGCGGACGACGACACCCTGGTGACCGCTGTGCGGCTGCACGCGCACGTGGCCCACGACCATCTCGCGGGTGCCCTGCTCCCCCGGGACGACGGCTGAGTCCGGGCCTTCCCGAGTTGCGGCACCGTCGGCAGGCGGGAGGCTGGGGGCATCCGGCCGCGCACCCGCAGGGAGAGACATGATCCTGGACCTCGCCGCCCTCGCCGACGAGCACCTGAGCGCCGCCCGCACGGCGCCGCACGGACGCAGCGCCCGGGTGGTGCTGCACGACGGGGTGCTCCGGCAGACCGTCATCGCCCTCACCTCGGGCACCTCCCTGGACGAGCACAACGCACCGCCCGCCGCGAGCCTCCAGGTGCTGCGCGGCCGGGTGGACCTGACGGCGGCGGGGCGGGCCGAGGAACTGACGACGGGTGCGCTGCGGATGATCCCCAAGGAGCGGCACGGGCTCACCGCCCTGGAGGACGCGGTGGTGCTCCTGACGGCGGTGAACGACTGATCCGGTCACCCGGAAGGCGCGTCGGCCGGTTCCGGGGGCAGGCGGGCCCGGAACCGGCGGAGGAGTTCATGGGCTGCCGGGCTGTCGGCGTCGAAGGGCTGCCCCCGCAGCCCGGGAGGGACGTCCGGCCCCCGGAGGCGGGCGCCGTGGCAGCGGAAGCAGAAGGCGATCCCGAAGAGCGGGTCGGCGGGGCCGTGGGCCCTGATTCCCCAGCCGGGGACGAAGCACCGGTGCTGTTCTCCGGGCGGCAGGGCGGCGATCAGCTCCAGGGCCCGCCGTGCTTCGTGCTCCACCCGGATGTCGACGGTGTCGCCGGACAGGCCCTTCGGGGTGAGGTGTCCGGGGGCGGTCAACCGGACGACCTCGGTCTCGGTACGGGTGCGGGGCAGCAGCATGGGGTCATGTCCACCGTTCGCGGCCCCGGCGGCCAGGGGCGGCGCCCCGGGGCCCCTGGGCTCACCGAACCGGGAGCTGACGGGCCGGGCTCAGCCGAGCGCGTCGAGGTCCGCCGCGTAGTGCTCGATGGCCGGGCGGTACGCCCGTACCGACGGGTCCTCGCTGGTGGCGGCGAGCAGCCGGAGCAGCAGGGCCACCGCCTCGTGGTTCCGGCCGGTGTTGTAGTGGGCCATCGCGAGGAAGGCCCGCAGGGCGCCGTCGTCGGGGAACTCCTCGACGGCGCCGGACAGCAGCGTGACGGCGTCCTCGTACCGTCCGAGGACGCGGTAGGTGCTGCCGAGGCCGAGGAGCGCGCCCCGCCGGTCCTCGGGGGTGAGTCCGGTGCCCGTGAGGGAGCGTTCGTAGTACGGCACGGCCTCCGCCTCCAGGCCGAGGACGTCATGCGCCCAGGCCGTCTGGTAGGCGGTCTCGGCGTCGTCCGGGTGTGCGGCGGCGAGGGCGACGAGCCGCCTGCGGGCCTCCTCCTTCTCTCCCCGCCCGCGCAGCGCGACGGCCTCGGCCAGTCGCGCGTCCTTCTCGTCGTGGTCGCTCATGCCGTCATCCTCGCAGCTCGTGGCGGGTGCCCCGAGGGCGGCCCGCCAAGGCGAGGCGCAGCGCGATCAGCCGCCCCACCGACTCCCGTACAGATGTCTCGGCGAGCGTCCTGGCCCGCTCGTCGGCCTCGTCCCGCACGGCCGAGATCACGTCGCGGTGACGATCCGACAGACTCGCCAGATGCTCCGGGTCGTCGAGGACCAGACAGAGCAGTGCGCCCAGGTCGGTCTGGAGGGCGATCTCCTCACGGGTGAGGCGCGCGGACCGGGCGGCGGCGGCGAGTTCGACGTGGAAGCGCCCGAAGAGCCTGCCGCGGGTCGCCGGGTCCTCGGCGACGTCGAGTTCGTCCGCCATACGGACGAGGGGGCGCAGGTCGCCGGGTTGGGTGCGGCGCGCGGCGAGCAGTGCCGCGGCGCCGGAGACGGCGGCCCAGTGGTCGCCGAGGTCGTGCAGTTCCTCGGTGGACCAGTCGGCGAGGCGGGCGCGCAGCCGTTCCCGCGGCGGGTCGTCGGGCAGGGTGACGAAGCTGCCGCCGCCCCGGCCCCTGCGGGTGATGACGAGCCCCTGCTGCCGCAGGGCCATGAGGGCTTCGCGGAGGGTGACGGTGGAGACTCCGAGCTGTCCGGCGAGTTCGGTCTCGCCGGGGAGCTGCTCCCCGTCGGCGAGGAGTCCGAGTTCGATGGCGTCGCCGATGCGGCGGGCGACGGTGTCCACCCGCGCCCGGGTGTCGACGGGCGTGAAGACGGCCCTGCGGGCGGTGCCCGCCCCGGGTGCCCCGCCGTCGTCCGGCCTGCCGTCTGGTCTCACCGTTCACCACCTCGCGCGTCAAGCGTTGACTCAGGTTTCACCTTAAAGGGGTCTTGAGCCATGAACTATGGTTCCATATCTTTACGCTCACGCCCGATCGACACCCCATCGCACCAGAAAGGCTCTCCCCATGGACGGACCGGCGATCCGGCTGACGGGACTGCGCAAGACCTACGGGCGGGTGGAGGCCGTGGCGGGAGTGGAGCTGGAGATCGCCGACGGCGAGTTCTTCTCGATGCTCGGCCCCTCCGGTTCGGGGAAGACGACCGTGCTGCGGCTGATCGCCGGGTTCGAGACGCCGACCTCGGGCACGGTCGAACTGGCCGGACGTGACGTGACCCGGCTCGCCCCCTTCGAGCGGGACGTGCACACCGTCTTCCAGGACTACGCCCTCTTCCCGCACATGACGGTCGAGCAGAACGTCTCCTACAGCCTCAAGGTGCGCGGGGTGGCCCGTGCCGAACGTCTGGTGCGGGCCCGCGCCTCACTCGCCCGCGTCGGACTCGACGGGCTCGGACGGCGCAGACCGGCCGAGCTCTCCGGCGGGCAGCGCCAGCGCGTCGCCCTCGCCCGCGCGCTCGTCGCCCGGCCCCGGGTGCTGCTCCTCGACGAACCGCTGGGCGCGCTCGACCTCAAGCTCCGCGAGCGGATGCAGCTCGAACTGAAGGAGATCCAGCGCGAGGTCGGCATCACCTTCGTCTTCGTCACCCACGACCAGGAGGAGGCGCTGGCCCTGAGCGACCGTGTCGCCGTCCTCCACCAGGGCCGTGTCGAACAGGTCGCCGCACCCGCCGAGATCTACGAACGTCCCCGCACCCCCTTCGTCGCCGGGTTCGTCGGCACCTCCAACCTGCTGGTCGGCGACATCGCCCGGCGGCTCCTCGGGGCCTCGGGGACGTACAACATCCGGCCGGAGAAGATCCGCGTCCTCAGGAGCCCCGCAGAGCCTGCGGGATCCGGGCTGCTCACCGCCACCGGCACCGTCGCCGAGGTCGCCTATCTCGGCGCCACCACCCGCTTCCTGGTGGACATCGACGGTGGCGGACGGCTCACCGCCCTCCAGCAGAACGTGGAGACCTCCCCGGCCGACCTCACCGCCTACCGGGGCGCCCGGGTGGACCTGGGCTGGGACCCCCGCCACGCCGTGCGCGTACCGGACAGCGTCTAGGGCGGGCCCGCCCCTCGTCCCGCCCCCGTCCGGAGCCCGCCGCCCCTCGTCCCGCCCCCGTCCGGAGCGAGCCCGCCGCCCCTCGTCCCGTCCCCGTCCGGAGCCCGCCGCCCCCGTCCAGAACCGGCTCGTTCCAGCTCCTCCCCTCCTCCCGAACCGGCCCGCCCCGCCCCGCTCCTCCACTCCCCGGCCCGCCCTTCCCCGCCTGGGCAGGTCCGCTCCCACCCCTCCGCCGCCCTTCTCTCCCCCCACTCGCTCCCGTCCCCTCACTCAAGGGAGAACCACGTGCGCCCGCACCGTTCCCTGCTCGCCGCAGCCGCCGTCTCCGGGCTGCTCCTCCTCACGGCCTGCGGCTCGTCCGAACCGGGAGGCGCCACGAGCTCCGGCGGCCTCAACCCGCCCGATCTGAAGGCACCCGCGTCGCTCGGCGCGCCCGAGGGCCGGGTCGATCTGATCGCCTGGCCCGGCTACGTCGAGGACGGCTCCAACAACCCGAAGGTCGACTGGGTCACCCCCTTCGAGAAGCAGACCGGCTGCCAGGTCAACTCCCGTACGGCGGCCACCTCCGACGAGATGGTCGCGCTGATGAAGACCGGCGCGTACGACGCCGTCTCCGCCTCCGGCGACGCCTCCCTGCGGCTCATCGCGGCCGGTGACGCCGCCCCCGTGAACACCTCGCTCGTGCCGAACTACGCCGATGTCTTCGCCGGGCTCAAGAACAAGGAGTGGAACTCGGTCAAGGGCGTCCCCTACGGCATCCCGCACGGCCGGGGCGCCAACCTCCTCATGTACGACACCGAGAAGGTGAAGCCCGCCCCCGACTCCTGGTCCGCCGTCTTCGACCGGGCCTCCGCGCACAGCGGCAAGGTCACCGCCTACGACTCCCCCATCTATCTGGCCGACGCCGCCCTCTACCTGAAGTCGACCCGGCCGGAGCTGGGCATCGAGAATCCGTACGCCCTCGACCGGAAGCAGTTCGACGCCGCCGTGGCCCTGCTCAAGGAGCAGAACAAGCACATCGGCGAGTACTGGAGCGACTACCTCAAGGAGGTCTCCGCCTTCAAGAGCGGCGACTCCGTCGTCGGCACCAGCTGGCAGGTGATCGCCAACCTCACCCGGGCCGAGGGCGCCAAGGTCGAGGCCGTCGTGCCGAAGGAGGGCTCCACCGGCTGGTCCGACACCTGGATGGTCTCCGCGAAGGCCAAGCACCCGACGTGCGCCTACAAGTGGCTCGACTGGATCGTCTCGCCGAAGGCCAACGCCCAGGTCGCCGAGTACTTCGGAGAGGCCCCCGCCAACGCGAAGTCCTGCGCCGAGACCGCCGACAAGAACCACTGCACCGTCTTCCACGCCTCCGACGAGTCGTACTGGAAGCGGGTCCACTTCTGGACCACCCCGATCGAGCAGTGCCTCGACGGCCGGACGGACACCCGGTGCGTCCCGTACGCCGAGTGGGTGCGGGCCTGGACCGAGATCAAGGGCTGACCGTGCCGTGACCTCGTTCACCCCGCTCCCCCCGGGGCTCTCCCCCGAGCCCCCCGCCGAGACCCCCGGAGCCGCCCGCGCGGCCCGGGGGGCCGGTGCTGTGAGACGTCTCGCCGGCGCTCTGCACCGGCGGCCCCGGCTGCGGCTCGCGGCCCTGCTCACCGCCCCGCTGCTCTGGCTGGTCCTCGCCTACCTCGGCTCGCTCGCCGCCCTCTTCCTGTCCGCGTTCTGGACGACCGACAGCTTCACCTCCGAGGTCGTACGGAGCTGGACCACGCGGAACTTCGAGGAACTCGCCACCTCCCCCGTCCACCGCGCCGTCGCCCTGCGGACCGTCGGCGTCGCCCTCGGCGTCACCGCCCTCTGCGCCGTCCTCGCCTTTCCGCTCGCGTTCTACACCGCCCGCGTGGCGCACCCGCGCCGCCGCCCCCTGCTCGTGGTGGCCCTGCTCACCCCGCTCTGGGCGGGCTATCTGGTGAAGGTGTACGCATGGCGGCTGATCCTCTCCGAGGGCGGTCCGCTGGACTCGGTGCTGCGCCCCTTCGGCCTGTCCGGGCCGGGGTACGGCCTGACGGCGACCGTGCTCGTCCTGACGTACCTCTGGCTTCCGTACATGGTGCTCCCGCTCCACACGGCGCTCGTCCAGCTCCCGGCGAACGTGCTGGACGCCTCCGCCGATCTGGGGGCGCGGACCGGCAGGACATTCCTGTCGGTCGTCCTGCCCCTGGTGCGGCCCGCGCTCGCGGCCGGGTCCGTCTTCACCTTCTCGCTGAGCCTCGGCGACTACATCACGGTGCAGATCGTCGGCGGCAAGACCCAGCTGATCGGCAACGTCATCTCCTCCCACGTCACCCTGAACCTGCCCTTCGCGGCCGCGCTGGGCACCGTGCCGGTCGCCGTCATCGTCGTGTACCTGCTGGCGGTGCGCCGCTCCGGCGCGCTGCGCAGCCTGTGACCGGCCGGAAGGAACCCGACCGATGCATCTCTCCCGTCCCGCGCGGATCGCGCTGCGCACGGCCGCCGGGCTCGTCCTCGCGGGGATCTACCTGCCGCTGCTCCTCGTGCTGCTCGGCTCGTTCGACCCCGACCGGGCGGCGGGCTGGCCGCCGTCCGGGTTCACGCTCGACTGGTGGGCCGCCGCCTGGGAGAACGAGGGCGCGCGGGCCGCGCTGTGGACCTCGGTGCGGGCCGGGCTCGCGGCGACGGCGGTGGCACTGGTGCTCGGCACGCTCGCCGCCTTCGCGGTCCAGCGGTACGCGTTCTTCGGCCGCGAGGCGGTCTCCTTCGCGGTGGTGCTGCCGATCGCGCTGCCCGGCATCGTCACCGGCATCGCGCTCAACTCGGCCTTCGGCACGGTCCTCGAACCGCTCGGTGTGGGACTCGGGATGTTCACCGTCGTCGTGGGCCACGCGACCTTCTGCGTCGTGGTGGTCTTCAACAACGTGGCCGCCCGGCTGCGCGGACTGCCCGGCTCGCACGAGGAGGCGGCGGCGGACCTGGGCGCGCACACCTTCCGCGCCTTCCGGGACATCACGTTCCCGCAGCTCCGGTCGGCGCTGCTCGCGGGCGCGCTGCTGTCCTTCGCGCTGTCCTTCGACGAGATCGTGGTGACGACCTTCACGGCCGGTCCGGGGCTCCGGACGCTGCCGGTCTGGATCCTCGACAACATGACCCGCCCCCAGCAGGCCCCGGTGGTCAACGTGGTGGCGGCGGTCCTGATCGTCCTCTCGGTGCTGCCGATCTACGCGGCGCAGCGGCTCTCCTCCGACACCACGGGCGGCGGACGGGTCTGAGGCGGCCCCGACGGGCGGGTACGGGTGCGCGCCGCTGCGGGCGCCGCCGGGTACCCGGCGCTCCACACTGCTAATTTTCCACAATGCGCTCTTTGCCCCGTTTTGATGTGCGTGGCCTCGCCCGCAGGGCCGCCACCCTGCGGCTCCTGCGGCGCGGCGGCAACACCGTCACCGTGCCGGAGGCGGAGGACTCGGGACGGGAGCGGCTGCGGGACCTGGCCGCGATCCTGTGCGAGCTGGGCGCCGAACTGCTGCGGGCCGGGGAGCAGACCTCCGAGGTGGAGCGGCTGCTGGCCGACGTGGCGGCGCGGTACGGGATGCGGGTGCGGTCCTTCGTGGTCCCCACCGGTCTGTTCGTCCGGGTCGGCGGCGGGCCCGACGGCCGGGGCGGCGAACTGGACTTCGCGCCGGTGGAGGGCCCCGATCTGAGGCTGGACCAGGTGGAGGCGCTGCAGTCGCTGGTGGCACGGATGCGCGCCGAGGCGCTGCCGTTCCCCGAGGTGTCGCGCGGGCTGCGGGAACTGCGGGAGCGTCCCGAGCGGTTCAGCCCGGCGGCGACGGTCCTCGGCTATGTGCTGCTGACCGTGGGCCTGGGCTCGATGCGGCACGCGACCGTCCCTGCGGTCGTCGGATACGCGGTGCTCGGCGCGGGTGTCGGTCTGCTCCGGCTGTTCGGCGACCGGCTCCCGGCGGCCCGTACGGCGCTGCCGGTGGTCGCGGCGATCCTCGTCACGGCGGTGTCGCTGCGCTGGGCCGGTCCGCTGCTGCACGAGGCGCCCACCGTGCTGTACGTGCCGCCTCTGATCGCCTTCCTGCCGGGTGCCGCGCTGACGCTCGGCGCCATCGAACTCGCCACCGGGGCGGCCCTCTCCGGGATGGCCCGGCTGGCGGGTGCCGCGGGCGTGCTGTTCCTGCTGGCGCTCGGCATCCTGATCGGCACCGAACTCCTGCGCCCGCACCCCTCGTCCGGTCCCACGGCGCAGCCGCTGGGCGAATGGGCGCCGTGGGTGGGGGTGCTGCTGCTCGGCTTCGGCTTCCTGCTGTACTTCTCCGCGCCGCCCCGGGTGACGTTCTGGCTGCTCGGCGCCCTGCTCGTGGAACGGTTCGTGCAGTCGGCCGCCGCCGGGTTCGCCGGTACGGCCTTCGGCGCGTTCGCCGCCGGGATGCTGCTGCCGCCGATGGCCCGCTGGATCTCGCGCCGCTCGCACACCCCGGACCAGGTGGTCTTCCTGCCGTGCTTCTGGCTGATCGTGCCGGGTGCGGTCGGGCTCACGAGCGTGTCGGAGATCGTCGTGGAGGGTGACACCGGCGGCGGTCTGGACAGTCTCGTGACCACCGTGATCACCGTGGCGGCCATCGCCCTGGGCGTCCTGGTGGGCGCCGGGCTCCAGCGCCGTCCCCGTGTCAGTCTCGGCGAACCCGCCCCGGCCGCGGTCCCGCCCGCGGCCCCCTCACCGGAGTCGTCGCCGGACGCCCCGCCGGGAACACGGGAGCCGACGGCGGAACTCTGAGCGCGCCGGGTCACAGCGCGGGCCTGAGCACCACGGCGCCGCCCGTACGGGGTGCGGCGGCGGCCCGCTCGGGGGTGTCGGGGCCGAGGGCGCTGCCCCGCAGCCACGCGGACCAGCCGAGGTTCCAGTCGCCGAAGCCGTTGCCGAAGGGGGCCATCGGTGCCCCGTACCCGTTGACGACGCTCACCAGGTCACCCTCGCGGACGGTGTCGTACAGCCAGGCGGCGTCCCGCGTGCTCATGCCCGTACAACCGTGGCTGACGTCCTCGGTGCCCTGGGCGTCGAGCGACCAGGGTGCCGCGTGCAGGTACTCGCCGCTCCAGGTCACCCGGGTGGCCCAGCGCACCTTCAGATCGTAGGAGTCCCGGCTGCCGCGCGCGATGCCGATGGAGTCGCCGCGCATCCGGACCAGGGGTTCCTTGCCGAGGACGACCTTGGTGCCGCCCCGGGTGCGGTACCCGGCCCTGCCGGTGGTGACCGGCAGGGTGCGCAGCACCCGTCCGTCGCGGAGCACGGTCATCTCATGGGCGGCGACGTCGGTGACGGCCTCGATCCGGTCCCCGGTGGTGAAGGTGAGGGCACGTGACCGGCCGCCGTGGAGTCCGTCGGCGATCCTGACCCCTTCGAGACCGCTGCGGACCCGGACGGTGGTGCGCGCGGGCCAGTAGTGGCGGGGCCGGTAGTGCAGGGTGCGGGGGCCGACCCAGTACCAGGAGCCCTCGACCCGGGGCTCCGTCGCGACGACGAGGCCGCGCTCGACGGTCCTGCGGGCCTCGCCGTCGTCCTCGGGGACGGGGTGGCTGAGTTCGGCGGTGACCGGCTGCCCGACCCCGTACCTACCGCCGTCGTCCGGCCCGAAGGAGGCGGTGAGCCGCTCGCCCACAGGAGCTGGGACGGTACGGAAGTCCAGACGGGCGATCTGCCGCCGGGGGCCTTCGCCGCCGCCCTCGACGACGAGCCGGGCGGCGAAGCGGTTTCCGGCGGGCAGGGGCGCGGCGCTGGTCCACCGGCTGCCGTCCGGGCTCGGAGAGCCCGCGATCCGGCGGCCCCGCCGGTCCGTGACGGTGACGTCGGCGAGCGTTCCGGGGCTGCGCAGGGCGATTTCGACGGGGCCGTCCACCCGGCGGTCGACGGTGAACGGGCGCCCGGTGAGCATCGTGGTGCCACCGAGGAGGACGATGTGCCGGGGCGCGGAGCACCATCCGCCCGGGGCGACGCAGCCGTCGAGGGAGACGACGGCGCCCGGGGCCGGGGCCGCCGGGTCCGGCGTCTCGGGGCGGTCCGGGAACTGCGCGGCCGTCCCGAGGAGTACCGCTCCGGCCACGAGCGACACCGCGCCCCATCCCCGTACGTATCTGCGTGACGGCACGTCGGACACCTTCTCCTCCCGGACGGTGAGGCCGGCGGACGGCGCCGACCGCTGCATCACATCGGATGAGAGGAGGAAAGGATGATCAAGAGGTCGGGTGTGGCGGGCGAATCGTGGACGAGACGACTCGAATGGGTCAGCGGGGCGGCTCGGGAAGTTCCTCGCCGGTCTCCAGGAGGGACTTGAGGCTGGAGATCAGCGCGGGCCATCCTTCGCCGATCATCCCCTTCATCAGGCCGCCGTCCTCCAGGTCCCCGTGGGTGACCGTCAGTTTCACGGTGTCACCGGTGGGTTCGATGTCGAAGGTCACCCGTGATCTGCGCTCCTGGAGCAGCTTCCGGTGAACCTCCGGATCGAGCCGGACCGCCTGCGCCCAGCCGGGGGTGAAGGTGTGCCAGGTGTACGCGAGGCGGCGGCCGGGTTCGGCCGCGAGGACGAGCTGCTCGGGGTCGGCGGTCCGGCGTCCGGCCTCCTCCCAGACCATGGGGGCGCCGGGTGTCCACTCCGTCTCGAAGGCCACGCCCCAGTACCGGCGGGTGGACGCCGGGTCGGTGAGCGCCGTCCACAGCTCGTCCGGGGTGGTCCGGATGTAGGTGGTGTAGACGAACGTGTCGCTGTCCATCGCGCTGCCCCTCGGGTGTGCCGTCCCCTCTCCAAGCCTAGGCAGGCGGCGGACGGACGTGCCAGCGTAGAGCGTCCGTCCGGCCCCCGGCCGCGGGTCGATCGGGCACGGAGGGAACCCTTCAACGTACTGCTAGCGTGTCCGGATGTCGCTCAAGCACGCCGTCCTCGCAGCTCTCCTGGAGGGCGAGGCCTCCGGATACGATCTGGCCAAGATCTTCGACGTGTCCGTCGCCAACTTCTGGGCCGCCACCCCGCAGCAGCTGTACCGCGAGCTCGACCGGCTCGCGGAGGCCGGTCTGATCACGGCGCGCGTGGTGGAGCAGGAACGGCGCCCCAACAAGCGGATGTTCAGCCTCACCGAACCGGGACGGCGGGACCTGGCCGCCTACACCTCCACCCCGCCGCGCCCCAGCGCGGTCCGTGACGACCTGATGGTGCAGGTGCAGTCCTGCGACGAGGGCGACACGCAGGCCGTGCGGGCGTTCGTGGCCCGGCGCATGGAGACGGCACGGGAGAAGCTGGCCCGTTACGACCGGATGCGGGACCGGATGCTGGACGGCCGGGACGAGGAACGGTATCTGGACGAGGCCGAGCGGGTGGGTCCGTACCTCACGCTCATGCGCGGCCGGTACTTCGAGGAGGAGAACCTTCGGTGGGGCGAGCGGGTGCTCGCGGTCCTGGACCGGCGCGCCGCCACGACACGGGGCACGGTGACGGCGGGTCTGGGCTGACCGAGCACTCCGGCGGAGTCCGGGGCCCGTCCACGGGGCCGCCACGCGACGGCGTCCGCGACGGGGTGCGGGGTGCGGGGTGACGGTGGCTCCCGCCCTGGGGTAGCGTCACCGGTCGGCCACCGTCAGACGCCGGTGGCGGCTCGCACACGATCGGGGACGGCCGCTGTGAACGTCGGTGACCTGGTGGAGGACTTCACCCTTCCGGATGAGACGGGTACCCCCCGTTCCCTGACCGGACTGCTCGCCGAGGGGCCGGTCGTCCTCTTCTTCTATCCGGCGGCCATGACCCCGGGATGCACGGCCGAGGCCTGCCACTTCCGTGACCTCGCCGCCGAGTTCCGGGCCGCCGGGGCGCTGCCCGTCGGGATCAGCTCGGACGGCGTCGAACGGCAGCGGGAGTTCGCAGAGCGGCACTCGCTCGGGTATCCGCTGCTCTCCGACCCGGACGGAAGCGTGCGCGACCGGTTCGGCGTCACCCGCGGTTTCTCCCTCGCGCCGACGAAGCGGGTCACGTTCGTGATCGGCCGGGACCGGCGGGTGCGGGAGGTCGTGCGCAGCGAACTGCGCATGAGCGCGCACGCCGACCGCGCCCTGGCCGCTCTGCGCGCCTCCTGACGCGGCACGTCTTCCGGCGGTCCGCCACCGGAGCGGCCACGACGTGCGGGGGCGCCGTCGGCGGGTGAGACTCGGTTCAACGCGTGGCCCCTCCCGGCCGTCGCGGGAACGGAGCGTGCAGGAATGGACGACTACCCTCTCCTCAACCTGTTCTGGACCATGCTGTGGTTCTTCCTCTGGATCATGTGGCTGTTCCTGCTGTTCAAGGTGATCACGGACATCTTCCGGGACCACTCGCTCAACGGCTGGGCCAAGGCCGGCTGGCTGATCCTCTGCATCGTCCTGCCGTACCTCGGCGTGCTCGTCTACGTGATCGCCCGGGGCCGGAGCATGGGCGAGCGGGACGCCAAACAGGCCAAGGACTCCGAGGCCAGGTTCCAGGACTACATCCGCAAGACCGCGGGGACCCAGGGCGGCGCCCCCAGTCCCACCGACGAGCTGGCACGGCTCGCCGAGCTGAAGGACAAGGGCGCGATCACACCCGAGGAGTACGAGAAGGCGAAGGCCAAGGTCCTGGCCTGAGCACCTCCGGACGGCCCGGCAGGGCCCGGAAGGAAGCACACACGAAGGTGCGGAAGAGGGCGCGGGCGGCACCGGCCGCCGGGCTCGCGGGCTCCCTGCTCGGGGAGATCCGCGCACGGCCCGGCAGGCTCCCGGAGTCGCTCGCGTCCTTCGCGTTGCGCCATCTGGGCCCGGGGGCCGGAGCCACCGTCGACCGGCTCCGTGCCGCCCGCCCCGGGGCCGACGACGCGGCCCTGCGCGCCCTGGTCGTGGCCCGGGGGCGCCGCGCCGTGGCGGCGGAGGGGGCCTTCGTCGGCGGGCCCTTCCTGCTCTTCGTGCCGTTCGCCTTCTGCGGCGCCCTCCTCAGCCAGGCGCGCACGGTGCTGGAACTCGCCGCCGTCGAGGGGCGGGACCCCACGGACCCGGAACGGGCCGCGGAACTCCTCGTCCTGCAAGGGGTGTACGAGGACGTGCCGACCGCACGGACCTCGCTGGCCGCGATCCCGGAGAAGGACGGTCCGGGGGACGCGGAAGGCTCGGGCGCGGGCCGCGAGGCGGTGGAAACGGACCGCGAGGGGGTGGAAGGGGGCGCTGCCGCCGTACGCCGTGGCGCCGCCGGGCCGGGCCGGGTGGCGGTGCTCTTCGACCTGGTCATGCGGATGGCGCGGCTCCTCGGTCTGCTCACCCCCGACGCGTCCGGCGGACCGCTCGCCCGGCTCGGTCGCTGGGCGCTGGTCGGCGTGGTGTTCCTGACCGGTCTGGTCGCGCCGCTGGTCTGGCTGCCGTACATGGCCGTCGCGTATCTGCGGGCCACCCGTCGGCTCATGGACAGGGCCACCGTCTTCTACGTCGGTGACCGCGATCTGCGTGCCCCGCGCGGCCTCCGGATGGATCCGGCCGTCGCCGTGGCGGCCCTGCGCGCGGCCGGATCGCTGCTGCTGCCGCTGCTCGGACTGTTCCTGGTGGTCGTCTCGGACACCAGGATCGCCGACGGGCGCTGGCCGGTCGCCGGGATCGTCCTCACCGGCACGTGTCTGCTGACCGGGGGCTGGTGGCAGTGGCGACGGCTTCATCGGCGGCGCGGGGAACGGACGGCCCGACCGGACGGGAACACCAGGCGGACCTGACGAGGGGAACGGACGGGCCGACCTGACGAGAGGAACGGGCGGGCCGACCACGGCGGAGGGACGAGACACCTCCTGAGGCGGAGAGGCGAGACACCCCCTTAATACGTATCCTCCATGCCGCTTTGATACGGTCACGGCGTGAGGCTGACGAAGTTCACCGACCTGGCGCTGCGTGCCGTGATGCGCCTGGCGGTCACCGCTCCCGAGGAATCCGTCACCACCCGCGAGGTGGCGGACTCCATGGAGGTCCCCTACGCCCACATGGCCAAGGTGGTGACCCGGCTCCAGCACCTCGGCGTGATCGAGGCGCGACGCGGCAGGGGTGGCGGCCTGGCCCTCACCGAGCGCGGCAGGCACGCCTCGGTGGGCTGGCTGACCCGCACCCTGGAGGGCGAGGACGAGGTCGTCGCCTGCGAGGGCGACCCGCCGTGCCCGCTGCGCTCCGGGTGCAGACTGCGGGGCGCCCTGCGGCAGGCGCAGGAGGCGTTCTACCGGGTGCTCGACCCGGTGACGGTGGCGGAGCTGGTGGAATCCCCGACCGGCCCCCTGCTGCTCTCGCTCGGCCCGCGCCCCACCGACTGAATCCGCCCTTCCCGGGCGCCGCGTCCGGCGGCGCCTCACGCCCACTTTTAAATAGGTAGATCATCTACCAGATTTGGGGTCGTCATGCTGTCCGAGCAGGCCGTCCCGGTCGTCCGCGCCACGCTGCCCGCCGTCGGGGGCGCGCTCGACCAGATCACCGAGCGGTTCTACGGGCGCCTCTTCGCCGCCCACCCCGGGCTTCTCCGGGACCTGTTCAACCGGGGCAACCAGGCCAGCGGCAACCAGCGGAAGGCACTCGCCGGGTCGATAGCCGCGTTCGCCGTCGCGCTCCTGGACCACCCGGACACCCGGCCCGACGCCATGCTGTCCCGGATCGCCCACAAGCACGCCTCGCTCGGTGTCACGTCCGAGCAGTACGAGGTCGTGCACGAGCACCTCTTCGCCGCCATCGTGGAAGTCCTCGGCGAGGCGGTGACCCCGGAGGTCGCCCGCGCCTGGGACGAGGTGTACTGGCTGATGGCGAACGCCCTGATCGCCGTCGAGTCCCGGCTCTACCAGGAGGCGGGGGTCGCCGAGGGCGAGGTCTGGCACCCGATGGAGATCGCCGAACGGCACGAGGAGACGCCGGACACGGTCTCCTTCGTCCTGCGGCACCCCGACGGCACCCCCACGGCCGCCTTCCGGCCGGGCCAGTACGTGAGCGTCCAGGTCGCCCTGCCCGACGGCGCCCGGCAGATCCGCCAGTACAGCCTGTCCGCCGCTCCCGGCCACCCCCGGTGGCGGATCACGGTGAAGCGCGTCGACGGCGACCCGGCGGGCGAGGTCTCCTCCTGGCTGCACGCCCATGCCCGGACCGGGGACCTCGTGGACGTGTCCGCCCCGTTCGGCGACCTGGTCCTGCCCGAGGGCGACACCCCACTGCTACTGGCCTCGGCGGGCATCGGCAGCACCCCGATGCTGGCCATGCTCGACCACCTCGCGGCCGGCGGCTCGACCCGTCCCGTCGTGGTCGTCCACGCCGACCGCTCGCCCGAATCGCACGCACACGCCGTCGAACTGCGCCGCCTCGTGGACGCTCTGCCGCAGGGCACGCTCCACCTCTGGTACGAGGAGCCGGGCGACTCCGGCGCCCTGCCGGGGCGCGCGGACGTCACCGCGCTGGACCTGCCGACCGGCACGACCGCGTACCTCTGCGGCCCGCTCCCCTTCCTCCGGACGGTCCGCGCGGACCTCCTCGGGCTCGGCACGTCCGCCGCCGACATCCACTACGAGGTGTTCGGCCCCGACCTGTGGCTGGGCGCCTGAGCCCGAACCAGCCCTCCCCTGCGATCCCTTCAATCCCTTCGATCCACAAGCATCATGGCGCTTCCGCCACGGATACTGCATAGTGAGGCCCCATATCGGCCTCGTAATCAGCGGGTCCGCAAGGAACGGACGGAAGCGACGGAAGCGATGGGATCGTTCGGTTCAGCAGGCGGCGCCCTGGGCGCGAGGCGTCCGGTGCGCGGGATCGCCCTGGACATCGGCAGCGCCAGGACCCGCGCGTGGGCGCCGGGCGCGGGCGTCTTCGCCGACGTCCCGAGCGGTCCGGTCCGAGGCGGGCACACGACCGGACCCGGCTCCCGGCTCAGCCTGCTGCGCCGTCTCACCGCGACGGCTCCGGGCGACGAAGGGCACGACACCGTCGTCATGCTGACCCATCCCGTGCTCGCCGCCCCCGAGGAACGGGCGGCGGCCCGGCGTCTGGTGGACGCCCTGGGTCCGGCACGGGTCATCGCCGTGGACAGCGCGCGGGCCGCGGCGGCCTACGCGGCTCCGGCGGGCGGCGGCCCCCTCCTGGTCATCGACCTCGGCGCACGGCTGACCGAGGTGACGCTCGTCGTGGACGGTCTCGTCCAGGACGCACGGCTGGCCGAGGCGGGGGTGGACGACCTGCCGGTCCCGGGCGGCACGCCGACCGGGACGGCCCGGTCCACCGCGGACTCGGTGGCGGGTACGGCGGCGGACATGGTGAGCGATCTGTGGCGGCGGGACCGCACCGGCGCGGTCAGGGGCGCGCTGCGCCGGGGCGTCCTGGTGACCGGCGGCGGGGCTCTGTCCTTGGAGGTGACCGGACGTCTGGCGCACCTGCTGCGGGCCCGGCTCCGTCTCGCGAACGATCCGCAGACCAGCGTCGTCCGGGGCGCGGGGCTGATGCTGGCCTCCGCCCTGCGTCACCCGGTGGGGGCGCTCCCCCGCGCCTGACGGCCGTGGGCCGCGCCGACTGCCGGTCGCCCACCGTCCCGGAACGCCGCCGGTCGTCGGCGCCGTGATCGTGACCACCGTCCCCTTCCGGAACGGGCCGGGTGACGGCGAAGGCGTGCGTCACGGATGGCTCGTGCCCTGCTCCGGGAGGGTGGTGGGTCCTGCCGGTTCGGCCGCCCGTCTCAGCGTGCGGGCGCGCAGTTCCCGGTAGGTGGTGACCTCGCCGTGGCGCAGGGCGCGGATCGTACCGGGTTCGACGGCTTCGAGCCGGGCACGGACGGCGGCGAGTGCGCCCTCGGGGCCGCATCGGGCGATGTCGGCCGGACGGGGCAGGTCGGAGTACGACTCGCCGGAGTACGGCCGGTCGGGGTGCGGCCGGTCGGACGGTGACGCGCAGCCGGTCCGGCGGGCGAGGGCCTCCCGGTGAGCGGGGTCGGTTCTCGTCCCGGACCGGGCGTCGAACTGGAGTCCGTCGACAGTGACCCCGGAAGTGACCCCGGAGAGGAAGGGGCCGTGCCGGTCGCCGTAGAGCCCGCCGCGAGCGACGGTGAGGCAGCCGCCCCTGGAGAGAGTGAGGGTGGTCGTGAAGGAGTCTGCTCCGGGACCGACACCGAAGGGCTCCGCCCACGGGGCGCGGTTCACGTCGGGCGCGCGGGGCCTCTCCGTGAGGGCGAGGAGTCGGCCGTCCGGGCACTCCGCGACGAGCCGGTGTTCGGCGACCGCGAACCGCGTGTCCCGAGCCGCCCCGCCGGAGGTCAGGGAACTGTCGGGCACCACGGTGGTGCAGCCGGAGAGCATCAGCGCACCAGCTGCGGCGAGGAGGGTGCGGTGGGTGCGCGAGGTCGCTCGGATCATGGTGTCCCCCTGTGATCGTCCCTGTTCGGAACGGTGAGCGGGGGGTGCTTCTCCCCCGCTCGGGATGATCGGTGCCCGAGTACGGGGCCACCATGCGGGCCCTCACTCGAACGGGTCGGATCCGCCGGAGCACGCGCCTCCCGGGCGCCGTCGGCGCACCCTCCGGCACCCCTCACCGAAGGGCGGGAGTGCGGGAAGTCCGGGAACGACAGAGCCCCGGCTGGACGGGGGATTCCAACCGGGGCCGATCTGCCGTGACGCGAAGAGCGGTCGCCTCTGGGGGGGGAACCTGGGGACCGGACCCCTTCGCCGTCACATACCTATGAACGGTCGACCTTTCCCCAATGTTCCGAGAACGCCCGTGTGGGCGGTGTGAGTCACCTCACCCGGTTTTCGACGGTTCTCGTCAGTCCTTCTCCGGGCGGTAGACGGCGCCCGGCTCCGCCTTGCCGGGGGCGAGCAGCTCCGACACCGTCACGAAGGTGAAGCCGCGCCGCTTCAGCTCGTCGATGATCGAGGGAACGGCGGGCACCGTACCGTCGTAGATGTCGTGGAGCAGGATGATGCCGTCGCCATGCGCCTGTTCGAGCACACGCTGGCGGATGAGGGCGGAGTCGTTGGTGGAGTAGTCCTTGGCCGTGATGCTCCACAGGATCTGGGCCAGTCCGAGTTCCTTGCTGACCTCGGAGACCGTGTCGTCGGTACGGCCCTGCGGCGGACGCATCAGAGTGGGCTTGCGGCCGGTGATCTTCTCCACGGCGTCCTGGGTCCTGGACAGCTCCTCCCGGACCTCCGAGGCGTCGAGGTCGGTCAGGATCCGGTGGGTCCAGGTGTGGTTGGCGACCTCGTGCCCCTCGTCGGCGATGCGCTTGACCACCTTGGGATAGCGGTCGACGTGCTTGCTGCCGAGGAGGAAGAAGGTCGCCGGGACCTTCTCCTCCTTGAGGACGTCGAGGAGTCGGGGCGTGTCCTTGCCCGGACCCGCGTCGAAGGTCAGCGCTATGCACTTGACCTTGTCGCAGTCGACCCGGCGCGAGGGAGCGGCCTCCTTCGCGTCCGCGCCCGCCTCCCCCCGGGCGTCCTGCGGGGTGACGGTGTCCATTCCGCAGCCGCCGAGCGTCAGCATCAGAGACGCGGTGGCGAGCAGCGCGGCGGCCGCTCCCTTGCGTCGGCCCAGCTTGGATCGGAACATATCGGAACCCGCTTCCCCTGTGGTGTCTTCGGTACAGCCGGAAACCGCCAGGTCAGGATGGTTTGCACGACCGATCAAGCACTCTACACATGGTGTATACCGAGAAGGGTCACCGGGGTCGCACGGCGGGCGCGAAACCGCCGACCACCGGTTCCGTCGCACCCGGGTGTCAGCGTTCTCCGCGTTCTCCGCGCCCCTGCCACGGGGAATCGGGGGTGGCTCTCAACGAGACGCGAGCAGCAGACGCGCCTCGGTCTCCTGGTCACCGGAGACCGATTGCAGGGATCGGACGTCGAAACCCACGGCCAGGGTCTTCTCGACCGCTTCGACAGCGTGGTAACCGCCGGTGAGCGTGACGCCGACCGGTGCTGTCAACGAGGCGGGAGTCGCCTCCCGGCGCTGCCCGCCCGCCGTGTCGAAAGTGGCCGTCCATACGGTGACAGCGGGCCCTGAGGCCGCCTGCGGGCTCGAAGCCGTCACGTCCTCCCGCTGGTAGACGCCGTCGAGCACGTCGAAAACGGCCTGGGCGTCCTCCCGGCAGCAGTCACTGAGCTGCACGGTGACATCGGTGTCGATGTGCAAGTCGTACACGTCGCTCATCTCCTCGCGGCCCGCAGGTCGCACGGTGGCCGTCCTGTCCATCGCGCCGACCGCTCCTCCTGGCACGTCTCCAGCATCCCTCGCGGGCCTCCCGCCCGCGAGGGATGACGCCCGCCCCTCCCTCGGGTGCTCCGTGGCGCGCCGCGACCGCTGCGGGCGCCCGCATCCCACTCGCCCCTCGGCGCCTCTCTCCGCCGTACTCCTCCTCTCGGCTCAGTGGAGTCCGACGATCCGACTCAGTGCAGCCCGACGACGTCCTCGATCGTGTCGGCCTCGGCGGCCGGTTTGTCGGGCCGGTGCCGTACGACCCGGGCGAACCGCAGGGTCACACCCGCCGGGTAGCGCGAAGAGGCCTGGAGCCCGTCGTAGGCGATCTCGACGACCAGTTCGGGCCGGACCCGCACGGTGAATCCGTCGTCCTCCACCGCCAGTTCACCGAGCCGCTCCGTCTGCCGGCGCAGCATCTCGTCGGTGAGCCCCTTGAAGGTCTTTCCGAGCATGACGAAGCCGCCGTCCGCGGTCCGGGCGCCGAGGTGCAGGTTGGACAGGAGCCCGGTCCTGCGCCCGTGGCCCCACTCGGCCGCGAGGACGACGAGGTCGAGCGTGTGGACGGGTTTCACCTTGAGCCAGGCGCGCCCCCTGCGCCCGGCGACGTACGGGGCGTCCAGGGCCTTCACGAGCACACCCTCGTGCCCCCGCGCCAAGGTGTCGGCGAAGAACCGCTCGGCGGCCTCGACCTGCGCCGGGTCGCCCGGATCGGTGACGACGAGGCGCCCCACCCGCTGGGAGGCGGGAAGGAGCCGGGCCAGCACCGCGTGCCGTTCCCGCCCCGGCCGGTCGATCAGTTCCTCGCCGTCGGCCGCGAGGACGTCGAAGAAGACCGGCGTCAGCGGCAGTGCGGCACTCGCCCCGGCCACATCGGTACGGGAACCGACCCGGCCCGCGATGGACTGGAACGCGGCGGGACGCCCCGTCCCGGGATCGACGGCGATCACCTCACCGTCCAGGACGAACGCGTCGGCGGCCACCGCACGGGCCGTCGCCACCGCCTCGGGCAGCCGGTCGGTGATGTCGTCCAGGGAACGGGTGTGGACGCGGACCTCGTCACCGAGCCTGTGGACCTGGACGCGGATGCCGTCGAGCTTCTCCTCGACCGCGCAGGGGCCGACCAGCCCGATCGCCTCGGTGACCGAAGCCGCGGTGTGCGCCAGCATGGGCTGCACCGGAGTGCCGACCCGCAGACTGAACCGGTCGAGCGCGGAGACCCCCTCGGTGAGGACGGCCCGCGCCACCGGCGGCAGCGACCCTTCGAGCATCACCGCGCGCCGCAGCGCGGTGGCGGGAACGCCCGCCGCCCGCGCGACGCCCTCCAGCGCCACCGCGTCCAGGGCCCCCTGCCGCACTTCCCCGGCCAGGAGCCGCAACAGCAGTTCCTGTTCGCCGTGGGTGGCGGTGGCGAACAGGGCGCGCACCAGTTCCGACCGCCGCGCGCGGGCCCCCGCCCCGGAGACCCCGGCCAGCTCCGTCATCGTCGCGTCCACCCGCCCCAACGTCAGCTCCGGCCGCTCGACGGGCGGCACAGCGGGAGGCACGACCTCTTTGAGAACGCTCCACCCGACCCCGATCCGCCCCTGCGGCAGCCGACCCGACAGATAGGCGATGACCAGGGGGCTCTCCGCAGGCTCAGCCTCCACGAACAACTCGGCGAGCAACTCGGTCTTGCGCGAGCGCGCGGGAGTGGCGGCGACCTCTCTGGACACCTCCGCGACACGGGAGAACATCATGCCCCCATCGTCCCCACAACCCCGTTCCTCCCGCACGCCGACGCGAAATCCGGCACGGGCCCCAGACACCAACGCCCGCACGCGCTCCTGCCTCCCCTGCCCCCCCTGTGGCCCCCTCCCCTCCCCAGCCTCCTGCTTCCCGCTTCCCGCCAGCACCCGGCACCCCGGCACCCCGGCACCCGCGACAGCACGGCATCACGGAGGACTGTGCGGTGCGGGGCAGATCCACATCGCTCGGGCGAGCGGGGCCGGGGCCGGAGGTACGTCGGGGCAGGTGGCGGCCGACACCCTGGCCCGGATCGTCAGGGCCAGGTGTCCTCGCGTCCGCGCCGATCGGGCCGTCGCCCGCCCGCCCTTTCACACGCTCGACGGAACCGGGCGAACAGCCCACCGCAGGCCGCCCTGCCGGGTGGCCGGTCCTCCGCCGGAAGGCGCCCGGCGGGCGCGACGACGGCCGAGGGCATCGGAAGCACGGGCGGGAGCATCGGAGGCACAGCCGGGGGCATCGCGGGCACGGGCGGAGGCGCCGGGCCTACCGGCGGCATCACGGGAGGACGGTTCACAGGCACCCTCAACGGCGCCCCGGGCCCTGTCGGCCTCGGAGCTCCCGAAGTCATCGAAGCCCCAGGAGTCTGCGAAGTCCCCGGAGAGCCCGCAGGGCTCAGAGGCCCCGGACGTTCACCCGGCCGCTGCGGCACCCCCGGCGGCAAGGGCTCGGTGAGCCCCCGCACCCCCGTCCGACCAGCCGAAGCGCCGGTCCGGAAGGGTCCGCCTCCCTCCCGCGTCCCCGGTGGTGTCCACCTCGTCGCTCGGTCCCACCCGGCGGCGGTCTCCCACGGGACCGGCTTCCGCTCACTCCCCCTGGTCCCCTCCCCCGGGTGCGGCGCCTCGCGCTCGGCGCGGGCCTCGTCGAGGGCCAGGGCCAGACTCAGCCGGTGCCACAGGATCTCGTCCGGGTCGTCGGCCCGCGTCAGTCGCTCGGCGATGTCCCGGGCCGCCACGGCGCGCAAGGACAGGCCCGGGAGCGGCGGCGGGCGCAGCCGGTCGAGGTGGTGTCGTTCGTAGGGGTCGTCGACGACCTCGGCCACCTGCACCGGGTCGAGCAGGTCGGCGATGGCCGCGGCCTTGGCCCACGGGTCGTCCGTGGCGCGGAGCTGAGCGCCGAGCCGACGGGTCCGCCAGTTCCTGGGGCGCAGGTCCTCGTCGGCGGCGAGGCGGTCGCGGAGTCGTTGGGGCAGGCGCCCGGTGAGCAGGTCGGGGCAGAGGAGCCCGAACTCGACCACTTCCTCGGCGAGGTAGGTCCACACGACCGCCCGGTAGCGGTTCAGCGAGAACCGCACCGGATTGAGGTGCCCGGTCCTGACCAGCCGGGTGAAGCGCTCCGGAGTGATCGCCAGGAGCGCCGCCGCCTCGGCCGTACCGACCGCCCTCACCCGGTCGCGCAGCCCGGCGGGGAAGTCGGGCGCGGCCTTGAGCCGGTCGATCTCGCGGTGCTCGACCCTTCGTCGCCCGCTCTCACCCGCCGGTACCGTCCTCACCAGGCCGATCTGGACCGCGAGCTGGAACTCTTCGCGCCTCAGCTCCAGTTCTCGCGCGGCCCGCCCCGGTGCCACCGTGCGTACTCCTTCGTCCACCGCCATTCCGCGGCCCTCCCCGTGCTTCTCCGTGTCTTCGTGCCGTGAGTCCGTCGGACCCACTCCACGAAAGTAACTCAGAGTCACGAAGGTCGCACGGCCTGTGGACAACGAGTGTCAGGGCGTCAGAACGACCCTCCGCCCAGCCCGCCGGGCTGCCGCGCCTCCACGGCGAGGTGCTCGCCGACCCGGTTGACCAGCAGGGTCATCTCGTACGCCACCTGACCGACGTCCGCCTCCGCCGCGCTCAGCACGCAGAGGCAACTGCCCTCGCCCGCCGCGGTGACGAAGAGCAGCGCCTCGTCGAACTCGACCATCGTCTGGCGGGCCCTGCCCGCCCTGAAGTGCCGTCCCGAGCCCCTGGCGAGGCTGTGCAGGCCGGAGGAGACGGCTGCCAGGTGCTCGGCGTCCTCCCGTACGAGCCCGCTGCTCGCACCCGTCACCAGGCCGTCGTTCGAGAGCACCAACGCGTGTCGTATGAACCCGACGCGTTGGGTCAGGTCGTCGAGCAGCCAGTCAAGTCCCTTGTCCAGTGCCATCAGTGGTCCTCCCCCTGCTTGGTGTGTCCCCTGCGGGCCGGGCTCCCGTGGTCCGGACCGCTGTGGTCAGCCGTATCGCCGCAAGCCTTACGCACTGTCGTGAACAGGGCAAGCACCCCACCACGCCCGCGCGTGCCGCGGGAATCCCGGCCCCGTGGCGCGGAATCCAGAGGCGGGACGGGCTCACGGTGGGTGTGGCGCCGGGGTACGGCGGATCAAGGAGGGCGGACGCTCGCCGGGGCGTGCTCCCGTACGCCGACGCGCGCTCCCTGATGACGTACGGCTACCGGGAGGACGGGGTGGTGGTCCTGACGGTCGGACGGGCCGGATCGGTTCGCCGTGTCCAGGAAGCGGGCCGTGTGGACCCGGCCCGCGTGCTCGACGGCACGGATGAGGACCTCCTTTCCGGAGTCCCGGTCGGGCGCGTCGCACAGGACGACCGGGGCGCCCCGGTACAGGTCGAGGGCGCGAGAGACATCAGCGGCTCCGTGGGCACGCGCGCCGGTGAAGCAGTCGGCCGCGGCCACGAAGGGGATCTTCCGGTGCTCGAAGTGGTCGACCGCCGGGAAGCAGCCCTCCAGGCGGCGGGTGTCGGCGAGGACGACGGCTCCCAGCGCGCCCTGGGGCAGGTCGTCCCACAGGACCTTCCGGGCGGGATTACCTCCGGATGTCCTCCCCGAGGGTGAGGGATCATGGGCCCATGAGCGATGACCCCACGCGTGTACGAGAGTTCTTCGGCTCCCGGGCCGCCCACTGGGACTCCCGGTTCCCCGACGACGGCCCCGCGTACACCGCCGCCGTGGAGTCGATCGGTCTGCGCCCCGGGGACGCGGTGCTCGACGCGGGCTGTGGAACCGGGCGGGCGCTCCCGCCGCTCCGGGCGGCCGTCGGCCCCTCCGGTACCGTCCTCGGCGTCGACCTCACGCCCGAGATGCTGGAACAGGCCGTCCTGGCCGGACGCGGCGGTCCCGGCGGATCCGCCACGCTGCTGCGCGCGGACGTCGGGCGGCTTCCGGTGCGGGACGGCGCGCTGAACGCGGTCTTCGGGGCGGGACTCGTCTCCCACCTCGCGGATCCCGTCGCCGACCTGCGCGAACTCGCCCGTGTCGTCCGGCCCGCGGGGCGCCTCGTCCTCTTCCACCCCATCGGCAGGGCCGCCCTCGCCGCGCGCCACGCCCGCGAGATCACCCCGGACGACCTGCGCGCGGAGCCCCGGCTCGGCCCGGTGCTCGCCGAGGCGGGCTGGCGACTCGTGGGTTACGTCGACGAGGACGCCCGTTATCTGGCGACGGCCGTCCGCGAAGGCTGAGGGACACCGTTGTGCGCTCCCTTCACGCCGGGGGCGCACGGTCATGCGGCGCAACACTGTGCCCGGACACCCCGATGCCGGGAGTGACGTTCTCCGCCGACAGGTGATCGACCTTCCGACCTGAGGAAACCTTTCCCCGTTTCTGCAGGTGAATCGGGTGCACGGAGAACAAGCGCCCCGGGAAACAGGAGGAATGAGATGGCCCGCCACAGATGGACGGGCGGTGTGGCCCTCGGCGCGGTGGCACGGGGAGTCACCACCGTCACCGGATTCGCCGCGCCACGGGACAGCGGTACGGCAGCCCGGCGGCGCGGGAGCGGGACATGCGGGCAGCCGTGGCGGCGGGTGCGCTCAGCCCGGACACCGGGGAACGGACCACCGGCCGCACCCACCCCGAAGGTGAGGGGCCCCCGGGCCGCGGCACGAGCACCCGCACGCGTGCGGCCGACACCGACACCGGTGCCGCCGGAACCGGAACCGAAGCCGGGACTGGAGCGGGGGAACCGGGGAGCGACTACGTGCGGGAGTGGGTCGCCCAGGTCCTGCCCGCCGCCCTCGCCCCGGTGTGCGGCACCGGCTACGGCCAGGAAGTAACGTTTCCCCTCTTCGGTGACGTGACCGTACGGGCGGTCGAGGAGGCTCGTACGACCATCGGGTCCACCCTCGTCTGGCACGGAGTCGTACCCGGCACCACCGACCAGAACGTGGTCGTGACCCTCGACGGCGGCTGCGACAGGCCCCGGCAACGAGATCCTCTCCGCCCAGTTCCTCCTCGGCGGAGACCTCTACCCCGTCGAGCCCCTGGCGCCGGGCCGGGTGACGGTAGCCCAGCTCACCCCGCTCACCGACGAGGACGAACAGCCCGCCGAAGGCCGCGCTGGTCGCGGAGGCCCGCGGCACCCGGGGCCGGGCCACCACCCGTCCGCCACCACCAGGGCCGCCGCGGCCTGCAAGGGCGGCAAGGGGTACGCCCTCATCGACACCCTGGTCGGCCACACCCCGGGCGCGCGCACCGAAGCGGGCGGCGAGGCACAGATCAAGGCCGTGGCCGCCAAGGGAGTCGCCCTCGCCAACGACGCCTTCGCCACCAGCGGCACCAAGGTCCGGCTGCGTCTGGTCGGCACCGCCCTGGTGGACGTCCCGGCCTCTCGGGACGCGGTGGACAACTCCCTGCTCGGTGCCGTCGCCACCCCCGGCGACGGCGTGGCGGACGATTTCCCCGAGCTTCGGGACCGGTAGCCGACCTCGTGTCCGTCATCGCCGCCGGGCGAGCCTCCGGCGGTCTCGGGTACACACCGCCCGACCCAGGCCCCGAGACCGCCGCCTGGGGCTACAACGTGGTCGGCCGGACCGCGATCCCCCGCTTCTCTATGGGCCACGAGATCGGCCACAACCTCAGCGCGGACCACGACCGGGTCACCCAGCCCGTGCAGCCGGAGAACGGCGCCACCGGCTACTTCCCGGCGTCGGGCGTCTGGTCGTCCCTGATGGCCTACGAGTCGAGCTGCCGCAAGGCGCCGAGGGCGCCTGCACCGGGATCAACCGCTTCAGCAACCCCCGCCAGAGCTACCGGGGCGAACCGATCGGCGTACCGCTCGACTCGACAAGCCGCTGTCGTCCGACACCGCCGACGTCCTGAGCGGGACGGGCACCGCCGTGAGCGCCTACCGGGCGGCCAGGACCTCGGACACCCTGTGCACGGTGACCGCCTCGGTCGCCCTCAAAGTCGCGGGCACGGTCGAGGCCGTGCTCCCCGGTCCCTATCCCCAGGGCACCGCCACCACCCATGACGGGGTCGCCGCCAAGGGGTACGTGTTCAGCGGCTGGACCCTCGACGGGAAGGCCGCGAGGGGCGGTGCGACCGGCTTCCGCGTCCCGGCCGGTGACCACACCCTCCTCGCCACCTTCAAGAAGGGCACCACGCCCACGTCCACGGTCACCACGAAGACCAGCGGCGGCGGAACGGTGAAGAAGGCCCCCGCCAAGCGCGCCGAACCGGCGGGCGCCGACCTGCTCCACCAGGCCACGCCCGCCACCGGCTGGAGCTTCGCCGGACGGACGCTCGACGGGTCGAGCGCGGGGAACGCCGACACCGTCGGCATCGGCGTCGGCGCCCACGACATGGAACTCGTCGCGAGCTTCGAGCAGCGACGGCACGCTCTGGAGCTGGAGTGCGAGGGCGGGCGCGGACGCGTCTCCCTCTCGCAGGACGGCCCGTACGCGGACGGCGCCACGGTCATCGCCACGGCCGTGCCCGAGCCCGGGTCCGGGTTCGTGGGCTGGCGGCTCGACGGGGAGCCGTACGGCGGTGACGCGGACCGCGACGGCGGCGAGACCGCGATCACCTTCGAGGAGACCGGTCGCACACGGACGGCGGTCTTCGGACGGGCGTAGGCCCCCGCCCCGGCCCGGATGTGACCAGGGGTCACATCCGGGCTGTGGAAAACTCCGAGAGGGCCTTCCCGATGTGGCAGAGTCGGTGCCGGGTGGCAGCCCGGCGGGACGTGACAGGACCACGCCGGACCACGACGGGGCGAGGGGGCTGTGGGTGGCACGGGTGATCGACGGCCGGTTCGAGCTGGTGGCGCGGCTCGGCGGGGGCGGCATGGGGACCGTGTGGAGGGCACGCGACCTGGCGTTGCACCGCGAGGTGGCCCTCAAGGAGGTCCGCCCGCCCGATCCCGCGCTCGCCGAGTACGACCCCGAGGCCGCACGGGAGCTGCGGACCAGGGTGCTGCGCGAGGCCCGCGCGCTGGCCCGCCTGGCCCACCCCAGGGTGGTGACCGTCCATCACATCGTGGACGGCGGCGAGGGCACGTACCCCTGGCTCGTCATGGAGCTGGTCGACGGCGGTTCGCTCCAGGACCGGCTCGACCGTGGCCGCCTCACGGTCGGCGAGGCGGCCACCCTGGGGCGCGGCATCCTGGCCGGACTGCGGGCCGCCCACGCGGCGGGTGTCCAGCACCGGGACGTCAAGCCCCCCAACATCCTGCTCAGACCGGACGACGGGCCCGTCCTCACGGACTTCGGGATCGCGGCGATCCACGGAGCCACCGCCCTCACCGCCGCCGGCTCCATCATCGGTACGCCCGACTACATGGCGCCCGAGCGGGTCGCGGGCGAGGAGGGCGGACCGGCCTCGGACCTCTGGTCGCTCGCCCTGACGCTGTACGTGGCCGTGGAGGGCCGCCATCCGCTGCGCCGGGCCAACACCCTCGCCACACTGGCGGCCGTCCTCGGCGAGGACGTGCCACCGCCCCGACGTGCCGGGGCGCTCACTCCCGTACTGACGCGGGTCCTCGTCCGGGACCCGGCCGCACGCCCTGACGGGGCGGCACTCGACCGGATGCTGGCGGAGGTCGAGGCACGCGCCGGAGCAGACCCCCGTACCGCGCCGGAGGCCGAGGACCGGGCACCGGACACCGGTCCGGCGGCGGGCGCCGCTCCGGATCTGGTGCCGGGCCCCCCTCCCCGCCCGGCTGGAGGTGTCGCTCCATGGGCGGTGGGTGCCGCGCCGGCCGCGCCGGAGCACATCGCCCCGCCCGCGCCCGGAGTCGCGCTGCCGGGCGAGCGGAGCGAGGGCGTCCGCCAGGAGCCCGGGGAGGGGAGCGCACCCGATGCCCCGGCCGGCGCGACACCGGCGGCGCCCGACGCGCCGCCCCGCCTCACGCCCGGCTCCATACCCGGGGGCCCACCCGGCCCGGCGAACGGCTCCGCAAGCGATGCCGCACCCGGTGACCCGCCCGGCCCTGGACAGGGATTCCCCTCGGGCTCCACGCCCCGGGTTCCTGACACCTCCGCGCCCAGCGCTCCTCGCGGCCTTCCGGCCTTCGTCCCGCCCGCTGCCGCGTCCACGTTCCACCCGTCGTCGGTCCCGCCGCCCGGCGCCCCCGCTCCGTTCGTCGACGCGGTCGCCCCGGCCACCGGCCCCGCCCGTCCCGTGCCGCCGTTGCCGGACCGGCCGCCCGTGGCCCGGACACGGCGCGGCGCGCTGTACGCCGGTGCCGGGGCCGTCGTCCTCGCCCTGGGCGGGGTCCTCGCGTGGAACCTCCTCCCGTTCGGCGGGAACGGGCCCCAGGGCGACGGTGACGGCTCGGCGGGCAAGGCGCCCTCCTCCCCCGCCCCGTCCACGAGAACGGGCACGGAGGAGGGGAAGCCGTCCGGGGGGACCGGAGAGAAGATCAGCATCGGGATCAAGTCCGACCAGCCCGGTCTCGGCTGGAAGCGGCCCGACGGCGGATACGAGGGGCTCGACGTGGACGTGGCCACCTATGTGGCCGGGGCTCTGGGACACGACCCGGCCGCCATCACCTGGAAGGAGGTCCGCAGCGCCACCCGTGAGGCCTCGCTCATCGCCGGTCAGGTGGACCTCGTGGTGGCCACGTACACGATCAACGACAAGCGGAAGCAGGAGGTCGACTTCGCCGGGCCCTATCTCGTGGCCCATCAGGACGTGCTGCTGCGGGCGAACGACACTTCCGTGCGGACCAGGTCCGACCTCAACGGCAAGAAGGTCTGCGCCGTCACCGGCTCCACGCCGGTACTCCTCATCAGGACGACGCTCGCGCCTCAGGCGGAGGTCGTGACGCACAGCGCCTACACGCGCTGCGTCACCGAACTGGCCTCGGGCGGTGTCGACGCCGTCACCACCGACGACGCGCTGCTCGCCGGATACGCCGCACAGGAGCAGTTCAAGGACCGGTTCAGACTCGCCGGTTTCGCCGTCACGGAGGAGCGGTACGGCATCGGACTCCCGAAGGGAAGCCCGCTCCGGGCACGGATCACGACCGCGCTGGAGCGGATGATCTCCGACGGGAGCTGGCACAGGGCCGTGCAGAAGAACCTTCCGCTGCTGCGGACGGACACCCCGCCGAAACCCGAGTAGTCGCGGGATCGGCCCGGGGAGGGCGCAAGCGCTTACCGCAAGCGGAACGGCTCTTCGGCCTTTGCCGTCGACGCACCCTTCTGCCGGGGCACTTCACTGTCTACGGTGGTGGTGCCGGGCAGTCGTGCCCGGGGGAGGCGGTGGGGTGTGGCACGAATACCCGACGGACTGCGCAGGCTTCTTCCGGCCGCCCGGCGCGCACCACGGGCCGAGGCCCCCGCGCCCGTACGGCCCCGGCAGGGGCACAACCTGTTCGAGGCGGCGGCGGAGTACGTGGCCGCCTGTGCCGAGGAGGATCCGGCGCGGGCGGAGGAGGCGGCGGGCCGGGTCTCTCCGGGAATGCTGTCGTTCGGTGTCCACGAACTGGCCTGCCGGGCCCTGCTCGCGCTGGCCCGGGAGCGGAACGAGTCGCCGGACGCGGTGGCGCGTTCACTGCTCGGTCTCCGGGAGGAACCGGCCCGGCGACCGGCCGGTGAGACCTGATCTCCGGGCAGGGCAAGGGTCCGGAGCGGCGACACAGGTCACCGCGCCGGACTATGGACAGCTCTCCCTACTGACTGGTTAAGGTGCGCCGACCACCAGAGGGGAGGCCGCTGTGACGGGCACGGACCGGATCGCCGAGGCCGCCGGTGACGCGGATGCCTTGTTCGTGCTCACCGCGGCGCTCCTGACGCCCGCGCGCTTCCCGAGCGTGCTCGGCGACGACTACCCGGCGGCCTGTGCCGCGCTGGGGCTCGCACCGTACGCGGACGGATACGGGCTGCTGTTCGGCCAGGACGGGCTCGGGGCGCGGTGGACGGTCGTCGTGGACGACGTGTCCCTGGTCGCGGTCGCCATCGTCCTGGGACTGCGGCATGGCCTACGACCTGTCCCCCGACGAGAACTCGGTCGTCGCCGGGCTGCCGGGCTGGCCGCTCCCCGTGGCGACCCGCGCGCCGGGCGTGCCCGCGCCGCACGACCCGGCACCGGAGGAGGGTAATCCGCCCCCGCTGGCGCCACCGCGCGACGACGAGTGGGGTCCGGCGCAGCGCCGTACGGGGGCCGACGAGGTGGCGCGCCAGTGGTCGGTCTGGCGGGCGCGGGTGGCCGACGACGGGACGCTCGGGTCGCCCGTGTCCGCCGGGGGCCGCGACGCCACGACCACCGCCCCGGCCGCCACCGGTCCCGGAGCCATCGTCGGAACCGGAGACATCGCCGGTCCCGGGGGACTCGGCGGAGCCCGGCCCGACTCCTCGCACACGCCCCCCGGAGCCCGATCCGGACCCCGGGCCCCCGCCGCAACCGGATCCGGTCCCGCCGCCCAGGGCTCCGCCCTCAGCCCCGCCACCGATCCCTACGACGGGGTCCGCAGGGCGCTCGACCAGCTCCGCGGCTATCTGGAGGACCCGCCCCCGGCCGGTCGGGTGCGGTCCGACACGGGAGCCGCCGGAGGCGGGCGGACGCTGCGGGCCGACGGGCCTGGGTGGTCGCTGGTGGCCCGGACCGACGACATGGCGTTCGTCCTCCTCGACGAACTGCCCCGCGCGGTGCTCCCGGTGGCCCGGGGAGCCCGGCTGCCCGCGCTCCTCTCGCGACTCGACGCGATGGCGCTGCGCCCGTCCTGAACGGTCTCCCGGACCCGGCTCCCCGCACGGAGTCACCGGCCTCCCCGAACCGGTTTCCCGCTCCCCGCACCCGACTCCCGGCCCCCGGCTCCCCACTCCCCCGGCCGTGGTTTCCGGCTTCCGGTGGCCGGGCCCGCCCCCCTCGCCCGGCTCCCCGCTCTCAGCCCACGGCCCGGTGCTCCCCATCCGCCGTTTCCCCGTCCCTCAGAGGATTCATCACACCCCACAAGATCCCTCCTCGGCATGGGGGCCGGACCCATGGCCCGGTGGTGGGTGCGCGCCGCACGATGTGGCGCCGCACCCCTTCCCGTACCACCGGAGGTCCACCATGCGCCTGTTCCCGGGCGTCTCCCTGCTCGTCGCGTTCCTGACCGGGGTCACCGTCCTCGCCCCCGCGAGTCCCGCCGGGGCGCGGGACCGGGCCGGCGGGCACTGTGCCCGACAGGAACGGCTCCGGGTGCCCGGAGCCGAGCACCAGCGGTCCGCGTGCCTGAACGACCTGACGACCGCGGGGCTCGCGGGAACCCCGTACACCGACATGGCGGACCAGTCGGGTCTGGCCGCGCGGGGGACCCGTAACCCCTCGGGCGTGCCGGGGGTGCAGATCGACGGGTACTTCCCCGACGACTCACGTCTCAACGCCACCCACGGCTGGGCGCACGACGCGCAGTTCGTGATCCGGCTGCCCGACCGCTGGAACGGCGGTCTGGTCGTCACGGGCGCGCCGGGCACTCGACGCCAGTACGCCACGGACGCGCTGATCTCGGACCAGGTCCTCGCCCGGGGCTTCGCGTACGCCGCCACCGACAAGGGCAACACGGGACACGACTTCTTCACCGACGGCCGGGAGCCGGGTGACGCGGTGGCCGAGTGGAACCGCCGGGTGACCGAACTGACGAGGGCCGCGAAGCAGGCCGTACGGCAGCGGTACGGCCGGACACCCGCGCGGACGTACATGACGGGGATCTCCAACGGCGGCTATCTGACGCGCTGGCAGCTGGAGAACCGGCCCGAGCTGTACGACGGCGGGGTGGACTGGGAGGGCGTGCTGTGGACGTCGCACGGTCCGAACCTCCTCACCGGTCTGCCCGTGACGGTCGCCAGGTCGCTGGGGCGGGCCACCGACGAGGATCTGATCGGGGCGGGCTTCGCGCCGGGGTCGCGGTTCCTGTGGCCGTACCACGAGCAGGTCTACTGGGGTCTGACGCAGAAGGTCTTCCGGGCCGAGTTCGATCCCTCGTACGATCCGGCGTGTCCCGGTGCGACGGCCGGTGGCACCGTGGAGCAGGTCTTCGCGCCCTGCGCGTCGGACGCCTTGTACGACTACGCGGCGCGTCCGACGGCCGTCCACCGGGCGGTGGCGAAGGTGGCGCTGACGGGCCGGATCGGCAGGCCGCTGATCACCCTGCACGGGGACCTGGACGCCCTGCTGCCCATCGCCACCGACTCCGACGTGTACGCGCGGATGATCGACGGTCGGGGGCGGGGCGGGCTGCACCGGTACTACACGGTCCGGGGCGGCACGCACGCCGACGGCTTGTACGACACGTTCCCGGACCGGCTGCGGCCGATCCTGCCGTGCTACCGCTCGGCGTTCGACGCGCTGACACGCTGGGTCGAGAGGGGCACGCGGCCGCCCGCCGACCGGACGATCGAGAAGCCCGCGCACGGTGATCCGGTCGGTTCCTGCTCCCTGGAGGACTGACCGGCGTCCGCCCGGGGCCGGGGCTCCGCGGCGGCCCCGAGTCCGGTCTCAGACCTTCTCCAGCGGGCGGTGCGGGCCCTCGGGCAGTTCGACGCGGATCGGATCGCCGGGCCTGATCTCGCCGCCGGTGAGGACGACGCCCATGATCCCGGCCTTGCGGACGATCCCGCCGTCCTCGTCGCGGCCGACGACCCGCTTGAGGAGTCCGTGCCGGAAGCCGTCGATCTGCGCGCAGGGGTTGCGCAGTCCGGTGACCTCGACGACGGCTTCGGCGCCGAGGTGCAGGCGGGTGCCGGTGGGCAGACCGAGGAGGTCGATGCCCCGGGTGGTGACGTTCTCGCCGAGGTCGCCCGGGGCCACCTCGAAGCCCGCTTCCGCGACCTCGTCGAACAGTTCGGCGTGGATGAGGTGGACCTGGCGCAGATTGGGCTGGGTCGGGTCCTGGGCGACCCGGGAGCGGTGCTTGACGGTCACGCCCGCGTGGACGTCGCCCTCCACGCCGAGCCCGGCGACGAGGGTGATCCGCTCCCGGTTGGGCTTGGTGAAGGTGTAGGTGTCGTTGCTGCTGACCGTGGTGACCGTGGCGACGCTCATGATGAGGAGTTCCCCTTCTCCGCTGTCCGGCGGGGTCTCCGCCGTCCTGTGCCGGTGCACCGGCACAGCGGCCACCGAACCGATGATCACATCGCGCGTGATCTCCTTCGACCCTACTGCGCGCCCTCGGAACGCAGGCTCGCGCCCACCTCGTGCAGATGGCCGAGGGCCTGGCGGTACGAGTCCACGAAGCCGGTCTCCGTGTACGGGACCCCGAGCGCCGCGCAGTGGGCCCGGACGGCCGGCTGGGCGAGGCGCAGGTGCGGGCGCGGCATACTCGGGAAGAGGTGGTGCTCGACCTGGTAGTTGAGTCCGCCGAGGAACCAGTCGGTCAGGATGGCGCCCCGGATGTTGCGCGAGGTGAGGACCTGGCGCCGGAGGTGGCCCCAGTCGTCGCCGTCCGGATGCTCGTCGGGCCGTTCCATGCCCTTGTGGTTGGGGGCGAAGGCCATGCCCAGGTGCAGGCCGAACAGCATCTGGTGGAGGAGGGCGAAGACGAGGGCCTGGGCCGGGGTGAGGAGGGTCAGCAGCAAGGTGGCGTACCCCGCGAAGTGGGCCAGGAGCAGTCCGCCTTCGACGAGCCGTTCGCGCCGGGTGCGGCAGGGTCCGTCCGGTGCGAGCAGCGACCGTACTCCGTACACCTTGAGCGCGATGCCCTCCAGGGTCGTCAGGGGGAAGAAGAGCAGGGCCTGGTGGCGGGTGAGGAAGCCGCGCGCTCCGGTACGGCCGGTGGTCTGGTGCTCGGCGAAGACGAGGATGTCGGCGGCGACGTCCGGGTCCTTGTCGAGGTGGTTGGGGTGGGCGTGGTGGCGGTTGTGCTTGTCGTTCCACCATTCCCGGCTCATGCCGAGCAGGAGGTTGGCGTGTGCGAGCTGGATGATCCGGCCCGCCCGGCGGTTCGCGGTGATCTGGGCGTGGCCGGCGTCGTGGGCCACGAAGGCGACTCGGGCGGAGAACAGTGCGAGGGGCACCGCGAGCGGCAGGGCCCACCAGGAGGGGCCGGTCAGGGCGAGCCCGGCGACCACGGCGGCGATGCCGAGCAGGTTGACCGCGATGCCACGGGCGTACCACCCGGGGCGGTGCTGGAGGAGGCCCTGTTCCCTGATCGTGCGCAGGAGCGGGGTGAACTCGCTGCCGCCCCGGGGGCGGGCGGGCGCCGGGGAGGGGGCGACGGCCGGTGGCGGGACGGTGGCCTGGGACATGGCGGGGCTCCGGGTTCTCTGGGACGGCTGGGGGCGCGATGGGGTCGGCCGTCGTGCGGTGGCGCATCGGTCGTCGGGTGCCCACCGAAAACGTACGGAGGGGCGGCAGGACCGGGCCATGGCGTCACCACCCGGCCCGCGCCGGGGGTGCGCCGGGGGTCCGGGGTAGGGCGATCCCCACCCCAGATCCATGTGTCTTGAATCACATACTCACCCTGTGTTCCGGGGCGGCCCGGCAAGGTATCCTCGGCCGCTCAGTCTTCGGGTAGTCAAATTTGAGGAATGTGTTGTCGCTGTCGCACGGACTTGACGATTCGGCCCGCGAACCCGCTTGTGGAACCGCCCCCGGCCCCCTCGGGGAACCGACCGGGACGCTCGCCCGCCACTCCGCCGTCTTCCTCCCCGCCGATCCGCCCCGCGCGGGCCGGATCGCGTTCTGGTCGGCGGACGGCGAGCCGCTCCCGGAACTCCCGCACGGGTCCGCCGAACTCACGGTGGTGGACGGTGCGGAGCTGCGGGCCGTGACCGTTCCCGCGTACACCCTTCCCGTACGGGACGCCCTGCCGCTGCTCACCCGGGCCCGGTTCGCGGAGGGTGCCTCGCCCGCCGCGGCCTTCTGGGGCGCGGCCTCGCTGCTCGGCCTCGGGCTCGTCGCCCGTGGGCTGCTCCTGCCGGGCCTCACCCCGGGCGACCACGACGCCTGGCGGGCCGGGCCGCTCGGCCCCGGCGAACTGGCGGAACTGCGCACGCTCGCCGCGTCGATGCCGCCCACGGCCCATGCCGTCCCGCTGGCGGCGACGGACGGGCAGCCGTCCGGGGCTCCGCTCCTCCCCGAACCGGAGGCGCTCCTGCGCGCGTTCGTGGACGCCGTGGCGGACTGCCTGCCCCGCACTCCGGCGGCTCCGCTCGCGGCCGGCGGGCCCGCCTTCGCGGCGGACACGCCGGTCGCCGTGCCCGAGCACCGGGCCTGGGCCGCCGACGTGGCGGCCGTGCACGACGCCGGTGTGCGGCTCTCGCTGCGGCTCGAACTCCCCGGGTTCACCGCCGGATCGAGCGAGGCGCCCGCCTTCCGGGCCGTCCTGCAGCTGCACGACGTCGCCGACCCGACACTGGTCGCGGACGCGGCCGAGGTGTGGGCGGGCACCGGACGCACCGCGACCGCGTTCGGGCCCAGGGCCCGGATGGACGCCCTGCTCTCGCTGCGGCGCGCCGCGCGTGCCTGGCCGCCGCTCGCGCCGCTCCTGTCGGCGGCGGTGCCGGACACCGTCGAACTCGCCGACGAGGAGGTCACGGAACTGCTGGGCCGGGCGGGTCCGGCCCTGGCGGCGGCCGGTGTGCAGGTGCACTGGCCGCGCGAACTCGCCGACCGGCTGACCGCGAGCGCGGTCATCGGCCCGGTGGACGGTGAGGGACAGCCGACCGGAACGGTCCCGGAAGGCGCCGGAAGGCCCGCTTCCGACACGCCGGGCGCGACCGACACGCCCGGTGCGCGCGGGAACGCCGGGGACACCGGAGGCATCGGGGACACCGGAGGTGACTCCCCCTCGGCCGCCTCCTCGGCATCGTTCCCCTCCTTCCTCTCCGCCGACGCCCTGCTCGGCTTCCACTGGCGTTTCGCGGTGGGCGACCAGGAGCTGACCCGCGCCGAGCTGGACCGTCTCGCCGAGGCCGGGCGGCCCCTGGTGCGCCTGCGCGACCGCTGGGTGCTCGTCGATCCGGCGGAGGTGCGCAGGGCCCGCGCCCAGCAGGACCGCAAGGTCACCCCGGTGGACGCCCTCTCGGCCGTCCTCACCGGCAGCACCGAGATCGACGGGCGCCCGGTCCCGGTGGCCGCGACCGGCTGGCTGGAGCGGCTGCGGGAACGGATCGCCGCGCCGGAGGGCGCCCGGACCGAGGTCGCCCAGCCCGCCGCGCTCGCCGCGACCCTGCGCGACTACCAGCTGCGCGGGCTCGACTGGCTGCACCGGATGACCTCCCTCGGTCTCGGCGGCTGTCTCGCCGACGACATGGGACTCGGCAAGACCATCACCCTGATCGCCCTGCATCTGCACCGGCAGTCCGAGCCGGACACCACGGGCCCCACGCTCGTCGTCTGCCCGACCTCCCTCATGGGCAACTGGCAGCGTGAGATCGAGAAGTTCGCGCCGGGCACTGCGGTACGGCGCTTCCACGGCGCCGCCCGCGGCCTCGACGACCTCCCCTGCGACGGATTCGTGCTCACCACGTACGGCACCATGCGGCTCGACGCGGCGCGGCTCGCCGGGCGGACCTGGGGACTCGTCGTCGCGGACGAGGCCCAGCACGTCAAGAACCCCTACTCGGCGACGGCCCGGCAGCTGCGGACCATCGGGGCACGCGCGCGCGTGGCGCTCTCCGGGACCCCGGTGGAGAACAACCTCTCCGAGCTGTGGGCGATCCTCGACTGGACCACCCCGGGGCTCCTCGGCGGCCTGGGTGCCTTCCGGACCCGGTTCGCCGCCGCCGTGGAGGGCGGTAGGGACCCGGCGGCGGCCGAACGGCTCGCCGCGCTCGTCCGCCCGTTCCTGCTCCGCCGCCGCAAGTCGGACCCCGGCATCGCGCCCGAGCTGCCGCCGAAGACGGAGACCGACCGGGCCGTCTCCCTGACACCGGAACAGGCCGGACTGTACGAGGCGGTCGTGCGCGAGACGCTCGCGGCCATCTCCGAGGCCGACGGCATGGCACGCCGGGGGCTCGTCGTGAAACTGCTGACCGGCCTCAAGCAGATCTGCAACCACCCCGCCCAGTACCTCAAGGAGGAGCGTCCGAGGATCGCGGGACGCTCGGGCAAGCTGGAACTGCTCGACGAACTCCTCGACACGATCCTCGCCGAGGGCGCCGCCACGCTCGTCTTCACCCAGTACGTCGGCATGGCCCGGCTCCTGGAGACCCATCTCGCCGCCCGGGGCGTGCGGACCCAGTTCCTGCACGGCGGGACCCCGGTGGCCGAACGGGAAGCCATGGTGGCCCGCTTCCAGGACGGGGAGGTGCCGGTCTTCCTGCTCTCCCTCAAGGCGGCGGGCACCGGGCTCAACCTCACCCGCGCGGAGCACGTGGTGCACTACGACCGCTGGTGGAACCCGGCCGTCGAGGCCCAGGCCACCGACCGCGCGTACCGCATCGGCCAGGACCGGCCGGTCCAGGTGCACCGGCTGATCGCCGAGGGCACGATCGAGGACCGGATCGCGGCGATGCTCGACCGGAAGCGGGAACTGGCGGACTCCGTCCTCGGCACGGGCGGCGACGCGCCGTCGGAGCTGACCGAACTGACCGACGCCGAACTGGCGGAGCTCGTACGACTGCGGGGGGACGGACGATGACCGGATACGCACACGGGGACGAGGAACGGACCTTCGCGGCGCTGCCGGCCGCGCGCGGCGGCGGCTTCGCCCGGACCTGGTGGGGCCTGGCGTGGCTCCAGGCCCTTGAGGGCACCGCGCTCGACGGCCAGCAGCTCAAGGCGGGCCGCAGGAACGCGCGGGCGGGCGCGGTGGGCGCCGTGTCGGTGCGGCCCGGCCGGATCACGGCCGTGGTCAAGGACCGCGACGGGACGGCGCACCGGAGCGACGTCCTGGTGCGGGAGTTCACGGACGAGGAGTGGGACCGGTTCCTGGACCTCGCCGTGGACAGCGCGGGACACATCGCGGCGCTCCTCGACCGGGAGATGCCGCCGCACCTCGTGGAGGACGCGGCGGCGGTGGGGCTCGACCTGCTGCCGGGGATCGGCGACCTCGACCCCGAGTGCGGCTGCGAGGCCTGGGACCACTGCCCGCACACCTCGGCCCTCTGCTACCAGGTGGCGCGCCTGCTCGACGAGGACCCCTTCGTCCTGCTGCTCCTGCGCGGACGCGGCGAACGCGCCCTCGTGGACGAGCTCCAGGCCCGCAGCGCCTCGCGCGCGGCACGCGGCGGCCCCGGCGGCGACGACATGCCGGGGGCGGACCGCGCCGTGGGCTTCGGCGGGATGCCGGGCGTGTCGGCCGAGGAGGCGTACGCGGGCGGGTTCCTCCTGCCGCCGCTGCCCGCGCCTCCGGTCGTCCCGGACGTGCCGGGCCGTCCGCCGTCGCTCGACACCGAGACCGATCCGGAGCCGGGAGTGGACCCCGCCGCCCTGGAGTTCCTGGCCACGGACGCGGCGGCCCGTGCGCTCCGGCTGCTGGCCGAAGCGCTCGGGCCGGTGGCCGCGTCCCGTCCCGAGGGCTCGGGCGCGATGCGCGTCGAGCCTTCGCCCACGGTCTCCCAGGACGCGGTGCGGCTCGCGGCGGGCTCCCCCCTGCCGTGGATCACGGCGCGGCTCGCCACCGGTTCGGGCCGGTCCCGGGCGGACCTGGACCTGGCCACGCGCGCGTGGCGGTTCGGCGGCGCCGCCGGTCTCGCCGTACTGGAGGAGGAGTGGACGCCGGACGCCGGGGCGCTGGCACGGGCCGGGGAGCGGCTCGCGGAGTCCTGGGAGGACGACGACCGGCCGCCGCTGCGACGGGCCGGGGGCGCGCGGTGGACGGCCGTGGGCACGGACGCGCAGGTGCGGCTCGGCGAGGACGGGCGCTGGTGGCCGTACGCCAAGTCCGGTGCGCGCTGGTCCCCGGCGGGTCCGGCGGACCGTGATCCGGCGACGGCCCTGGCGACCGCCTTCGCGGCGGGGGCCGCTACCGGAGCCGGTGGCTGAACCTGTCGCCCGAGGGGGCGGCCAGGCTGCACGCGGCGTGCACCGAGCCGAGGAGATGGCTGGTGCGGTACGGGTACTGGACGAAGGTCGTCCAGCGGGTGCCGAGCGACTGTCGTGCGGCCTTGCGGCTCAGTGGTGCCCGGCACAGCAGGGTGGCCGCTTCCCGGATCGCCTGGTCGGTGGCGTAGCGGCCGGTCAGGCGGGGCCGGGCGACGAGTTCGGCGTGGTGCGGCCTGTCGCAGGCGCGCCGCAGCGCGGTGCCCGGCGTGGCGCGGTCGATGTCGAAACAGTCGCCGACGCGCAGGTGCTCGAAGGAGACGGGCGCCCCGCCGGGCCGGTCGCCGCTCGGCCCGGTCGGCGCCGGGCGGCGTGTCGGGGCGCCGGGCCCTGAGCGGGAGGGCTTCGAGGTCGCGGTCCGGCCGGTGGGGGCGGGAGCTTCCGACGGCCCGCCGTCACCCGGGACACCCGGTGCGGACATCACGGACGTAGGCGTTCCGGCAGGTGCTGTGTCGGGCGTGTCGGGCAGCGACGTCCCGGACACCGGCGCGTCGGCCAGGGGCGTGGCGTCGTCCGAACGCGTTCCGCCGAGCGTCCCCGGGTCTCCGTACGGCATCCCGGTGCTCCGGCCCTCGCCGGAGACGGCGGACGGGTCCCCGCCCGGTCGCCCTTCGAGTTCCGTCTCCTGCCCGGCCCCTCCCCTGACGGTCAGGAAGGCAGCCGCCACGAGACCGGCCACCAGCATCGGGACGACCGGCACGCCGAACCGGCGGGCGCGCCGGGCGGCCGGACCGGGCCGGGGCGCGCCGAGCCGGGTGAACCGGACGGACCACCCGGAGTCGGCCCCGGACGCATGCGGGGGTACGGGCACGGGATCGCTCGGCCGGACGGACCCACGCTCGTGCGGAGGCACGGGCACGGGATCACGCGGGCGTACGGGCACGGGCTCGTGCGGAGGTACGGACTCCGGTGAGTCGGACGATTCGCCCCGCACCAGCGGCACACCCGATACGGGCGGTTCTCCCGGAGCGGGCGTCTCGGGCGCGGTCGGCTCGTGGTCCGGTGACGGCGTGGCGGGCGGCGGCGTGGCGGGCGGCGGGTGGGACACGCCGTCCAGGTTCGCCCGTCGGCGGCCTCGCGGCCACCCCTTTTCGGCCACCGCACCGTGCGCGTACAGAACCGTGACAATCGCCGACCGCGCCCCGGCCCACCGCCTCCCCGGCGCCCGCCCCGCCATCACCCGGCCTGCGGACCCAGCTGACGCTCCGCGCCCTCGACCGTCTGGGCGAGGAGCACGGCGATGGTCATCGGGCCGACACCGCCGGGGACCGGGGTGATCAGAGAGGCGCGCTCGGCGGCCGAGGCGAATTCGACGTCGCCGATGTTGCCCGGGTTGTACCCGGCGTCCACGACGACGGCGCCGGGCTTGATGTCGGCGCCCTTGATGAAGTGGGGCCGTCCGACGGCGGCCACGAGGATGTCGGCCTCGCGGACCACGGAGGAGAGGTCCTCGGTACGGGAGTGGCAGTAGGTCACGGTGGCGTCCCGGCCGAGGAGGAGCAGTCCGGCGGGCTTGCCGAGGATCGCGCTGCGGCCGACCACGACGGCCCGCTTGCCGCGCGGGTCGACGTCGTAGGCGTCGAGGAGGCGCATGATGCCGCCCGGCGTACAGGAGACGAAGCCCGGCAGGCCGAAGCCCATGGCCGCGAAGGACGCCATGGTCACACCGTCGACGTCCTTCTCCGGGGCGATCGCCTCGAAGGCGGCGCGTTCGTCGATGTGCGGGCCGACGGGGTGCTGGAGGAGGATGCCGTGGACCTCGGGGTCGGCGGAGAGCGCGCTGATCGCGGCGACGAGCTCCTCGGTCGTCGTGGCGGCGGGCAGTTCGATGTGCCGGGAGCGGATTCCGGCCTTGGCGCACCGGTTCTGCTTCATCTTCACGTACGTCACGGAGGCCGGGTCCGCGCCGACGAGGACCGTCGCGAGACAGGGGGTGACGCCGGTGCGGCGGGTGATCTCGGCGGCGCGGGCGGCGGTCTCCTCGACCGTGCGGCGAGCGAGGGCCGTACCGTCCATGAGGGCGGCGGTGCTGGTGGACATGGCAACTCCTGGGCGTCGTGTCTGACGGTGGTTCGCCCAGGCGCACGGCATCGGACGGGCGCCGCGCCGGGCGCGGTCCCGCCGGGCCGCTCCCCGGTGGTGATCCACCTCAAGCGCCAGTCACGGCCCGGCCCCACTGTACGTGAGCATGACGGAGAGGGGCCGGGGGCGGGTGGTGGAGCAGCGGGATGCCACAGGGGCCTCGGGACGGAATCGGACATGGAGTCGCCCGGGGCCAGGTGGGCCCGGCCCCGGGCGGCCGGTCCCGTACGGCGCGCCGCCCCGCGAAGCCCGCCGCGCGGGCGGGCGTCGGCCTCGGTGAGCCGTCTCCTACGGGCCGGGCGAGCCGGGCGCCCCGTACGAGCCGAACGGCCTTCGGTGCTGCGGGGATTCCGCACGGGCGACGGCGGGAGGACGGCGAGTGGGAGGACCGTGGGCAGGGGAACCGTTCCTGCGTGGTCCGTGCTGTTCCGGCCGACTCACGAACGGGTCCCGGTCGGACTTCCGGCGGACTCCCGGCGGACTCCGGGGCAGCTGCCGACCGGCTCACGGTCGGCTCTCGACCGGCTCACGGTCGGTGCCAGGTCAGCGCCCGGCCGACTCCTGTTCGACTCCCGGAGGAGGCCCCTCCGCCCCACCCGTCACACCACTCCCTCCGCAAGGGCGAGTCCCGGACACGCGCCCATCGCCTGGCCGCCGAGAAGCTTGTCGGCGGCTCGCACCCGCACGACGATGAGCGCGACGGGCCGGGACGACCTCGACGAGGAGGCCGAGTTGGGCGGTATGCGGATGGCAGGGCGGGCGGACACGGTGACGGGGCGGGAGCCGGGCGCCGGAGGCCCGGACCCGGGGACTCCCCGCTCCGGGGACCGCCCACCCCCCGCTCCCGACGGCACACCCCCGGATTCCGAGAGCCTCCCACCCGTCACCGGGACCGCCGGAGCGGGTGCCCGGAAGGTGCGTCCCCTGGTCGCCGCCTCGTGGCGGCGTTCGGCACGCGCGCGCGTGAGCCCTGACGGGGCCGCGCGGGTCGAACTGGACGGGGACGAGCTGGCGGCGCACCGGGACGCGCATCCGCTGGCCGCCGCGATGCCGGTGGTCCGTGAGCTGATGGGCGCGTACGCGGCGGACGGCGAGCACTTGGTGGCGGTCTGCGACGCGGCCGGGCGGATGCTGTGGGTCGAGGGGCATCCCTCCGCGCTGCGCCGGGCGCGGCGGATGAACTTCGTGGCCGGGGCCCGCTGGTCGGAGGCTGCGGTGGGGACGAACGCGCCCGGCACCGCGCTCGCCGTGGACCGGCCCGTGCAGGTGGTCGCCGCCGAGCACTTCCGGCATCCGGTGCGCGCGTGGACCTGCGCCGCCGCCCCGGTGCACGATCCGCACAGCGGCCGGGTGCTCGGCGCGATCGACATCACGGGCGGCAGCGGGCTCGCGCACCCGCACAGCCTGGGCTTCGTCCAGGCGGTGGCGCGGGCGGCGGAATCACACCTGGCCCTCGCGGGACCCGCCCCCGAGCCGGGACGGCTGCGTCTGACGGCACTCGGCCGGGACGAGGCCGTGCTGTCGGTCGACGGGCGCCGGACGAGGCTGAGCAGACGGCACAGCGAGATCGTGGTGGTCCTCGCGCACCGCGCGGAGGGGGTGGGCGGCGAGGAACTCCTCACGCTGCTCTACGAGGACGAGTCGGTGACCCCGGTGACGCTGCGGGCGGAGCTGTCCCGGCTGCGTTCCGTCCTGGGTCCGGAGGTGCTGCGCTCGCGTCCGTACCGGCTGGCGGGCACGGTGGACGCCGACTTCGCGGCGGTGGACCGGCGACTGGCCTCGGGGGCCGTGGCGGCGGCGGCCGGAGGGTACGCGGGTCCGCTGCTGCCGGGCTCCCGCGCCCCCGGGGTGGTACGGCTCCGGGAACGCCTCGCGGGCCGTGTGCGGGCGGCGCTGGTGGGCCGGGGCGATCCGGGGCTGCTCGCCGACTGGGCGTACAGCGCGTGGGGCGAGGACGACGTGGTGGTCTGGCGGGCGCTCTGCGCGGCCGTACCGGCGGACCGGCTCGCCCCCGTGCGGGCCCGGCTCGACTCCCTGGAGGCCGAACTCACCTCGGGCGCAACCCTCTTGCAACGTCCTGGACCGCACACTCGCCGGTGAGCGCGGGCCAGGGACGGCCGGCGCCACCCAGGGAGGCCATGTTCATGACCCGTTACGCCGCTCCCGGCACCGAGGGCGCCCTCATGTCGTACGAGGCCCGCTACGACCACTGGATCGGCGGCGCGTACGTCGCCCCGGTGCGTGGCGGCTACTTCGAGAATCCGAGCCCCGTCGACGGCCGCCCCTTCACGGAGATCGCGCGCGGCACCGCGGAGGACGTGGACCTCGCCCTGGACGCGGCGCACGCGGCGGCCCCCGCGTGGGGGCGGACGGCCCCGGCGGATCGCGCCTCGGTGCTGCTGCGGATCGCGGACCGCATGGAGGCGAACCTGGAGGCGCTGGCCGTCGCGGAGACCTGGGACAACGGCAAGCCCGTCCGGGAGACGCTCGCCGCCGACATCCCGCTGGCGATCGACCACTTCCGCTACTTCGCGGGGGTGCTGCGGGCGCAGGAGGGCACGCTCAGCGAGCTCGACGACGACACCGTGGCGTACCACTTCCACGAGCCGCTGGGCGTGGTCGCGCAGATCATCCCCTGGAACTTCCCGATCCTGATGGCGGTCTGGAAGCTCGCTCCGGCGCTGGCGGCGGGCAACGCCGTGGTCCTCAAGCCGGCCGAACAGACCCCGGCGTCGGTGCACTTCTGGCTGGGTCTGGTCGCCGATCTGCTGCCGCCGGGCGTCCTGAACATCGTCAACGGCTTCGGCGAGGAGGCGGGCAAGCCGCTCGCGTCCTCCCCCAGGATCGCCAAGGTCGCGTTCACGGGCGAGACGGCGACCGGTCGGCTGATCATGGGGTACGCCTCCGAGAACCTGAAGCCGGTGACGCTGGAGCTGGGCGGCAAGTCGCCGAACATCTTCTTCGACGACGTGTGGGCGGCGGACGACGACTTCCGGGACAAGGCCCTGGAAGGCTTCACGATGTTCGCCCTGAACCAGGGCGAGGTCTGCACCTGCCCCTCGCGCGCGCTCGTCCAGCGCGGCCAGTACGGCGAGTTCATGGAGGCGGCGATCACCCGTACCGAACTCATCGTGCCGGGGCACCCCTTGGACACCGCGACGATGATCGGCGCCCAGGCGTCGGCGGAGCAGCTGCGGAAGATCGTGTCGTACCTGGAGATCGGCCAGAAGGAGGGTGCGAAGATCTTGACGGGTGGTCAGGTCATCGAATACGAGGGCGAATTGGCCGGTGGTTTCTACGTCCAGCCGACGATCTTCGAGGGCGACAACCGGATGCGGGTCTTCCAGGAGGAAATCTTCGGTCCGGTGGTGGCGGTGACCTCGTTCACGGACTTCGACGACGCGATCCGCACGGCGAACGACACCCTGTACGGCCTCGGCGCCGGCGTGTGGACCCGCGACACGAACACGGCCTACCGCGCGGGCCGCGCGATCCAGGCGGGCCGCGTGTGGACGAACTGCTACCACGCGTACCCGGCCCACGCGGCCTTCGGCGGCTACAAGCAGTCGGGCATCGGCCGCGAGAACCACCGCATGATGCTGGAGCACTACCAGCAGACGAAGAATCTGCTGGTGTCCTACTCCCCGAAGAAGCTGGGCTTCTTCTAGCGGCACGAAAGAAAGCGCCTGACCTGGGTTTTTCCCCGGATCAGGCGCCTTCTTGGGGCGCACGACCTTTCTCATGAAGGAGGGGAGAAATACCCCTCTTCTACCAGTTCATCCCATCCGTATCCCAGTCCTGACCAGTAGTTCCGGGCCATACGCGGGCCAGATCGCGGTTCAGCCCTCGGCGCTGCTGTCCTCGCTGCGCCGGCTCCACTCCTGCATCGACTCCTCGATGAGCCGGTTGGAATGCTCCTGAAGACCGTCCAGGAACTTGGCGTAGTACTGGAAGAGCACTTGGATGCTCTGGCCAGCCCGGCGCGCGCATTCGGCAGGATCCACGCCGGAGTGCAACCAGAACGAGATCCCGGCATGCCGGAGGTCATAGGGCCTCTTGGCGAGCAGCGTCGGCTGCTCATCGGGAGCCAAGACCTTCTTCCGGGCCCGCTCCCACGTCTTGCCATAGGCCGCTGCATCAACGTAGCCACCTGCCGCGTTACGGAACACTCGGCCATCGGGCGCCACACAGAAGCGATCGACGTGATCTCGCAATGTGCGCACGAACGACGGCGGTATCGGCACGGGACGCGTGGCCTTGACGGCTCACCGCTTCAAGGAATGCACTTCGTGGACCGAGCCATCGTCCGTCCACTCCTTGCCGACCGTGACGACACCTCCGCTCAAGTTGAGCATGCCCCAGCCGCTCTTCGGCAGATGACACTGTGAGATCTGCAGGTGATTGACCTCCGCCGGACGCATGGCCGCGTAGTACATGCAGCCGAAGAACGCCTCAAGGTGCGGGCCGCCTCAGGCTCGGCACCGCCATCGAGGCACCCGGGACCACCGTGCAGATCGCCGTTCCCCTCACGCTCCCGCGTACCGGGCTCCCGGCCGCCGGCACGCTCCTTGTGCACGCGACGGGCACGGCACCACCGCTCGCGTTCTCCAAGGCGGGAACCGGTCTGTGGAGCGTCAGCGAGGCATCTTTCCACTTCAGGCCCCAGCGGGCAGACGGATCTCCGGCCAGCATCGGGGGCTTCGACGCCGACGCCCTTCTCGGCACCGGCGAGCCGACTCTCCTGGGCGAGTTCACCATCGCCGGCTGACACCCCTGCACGCGCACCCGCCGCAGAGACACGGCCGGGGAACCGGATCCCACCGCTGCGACCCTCTCAACCAGCTAATGACCCAACACAGGCCCGAAGGGAAGCCTCCCACCTCGCTCCTCCAGGACCACTGGTCACAGGACCGGTTCGCCGAGACATCTGGGAAACCTACCCTGACTTCCCCGTCCGGGTCCTGAGCGAAGAGACCACCCAGTACCACCAACGAGGTCTGAACATCCCCCCACCGGGCCGCCGTCGGCCGCCCAGGGTGCCGACGCCGACGGCCCGGTGCCCCGATCACCGCCAAGGGAAGTCCTTGGTGTACCTATCCGGTATGCCACCCTCCACGGTCTCTTTCTGGAAGAACGAACGAGGGGCACGAAGGACGGCCTACCTTCCCCTAAGAGGGCATCTGATCTGGATAGCGGGTAGTTCAGGATGATTTTGTGACCGATGGCGTTGGTGGTCGTTGCGAGGTGTGTGAGTGAGCGTCGTCCGTACCGCAGTGATGTGTCCGATGCCCGTTGGGCCTTGATCGAGCCGGTCTTCGCCGTCTGGCGGGCCGGGCGAACGGGTCCCGGCACGGCGGCCCGGGTGCACGATCTGCGGGAGATCGTCAACGCCATCCTGTACATCAACCGCACCGGCATCCCGTGGGAGTACCTGCCGCACGACTTCCCGCCGTACAAGACCGTGTACGACTACTACGCGAAGTGGGAGGCGGACGGCACGACCGAACAGGTCCACGACCTGTTACGGGACAAGGCCCGCCGGGCCGGTGGCCGGAGGGCGGAACCGACTGCGGCCGTCGTGGATGCGCAGAGCGTCAAGACCTCGGGAAACGTCGCTGAGGCCAGCCAGGGCGTCGACGCCGGGAAGAAGATCAAAGGGCGCAAGCGGCATCTGATCACGGACACTCTCGGCCTGGTCCTGGCCGTCGTCGTCACCGCCGCGTCGGTGTCCGACACCACCGGCGGGAAGCTGCTGCTCGACGACCTGGCCGCAGCACACCCCACGGTGACCAAGGTCTGGGCCGACGGCGGCTACCAGAGCAACGCCCTCAACCACGGCGCCGGGCTGGGCATCGATGTGGAGGTGGTACAGCGGCCCCGGATGAAGGGCTTCGAGCCACTGCCGAAGCGGTGGGTGATCGAGCGGACCTTCGGCTGGCTGATGCAGCACCGCCGCCTCGCGCGGGACTACGAAGCACTGCCGCAGAGATCCCGGACGATGATCCACTGGGCGATGGCTAACAAAATGGCCCGCGAGCTGACGGGAGAATCCACTCCAACCTGGCGAATCGAAAAAGACATCTCACTCGCATCGGCATGAACAATGATCAGATGCCCTCTAAGGGCTGTCCCGTAACTGTGGTTGCGAGACAGCCGGGGACTCGTCAGGTGCTCGGGTGCCTCCACAGATGTCGCTCTTCCAGGTGCCCGAAGCGCACGTGGCCGTTTTCCAGGTCGACGAGGATGGGCCAGCAGTCCAACAGCTGCTCCCTCACATCGCGCGAGGCAAGGTACTGAGCCGAGTTGTAGGGCACGATCAGGAGGCCGTTGTTCTCACTGACGCGCCCTGTATCGATGGCGAGCGGCGGTTCACTGTCACGCTGGCTCTCGGCGAGGAACGCCATGGCGAGTTGCAGGGCATCGTCCGGCTTCATCATTGGTCTCCAGTCCGTCGGCTTGACGAAGGCACCCTAACGAGCCTGAGATGATCTTCGTGTGGCTGGTGTGATCACGGTGTCAGAGCCGTCCTGGATAACCCCCTTCACCGGGCTGAGCCCGCGCTGCTTCGGCAAGTTGGTGACCGTAGTGCGTCGCGAGATCGCAAAACGAGACACGGCGCGGGCGGCCGTGGGGCCTGCCCTTGGAGGACCGGGTACTGCTGGTCGCGACGTACTGGCGCACGAACCTTACCCTGCGCCAACTGGCCCCGCTGTTCGGGGTGTCCAAGTCGGCGGTGGACCGCATCATCGATCACCTTGGCCCCATGCTCGCCCTCCAGCCCCGCAAGCGGTTCGCCAAGGACACCGTGCTGATCGTGGACGGCACCCTGGTGCCCACCCGCGATCACGCCGTTGCCGAGCAGTCGAAGAACTACCGGTACTCCACCAACCACCAGGTCGTCATCGACGCCGACACCCGGCTCGTCGTGGTGATCGGCCGGCCCCTGCCCGGCAACCGCAACGACTGCAAGGCATGGGAAGAGTCCGGCGCCAAGGCCGCTGTCGGCAGGACCATGACCATCGCCGACGGCGGCTATCCGGGCACCGGGCTCGTGATGCCCCACCGGCGACGCAAGGGCGAGGAACTGCCCGACTGGAAGCAGGCCCACAACAAGTCCCACAAGCAGGTCCGCGCCCGCGTCGAACACGTCTTCGCCCGCATGAAGACCTGGAAGATCCTCCGCGACTGCCGCCTCAGAGGCGACGGCGTCCACCACGCCATGCTCGGTATCGCCCGCATGCACAACCTCGCCCTCGCCGGATAGACCACCCACCACACAGCGGCCCACCCTGCACGAGACCATCCAGACCCCATTTACGGGACAGCCCGCAGGCGATCGGCAACCGCGTGCACAGTGGTGGGATCACGCCGCTCTGGAAAGCAGCGGTTACCAGGGCCTTCATGCCCCCTCCCCTCGGGGACCGTCGACTCGCTCGGCTCAGTGCCCTCCCGCTTCATCATCAGGGACATGTTGAAAATGGTGATCTGTGTGTGGAGCAGCCCGGTCGGCACCGGGTGGCCGAGTCGCTGCGTGACGCCGTCCTGTAGGTCGGCGATGGTCGCCGCTTCCGGCATGACCTCGGCGATCGTATTCACGATGAAGTTGTACCGGGTGTGGATCAGATGCCGGTCTTGGAGGTGAACCTCCAGGGAGGTGCCGTACTCGTTGAGTCGTCCCCTCACCTCGAACCCGTCCTTCTCCAGGACGGCGCGCAGCCGGCCCCGTGGCTCTGGCTTGTCCATGGCGTACACCACGACCAGGCCGGTCCAGTTCTCCGTCCGCAGGCAGAACTCGTCGAGCTGCAACTGCGCGACGAGTTGGCTCACCCCGACCGCAGGCGTCGTTGAGATCTCCGGTGTGGACCGGGTCGACGGGAGGGCTTGAGTGTCGGCTATGCGCTGTGTGCGGGTGGGTGCTGACGGTAGCGGTGGTCTGCTGGTTTCCCAGGTGTGGGGGTGTGCGGCCTGATGGGGGCCTGTGCGGGGTGATCGTGTGGCGGTGGCGGGGAGGGGGGTATGCGCCATTCCGCAGCCGTTCGAAAGGCTTTGGCATTCTGTTCGATATCCGGTGGGAGTGGGGTGTGGTCTGCTGTGCCCCGGCCCTTTCTTTACCTCCTCTTTGCCGCCCCATGGCGCGGTCGGCTTCCCGTGCCCTGCGCTTGTCCACTCACCCGCCCCGCCTCTCGCACGAGGCGGTCTGTCCAAGGACGGATGGTTCATGAGCACCGCTGATCAGAGTCTGGTGAAGATCTACAGCGACCGTACGTACACCCACACCACGATGGTGCGTCATCAGGGGACGGTGATTGCGTTCGCGGTCGATGACGCGCGGAGGATCGTCTACACGGTTCTCGACCTGTCCTCGTACGACGAGAAGAAGGGGGAGCTGGACGTCGCGTACTGGTCGGAGAACCCGGCCGAGTTACCGTTCCCCACCGAGGTGGTGAAGGTCGGTTACGCGGTAGCGGGCGCGACCGCGATGCCGGTGGTGAAGAAGGGCGGCCGGACCGAGGCCGGGCCCGCCGACGTTCTGACGCCGGAGGAGACGGATCCGTTCCTGTCCTCCACGGGACGGCTGACCGCGCCCGGTGCGACGTTCCAGGTGATCTCCGACGGCTCGCACGTGGTAGTGCTGCGGCAGGCTGTCGCCCGGGATCACGCGGACGCGGTGTTCCCCCTCACCGACGGCTCCGGCTCCACCGGGGACGGCACCCGGGCGGATGTGCTGAAGACGGGTGCCACGCCGGTTCCGGTGGTGGACGGGACGCTGCTGTGCGACCGATTCCTGCTGGTCGGCGGCCGGCTGGAGCCGGTGTCGGAGGTCCGCTTCAAGCGGAGTCGGCACAAGACGCGACCGGCGTCGGCGAAGGACAGCCTCGGCCCCGCCGACATGGACGGCAAGGCGTTCTTCGAGCCCACCCAGGAGCTGGACCTGATCCGCAACCTGACCGGGGGCCGGTTCACCGCGGTCCTCACCCCCACCGCGGTGCAGGGCCGGCAGCGGTGGCAGTTCTTCGCCCACAACACGGTCACCGGCCGGATCGACGCGTTCAGCATCGAGCAGGACCCGGACGGGCTCTTCAACACCCAGGGCAGCCGCTACTGGACCAGCCCCGATCCGCGCTACCGGGGCTCGGTGTACGAGCGGGCGCCGGGGACCTGCCCGTTCACCAGCCTTCCGCTGGTTCCCGTCACCTCCGACGTCCCTCACCCCGAGACCGCGCTCCAGTTCAACGGCAGCAGCAACTACCTGAACATGGGGGCCGCGCCCGCGCTGAAGTTCCAGGGCCGCGCGTACGCGGTGGAGGCCTGGGTCAAACCGCAGGCGGCGGGCGGCCCGGTGCTCGCCCGCTGGTCCGGCGCCGCCGGCCAGGGCGGCTTCCAACTGCGCGTCACCGGCACCGGCCAGGTGGCACTCGACCACAGCGGCGGCACCCTCACCTCCCTCCAGAACATCCCGGCGGGCACCTGGGCACACATCGCCGCCTCCTTCGACGGCACCACCGCGACCCTCTATGTCAACGGAGAGTTCAGCGGCGACAAGGCACTCCCGAGCTCCGGCGACGGCAGTGCGCTCCTGCACATCGGGGCCAAGGCGGGCGGCCCCTACTACAGCGGTGTCATCGACGAGGTGCGGATCTGGAACCGGGCACGGGGTCAGAGCGAGATCGCCGACAGCAGCCGCTACCGGCTGATCGGCAATGAACCGGGCCTGGTCGCCTACTACCGCTTCGACGAGGCGGCCGGGACAAAGGCGTACGACCAGACCGATACCGCCGCCCACGCCAACCTGGACAACCCTCCGCAGTGGGTGACCTCCCAGGCCCCCGTCGGCGAACATCCCGGCGTGCGCCGCGACAGCTTCACCCTCACCGGCCGCACCCCGGTCGCGGGACTGTCCGCGACCCTCTACTACCAGCAGGAGAAGTCGGTCTCCGGCTACCTGGAGGATCCGCAGCCGGCCAAACGCCAGGCCCGCGTCCTGCTGGCGTTCCCCACCCGCCCGGACGGCGACACCACCGCCGAGCCCTGCATAGCGGCGCTCGACTTCGGCGTCGGACGCGACGGGCGGCTCGCCGACATCCCCGACGCGGTCACTCTCAGCGAGATCGGCCGGCCCGCGGAGGAGACCGCCGACAAGGTCGCCGCCCAGCAGGTCCTGGTCACCCGTCTCGAAGGGGAGGAAGAGGCCCTCGCGAGGAGCGTCACCGAGCTGGAGAGCCAGGAGACACAGCTCGCGGGCCAGCTGGCCCAGGCCGAGACGGACCCGCGGACCTGGTCGGCGGTCCTCAGGATCCAGCCCGGCAGCACCTGCCTGGAGGCCAGGCTGCCGAACACCCTGGTCGCCGGCTCCCGGCAGCGATGGCATCTGATGCCCTTCCCGGGAAGCAGCAACCCATCGGGATACCTAGAGGTGGCGCTCGTCTGCCTCGACCTCGGCAACCGGGTCCTGGAGGGTTCGAGGGAAGTCCACAGCCAGCATTACGAGCTGAGCCTGGCCCAGCGCACCCTCACCAGCCTGCCGACGGAGGCCCGCTGGCTCGCCTACCCGGACGGCACCGGCGGCTACACCCTCAGAAGCGCCCGCGGCTTCTATCTGAAGATCGGCAGCCAGACGGGACCCAACACGGTCTTCGCCCTGGAGAAGCTCGCGTTCGACCCCCTCGGGGTGTACACCGCCACGACCCAGCAGCTGGCCGACGTGCGCAACCTGCTCGCACTGCGGCGGGGGGAGCTCGCCGCGAAGCGGGCGGAGCTGAAAGCCGCGCAGGAGCTGCTGGCACTGATGAGCAGCAGTCTGCTGGGCGAGGCCAACCTGGTCCTGCCGATGCCGCACATCGGGCTGGACGCGACCGGTCTGGGCTGCGCGGGCGCGCTGCTGAAGTTCGCCCGGACGGACACGGCCCCGTTCCTGGCGGACAGTGCGGCCGGCCGCGTGGCGCTCTACTTCCGGGGAGTGAACCAGCAGTTCTTCGCCGCCTATCTGGACACCCTGGTGGAACGCGGGGCACGGCAGCACATCGTGGCCGGTCTGACGCTGCTGTTCACCGCCCGGGACCCTGCCATCGGTATGGACACGGCGGCGGTCACCATCACCGATCACACCGCGAACGGGACCGCTGTCGCCTCCCTGTGCAATGTGACGGTCACACGAGACACGGAGAGTGAGGTCTTCGCCGGGGTGCCGCGCCGGGCCGGAGACCTGGCAGCCGTACTCAACGGCCTGCCGGAGACCCCGGTCGAGATCGGCACCGTCGCGTCCGTGGCCCAGGGGCGGGTGACACTCGCCGCGGGCAGCTCGCTCGCGGTACCGGCCGCCGGATACCTGAGGATCGGCACCACCCGCCACCGGGTGACCGCCGCCGTGTCCCAGGGCGCCACCACGGTCGATGTCACCCCCGCTCCGGCCGCCGGCCTCCCGGCGGGGACCCCGGTGTCGCTGGTCCGCTACGACGCCGACCGCGCCACCGCGTCCCGCCCCGGGGCCTCCCTCGCGTACGGGTCCCGGCTGGTGACGGTGCACGCCGACGACGAAGGCCTGCCGGTGGCCAACGGCACCGCCACACCGAGGACGGCCGGACACGGTTCCCGCTGGCGAGCGGACTCACCGGGCCGTGCGTTCGTCTTCAACGGCACCGCGCACCGTCTCGCTCTGCCGGACGGCCTGCTCGACCAGGTCACCACCCCGGCCGGGGACCTGACCACCGAGGCGTGGACCAACCCGGGCAAGATCCCCAGCGCCCGCTCCCGGCTCCTCCATGTCAACCGCGGGCAGACCAGGGCGGCACTCGCCCTGGTCCCCGGAGATCCCGTTCCGGGCGGCATACTGCTGGACGGCAGCAACGACGCCATGCTGCTCAGCGGCGTCGACCCGGCCCAGACGGACTTCACCATCGAGTGCTGGCTCAAGCGCGCCACCGGCCGTAACGTCGTCGACACCATCGTGGCGAACGGCACCAACGGGCTGACGATCGGTTTCACCGCCGACGGGAAATTCAGCTTCGGCTTCGGCAGCGGCACCACCGCGCAGACCCTCGCCACTCCTACCGCCACCACCGACGGGGAGTGGCACCACTGGGCGGTCACCTTCGACCGCACCAGCAAGGTGCAGATCATCTACCGCGACGGCGCGGAGGTCGCCCGCCGCACCGCCACCGCGCTGCCCACCACCGGCTCGGGGACCATCGTGGGCCGCACCGACACCGGCACCACCGTCTTCTTCTCCGGCCGGCTCGCGGAACTGCGGACCTGGAACACGGCCCGGGCCGGCGCGGACATCGACGCGGACCGCTTCCGCCGCGTCACGGCCGGCGAGCCGGGACTCACCGGGGCCTGGATCTACGACAAGAACCGCCTCGGCACCCCGTTCGCCGACGCGCAGCTCCTGTTCGCCGACATCAGCGGCCAGAACCGGCACGGCGGGGTATGGGGCGACCCGGCGACGGCCGACTCCGCCCTCACCTCCTACCGCGTCCAAGCCGCCGTCGGCGACCGGGTCCGCGCCGGACGGGAAAGCTACCCCAGCGGGGAATGGGCCCATCTGGCGGCCGTGTTCGAGCAGTCCTGGGCCCTGCGGTTCAACGGCTCCGCGTGGGCCGAGACCCCCGACGCCGACCAGCTGGACATCGCCGGCGACCTCACCATCGAGGTCTTCGCGAAGATCGACGCCATCGGCACCCGGCAGGGCCTCATCTCCAAGGGACGGCTCGGCGACGGCACCGGCGGCACCGTCCCCTACCAGCTCACCGTCCTGGCGAACGGGAAACTGGAGTTCGCGTTCGAGGAGCCCGGCCCCGTCGTCAAACGCTTCACCTCCTCCACCGCCCTGACCGCCGGCTTCCACCGGATCGCGGTCGTCCGCCGCGCCGGCCGCACCACCCAGGAGATCAAGGGCAAGCGCAGATTCCCCATCACCAGCTCCTCCGGCACCACCACCGAGCAGGAACTCGACGTCATCGAGCGAGTGGACGTCGAGGAATGGCAGGACATCCAGTTCTTCGCCGACGGCACCGACTACGGCACCACCCGCTACACCGGCCCCGGCCCCCGGGGCAACGACGGCCCGCTGGAGATCGGCCGCGTCCAGGACGGCAGCACCCGCTATCCGCTGACCGGCACCGTGGGCGAAGTCCGGATCTGGGGCCGGGCCCGGGACACCGACTGGCTCGGCAACCCGGTCCAGCCCCGTGACGAAGCTCTCCTCGCCCGCTGGACCTTCGAGGAGAACGAGGGCAACAGCACCACCGACGCGGCCGGCGGGTTCGACCTCAAACTCCGCGGTGCCCGCTGGACCACCGACCCCGACCCGAAGGCATCCACCTTCACCATCTACCGCAACGGCCTCCCCATCCCCGCCGACATCCCCGCCACCAACCCCCTCACCGAATGGGGCGACGACCAGCTCACCCTCGCCGCCCTCAAGAAGGCCGGCACCTACAGCGACTTCTACGCCGGAGCCCTGGAGGAGGTGCGGCTGTGGCGTACCGCCCGCACCCCCGAGCAGATCCTCGACAGTCTCTTCACCCGCCTCAAGGGTGACAAACAGGACCTGCTCGCCTACTGGCCCTTCGACTCCGCCTCCACCACGGTCACCGCCGAAGCCGTCCGAGACCACTCCCTGCGCGGCAACCACCTCGACCTGGGCACCGACACCACCCGCCCCAAAACCACGCTGTCCACCGCCCCCGTCTCCACCGACACCGCCACCGTCCGCTCCGCCCTCGCCGGCGTCCGCACCCCCTTCCACGAGCTCATCTCCACCCCGCCCGCCGCCGCCGAGTACGCCGACGTCCAGTACTCCCCCACCGGTGAGACCACCGGTGTCCTCAAACGCGCCTACACCCACACCAGCGACGGCACCTGGCACCTGACCGCCGGCTACAAGGTCGGCGACCTGGTCAGCGAATGGGTCAGCCAGATCCAGTTCGACCCCCAGCTCGTCGGCTACATCGAAGGCGCACCCCCCGTCCCCTCCGAGAACCTCACCGGTACCACCCACGAACCCGAGGGCTGCTCCAGCGTCATCTTCCGCCAGGCCGAGGAAGTCACCTCCACCCTCTCCTCCGACACCGAGCGCAGCGTCAACACCGCCTTCAACATCGCCGCCGGACTCGACACCGACGCCCAGATCCTCATGATCACCGCACCCCTGGGCATCGGCACCGCCCAACCCCTCGCCAGCGTCAACATCAAGCTCCGCGCCGGCGGCAGCTTCGAGTTCTCCAACGCCTGGACCGACGAGACCACCGTCTCCCAGGGAACCACCACCGAACGCGACACCACCGCCACTCTCACCGGACACTGGGAAGACCCCACCAGGATCCTCAACACCGCCATCGGCCGCCGCTACATCCCCGCCAACACCGGCTTCGCCCTCGTCCAGTCCGAAACCGCCGACGTCTACGCCCTGCGCCTGGCCCACACCGGCGCACTCGTGGCGTACCGGATGCTGCCGAACCCGGACATCCCCAAGGACTGGAACATCATCGACTTCCCCCTCAACCCCCAGTACACCAAACAGGGCACCCTCGACGGCGCGGTCGGCTTCAACGACCAGGGCAAGGTCCCCGACCCGTCCTACCCGAACGCCCTCCAGCGCAGCGACTACAGCTACTTCAAGCCCCGCGAAGCGTACGCACTGAAGCGGCGCATCCTGCGCGAGCGCCAGCAGCTGGAGAGCTACTACGCGGGCGTCTCCACCGACACCGGGGACACCGACCCCACCGCGGAGCGGGCCAAGCGCCTCCTGGAGTCCTTCTCCGGACCGCTGCCCCCGTCACCGGACAAGAACCCTCCGGACCAGGCCACGGACGCCTTCGCCAACCGCAACATCGCCAACACCTACGTCTGGACCGCCGACGGCGGCTTCTTCGCCGAGAGCACCAGCACCGTCGACGTCGTCACCCAGACCACCGGCGGCTCCTACAGCCTCTCCGGCTCCGCCACCCTCTCCCTCGACATCGGCTTCGAGATCGCCGGAGTCGGCGCCGGCGTCCAGTTCGACGCCTCCATCGGCGGCGGCATGACCACCACCCGCCACAGCTCCAAGGAATCCACCCAGAGCCACACACTCGACGTCGTCTGCCACCCCAACGGCGACCTCCAGAAGTACAAGGCCGACGGCACCGCCGAGTACGACGTCGCCGGCAAACCGATCCTCGTCCCCGGCAAGGTCGACGCCTACCGCTTCATGACCTTCTACCTCGGCCAGGACAACACCCACTTCGACGACTTCTACAACAAGGTCGCCGACCCCACCTGGCTCGCCAACAGCAACGACGCCAACGCCGCAGCCCTGCGCCAGGCCCGCCAGAGCGACCGCAAACCCCCCTGCTGGCGCGTCCTCCACCGCGTCACCTACATCTCCCGCATCCTCCCCGCCATCCCCACCAGCACCACACCCCCACTCGACAAAGCCCTCCGCGACATCGACATCCCCAGCAACTACGAACTCATCCGACGCCTTGACCCCTACACCTCCACCGCCACCAGCTCACTCGCCGAACTCACCAACGCCACCCGAGCCGCCCTCACCACCCACCTCCCCCAGCTCCTCTCCCACACCACCGTGATCGCCCAGTTCCTCGCCGACTACTACGGCATCACCGACTGACAGCGAACACGCGACGCGATACCGCCCGGGTGACAGCACTCCAGCCACCCTGGGCGGTACCACGCACCACGGCATCCGGACCCGGCACCTCTGACACAAGCGGCCCGCCCAGCGCTGCCCCTGGCGCCGCCGGGGGCAACGTCCGCCTTCAAGGCCATCCAAGCCGCGACACCTCCGGCCCACAACGGGGCCGCACACCAAGGCGAGCGCCAGCCAGACGAGATCAACTGCAGACGTGTCCTCGACACCCGCCCCTTCATGGTCACGGGCGACGGTGGGCCGCGCTCGGGTCATGCGTCAGGGACGGCCACCTCCCAGGCGCGGGCTAGTAGTGCTTCGTTAGGTTCTTCGTCGGGTTCTGTTGCGGGGCAGGGGGCGGCCGCAGGTGGTGCAGGTGCCGATCCAGCACTGCAGCAGGTCCTGAAGGGTGTCGAGGACCTGGTAGAGGGTCAGGCCGGCGTGTGGGCTTTTGGGTCGAGGCGCCGCAGGGTGAGGA
>NZ_JBIUZD010000018.1:0-110051 GCF_044744885.1 Streptomyces sp. NPDC087215
TGCAGCCCGTCCCGGGCGGTCTTCCCGAACCCGGCCAGGAACTCGTCCCCCGGCTTCTGCGCGTCCGACTCCACCCGCACGACGAGCCCGGAGTCACCGAGCCTGACCCGGTCCCCCGCCCGTGGCCCGTGCACGGACGCGTACTCGTGGGGGTCGATGTGCCGGCTGACGCCCGGCGCGCAGTGGTCACCATGTCTCGTGGGCCTGCTCACGCGGGTGCCCCTTTCTGTTCCGTACCTGTCCCGGGGAGCGGTCGCGCGCCCCGGTATCCGCAGGCGACCGCCCGCCGCAGGGCCGCCTCCAGGGCTCCGGGCGCGTCCAGCGGTCCGTCGACCAGGCCCGCGAAGCCGATGACGACCCGGGCACCGCCGATCGGCACGAGGCCCACCTCGACGCTCTGTCCGGGGTCGAAGCGGGTCGACGATCCGGCGGGGGCCGCGAGCCGCATCCCGTAGGCGGCGGCACGGTCGAAGTCGAGGCGCGGGTTGACCTCGAAGAAGTGGAAGTGCGAGGTGACGCTCACCGGCACGGTCGCCGTGTTCCGCACGATGAGGGTCAGTACGGGCTCGGGCACGGCCACCGGTTCCGGACCGGGCAGTACGGCTCCGGGGGCCGCGTCGCCGCCGCCCTGGCCGCCGTCTTCCTGGCGTCGGCCCTGAACGCCGCCCTCCCGGCCGTCACCCTCCCGGCCGCCGAACGGCTCGGAGATGACGGCGAGCCGGGTGCCGTCGTCGAAGACGGCCTCCACCTGGATCTCGGTGACCACGTCGGCGACACCGGGCAGCACGTCGTCGGGGCCGAGGACCGACCGTCCGCGTGCCACGGCGTCGGCGAGGCGCTCACCGTCGCGGGCCGCCTCGCAGACCGTGTCCGCGATGAGCGCGGTGGCCTCGGGGACGTTGAGCCGCAGACCGCGCGCGTGCCGGGCACGGGCGAGTTCGGCGGCGGTGAACAGCAGCAGGCGGTCCCGCTCTGTGGGGGTCAACGGCATGTCGGCCTCGGGTGGGTCGCGTCCATGGAGGGGTTCCTTCCTCCCCTGCGCGGAGGCGGGGAGCGGAGGGGGCGGGCACCGCGCCCCGGCGCTCGGCTCCGTGGAGCGAGCGGGGCGGGCGTGGCCCGGCGTGAACTCACTGTGGCACTGACTGAAAACTCAGTCAAGAGTGGAGCGAGCGTGAACCACGGGGGAAGGAAGGGGTGTTCTCGGGGCGGGCGGGGAACCGTGCGTCGACGCCAGGACACAGTCCGGCCGGGCCGGATCCGGATCGTGACGAGAAGCCGGGCGGCTGCCCTTCACGGCGGAGGGCGACGATCCGGGACGGGCGGCCGATGCGGGCGGGCCGGAAGTCCGGGTGGCTGCGGTCGCACACGGGGACGACGGTCCGGGCCGGAGGGCCGAACAGGCCGGAGGTCCCCCGGGCCGCCATCGCCCCACTGGTCGGGATGCGTCCGCGCAGGGACGACAAAAGGGCGGCCCATGAGGGCACACCCACGCGAACCCGCGGAGGCGGGAACGACACGCCTCCCCCACCTCACCGGCCGGGAGAAGCGTCGGCGTCACACCCCGCGCAGGGCCGCCAACTCCACCTCGACGGCCTCCCTCAGGAGCGTGCGCGCGTGGTCGATCGCGAGGCCGCCGCTCAGCCAGCGCATACTCAGGCCCTCCAGAAGGGCGGTGAGCCGTTCGGCGGCGGAGGCGAGCGCGGCAGCCGGGGCCATCGGGTGCACCTGACCCAGGAGCGCCGCCACCTCCTGCACCCATACGAGGGTCGCCCGCGCCAGGTCCTCGCGCAGGACCGGATCGAAGACGGCGCTCGCCCGCAGTTCGCCCCAGGCCGAACTGTTCTCGCGTACCTCGGGGGCATCCTGGAGTTCCAGGAGGAGGACCTCGTCGAGTTCCTCGCGGGCGGTCAGCGGCTCCGCGTCGGGGTCGCGCGAGGTGGTGTACCGCTCAGCACGGTCGTTGATGAACTCCAGCGTGCTGCGCAGGATCCCGGTGCGGTCCTTGAAGTGGTAGTAGATCAGGCCGGTCGAGACCCCGGCCTCCGCCGCGAGTTCGTCCACACGAAGCCCGCGGACCCCGCGCCGGGCGATGACCCGGGCGGCCGCTTCCAGGATCTGAGTACTGCGAGACGCCATGTCGTGAACCCTATCCGGCCCGTCGGCCCGCGTGATCACGGCCGGGGCGCACCACCGGCACCGCGCGCGGTGCCGCATCCGGTACGGAGTGCGCGACTCGGGTCTCACCCGGCCATGCGATTGACTAAAGTTTCAGTCAACAGTACGGGGTCCGGTGGAAGACCGGGCCCGGAGAAGAAGGAGCAGCCGGTGGCGGGGACGAAGGACCGGAGACGGGCGATCCTGGACGCGGCCGCCCGGCTGATCGCCCGCCGGGGAGTACGGGGGCTCCGGGTCGAGGAGCTGGCCGCCGAGGCGGGGGTCTCCAAGGCCCTCGTCTACTACCACTTCGAGGACCGCGCGGGACTCCTGCGCGGCACGCTCGCGTTCGTCGGAGCCCGCGCCGAGCGGTGCGCGCGGAGCGACCCGCCGGACCGCGAGGGCCCCGGCGCGCCGCTCGCGGAACTGGAGCGGCGACTGCTCAGGGAGATCGAGGACGTGCCGGAGGCGCGGGAGAACAGCGCGGCCCGGGGCGAGCTGCGGGCCGGGGCCGTCTTCGACCCCGAACTGCGCGAGGAGCTGGAGCGGGCGAGCGGGGCGTGGGTCCGCGAGGTGGCGGACCTGCTCGCGGGGGTGGCCCCCGGGCTCCCGGACCGGGAGCTCGTCGCGGCGGCGGAGCGGCTCACCGCCCTCGTCGAGGGGCTGGGCACCCGCTGGCTGATCGGCATCCTGCCGGTGGCCCACGCGCGGACACTGCTGCGGGAGGCGGTCGCGGCGGAGGCCCACCACCTGGGACTGCCGGACCGGCGAAAGACGGCGCACGACGATGTACGCGCGGGACTGACGGGCTGACGACCCGAGGACCGGACGGACGGCGAACGCCCGCAGGCCGCAGGCCGCAGGCCGCAGGCCGCAGGCCGCAGGCCGCAGAACCTACCCACTCTCGACCCAGGCCACCGACCCGCCGGGCCCCCGTCAGCCGCGCCACCCCCTCTGACCTCGCCCAACACCCACCCGTCCCGGTTTGACTGAAAATCCAGTCAGTGCCACAGTGAAGCTCACGGCCACCCGAGACCCAGGCCTTCGAATCCCGCCGCACCGTGCGCGCCATCATGAATCGCCCCGGTTTGGGCGGATAGTCTCGCCAGCCCATGAACGGAGCAGCCTTGTCCCCCTTCTCCCCCTCCCGCCGTACGGCCCTGCGCGCCTTCGCCGGGATCGGCGGCGTCCTCGCCCTGGGTGCCTCCGCCTGCGGACCCGGCGGGTCGGCTCCCGCCGGGTCCGCCGCCTCGTCCCGGCCCGCCACCGGCTCGGCGAGCCCCGCCGCCGCACGCGGCGAGCGCCGCTTCGGTGCCGAGTGGGAGAGCCACACCCGTACCTTCATGTCGTGGCCCGCCCTCACCGAGGTGTGGGAGGAGGACCTGCGGTACGTGCGCCAGGACATCGCCGCCATCGCGCGGGCCGTCGGCGAGTACGAGGCGGTCGTGATGATGGCGCGGCCGGACCAGGTCGCGGCGGCCCAGCGGGCCTGTGGCTCGCAGGTCGAGGTGATCCCGCTGCCGGTGGACGACCTGTGGGCCCGCGACACCGTGCCCGTTTTCGTGGAGGACGGGAAGCAGCTCGTCGGCATCGACTTCAACTTCAACGGCTGGGGCGGCAAGCAGGCCCACGCCGACGACACCCAGGTGGCGAGGCGGCTGCTCCAGAAGTACGGCATCCCCCGCAAGCGGGCGCCACTGGTCTCGGAGGGCGGCTCGTTCGAGACGGACGGCGAGGGCACCCTCCTCATCACGGAGAGCTCGATCGTCAACGACAACCGCAACAAGGGGAAGACCCGCGACGAGATCGAGGACGAGCTGATCGAGACCCTCGGCGTGGAGAAGGTGGTCTGGCTGGCGGGTGTGCGCGGCGAGGACATCACCGACGCGCACGTGGACAGTCTCGTCCGGTTCACCGCCCCGGGCGTGGTCCTTCTGGACCAGGCATTCCCCGGCTCTCCCCCGGACTCGTGGTCGCGGTCGGCGGACCAGGCGCGGTCGGTCCTGGAGAAGGCCACGGACGCGCGGGGCCGCCGGTTCGAGATCGTGGACCTGCCGCAGCCCGATCTCGACCGGATCACCGGGGAGGGCGACGACTTCGTGTCGACGTACGCGAACTTCTACGTGGCGAACGACTCCGTCTTCATGCCCCAGTTCGGCGACCGCAAGGCCGACGACCGGGCGCGGAGCATCCTGCGGGAGCACTTCCCCGGCCGTGATGTCGTGCGGGTGCGGATCGACACCATCGCCTCGGGCGGCGGCGGCATCCACTGCGCGACCCACGACCAGCCCGGCAAGCCCGCCGCCTGACATCCATAAGAGCATCCCCTCCTCCCGTCCCTCCCCCATCCCCGGAGCCGCGGCCGTGCCACCGAGACGACGTCACCTCCCGGCCCCCGGCAGGGCGCTCGGCACGGCCGTCGTGCTGCTGGGCGTCGTGGCGGCCGTGCTCTGCGGGCTGTGGCTGCAGTTCGGCGAGCGCCAGGACCAGGAGACCCGGCACACCGCCGGGACGCGGGCCCCCGACCGGATCGACATCGACGCCTCCGTACAGCGCGTCGACGCGGCCGGGCGAGAACTGGTGCTCCGGCTCCTCGTCACCCCGCGCGGCGCGCTCGCGGAGGCGGGCGGGGTCGCGCCCGCCGAGGAGCTGACGCTCCAGACCTCGTCGTCCGTGCGCGGTGACATCGTCTTCCCCGCGCACCGCCGCATCGGGACGGTCGACGTCCCGGTGACGCTGACGGGCGGCTCGATCACGGACTATCCGTTCGACGCGTACGACGCCCAGATGGAGTTCGGCGCGGTCCAGGGCGGCGCGGGCGTCCCGGTCCGCATGACGCTCGTCAACCGGGACGCCCTGTTCGCCCTCGGGGTGGACGCCTCGGAGGACCGAGGCACCGCGGTCTTCGCGGCGGAGGTGGTCCGGTCGCGGAGCGTCCTCGTCTTCGCCGTCTTCATGATGCTGGCGATGTGGGCGCTCACCGTCGCCGTGCTCCTGGGCGGCAGGCACCTCGTGGTGCGGCGCGCGGGCCTCACCTGGCCCGCGCTCGGCTGGATGGCGGCGACGCTGTTCGCCCTGGCCGCGTTCCGCAACGCCGCGCCGGGCGCGCCGCCGATCGGCAGTCTCCTCGACTACCTGGCCTTCTTCTGGGCGGAGACGCTCATCGCGTTCTGTGTGATCGTGGTGGTGGTCGCCGCCGTACGGGCGGAGGGTCCGCCGCCGCGCGAGCCGGTCGGCCCCGGCGGTGCGGGGGCCCCTTCACACCCATGACCGGGGAGCACGGCGATCCGGTCGCCGTGCTGAACGGAGCCGTTCCGCGATGCCGTCCCGGGCCGCTGGCCACGCGGGCGGGTGCAGCGGGCCTCCCGGCCCGGCGGCGGCCGTCGTGTGACCCGATCTGAGTAGGCGTACTCATGCCGCCCGTCCGGCCCCGGCAGGATCATGGGCGCCACGGTGTGCGCGGGCGCGAGGGGACGGGGAACGGCATGAACAAGATCGTGGCCGGATGTGTGGTCGCGGGGCTCGCGGTCGGCGCGCTGATCCTGGCGTACGCGGTGGGGGCACCGCCCGGGACGGTGCTCGCCGTCGGGGCGGGAGTCCTCGGACTGCTGTGGCTGCTGGTGCTCCTGACGGCCCCCTGGAGCCTGTACTTCCGGGCGCACACGGTGCTCACCGAGATCGGGACCAGCCGGGAGAAGGGCCTCGCCGTCGCCCCGGAGCGGGAGGCCGAGGCCCGGCGGATCGCCCGGGTGATGCTGCGGGTCGCGGTCGCCGGGCACGTGGGGACGGCCGCGGCGGCCCTCGCCGTGGCGGTGGCGACCGGGCGCGCGGCGGGCTACTGGTGCGCCGGGTTCTTCCTCCTCAGCACCTTCTTCCGGCCCGCCGGCGCGTACTTCGGGCAACTGCGGCGCAGGCTCGGCGGGCTGCTCGTGGACGTGACGTTCCCCCGGGACGACGTGGTGGCGCTGACCGGCCGGGTGGCGTCGCTGGAGAGCGGCGGGGCGGTCCTGGAGGCCAAGGCGGAGGAGCAGTACCGGGCCCTGGCCGAGCTGCGCCGTACCGTGGACGCGGTCGGGCTGTCCGCGCAGGCGCGGTCGGACGGGACGGACCGGAAGATCGCCGCACTGGCGCGCGAGTTCGAGTCGACCATCGACCGGCTGACCGACAACGAGGAGATCATCACCGGTCTGAAGGCCTTCCTCCGGGTACTGCGCGCCACCGACGTCACCGGGGGCCCCGGGCCCACCGCTCACGGCAATCCCACCGATCACGGCAGCCTCACCACTCACGGCAGTCCCACCGCTCACGGCAGTCCCACCGCTCATGACGTCCACGACGTCCACGGACCGGTGGGTCCCCCGCGGTCCTGATGCGGGACCGCTCCACGCGCGCGTGGAGCCCGATCCGCCGCCTCCGGCCGTGCCCCCGGCCACGAACCGGCCCGCGCGGGCGGCTGCCGGTGACGTCACCCGCTTGCCGGTCCCGGGCTTGCCGCTAGGGTCGATATGTAGGCCACAGAGGCACGTCCTGGTTCCCGCGCTCACGAGGGGTCGGGGAAGGGGCGTCCGGAAGGAGCCTCCCATGACCCGTACATTGCGGGGCGCGATAGCCCTCGCCGGAGCCACCGCCCTCTGTCTGGGTGCGGTGGCGACCGGCGGAGCGGCCCAGCCCGCCGTGTCGTCGGCCGCGCAGGGCGATGTGAAGATCGGTCTGCTGCTGCCGGAGAGCAAGACCACCCGGTACGAGAAGTTCGACCGGCCCTACATCGAGGCGAAGATCAAGGAACTGGTGCCCGGGGCGCACATCGACTACTACAACGCGGCGGAGAGCGCCACCACGCAGCAACAGCAGGTGAACACCGCGCTGGCGAAGGGCGACAAGGTCCTCATCCTGGACGCGGTGGACGCGAAGTCGATCCAGTCGTCCGTGCAGAAGGCGCACGACGCGGGCGTGAAGGTCGTCGCGTACGACCGTCTCGCGCAGGGACCGGTCGACGCGTATGTCTCGTACGACAACTACAAGGTGGGCCAGCTCCAGGGCAAGGCGCTCCTCTCCGCTCTGGGTGACAAGGCGAAGACCGGCGAGATCGTGATGCAGAACGGTTCGCCGACCGACCCGAACGCGGCCCAGTTCAAGGCGGGCGCGCATTCCGTCCTGGACGGCAAGGTGAAGATCGGCAAGGAGTACGACACGCCGAACTGGGACCCCAACAACGCCAACCAGCAGATGTCCGGCGCCATCAGCGCACTCGGCAAGGACAACATCGTCGGTGTCTACTCGGCCAACGACGGTCTCGCGGCGGGCATCTCCACCGCGCTCCAGGCGGCGGGCATACGCGTGCCGCTGACCGGTCAGGACGCCCAGCTCGACGCGGTCCAGCGGATCCTGGCCGGCACCCAGACGATCACCATCGAGAAGCCGTACAAGGCGGAGGCGGACATCGCGGCGACGATGGCGGTCGACCTCGCCCAGGGCAAGCCGATGCCCTCGGACCTGACGCCCACCACCGCCACCAGCGGCAGCGGCCAGAAGGTCCCGGCCACCCTGCTCACCCCGGTCGTGGTCGACAAGGGCAACATCAAGGACACCGTCGTGAAGGACGGCATGTACACGGTCAACGAGATCTGCACCCCGGCCTACGCCGCGGCCTGCAAGGCGGCCGGTCTCCAGTAGCCGCGAGGCGTTCCGGCGGCCCGAAGGCGGGTCCCGTCCCGGCGCCCGGCCCACCCCTCCGGGGAACGGGCCGGGGCCGTACGGGCGGGCGAGCGGAGGAGGCGGTTCCCTTGCCGGAGTCACCCGTGCTCAGTCTCCGGGGGGTCTCCAAACGGTTCGGCGCGGTCCAGGCGCTGCGGGACGTCGACCTGGACGTGAGCGCCGGTGAGGTGGTCGCGCTCGTCGGCGACAACGGCGCCGGGAAGTCCACGGTGGTGAAGGCGGTCGCCGGGGTCGGTCCGCCCGACGAGGGTGTCATCGCGTGGGAGGGGCGGCCGGTCTCGATCGGCCGCCCGCACGACGCGCAGGGCCTGGGCATCGCCACCGTCTACCAGGACCTGGCGCTCTGCGACAACCTCGACGTGGTCGCCAATCTGTTCCTGGGGCGGGAGCTGCGCCGTTTCGGCGTGCTCGACGAGGTCCGGATGGACCAGCGGGCGCGGGAACTGCTCGACACGCTGTCGATCCGCATCCCGAGCGTCCGCATCCCCGTCGCCTCGCTGTCGGGCGGCCAGCGCCAGACGGTGGCGATCGCGCGTTCGCTGCTCGGCTCGCCGAAGGTGGTGATCCTGGACGAGCCCACCGCCGCCCTCGGCGTGGAGCAGACCGCGGAGGTCCTCGACCTGGTGGAACGCCTCCGTGAGCGGGGCCTGGGGACGATCCTGATCAGTCACAGCATGGTGGACGTGATGGCGGTCGCCGACCGGATCGCGGTGCTGCGCCTGGGCCGGAACAACGGTTTCTTCGACCGGCGGTCCACCACCTCGGAGGAGATCGTCTCGGCCATCACCGGGGCCACCGAGAGCGCCGTCACCCGCCGTGAGGCCCGCAGGCGGGAGGAGCGATGAGAGGGGACCGGGGCCGTGGGGCAGACGGCCCCGGCGGGGCGGGCCAGGAACCGGCGCCCGGCGCGGTGCCCGCCGTCGACACCCGGCTCCTCGTCCGCGAGGAGGGGATCAGGGGGTACGCGCGGGAGTTCCGGCGCAAGCTGCGGAGCGGGGAACTGGGCTCGCTGCCGGTGATCCTGGCCGTCGTCGTCATCTGGACGGTGTTCGGCAGTCTCGACGACGCCTTCCTGTCGGCGCAGAACCTGTCCGACCTCAGCCAGCAGATCGTCGGCACCGGCATGATCGCGGTCGGCGTCGTCTTCGTCCTGCTGCTCGGCGAGATCGACCTGTCCGTCGGTTCGGTCAGCGGCCTGTGCGCGGCGATCTTCGCCGTGCTCAACGTCCTGAACGGGATGAACCAGTGGCTGGCGCTGCTCGTCGCCGTCGCGGGCGGTGCCGTCGTCGGCCTGATCCACGGCTTCTTCTTCGCCGAGGTCGGCGTCCCGGCCTTCGTCGTCACCCTGGCCGGGAACCTGGCCTGGAACGGTCTGATGCTCCAGGTGCTCGGCAGCAGCGGCACCGTGAACATCCCCGAGGACAGCATCGTCTCCCGGCTGTACTCGACGATGTACGGCAGTCCGGTCGCCGCCTACACGACGGCCGCCGTGGGGGTGGGGCTCTTCCTGGCCTCCTCGCTGCTGGACGCGGGGCGGCGCGCGGCGGCCGGGGTGCCGTCCCGGCCGGTCACCGAGATCGTGCTGCGCACCCTGGCGCTCGCCGTGCCCGCCTTCGCCGCCGCGTACGTCCTGAACCGCTACCAGGGGCTTCCGCTGGCCCTGCTGATCTTCCTGGTCGTGCTGGTGCTTCTGGACTTCGTGCTGCGGCGGACCGTGTACGGGCGCCGGATCTTCGCGGTCGGCGGCAGCATCGAGGGCGCGCGCCGGGCGGGCATCAGCGTGCCGTTCATCCGGATGAGCGTCTTCTCGATCGCGGGGACGATGGCTGCGGTCGGCGGCGTCTTCCTCGCGGGGCAGATCCAGTCGGCGAGCCAGACGTCCGGCGGCGGCAATCTGCTGATGAACGTGATCGCCGCCGCCGTCATCGGTGGTACGAGCCTGTTCGGCGGCCGTGGTTCCGTGTGGTCCGCGCTGCTCGGCGCGCTGGTGATCGGGTCGATCCAGTCGGGCATGAACATCATGGGTGTGAGCAATGCCGTGCAGTTCATGATCACGGGTTCGGTGCTGCTGGCCGCCGTGGTCGTCGACTCCGTCTCCCGCCGGAGCCAGAAGGCCGCCGGACGCGCCTGAGCGGCCCGGCGGGCCGCGCCCGGCGGGCCGCGCCCGGCGCCGGGAGCCCGTCCCCCGGCGCCGTTCCGCTCAGCACGCGCGCGTGGGGGCCTCCAACGGTCGTGGACCGTCGGTGTGCGAAGAATCCCGGCTTGTCGGCGTGCCGCAGCGGGACCTGGTGGTGCACGGGGTGTCGTGGTGGCCCGGGACGGCGAGTTCCCCCGCTGAAGGTTCCCCCGGGCGGCAGGACTCCGCCCCGGCGCCAGCCGGTTAGGCTGCTGGTCATGAACACGGCCATGATCGGCGGCGGAGCCGACGAGCCCGTCCTCCTCGGGCCGGAGGAGCTGGCGTCCGACCCGGACCGCTGGGCCCGGTTCACCGAATCGGCCCACCGCGTCCTGGCGGACCTGGTCCGTGGAGGCGCCGCGCTCGGCTGGGTCGAACCGCCCTCCCCCGACGAGGTGGCGGACCTCCTCGGTCGTGCCCTCCGCGCGGCGCGGGCCGGTGACGGGGCCCTGCGCGCCGCGTACGTCGGCGGGCGGCCGGTCGGGCTCGGGTACTGGCTCCGCCACACCCGGCCGACCCATCGTCCGCACGCCGATCTGCAGAAGATCGCGGTGGACTCCGCCGCCCAGGGTCTCGGCGTGGGCCGGGCGCTCACCGCCGCCCTGATCGCCGACGCCAGAAGGGCGGGGATCGAGGTCCTCACCCTGGACGCCCGTGGTGACAACGTCCACGCCCTGCGTCTCTACCGGTCGTTGGGCTTCAGCGAGTACGGCCGGCTGCCCGCGTTCGTCGCCGTCGGGGAGCGCCGCTACGACAAGGTCTTCTGCATGGTGGACCTGCGCCCGGCGGGGCCCCGCCACCCGGGGTGACGGGGCCGCCACCGGCCGGTTCGCCGCCGTCCTCACTCCGGGGGCGGGACGGACCGGCGGAACCGCCCTACAGGTAGGGCCGGGTGATCAGCTCGAAGGCATGGCCCGCGGGGTCCTTGAAGTAGACGCCCCTGCCGCCGTGTTCGGTGTTGGTCTCACCGGGGCGCCGCATCTGCGGGTCGGCCCAGTGCTCGACGCCCTGTTCGCGGAGGCGCGCGTAGGCCCGCTCGAACAGTTCGTCGTCGACGAGGAACGCGTAGTGCTGCATCTGGATCTCGACCGGCGGCTCGGCGAACTGGATGAGCACGCCGTCGGAGAGCTGGACGTTGAGGAAGGGGCCCCAGGACGGCGCTTCCGGGAGTTCGAGCAACTCCCGGAAGAACCGGGCGGATTCCTCGCGGTCCACTGCCGCGATGATGGTGTGGTTGAAGGTTGCTGCCATGGGAACGACCTCGCTGTGGTCTCGGTGGGACGGAACTCGCGGTGCTCGTGCACCGGGGAGGTCCGCGCCCCGAACCACGGGGGTGCCGGAGAGGCACCCGCCGAGCGGTCAGTCGTCCACCGGATGGCCCGTCTGGGAGTGGCGTCGCTGCGCCGGTCCGGTGTTCACGGCGAGGACGCTACTTGATCGCCCTCGCCCGGGGCAAGGGCCTTCCGGGGCCGGTGGGTTCCGGCGCCGCCGTCCGGACCTTCGTCCGCCGCGTCCGGGTCAGCCCACGAACTCCCGGTCGCCGTAACGGATTTCCGCCTGCTTCCAGTCTGCGCCCAGGGACACCGTGAAATCCCGTGCCAGCGGCAGGTCGGCGAGCCGTGCGACGAGCACGAGGTGTCCGTCGAGGGTGACCGAGCCGCCTCCGAGCCTCTCGCGGGCCTTCGGGTCCGCGAGCAGGCCCGCGCGCAGGTCGGCGGCCCGGACGCCGGGCACCTCGATCTCGACGGCGTCGGTCTCCGGGGACGTACGGGGCAGGCAGCGGAAGGTGAGCACGGCCTCCTGGTGGTACCGCTTGGCGATGATGGCCGCGATGTGGCGCAGGGAGTCGGGACCTGCCCGGTTCACGTCGAACTCGCGCGAGCGCTCGTAGGTCGTGCGCTTCAGCTCCTCGGACCAGAACACGCCGTCGAGGAGGGTCGACCCGCCGGGCCGCGCGCCGTGGGCGCGGATGATCCCGCGCACCTCGTGCTCGAAGTGGCGCAGCCGGGTCGTGAGCCGGGGGTCGTCCGGGTCGGTGATGATCGCGGTGTTGTCGGTGGCGAAGATCTCTCCGGCGGGGCAGCCGGGCAGGACGGGGCTCGCGTAGGTGCTCTGCGCGCCGGTGATGCCGAGGAGGAGGGCCGCCAGGGAGGTCGCCAGGAGGCGGAAGCGGCGGCGGGGGGCGAGGTTCTTCATGGCGGGGTCAACGAGCCGGGGCGGGGATCGTCGCGCCCGGCGTCCGGGATGAGTACCCGTGCTCATTCCCCGGCGACCGCGCCCGCTCCTACCGTGGTGCCACGGCACGACGACGCGGAACGGGGAGAGGAACCATGAGTCATCACGGACGGGGGGCTCCGGGGCGGGTCCGGAGCAGGTGGCCGACGGCCTATCTGGTGACGGTCGCGGGGCTGACCGGGTGCGGGGTGCTGCTCGGCACGATGGTCACCTACGTCTCGATCTTCGCGACGGACAGCTGCGGGACGGGTACCGGCCCTTCGGCCGTCTGTACCACGGCCGGTCTCCTCACCCTGTGGGCGCTGCCGTGGCTGGGGCTCGGGGTCGCGGCGGCGGCCTCGGCGGTGCTCGGGGTGGTGGCGTGGCGGCGGGAGCGGGCGCCGTGGCCGTGGCTGGGGGCCGGTGTCGTGCTGTACCTGGGGTCGCTCGCCGGGGCCTGGGCGGTCATGGTCGCGTGACGGGGCGGGGTCGGGATGGACGGGGGCACGCACTCGCCAAGGCGCGTCCGTGGTCACGGTCACGGTCACGGTCACGGTCACGCGGAAAGGTCACCGCCCGTCCGCCCGGCACACCTCTCGTACGAGCGCTCGCGGGCTTTCGGGGGGTACGTCCACGGCGCGGCACCCGAGGTCGAGCGCCTCGGTCGGTTCGGCCCTTCCGGGCCGGGGCCACGGGGCCGGAGGGCTCCTCCCGTGCCCCTCGGCACAGCGCACGTCCCGTGCCCCCGAGCAGGGAATGTGACGACTTGTCGCCAACCGGACACGCTCCGCGCATACACGGGACACGCTGGGGCAGATCGCCCATGGGCCTGTGACTGCCCGCGCGAAAGGAGTGTGCCGTGCTGTCCGACCTCCTCGACCGGTTGTTGAGACGCGGTGCCGTTCCCCCCGGCGGCGGGCGCGAAGGCACCGGCGGCCCCGGACGTCCCTCGCCACCGGGGCAGCTCGTCCTGGACGCCGACTTCTCCTCCACCGAGCAGTGGACGGCCGGCCGGTCGTGGGCGTATCCAGGCGGAGGCCCGACCAATCCGGGGGACAACAAGCTGGACCACCTCGTGGAGGACCCCGCGTACAGCCGGACGGGGCTCTTCCGCGCCACCCGGCGGTCCGACGGCTACTGGGACACCGGGCTGCTCACCACCGAGGGCAGCACGGAGGGCTTCCAGGTGCGGACGGGCGACACCCTGGAGGCGCGGGTGCGGCTGCCGGAGGAGACCGGGGCCTGGCCCGCGATCTGGACCTGGCTCGACGGCGGGCAGGAGGTCGACGTCTTCGAGTACCACCCGGACAACCCGGACCTGCTCGAACTGTCGAACCGGATCAAGGGCCGCTACCAGTACTTCCGCACCCCCGAGGTCCGCCCCGGGGCGTGGATCGACCTGCGGATCGACTTCGGCTCGCGGAACGTCGTGTGGTGGGTGAACGGTGTGCGGGCCTTCGACGACCGGCGCGGAGTGGGCCGCTCGTGGCGGGCCTACCTCATCGTGAACCTCTCGGTCTGCGCGGGCCGCTACCACCCGGCCCCCGACGCCGGGACGACGGAGATGTCGTACGAGGTGGCGATGTTACGCGTGTACCGGGACTGAGCACGGCGGAGCGGTCCTCCCCGGCGGTCCCCCACGGGCGTCCCCGTCACGGGCCCAGGCCGGTGACGGGCCGGTGACGGGCCGGTCTCCCGGCCGCTTCGTACGGGACCGGTGGCCCTCCGCGTTCCCCGGCGCCCGGAGAAGACCCGCCTCTCCCGTATGCCCGGCCGTCCGTGGAGATGTCCGGCCGCTGTCGTCCTCCGGGCCGTACGCGTGCCGCCCCCACCGGTGCCGTACGAGCCCACCCCCTCCCCCTGGCCAGGCGGCCCCGTGATCCGGGTCGCCTCCCCGCCGGAACCGGTCTCCCCCAGCCGGTTCCGGCCCCCCCGGTCGCGTCCGGTCCTCCCCCGGTCCGGGCGCGGTCCGGGGGTCCCTCAGCCCTCCTGCCGCAGCGTCAGGACGTACCGCGCGGTGAGCGCGACACCGGGGTCCTCGTCGGCGGACAGGTCCCGGAGCGCCCGGTCGGCCGGGTCCCCCGGGATGCCCGCGAGCGCCTGGGCCAGCCGCCGTCGCACGGCCGCCGCGGCCGGGCCGGGGGCGAGCCGTTCCACGAGCAGTCCCGTGATGCGCTCCGCGAGGGCCGGGCGGGACGCGAGCGCGCTCAGCGCGTCGGCGGCCTCCACGTCGTTGACCGCCTCCGCGACCATGTCGACCAGGGTCGGGACCGCCCCGGTGACCCCGCGCGCCGCGAGTGCCGGTGCCGCGCGTCGGCGGACCACCGGGTCGGAGTGGGAGAGGGCGTCCCGCAGGCGGACCGTCGCCTCCTCCGTGGGCAGTTCGGCGAGGGCGAGGACGGCCCGCTCGCGCACCTCCGCCTCGGGGGCGTCGCACGCCTCGGCCAGCAGGGCGGTGGCGTCCTGGCCCGCGCGGGCCAGGGCCCAGCGCAGGGCCCCGGCCACATTCGCGTCCGCTTCGCCCAGGACCGCCTCGACCAGCGCCTTCACCGGCACCGGGGCCTCCTCCGCGACGGAGAGGGCGGCGCGCTGACGTCTGCCCGCGCTCTCCGCGCCGAGCTCCTGGAGGAGGGCGACGATCTGGAGGACGTCCTCCCAGTCGGCCGGTTCCGCCGCGCCGATCCGGCCGAGCCGGGTGAGCAGCGCGGTCTCCGCCGCGATGCGTTCCCTGGTCCGGCGGACCAGGTCGTCGACGAGTCCGGCGGGGGTGAAGCCGGGGTCGTCCAGGGCCGAGCCGACCTCCCGCAGCGAGAGCCCGAGCGAGCGCAGGCTCTCGATGTGGAAGACGCGCCGGATGTCCTCGGTGGAGTACTCCCGGTAGCCCGCGCCGGTGCGGCCGGTGGGCCGGACCAGGCCGAGGGACTCGTAGTGCCGGAGCATTCGGGCGCTGACCCCGGACCGCCTGGCGACCTCGCCGATGAGCACCCGCTACCCCTCCCCCGGGCCCTCGCCGCCGAGTGCGACGACGCGTCTGGCCTGTTCCACGGCGAACTCGAAGCCCTCGTCGGGGTCGCGCAGCAGCCGTCCCGTGGCGACGGCGTGGGCGCGCACCGCGGGGTCGGGGCGGGCGGCGGCCCCGTCGAGGACGGGCACGATCACCTCGCCGAGGGCGATCAGCGCCCGGCTGAGACTGAGCCGGGTCTCCCGCCCGCCGCGTCCGAGCTGGGCGGCGAGGGTCTCGGCGAGCCGCCGTTCCTCCCCCTCGGGGACGAGTACGACGGCGGCGCGCCAGGCGCTCCGGGCGACCTCGTCGTCGGGGTCGGCGAGGAGTTCCGGGGTGATCGCGGGCCAGGCGCGGGGGTCCCCGACCTTGGACAGGGTGTGCAGGGCCTGGCTCCGTGCCTGGGGGAGCTCCGAGCGGACCTCGTCGATCAGCGGCGGGACGGTCGTACCGGCCGGAAGGCGGGTGAGTGCCCAGGTGAGCATCTCGCGGACGGAGAACTCGGGCTCGACGGCGCACCGTTCGACGAGGGTGCCGACGTGTCCCGGGTCGGGGTGGGTGCCGATCTCCAGGGCCGCCCTCAGCCGTACGGACGGCCGGTCGTCCGTCAGCGCGCGCAGGGCCCGGAGGGCCCGCTCCGTCCCCGTGTCCTGATTCTGCGTGGTCATGTCCGAACCACCTCCTCGGCCTCAGTGAAGACCTTGTCATCGTGTCAAGGTCAAGCGGCGGCGTGCCACCGGGGGACGGGCGGGTGGTGTCCTGCGGTCGACTCGCTGAACGGCGGGGGATGGGGGTCCCCCGGCCGGGGGCGTTGCGTAGGCTCGAACGGAGCGTTCCGCGCCCGCGCCGCCCGTACGACGAGGAGGACCCCCATGAACACCGCCGACGAGGGACGGCCGCAGCTCGACGAGGCCAGTGTCCTCAACGCGAAGCGGACGCTGCTCCAACTGCTGGCCCGTGCGGGGGTCTACACCGGGGACGCGGAGGAGCTCATCGGGCTCGTCGAGGCGGGGGCCCTGGCGCTCGCGCACGCGGAGACCGAGGCGGCCGGGCGGCGGGTGCCCGGCGATCGGGGCGAGGAGTACGCGGCCGGGTGGTCGGGGGGTGCCCGGAGCGTGTCGGAGGTGCTCGGCGGGATCGCCGAGAAGGCGCTCCTGAGGGCCGTCACCGCCGGTCCCGAGGAGGACCCGGCCGGGGCGCGCTCTCCGGTGCGGCGGGCGGAGATGGAGCGGGCGAAGGTGGCGGTGACGCCGTTGTACCTCTCGTTCAGCGAGGTCTCCGAGCTGGATCCGGAGGTCACGGAGCAGGTGCTGGGCGCGGTCCTGCGGACGATGGACCCCCGGCGGCGGGCCGGATATCCGGGGGTGGTCGGGGAGTTCGCGTCGGCCCACCGGGCGCGGCTGGAGCGGCTGTACGCGCGGTACGGGCCCGGGGCTCCGATCGCGGTCCACGGGCGTTACTCCCTGGTCCACTCCCCCACCGGTGTCGCCGTGCTCGAACGGCTGGCGGCGGCTCCGTCGGCGCTGCGGGAGGAGTGGGACGCCGCCGAGCTGCCGCCCGTGTGGCTGGACGGGCTGAGGTCGGCGTGGGAGTCCCTCGGCTGACCGCAAGCCCTTTCCCCGGTGTGCTCCTCCGGCCACCGGACGAGGTCCGTTCGTCCCCCGCGGCGAACGGTCTCGGGCCGACCCCTCGTCATGGTCACTTAGGTTAGGCTAAGTTAAGTTCTCGTGCGCCGGTCCGGGACATCCTCGCCCGGCGTTCGTCACGTCCCCACGTACCAGGAGAGACGGAAGAACATGACCTTACGGGTCGCGGTGGCCGGAGCCAGTGGATACGCCGGCGGGGAGATCATCCGCCTGCTCGCCTCCCACCCCGAAGTCGACATCGGCACGCTCACCGGGCACAGCAGCGCCGGGCTCCCCCTCGGCCGGGTCCAGCCCCAGTTGTCCGCACTCTCCGACCGGACACTCGTGGAGACCTCCGCAGACACCCTCCACGGCCACGACGTCGTCCTCCTCGCCCTGCCGCACGGCCAGTCGGCCGCGCTCGCCGGGCAGTTGGGGGACGACACGCTCGTCGTGGACTGCGGGGCGGACTTCCGGCTCCGCGACCCGGCGGCCTGGACCCGCTTCTACGGCACCGCGCACGCCGGGACCTGGCCGTACGGCCTGCCCGAATTCCCCGGCGCCCGCGACGAGTTGAAGGGAGCGACGCGCATCGCCGTACCGGGGTGCTACCCCACCGCCGTCACCCTGGCGCTCCTGCCCGCCCACACCGCCCGTCTCGTCGAACCGGAGGTCGTCGTGGTGGCGGCCAGCGGGACCTCGGGGGCCGGGCGGGCGGCCAAGCCGCAGCTGCTCGGCGCCGAGGTGATGGGGTCCATGACCCCGTACGGCGTCGGCGGCGGCCACCGGCACACCCCCGAACTCGTCCAGAACCTGTCCCTGGCGGCGGGCGAGCACGTCACGGTGTCCTTCACCCCGACGCTCGCCCCCATGCCCCGGGGCATCCTCGCCACCTGTTCCGCCCGCCTCAGGCCGCACGTGGCCCTGGACGGCGGACTCGACGAGGTGCGCGAGGCGTTCGAGGCCGCCTATGCGGACGAACCGTTCGTCCGGCTGCTGCCCCGGGGACAGTGGCCGTCCACGGCTGCGGTGCTCGGGTCCAACACCGTGCACGTGCAGGTCGCCGTCGATCCGGCCGCCCGCCGCCTCATCTGTGTGAGCGCGCTCGACAACCTGACGAAGGGCACCGCCGGTGGAGCGGTGCAGAGCATGAACATCGCCCTCGGCCTGCCCGAAGGGCTCGGCCTGCCCGTGAATGGAGTGGCTCCGTGACCGTGACCGCCGCCCGAGGATTCCTCGCCAGCGGAACCGCCGCAGGCATCAAGGCCTCCGGCGCGCCCGACCTCGCCCTGGTGGTCAACCAGGGCCCGGGGACGGCCGCCGCCGGGGTCTTCACCTCCAACCGGGTGCAGGCGGCGCCCGTCCGCTGGTCCCGCCTGGCCCTCGCCGACGGAAGACTCACCGCCGTCGTCCTCAACTCCGGTGGCGCCAACGCCTGTACGGGCCCCGCCGGGGCCGAGGACGCGCGGACCATGGCCGAGCGCACGGCGGCCGCCGTCGGCGCGGACCCGGGGGACGTGGCCGTCTGCTCGACCGGGCTCATCGGCGTCCCCCTCCCCATGGACCGGGTCACGCCCGGGATCGACCTCGCGGCGCAGCGCCTCCACGCCGACGGGGGCCCGGACGCCGCACGGGCGATCATGACGACCGACTCGGTGCCCAAGACCGCCGTGGCCACCGGGGACGGCTGGACCGTCGGCGGCATGGCGAAGGGCGCGGGGATGCTCGCCCCCGGTCTGGCCACCATGCTCGTCGTCCTCACCACCGACGCCGACGTCGACGCGGCGCTGCTCGACGCGGCCCTCCGCGCGGGCGTCCGCACCACCTTCGACCGGGTCGACTCCGACGGCTGCATGTCCACCAACGACACCGTCCTCCTGCTCGCCTCCGGCGCGTCCGGAACGACCCCGGCGGAAGGGGAGTTCACCGACGCGGTGCACGCCGTCTGCCGGGACCTGGCACGCCAGTTGATCGCCGACGCCGAAGGGGCGTCGAAGGAGATCGAGGTGACCGTCGTCGGCGCCGCGTCCGAGGAGGACGCCGTCACCGTGGGCCGGTCGATCGCCCGCAACAACCTCCTCAAGTGCGCCCTGCACGGCGAGGACCCCAACTGGGGCCGGGTGCTCTCCGCCATCGGCACCACCGACGCCGTCTTCGACCCCGACCGCATCGACGTGTCCGTCAACGACGTCCGGGTCTGCCGGAACGGCGCCGCCGGAGAACCGCGCGAGAAGGTCGATCTGACGGGCCGGCACATCGGCATCACGGTCGATCTGCGCGCGGGCGACGCGTCGGCGCAGATCTGGACCAACGACCTGACGGCCGCGTACGTGCACGAGAACAGCGCCTACAGCTCATGAACGGGAGGACGGCAACGATGGCAAGCACGACGGGCACCCCGGAGAGCCTGACGGCGGCCGGGTCACGACCCCCCGGCGCACGGAGCTCCACGACGCTCCCCGCCGGGGACGTGCCCTGGTCCGAGGAGCTGAAGGGCCGCACGGTCGTCGTCAAGTGCGGCGGCGCGACCCTGGTCGACCCGGCCCTGACGCGCTCGTTCGCCCAGGACGTCGTCGAGCTGTGGCACGCCGGACTCCACCCGGTCGTGGTGCACGGCGGCGGCCCGCAGATCAGCGCGATGCTCGACCGGCTCGACCTGGAGGTCCGCTTCGAGGCGGGTATGCGGGTGACCACCCCCGAGGCCATGGACGTGGTCCGCATGGTGCTGACCGGACAGGTCCAGCGCGACCTGGTCGGCGCCATCAACGCCCACGGCCCCTTCGCCGTCGGCATGTCGGGCGAGGACGCGCACACCCTGACCGCCGTCCGGCGCCCGGCCCTGGTGGACGGCAGGCCCGTGGACATCGGGCTCGTCGGCGACATCGTGGCCGTGGCCCCCGACACCGTGCGCGACCTGCTGTCCGGCGGGCGGATACCCGTGGTCTCCCCGGTGGCGCGCGGCGCCGACGGGCACGTCTACAACGTGAACGCGGACCTGGCGGCCTCCGCCCTCGCCGTCGCCCTCGGCGCCGACCGGCTCGTGATGCTGACGGACGTCCCCGGGCTCTGCGCGGACTGGCCGCACAGCACCGAGGTGGTCCCCCGGCTCACCGCCCGGGAGCTCGACGCGCTGCTCCCGCGCCTCGCCGGGGGGATGCTGCCCAAGATGGAGGGCTGCCTGCGGGCCGTCCGCTCCGGGGTGGGCCGGGTCCACGTCCTCGACGGACGGACCCCGCACGCCGTCCTGCGGGGCGTCCTCACCGAGGAGAACGAGGGCACCACCGTGCTGCCGGACACCGCGCCCGACGCCGAGGAGGCCCCCGCGTGAGCACCGCCACGACCCCGCTGACCGCTCGCTGGCGGTCCGTCATGACCGACACCTACGGCACGCCCCCGCTGGCCCTCGCGCACGGGGAGGGCTGCACGGTCCACGACGAGTCCGGGCGGCCGTACACCGACTTCACCGGTGGCATCGCCGTCAACACCCTCGGCCACGCCCACCCCGCCGTCGTCGCGGCCGTCTCCGCCCAGATCGGGCGGCTCGGCCATGTCTCCAACCTGTTCGCGGCGGAACCGCCGGTCGCCCTGGCGGAACGGCTGCTGCGGCTGTTCGGGCGGCCGGGCCGGGTGTTCTTCTGCAACTCCGGCGCGGAGGCGGCCGAAGCCGCCTTCAAGACGGCCCGCCTCACCGGGCGCACCCACGTCGTGGCGATGGAGGGCGGTTTCCACGGGCGCACCATGGGCGCCCTGGCGCTGACCGGGCAGCCCGCGAAGCGCGAGCCGTTCCTGCCGCTGCCCGGGGAGGTGACCCACGTGCCCTTCGGGGACGTGGCCGCGCTGCGCGCCGCCGTGACGCGGGAGACGGCGGCGGTCTTCGTGGAGCCCGTGCAGGGCGAGGCGGGCGTGGTGCCCGCGCCCGCGGGGTATCTGCGGGCCGCCCGCGAACTGACCCGGGCCACCGGCAGCCTCCTCGTCCTGGACGAGGTGCAGACCGGGATCGGCCGGACGGGCCACTGGTTCGCGCACCAGGCCGAACCGGGGGTGGACCCGGACGTGGTCACCCTCGCCAAGGGCCTCGGCGGCGGGCTGCCGATCGGCGCGGCCGTGGCGTTCGGCGAGGCCGCCGAACTGCTCGGGCCGGGGCAGCACGGCTCGACCTTCGGCGGCAATCCGGTGGCCTGCGCGGCGGGCCTCGCCGTCCTGGACACCATCGCATCGGAGGGGCTGCTCGCCCACACCGTCCGGGTGGGCGAGCTGCTGCGGCGCGGTGTGGAGAAGTGCGGGCACCCGCTGGTCGCCGAGGTGCGGGGCGCGGGGCTGCTGCTCGGTGTCGTCCTCACCGAGCCGGTCGCCGAGCGGGTCCGGGAGGTGGCGCAGGAGGCCGGGTTCCTGGTGAACGCGGTCGGCCCCGCGACCGTACGACTGGCCCCGCCACTGACAGTGACGGAACGTCAGGTCGACGCGCTGGTCGAGGCGTTGCCGGGAATCCTCGACGGCGTCTGAGGGTGGGCGGCCGGCGGTCCGGGGGTCCGGACCGCGCAGGCCGCCGCGTACCCCGGGAGGACGGGGACGTCGGTGAGGGTCCAGCCGGGGACGGCGCCCGGTGCGGGGCCCGTGCCCACGTAGGTGCGGGCCGGGTCCTCGCCGAGGCCGATGCCGACGCCCTTGAGGTACGACTCCTTGCGGGTCCAGCAGCGGGCGACCGCGCCCGGCCGGTCCCCCGGGGGCAGGGCGGCGAGTTCGGCGCGCTCGGCCGGGTGCAGCACGGCCGTGATGTCCTCGGTGGCGTCGGTGTCGGGTTCGGTCTCGACGTCCACGCCGACCGGGACGTCCGCGAAGCCGAGGAGGACGGCGCCGCCGGAGTGCGAGAGCGAGAAGTGGAGCGGGCCGTCCGCCACGGCGGGACGTCCGTGCGGGCCGCCGCAGCCGGGGCACGGTTCACGGACCAGCCGGACGGCGGCCGGGTCGCTGTCCAGGTACGCGCCGAGCAGTTCGCGCAGGACGACATGGCCGACCCGGTAGCGGTCGCGGTCGACGGGCCGCACGAAGCCGTGGCAGCGGGCCCGTTCGGCCGGATCGAGGAGGTCCTCCCGCAGACGGGCCCGCTCGGTGTGCTCGGCCACCCGCAGGGTCCACAGGCGTGGCCCGCCGCCGTACCGCCAGGGCGCGGGGAGCGGGCCGGTGGCGGCCCCCGGGACCCGGGGCCCGGACGTCGGGGCGGTCACGGGATCAGGGGGCGTTCGTGGCCGGGACCGGGGCCCGGTCGGCGGGGGCGTACCAGCGGGGGGCCGCGGGCACCATCAGGGGTGTCCCGGTCTCGGGGTCGGGGATGATCCGGCAGGGCAGTCCGAAGACGTCCTCGACGAGTTCCGCCGTCATGACCGTCCGCGGGTCGCCCTCGGCCGCGATGGTGCCGCCCGGCCGCATCACGATGAGGTGGGTGGCGTACCGGCAGGCCTGGTTGAGGTCGTGGAGGACGGCGACGACCGTGTGCCCCTCGCGGGAGTTCAGTCCCGCGCACAGGTCGAGGACCTCGACCTGGTGGGCGATGTCGAGGTACGTGGTGGGTTCGTCGAGGAGCAGGATCGGGGTCTGCTGGGCGAGGACCATGGCCAGCCAGACGCGCTGGCGCTGTCCGCCGGAGAGGTCGTCGACGGGCCGGTCGGCGAGTTCGAGGACGCCGGTACGGCGCATGGCGGCGACGACGGCCTCCTCGTCCTCGGCCGACCACTGCCTCAGGATGCCCTGGTGGGGGAAGCGGCCCCGGGCCACGAGGTCGCCGACGGTGATGCCGCCGGGGGCGTTCGAGGTCTGCGGGAGGAGTCCGAGCCTGCGCGCGACCTCGCGGGAGCGGTACGAGGAGATGGCCGCGCCGTCCAGATGGACCTGGCCGGTGCGGGGCTTCAGCATCCGGGCGAGCGCGGTGAGCAGGGTGGACTTGCCGCAGGCGTTGGGGCCGATGATGACGGTGAAGGAGCGGTCGGGGATCTCGACGTCGAGGCCGGACACCACCGTCCGCCGGTCGTAGGAGAGGGTGAGGCCCTCGCCGCGCAGCCGGGCCGCCGGGCGGGCGGGCTCCGCCTGAGCGGCGGGCGCGGCGGGCGCGTCCGGAGCCGGGGTGGTGTCCGGGGTGCCGGGCGCCACCGGGGCGTCGGGGGCGGGGCGGTGGACGGGAGGGTTCGTGGTCGTCATGCGCGGCTCTTTCGTGACTCGGAGACCAGCAGCCAGATGAGGTAGAGCCCGCCGATGGTGCCGGTCGCGGTTCCCACCGGGAGGAGTGCGGGGGCGAAGAGCCGCTGGGCCAGCACATCGCTGACGGTCAGCAGCAGCGCCCCCATGAGGGCGGTCGGCAGCAGCGCGGGCCCCGGGGAGCGGGTCGCCTTCCTGGCGAGCTGGGGTGCGGCGAGGGCGATGAACCAGATGGGGCCGGTGACCGCGGTGGCGAAGGCGGCCAGGGCGACGCTGACGACGAGCAGGGCGGTGCGGGTGCGGGCCACCCCGACGCCGAGGGCGTTCGCGGTGACGTCGCCCATCTCCACCATGGCCAGGCGGCGGGAGAGGCCGAAGGCCAGGGGCAGCAGGACGAGGACGGCGATCCCGATGGCGTTCGCGTGCTGCCAGCCCCGGTTGCCGAGGCTGCCGATCAGCCAGGTCTGCGCTTCGAGGGCTTCCTGCCAGGTCGCCCGGGTGATCAGGTACGAGTTGACGGAGAGGAGCAGGGCGCTGACGCCGATGCCGGTGACGACGAGACGGAAGCCGTGCAGTCCCCGGCCGACCATGAGCAGATGGACCGCGAGCGCGGTGAGGAGTCCGCCGATCAGCGCGCCGACCGCGATCTCCGTCATGCTGCCGTGCCACAGGATGATGACGAGGAGCGCGCCGACGGCCGAGCCGTTGGTGAAGCCGACGACGTCGGGGCTGCCGAGGGAGTTGCCGGTGAGGCTCTGGAGGAGGGCGCCGCTCACGGCGAGCGCGGCGCCCACGCAGAGGGCGGTGACCAGGCGGGGCAGCCGCAGGGTGGTCACGATGAAGTCGGCGGCGCCCGAGCCGTTGCCCAGGAGCGCCCGGACGACCTCTCCTACGGTGAGCTCGAAGTCGCCGGTGGTGAGGGTGATTCCGGCGACGACCACGAGGGCGGCGAAGAGTACGGCGGTGACGGCCAGGGTGCGGCGCCGCAGCCGGACCGAGTGGCCGCGCCGGGTGCGCAGGACGATGCCGGTGACGACGCGCGGCGGGGGCTCGGGGGCGTCGCGCGGCCCGGCGTCGCGCTCCGCGGCGGTGGGTGACTTCCGTACGGGGCTCACAGCATGACCAGCTTCCGGCGGCGGCAGAGCGCGAGGAACAGCGGGGCGCCGAGGAACGCGGTGACGATCCCGACCTGGATCTCGCCGGGGGCGCCGATCACCCGGCCGAGGACGTCCGAGCCGACGAGCAGGACCGGGGCGATGAGCGTCGAGTAGGCGAGGACCCAGCGCTGGTCGGGTCCGACCAGGAAGCGGGCGACGTGCGGGACGGCGAGTCCGACGAAGCCGATGGGGCCCGCGGCTGCGGTGGCGGCGCCGCAGAGCAGGACGACCGCGGCGGCGCCGAGCGCCCGGGTGCGGCCGACGTCGACGCCCAGGGCGCGGCCCGTGCGGTCCCCGAGCGCCAGGGCGTTGAGGGAGGGCGTGAGGGCGAGGGCGACGACCAGGCCGACGGCGACGAAGGGCAGGACGATCTGCAGGACGTCGTAGTAGCGCCCGGCGAGGGAGCCCACGGTCCAGAAGCGGAACTCGTCGAAGGCCCTCGGGTCCAGCAGCAGGACGGCGGAGTTGAAGGCGTAGAGGACGGCGGTGACGGCCGCTCCGGCGACGACCAGCCGGTCGGGCGTGGCGACCTTCCGGCCGGAGGCGCCGAGGAGGTACACGACGACGGAGGCGACGGCCGCTCCGGCGAAGGCGAACCACAGCTGGCCGAGCAGGGAGCCGATGCCGAGGAAGGAGATGGCGGCGACGACTCCGGCGGACGAGCCGAGGCCGATGCCGAGGAGTCCGGGGTCGGCGAGCGGATTGCGGGTGAGGGCCTGCATCAGGGCGCCGGACAGACCGAGGGCGGCGCCGATGACGGCGCCGAGGAGGGTCCGGGGGACGCGGTAGTCGTGGATGATCACCGAGGTCTCGGAACCGTCGGGATTCCACAGGGCGTTCCAGGTGGCGGTGAAGGGGATGCCCCTGGTGCCGACCCAGACGCTGAGGAGTCCGACCAGGACGAGGAGCAGCAGGATCAGGAGCAGCCCGGCTCCCCGCCCGGCGGCGCCCGCTCGGGTCGCTCGGGGTAAGGCGGCGGGGCCGACGGGCGGGCCGTCGGGGTGCTTCCCCCGCTGTACCGGCACCGCCCGGGATTCGACGGACAAGGACAACTCCCCCTGGCGGCAGTTCAGATGTGCGGTGGCACCCGTCGGCGCGCTCCGGGCGGAGACGTCGACGGGAACCAGACTTAGGTGAGGCTAACCGAACTGTCACGGAGGGTCAACGCATCGACGGGGGCCACCCTCCGTCGATGCCGGGACCGTCCCCCTTCGACGCCGGGACCATCCTCACCCGACCCAGACTCAGAGTAGGCTTACCTAACTTGTCATTCCGCCTCCGTGAAGGAGTCCCATGCCAACCGGCGGACCTGCGGGGGGACTTGTCCTCCGCCAGACGATCAGGGAACAGCGCCGCCGGGTGATCGCGGCCTCCCTGCTCGGCATGACCCACCAGGGCTGCGAGGCCCTCGTCCCCGTGGTCATCGGCGCCATCATCGACAGCGCCGTGGCGACCGGCTCCTCCTCGGCGCTGCTGCGCCTCCTGATGGTCCTCGCCGTTCTCTTCCTGGTCCTGTCGACCTGCTACCGGACCAGCGCCCGCATCACCGAGGGCACCGGCGAGATCGCCGCGCACCGGCTCAGGCTGCGGCTGGGCGCGCGCGTGCTCGACCCCCGGGGCGGAGCCGACGCCGACCGGCTCCCCGGCGCCCTCACCAGCATCGCCACCAACGACGCGCGGCGCGTGGGCTCGGTGGTCACGGTGATCCCGTACGGCGTCGCCGCGCTCGCCGCGCTCGTCATCAGCGCCGTCGCCCTGCTCCGGATCTCCGTACCGCTCGGCCTGCTCGTCCTCCTCGGCATCCCGCCGCTGCTCTGGCTCGGCCACCGCATCAGCCGCCCGCTCGAACGGCGCAGCGAGACCGAGCAGGAACGGGCCGCGCACGCCTCGGGCGTCGCCGCCGACCTCGTCTCGGGACTGCGCGTCCTCAAGGGCATGGGCGCCGAGTCGGCGGCCGTCGCCCGCTACCGCACCACCAGCAGGGACTCCCTCTCCGCCGCGCTGCGGGCCGCCCGCAGCCGGGCCGGACACGAGGGGGCCGTCCTCGCGCTGACCGGTGTCTTCATCGCCCTCATCGCGATCGTCGGCGCCTACCTCGCCGTCGACGGCAGCATCAGCGTCGGCGACCTGGTGGCCGCCGTGGGCCTCGCCCAGTTCCTCCTCGGCCCGTTCCAGCTGCTGACCTACGTCAACGCCGAACTCGCCCAGGGCCGCGCCTCCGCCCGGCGGATCGCCGAGGTCCTCGACTCCCCCGCCGCCGTCGCCGAGGGCCACGACGTGCCCGCCGACGACACCCCCGGACATCTGGCCCTGCGCGGGGTGTCGTTCGGCACCCTGCGGGGCGTGGACCTCGACCTGCCGCCCGGCAGCCTCACCGGGGTCGTCACCCGCGACCCGGCCCTCGCCGACGACCTCCTCGTCTGTCTGGCCCGCGAGGCCGACCCGGAGGCGGGGTCCGTCGTGCTCGACGGCACGCCCCTGACCTCCCTCGACCCCGACGGACTGCGGCGGGCCGTGCTCGTCGCCCGCCACGACGCCGACCTCTTCGAGAGCACCCTCCTCGACAACGTCCGCGCCGGGGCCCACCAGGACGACCCTGCCGCCGTCGAACGCGCCCTCGGCGCCTCCGCCGCCGACGAGGTCGCCCGCCTCCTGCCCGAGGGCACCGGCACCCTGCTCGCCGAACGCGGCCGGTCCCTCTCCGGCGGGCAGCGCCAGCGCGTGGCACTCGCCCGCGCGCTCGCCGCCGACCGGCCCGTGCTGGTGCTCCACGACCCGACGACGGCCGTGGACACCGTCACCGAGTCCAGGATCGCCGCCCGGCTCCGGGAGGTCCGCGGGGACCGCACCACGCTCCTCGTCACCACCAGCCCCGCGCTGCTCGCCGTGACGGACCGGGTGGTGGTCCTGGAGGACGGTGTCGTACGGGCCTGTGGCCCCCACACCGAACTCCTCACCACCGACGCCTCCTACCGGGCGGCGGTGCTGGCATGACGGCCGTCGGGGAACACCGCCCGGACGGCACGGCCGGACCGGACACCGAGGACCGCCGGGCCGGAGCCGGACCGGGGACCGGTCCCGGCACCGCTGCCGGACCCGCGGGCCTCGCCCCCACCGGGACCGGCGGGACGCCGGACACCGGCCCGGCCGACGGCTCCCGCCCGGACGGCCACGACCGGACCGGCCGCCGGACCGACGACCGCCCCGGCCCCGGCACACCGCCGGAGCCCACCGAGAAGACGGAAGCGACCATGAGCGGAACCGGACCGGACCGCGCCCTCCTGCCGACCGCCGGCGCCGCCGAGTCCCGCGCCGCCCTGCGCGAACTGCTGCGCGGCCACCGGCTCCTGACCGCCACGGCGTTCGGCGTCCTGGTCGCCGGGACCGCCGTCGGCCTGCTCACCGCCCCCCTCCTCGGCCACGTCGTGGACCTGGTGGTGGACCGGAAGGGGGCCGCCGCCCTCACCCTCCCGCTCGTCCTCCTGGTGGTCGTCGCACTCGCCCGGGGCGGGGCCGCCGCCGTCGGCGGCGCCCTCGTCGCACGGCTCGGCGAGACCGTCCTGGCCGCCCTGCGCGAACAGTTCGTCGAGCGGGCGCTGCGGCTGCCCCTGGACCGTGTGGAGGCGGCCGGCTCCGGCGACCTGGTCTCCCGCGTCACCAGCGACGTGTCCGTGATCGGGAAGTCGGTGCGCCAGGCACTGCCCGAGTTCAGCCGCTCGGCCCTGACCATCGTGCTCACCTTCGGCGGACTGGCCCTGCTCGACTGGCGCTTCCTGATCGCCGCGCTCCTCGCCGCGCCGATCCAGGTGGTCTCCGTGCGCTGGTACCTGCGCCGCTCGGCTCCCGTGTACGCCGAACACCGGATCGCCACCGGCGCGTTGCAGCACCAGCTGCTCGACAGCGTCGGCGGGGTCAGGACCGTCCGCGCCTTCCGGCTGGGCCGGACCCACGCGGACCTCCTGGAGCGCCGTTCCGAGGCGGCCCGCGATCTGGGCCTGCGGGGCGTGCACATCGTCACCGGGTTCTTCTCGCGGCTCAACCTGGCCGAGTTCATCGGTCTCTCCGCGATGCTCGGCACCGGATTCCTCCTGGTCGACCGGGACGCGGTCAGCATCGGTACGGCCACCGCCGCCGCGCTGTACTTCCACAGCCTCTTCAACCCGATCAACGCGACCCTCTTCCTCCTGGACGACGCCCAGTCGGCGGGGGCCAGCTTCGCGCGTCTGGTCGGCGTGTCGGACCTTCCGGCGGAGCGCGACCCGAGCGACAGCCCCGCCGCGGCGGACGGCTCGGTCACGGTGTCCGGGCTCAGCCACGCCTACGGTGCCGGGCAGCCCGTGCTCCACGAGGTGGACCTGCGGGTGCGCACCGGGGAACGCGTGGCGCTCGTCGGCGCCAGTGGCGCGGGGAAGACGACCCTGGCGAAGCTCGTCGCGGGCGTGCACGCCCCCCTCAAGGGCTCGATCGCGCTCGGCGGGGTCGACGTCCGTGAACTCGGACCCGCCGGGGTCCGCCGGACGGTGGCGCTCATCAGCCAGGAGGTGCACGTCTTCGCCGGGACCCTCGCCGACGACCTGCGTCTGGCCCGGCCCGACGCCGACGAGGAGCAGGTGCGGGCGGCGCTCGACCGGGTCGGCGCCCTGGAGTGGGCGAAGGCCCTCCCCGAGGGGCTGGACACGGTCGTCGGCGAGGGCGGGCACCGGCTGACGGTCACCCAGGCCCAGCACCTGGCCCTGGCCCGGCTCGTCCTGGCCGATCCGCCGATCGCGATCCTCGACGAGGCCACCGCCGACGCGGGCAGCGCCGGTGCGCGCGTCCTGGAGGAGGCGGCGGCCCGCGCGCTCGAAGGGCGCACCGGGCTGCTCGTCGCCCACCGGCTGCCGCAGGCCGCCGCCGCCGACCGGGTGGTCGTCCTGGACGCGGGGCGGATCGTGGAGACCGGCACCCACGAGGAACTGGTGGCGGCCGGCGGCCGGTACGCGAGCCTCTGGGAAGCCTGGTCCGCGAGCCGCCGGGAGCCCGGGGAGAAGACACCGAGCGCGGTGTGACGGTCCGGGCCCGCTGAGGGCCCGGCCAGGTCGCGGACCTCGCGAAGGGGGGCCGGTACGACGGTGACACGTCGTACCGGCCCCCCTTTCCCGTACGGGCCCGCTCGTCCGGGCCCGTACGGGCCGGACCTCTCCTCACGGGGCCGGTCTCACGCGCGGGCCTAGTCACTTCCCGTACGGGGCCGAGGCCGGGCCCGTACGGGATACCCGGCCTCGATCCCGTACGGCACCGTGTCGATCCCTTACGGGCCGGTCCGGACCCGTGAGGGGCGCGGCACTCCCCCGTACGGGACGGCCCTCGTCCCCCACGGGGCGGACCGGCTCCCCGTACGGGGGCGGCTTCTTCCCTCACGGGTGCCCCTCCCCGTACGTACGACGGCCGCCCGCGGGGGAATCCCCCGCGGGCGGCCGTCGGTCGTGGTGGGTCAGCTCTGGCGGGCGGCCAGGCTCGCCGGGCGGAGGTCGGTCCAGTGGGTCTCGACGTGCGCCAGGCAGGCCTCGCGGGTGTCCTCGCCGAAGACGGTCCGCCATCCGGCGGGGACCTCGGCGAAGGACGGCCACAGCGAGTGCTGGTTCTCGTCGTTCACCAGGACCAGGAAACGGCCCTGCGGGTCCTCGAACGGGTTGGTGCTCATGCGTTCTCACTCCTCTTGTGGTGCACACCGGACAGCTGGGACAGGGGCTGCCCGGCGTTCCGGGTGGCCTTGCGCAGCAGGGTCTGGAACTCCTCGGCGAGGCGCTGGGCCTTCGCCGTGCCGATCCGTCGCGTCGCGTGGATCAGGGCGCAGTGCACGGGGCCCTCGCCCCGTGGTTCGTGGAAGCTGAGGGTCAGCTCGGCGCGGACCGCGCCCGTCGGGACGGCGACGAGGTCGCCGACCCCGCCCTCCAGGTCCGCGAGGTCGGCCTGCTCGTGGTGCATCACCCGCACCTGGGGGCCCTCCGGGCGCAGTCCGGCGGCCCGCACGACTTCGTCGTACGGCACCTCCTGGTGGTCCAGGGCGCTCAGGGTGGTCTCCCGGACACGGGCCAGGAGCTCGGTGAAGGTGGGGTCGCCCGCCGTGTCGGTGCGCAGCAGGACCGTGTTGAAGAAGCAGCCGACGAGGTCGGCGAGGCGGTCGTCGTCGCGTCCGGCGACCATCGTGCCGATGGGCAGGTCGGTGCCCGCGCCGTGATCCGTGAGCAGGGCGGCGAGGGCGGCGTGCAGCACCATGAACATGCTGGTGCCGGTGGTCCTGGCGAGCCGGTCGACGTCGGCGTGCAGCCGCTCGTCGAGGACGAACTCGACCTGTCCGGCCGCCGGTCGTCCGGTCGGCGCGGGCGCGTCGGCCGGGCCGTCCGAGGGCAGGGCCAGTTCCCGGGGGGCGCCCTGGAGGGTCCGGCGCCAGTGGTCCAGCTGCCGGTTGCCCCTGCTGTCCGGGTCGGCGGGGTCGCCGAGGACCTCGCGGGCCCAGCGGGCGTAGTCGGTGTAGCTCACCGGGAGCGGGGGCAGCTCGGGGGCGCGGCCCCCGGCGCGGGCCCCGTAGGCGGTGGTGAGGTCGCGGAAGAGCGGGACCACCGACCATTCGTCGACGGCGAGGTAGTGCAGGGTGAACACGACCGCCTGGGTGCCGTCGGGCGCGGTGAGCAGCCGGGCCCGCACCGGGGGTGCCTGCTCGGCCTCGGCGTCGGACGCGGCGAGTTCGGCGATGCGGGCGTCCAGGTCGGGGCAGTCCTCGACGGCGAGGACCGGGGCCGGGACGGGCCTGCGGACCAGGGTGGCGTCGTGTTCGGCGAAGGCGGTGCGGAGGGGTTCGTGGCGGGCGGTGACATCGGCCAGGGCCGCCGCGAGGGCCTCGGGGTCGAGGCCGCCGGGCGAGCGCAGGACGAGCGCGTGGTCGTGGGCCGGGCCGCGCCGGAGGGCGTCCCAGTGCCACCGCTGGACGGGGGCCGTGGGCAGGTCGGCGCCCTCGGTCCCGGGCGCGTCGGCGGGGCGCAGTTCGGGCCGGGCCGCTCGCGCTCCGTCGAGCTTGCCCGCGATCCCCGCGACGGTCGGGGAGTCGAAGACGTCCCGGATGCTCAGTTCGGCGCCGAACTCGGCGCGGACGCGGCCGAGGAGGCGCATCGCGGCCATGGAGTGGCCGCCGAGCGCGAAGAAGCTGTCGTGGGCGCCGATGTCGTCGAGGCGGAGGATCTCGCGGAAGAGCAGCGCGATCCTCTCCTCGGTGGCGGTGGCGGGGCGGGCGTCGCCGGTCATCGCCGACCAGTCGGGCGCGGGCAGCGCCTTGTGGTCGAGCTTGCCGTTCGGGGTGAGCGGCAGGGGCCCGTCGAGCGGGACGACGAGGGCGGGGACCATGTACTCGGGCAGCCGGGCGGCGAGGTGGGAGCGCAGTTCCCCGGGGTCGAGGTCCCGTCCGGTGCCCGGTTCGGGGACGGCGTAGCCGACGAGGCGGACGATGTCCCCGGCGTGGTCGGGCCGGACGGCGGCCTGGGCGACGGAGGGGTGACCTGCGAGGGCCGCCTCGATCTCGCCGAGTTCGATGCGGAAGCCGCGGATCTTCACCTGGGTGTCGACCCGGCCGAGGAAGTCGAGGTTGCCGTCGGCGCGCCAGCGGGCCCGGTCGCCGGTGCGGTACATACGGCTGCCGGGGGTCCCGTAGGGGTCGGCGACGAAGCGGTGCGAGCTGAGTCCGGGCTGTCCGAGGTAGCCCCGGGCGAGGCCGCGCCCGGCGACGTACAGCTCTCCGGTGACGCCGGGCGGCACGGGCCGCAGGTGCTCGTCGAGGACGTAGCAGCGGGTGTTGGGGTCGGGGCGGCCGATGGGTACGCGGCCGGGGGCGCGGCCGCCGTTCTCGCGGGCGGGCCAGAGGGTGGAGTTGACGGTCGCCTCGGTGAGTCCGTAGGCGCAGATCAGGTCGGCGGTGGCGCCGAAGCGTTCGAAGAGGTCCGGGGGGACGGTCTCGGTGCCGACGAGGACGGTCACGCCGTCGGGGAGGCGGCATTCGGACGGCAGGGCGGACATCAGGGACGGCGGCAGGATCATGTGGGTGATCCGCTGGGCGGCGAGGAAGTCGGTCAGGGCGGGGCCGGCGACCCGGGCCTCGTCCGTGACGAGGACGAGTCGGCCGCCGTGGCAGAGGGCCATGGCGAGTTCGAAGACGAAGACGTCGAAGCCGATGGAGGCGAACTGCAGGACGTGACTGTCGCGGCCGAGGCCCATCCGGTCGACGGCGGTGGCGACGAGGCTGGCGATGCCCTCGTGCGGGACGACGACGCCCTTGGGGCGGCCGGTGGAGCCGGAGGTGTAGATGACGTAGGCGGCCTGGTCGAGCCCGGCGGGACCGGCGGGCGGCGGGACGTCGGTGCCGTCCGGGATGTCGCTGGTGTCGGGGGCGTCGGTGGTGTCGGGGGCGTCGAGGAGCAGCACGGGGACGCCGGGGACGCCGGGGATCTTCCCGGCGACGGGTTCGGTGCCGACGACGACGGCGGCGCCGGAGTCCTCGATCATGTACTGGAGGCGGTCGCCGGGGTGGGCGAGGTCCAGCGGCAGGAACGCGGCGCCGAGCCGCAGGGCGGCGAGGACCGTGGCGACCATGTCGACGGAGCGGGGCACGGCCACGCCGACGACGCTCTCGGTGCCGACGCCGTGGCGGGCGAGGAGCCGGGCGAGGACGTCGGCGCGGGCGTCGAGTTCGGCGTAGGTCACCGCGCGGGAGCGTTCGACGACGGCGACGGCTCCGGGGTGTTCGGCGACCCGGCGGGCGAAGAGCGCGGGCAGGGTCTCCTCCTCGACCTCGCGGGGCGCCCCGTTGAAGTCGTCGAGGACGAGCCGGTGCTCCTCCCCGGTGAGGACGACGGCTTCGGACAGCGGGCGTCCGGGGGCCGTGACGAGGGCCGTGAGGAGCCGGGCCAGCCGGTCGGCGACGGCTTCGGCGGTCTCCCGGTCGAAGAGTTCGGTGGCGTACTCCAGACGGCAGGCGAGGGAGTCGTCCGCGCCGTCGGGCGTGGTGTGCTCCGTGAAGCTGAAGACGAGGTCGAACTTGGCGGTGCCGGTGCGGTGCGGCAGGTAGGAGGCGTCGAGTCCGGGCAGGCGGGGGGCCGTGTCCGTACGGACGTGGTGGCCGACCATCACCTGGAACAGCGGGTTGCGGGAGAGGGAACGGGTCGGGTTGAGGGCTTCCACGACCGACTCGAACGGCACGTCGGCGTGGGAGAAGGCGGCCAGGTCGGTCGCCCTGACCCGGGCGAGGAGCTCGGTGAAGGTGGGGTCGCCGGTGAGGTCGGTGCGCAGGACCAGGGTGTTGACGAAGAAGCCCACGAGGTCGTCCAGGGCCTCGTCCCCCCGTCCCGCGATGGGCGCGCCGAGGGGGATGTCGGTGCCCGCGCCGAGCCGGTGGAGCAGGGCGGCGACGGCCGCGTGGACCGCCATGAACATGCTGGCGCCGGTCTCTCGGGCGAGGCGCCGCAGGCCCTCGTGGGCCGTCCGGTCGAAGGTGACGTCGACGACGTCGCCGGTGAACGTGGGGCGGGCGGGGCGGGGCCGGTCGGTGGGGAGTTCCAGTTCCTCGGGGGCGCCGGCCAGGGCGGTGCGCCAGTGGGCGAGCTGCCGGGCGGCGACGCTGTCCTGGTCGGCGGGGTCGCCGAGGAGCCGCTGCTGCCAGAGGGCGTGGTCGGCGTACTGGACGGGCAGCGGCGCCCAGTCGGGGGCGGTGCCCGCGAGGCGGGCGGTGTAGGCGGTGGTCAGGTCCCGCAGGAAGGGGCGGTCGGACCACTCGTCGGTGGTGATGTGGTGGAGCAGGAGGACGACGACGTGGTCGTCGGGGGCGAGCTCCACGACGGTGGCGCGGACGGGGAGTTCGGCGGCGAGGTCGAAGGGGCGCCGGACGGCGGCGTCGACGATGCCGGGTATCTCGTCCTCGGTGGCGCGCAGGTGCTCGACGGTGGGTGCGGCCGTTCCGGTGGGCAGGATGCGCTGGAACGCCCGGCCGTCGTGTTCGGCCACGAGGGTGCGCAGCGATTCGTGCCGGTCGGTGACGTCGGCGAGGGCCGTGCGCCAGGCGGCGTGGTCGAGGGTGCCGCGCAGCCGCAGGACCAGCGGGAAGTTGTACGCGGCCGAGGCGCATTCGATCTGCTGGACGATCCACAGGCGCTGCTGGGCGTGGGAGAGCGGCAGTTCGGCGGGGCGGTCGGCGGCGACCAGGGCGGGGCGGGCGGGGCCGCGCGGGGCGGTGGCGCGCTCGGCCAGTTCGGCGACGGTGGGCGCCTCGAACAGGTCGCGGATGGCGAGTTCGGTGTGGAGCGCGGTGCGGGCGCGGCTGACCAGCCGGGTGGCGAGCAGCGAGTGGCCGCCGAGGTCGAAGAAGTCGGCGTCGATGTCGACGCTGCCCGCGGTCAGGCCGAGGACTTCGGCGAAGAGCCCGCAGAGGGTCTCCTCCTCGGGGGTGCGGGGGGCGCGGCCGGTGCGGGGGCCGGTGAGGTCGGGGGCGGGCAGGGCCTTGACGTCGAGCTTGCCGTTGACGGTGAGCGGCAGGGCGGCGACGGTGACGAGCGCGGCGGGGACCATGTAGTCGGGCAGGAGGACCTTGAGGTGCTCGCGGAGCCGCTGGGCCAGACCGTCGTCGGGCCGTCCTTCGCCGGACGGGCCGGACGCACGGGACGCGCCGGGCGTGTCCTCGGGCCGGTGCGGGGCGTCCTCGGGTACGACGTAGCCGACGAGGCGCTTGGTGCCCGCGGTCTCGTGGACGACGACGGCCGCGTGGGCGACCTCGGGGTGCGCGGACAGGGCCGTGGAGATCTCGCCGAGTTCGACGCGGTAGCCGCGGATCTTCACCTGGTCGTCGGTGCGGCCGAGGAAGTCGAGGAGGCCGTCGGGCCGCTGCCGTACGAGGTCGCCGGTGCGGTACATGCGTTCGCCCGGTGCGCCGAAGGGGTCGGCGACGAACCGTTCGGCGGTGAGCGCGGCCCGGTCGTGGTAGCCGCGGGCGAGTCCGGTGCCCGCGATGTACAGCTCGCCGGGGCAGCCCGGCGGGACGGGTCGCAGCATCGCGTCCAGGACGTGGGCGCGGGTGTTGCGGATGGGGCGGCCGACGGTGGGGGTGGCGCTCTCCTCGGTGGAGCCGCCGAGGGTGTTGATGGTGTATTCGGTGGGGCCGTACAGGTTGTACCCGTAGGTGCCCTCCGTGCGGCGCAGCCGGGTCCAGACGGTGTCGGAGACGGCTTCGCCGCCGAGCAGGACCAGGGCGGGGCGGTGCTTGCCGGTGTCCTCGTCGTGGTCGAGCAGGCCTTCCTCGACGAGGAGCTGGGCGTAGGTGGGCGTCACGTTGACCACGTCGACGCGGTGCGCGTCGCAGTAGGCGACGAGCGCCTCGGCGTCACGGCGGAGTTCCTCGTCGCAGACGTGCACCTCGTGGCCCTCGACGAGCCACAGCAGTTCCTCCCACGACATGTCGAAGGCGAAGGACACGGTGTGCGCGATGCGCAGTCGGCGTCCGCCGGTGGCGGCGATCGCCGGGTCGAAGACCTCCTTCTGGTGGTTGAGCTGCATGTTCGTCAGTCCCCTGTAGGGGGTGACGACGCCCTTGGGGCGGCCGGTGGAGCCGGAGGTGTAGATGACGTACGCGGGGTGGTCGAGGCGGTCCGGGAGGCCGCGCGCGAACGCGGGCCGTTCGGTGTCGTCGACGGCGTCGCCGGAGAGCCCGGCGAGTTCGGCGGTGACCGCCGGGTCGTCGAGGAGGAGTTCGGGGGCGACGGGGCCGTCTTCGCGCCGCAGTGTCGGGGCGACGGCGGCGGTGGAGACCAGGCAGAGGGGGCCGGTGTCCTCGGCCATCAGGCGCAGCCGGTCGGCCGGGTGGTCGAGGTCGAGCGGCAGATAGGCGGCGCCGGTGCGCAGGACGGCGAAGAGGGCGACGACCATCTCGATGGAGCGGGGCAGGGCGAGCGCGACGACCTTCTCGGGCCCGGCGCCCCGGGCGAGCAGCAGCCGGGCGTACCGGTTGACCTGCGCGTCGAGTTCCGCGTACGTGAGGGAGCGGGCCCCGAAGACCAGGGCGACGGCGTCGGGGGTACGGGTGGCCTGGGCGGCCAGCAGGTCGGCGACGGTGTCGTCGGGCAGCGGTTCGCGGGTGGACTCCCGGGCGGCGGCGAGCGCGGTCCGCTCGGCGGGGAGCAGCAGGTCCGTGCCCGCGGTCGTGGCGGTCTCGGCGTCCGCTCCGGCGAGGGCGGAGGCGAGCCGGTCGAGGACGGTGGTGAAGCGGCTCAGGATCGTGGTGGCCGCCCCGGCGTCGAACAGGTCGGGCCGGGCGGCGAGGGTCACCCGCAGGCGGGCGCCGGGGGTGACGATCAGGGTGAGCGGGAAGTGGGTGCCGTCCACGTTGGACACCCCGGTGATGCCGTGGCGTTCGCGGAGGGCGGCGGCCCGGTCCTCGCCGTCCGCCGAGCGGAGCACGAAGAGGGTGTCGAAGAGGCGGCGGTGCCCGGTCTCCTGCTGGAGGGTGCCGAGGCCCACGTACTCGTACGGCATGACGGCGGCGCGCTCGGACTGCATCCGGCGCAGCAGGGCGAGCAGCGGCTCGCCGGGGGCGAGGGCGACGCGGGCGGGGACGGTGTTGAGGAACATGCCGATGATGCCGGCGACGTTCGGGACGTCCGCCGGGCGGCCCGAGACGGCGGTGCCGAAGGCGATGTCGGAGCGGCCGGTGGTCGCGGAGAGGACCAGGGCCCAGGCGGCGTTGAGGACGGTGTTCAGGGTGAGGCCGTGGCGGCGGGCGGCGGCCCGCAGCCGGTCCCCGGTCTCCTGGTCGAGCCGGGCGTCGAAGTCCACCGGGATGACCGGGCCGGTGTCGCGGCCCGAGGGGGCGAGCAGGGTGGGCTCGTCGAAGCCCGCGAGGGCCCGGCGCCAGGCGTCCTTGGCGAGGGTCGTGTCCTGGGCGTCGAGCCAGGCGAGGTGGTCGCGGTAGTCGCCGGGCCGCGGGAGCCCGGCGGGGTCGCCGGCCCGCTCGTACAGGGTGAACAGCTCTTCGAGGAACAGCCAGGCGGACCAGCCGTCCCAGAGGATCAGGTGGTGGGTGACGACGAGCCGGTCCCGGCCGTCGCCGAGGCGGACGAGGAGGAGGCGGCAGAGCGGTGCGGCGGCGAGGTCGAAGCGCTGCCTGCGGTCGGCGGCGAGGAGTTCCTCGGTACGGGCCCGCTGCTCGTCGGCGGGCAGACCGGACAGGTCGGCCTCGACGAGCGGGATCTCGGCGCCCTCCACGATGAACTGCACCGGCTGGGGCAGTCCGTCGCTGGTGAATCCGGCGCGCAGTCCGGTGTTGCGGTCGAGGAGGGTCCGGCAGGCGGCCCGCAGCCGTGCGGTGTCGATCCGCCGGTCGAGGTCCAGGGTCTCCTGGGACTGGTAGACGTCGAGCGCGTCACCGGCGTCGTAGGTGGCGTGGAAGTACATGCCCTCCTGGAGCGGGGAGAGCGGCCAGATGTCGGAGACGGGCCGTCCGGCGGCGGTGTGGACGCGGGCGGTCTCCTCGGGGGTGAGGTCGGGTCCCCCGAAGGCGGCTTCGGGCTCCGGTTCCGGTTCCGGTTCCGCCGGGGGCGCGGCGGCGGTGAGCTGGTCGAGGAGGGCCTTGAGCGCCGGGTCGACGGCGGCGCCGGACCGCTGCTGGAGGGCGAGGACGGCCTGGAGGGCGGCGGCGGCCTGCCCGGCGTCGGTTGCGGAGACGGTCACGCCGTCGGGCTGCACGGGTACCTCGGGGGTGTCGGCGGATACGGGTGGGGCGGGGGTGTCCGGGACGGCGGCGGCGAGGGCGGCCGGGGTGCGGTGCTCGAAGACGTCGCGGGGGCTGAGGTCCAGTCCCCTCTCACGCGCGCGCGTGGCGACGGAGATCGAGCTGAGGCTGTCGCCGCCGAGCACGAAGAAGTCGTCCTCGGCGCCCACGCCCGGGATGCCCAGGACCTCGGCGAAGACCGCGCACAGGGCGTGCTCGCGCGGGCTCCGGGGCGCGCGTCCGGCGGCCCGGGGGGCCGTCTCGGGCGCGGGCAGGGCGTTCTGGTCGAGCTTGCCGCTGGGGGTCAGCGGCAGTTCGGCGACGACCACGACGGCGCCCGGCACCATCGGGGCGGGCAGCGCGCCCTCCAGGGCGGTCCGCAGGGCCTCTCCGGCGAGGGTGGCGCCGGGGGCGGCGACGGCGTAGCCGACGAGGGTTCCGGCGCGGACGACGACGGCGGCGCGGGCCACGCCGGGCAGCGCGGCGAGGGCGGTCTCGATCTCGCCGGGCTCGACGCGGTTGCCCCGGATCTTGACCTGCCGGTCGGTGCGGCCGAGGTACTCCACGGCGCCGTCGGCGCGGCGGCGCACCAGGTCGCCGGTGCGGTACATCCGCTCCCCCGCCGTCCCGTACGGGTCGGCGACGAAGCGTTCGGCGGTGAGGCCGGGGCGGTCGTGGTAGGCGCGGGCCAGCTGGACCCCGGCGAGGTACAGCTCGCCGGGGACGCCGTCGGGCACCGGTCGCAGGAACGGGTCGAGGACGTGCAGCCGGGTGTTCCACACGGGCCTGCCGATCGGCACGGCCGGGGCGTCACCGCCCTCGTAGGGGAAGTACGTGACGTCGACGGCCGCCTCGGTGGGGCCGTACAGGTTGTGCAGCGGGACGGGCGGGCGGCCGTGCCGGGAGGTCAGTTCCGACCAGCGCCGGGCGTCGGCGCCGGTGAGCGCCTCGCCGCTGCAGAACACCCGGCGCAGGCTCGCCGCCCAGTCGGGGGTGCCGGGCCCGGGGGCCGGGGCGGTCTCCATGACCCGGGTGAACGCGGCCAGCATCGAGGGCACGAAGTGCAGGGTGGTGACGGCCCGGCGGGCGACGAGACCGGCGAGGTACTCCGGGTCCCGGTGCCCGTCGGGGCGGGCGAGGACGACGGTGGCGCCCTCGACGAGCGGCCAGAAGAACTCCCACACGGACACGTCGAAGCTGGACGGCGTCTTCTGGAGGACCCGGTCGTCGGCGGTCAGCCCGTACGCGCCCTGCATCCAGGCCAGCCGGTTGACGACGGCCCGGTGGGTGACGGCGACGCCCTTGGGGCGTCCGGTGGAGCCCGAGGTGTAGATCAGGTAGGCGGGGTGGTCGGGTCCGGCGGAGCGGGCGGGGGCGGTGGTGTCCGTGGCGGCGGCTTCGTCCCCGGCGGCGGTGCCGTTCTCGTGTTCCGCGCCGATGAGGAGGTGCGCGAGGCCGGGGACGGCCGGGAGCCGTCCGGCGGACCCCTCGGTCGTCACGGCCAGCCGGGCGCCGGAGTCGGCCAGCATGAACGCCACCCGGTCGGCCGGGTAGTCGAGGTCGACCGGGAGGTAGGCGGCGCCCGCCTTGAGGACGCCGAGGAGGGCGACCATCAGTTCCGCCGAGCGCGGGACGGCGACGGCGACGTACGTCTCGGGTCCCGCGCCGCGCGCCCGCAGCCGCCGGGCCAGCGCCTCGGCCCGCCGGTCGAGCTCGGCGTAGCTGAGGACGGTGTCCTCGAAGGCGACGGCCGGGGCGTGCGGGGTGCGGGCCGTCCGGTCCGCGATCAGGGAGGCGAGGGTGGTCTCCGGGACGGGGTGCGCGGTGGCGTTCAGTTCCGTCAGGTGCTCCCGCTCGCGGGCGGAGAGCAGATCGGTGCGGGCGACGGTGCGGGCGGAGTCGGAGACCACGGTCCGCAGCAGGCCCGTGAACCGGTTGGCGAGGACGGCGACCGCGACCTGGTCGAGTCGCGCCGCGTCGTGCTTGAACCGCAGCAGCAGCCCGTCGGCGGAGGGCTCGACCACGAGGGCGAGCGGGTAGTGGACGGCGTCGAGGACCTCGGCGCCGGTGACGAGGGGACCGTCGTCGGCGGGGAGCCCTCCGGGGCGGGCACCGGGGCCGGACGCGTCCCGGTCGCGGACGGGGTCGTTCCCGGTGGGGTAGTTCTCGAAGACCACGAGCGTGTCGAAGAGTTCGCCGCCGCCCGCGATCCGCTGGATCTCGGCGAGACCGAGGTGCTGGTGGTCCAGGAGGGCGCTGTGCTCGTCCTGGACGCGCCGGAGCAGACCGGTCAGGGTCTCGTCGGGGCGCAGGGTGACCCGGGCGGGGACCGTGTTGACGAACAGGCCCACGGCGGAGTCCAGGCCGGGGACCTCGGTGGTCCGGCCCGACACCGTGGTGCCGAAGACGATGTCGTCGGCACCGGTCAGCGCACCGAGCAGCAGTCCCCACACGCCGTGGACGACGCTGCTCAGGGTGAGCCCGTGGGTCCTGGCGTAGGCGGTGAGCGCGTCGCCGAGGTCCCGGGGCAGGCGGGTGTCGACCTGTTCGGGCCTGGCGGGTGCGGACGGGCCCGGCTCCGTGGGCGCGGCGCCCTCCGGGGCGGGCAGCCGGGTGGGGCCTTCGAGCCCGGCCAGGGCCTCGCGCCAGGCCGTGCGGGCGGCCTCGCGGTCCCGGCCCGCGAGCCAGGAGAGGTACGGTTCCGGCGCCACCGCGGGAGCGAGGCCGGCGCCCCGGTAGGCGGCGGTCAGCTCGCGCAGCAGGACGGCGACCGACCAGCCGTCGGCGACGATGTGATGGAGGGTCAGGAGCAGCCGGTGGCGCGGTCCTTCGGTGAGGAGGGTGGCGCGCAGCAGCGGCGCCCGGCCGAGGCCGAACGGCAGCTCCCGGTCCTCGCGGAGGATCTCGTCCAGGGCCGTCACGGCGGTGTCGGCCTCCCGCCAGGGGAGGGTCACCCGGTCCGCGAGCCGCTGCACGACCCGGCCGTCCGGCAGCTGGCGGAACGAGGCGCGCAGCAGCGGGTGGCGGTCGAGGAGCAGTTGGAGCGAGGTGCGGAGCCGTTCCGGGTCCACCCGTTCCGAGAGGTCGAGGAGTTCCTGCACGACGTACAGGTCGGCGGCCGTGCCGTCGAACTCGGCGTGGAAGAAGAAACCTTCCTGGAGCGGCGAGACGGGCAGCGCGTCCGTGTCGAGGTCCACCCGGGGCGCGGGGGCGGCGGGCGCCCCCGCGCTACCGGCGGCCGTGGCGAGCGCGGCGACGGTCCGGTGCCGGAAGACCTCGCGCGGGGTGACGGCGAGACCGGCCTCGCGGGCCCGGTTCACCAGCCGGACGGCGACGATGCTGTCACCGCCGAGCTCGAAGAAGCTGTCGTGGACGCCGACCGAGGGCAGCCCGAGGACCTCGGCGAAGAGCGCCGCGAGGGTGGTCTCGGCGGGGGTGGTCGGGGCGTCGGCGCCGGACAGGGACGTCCAGCGGGGGTCGGGCAGGGCCTTGGTGTCGAGCTTGCCGTTGGGGGTCAGCGGGAGCGGGCCGTCGAGCACGACGACCGCCGAGGGCACCATGTGCTCGGGCAGCGCCCCGGCCACGCGCGCGCGTGCGGCGGCGACGGCTGCGGCGGTGAGGTCGGCGCGGTCGGCGTCGTCGGCCGGGGGCCGTGTCCCGTCCTCGGTCACGGGTCCGGTCCCGGTCCCGGTCTCGGATCCGGTCTCGGATCCGGTCTCGGATCCGGGACCCGCTTCGAGCCCTGCCGGGGTCACCGGGACGACGTACGCGACCAGGCGCTTGACGCCCCGGTGGTCCTCGCGGGCCAGGACGGCGGTCTGGGCGATGCCCTCGCAGGCCATGAAGGTGCTCTCGACCTCGCCCGGTTCCACCCGGTGGCCCCGGATCTTGATCTGGCCGTCGGCGCGGCCCAGGAACTCCAGGTTGCCGTCGGCTCCCCAGCGGACCCGGTCGCCCGTGCGGTACATCCGGGTGCCGGGGGCTCCGTAGGGGTCGGCGACGAACCGCTCCGAGGAGAGGCCCGCGCGGCCCAGGTAGCCGCGTGCGAGGCCGCGCCCGGCGACGTACAGCTCTCCCTCCGTGCCGACGGGCACCGGCCGCAGCGCCGTGTCGAGGACGTAGGCGCGGGTGTTGGGGTCGGGCCGGCCGATGGGCGCGGGGCCCGGCCGGTCGGGGTCGGCGGTCCAGAGCGTGGAGTTGACGCTCGCCTCGGTCAGCCCGTACGCGACGACGACGCGGAGCCGTCCCTCCCAGCGGGCGATCAGCTCGCCGGGTACCGCCTCGGTGCCGACGACGAGCACCGCGCCGTCGGGGAGTTCGCACTCCTGCGGCAGCGCGGACACCAGGGAGGGCGGCAGGATCATGTGGGTGGCGCGGTGGCGCGCGATGTACTCGGTGAGCGCGGGGCCCGCGACCCGGCGTTCGGCCGGGACGAGGATGATCCGGCCGCCGACGCACAGGGACATGATCAGGTCCCACACGGTGACGTCGAAGCCGACGGAGGCGAACTGCACGACCCGGCTGTCGGCGGTGACGCCGATCCGGTCGGTGGCGGTGGCGATGAGGCTGCCGACGCCGTCGTGCGGGACGACGACCCCCTTGGGGCGGCCGGTGGAGCCGGAGGTGTAGATGACGTACGCGGCCTGGTCCAGCGGCACGGGCGGCGCCGGGGGCAGGGCGGTCGCGGCGGCGAGGGCCTCGGTGACGGCCGGGTCGTCCAGGAGCAGCGGGGCGGTGTCCGGGGCCTCGGGCAGCTCGGCGGCCAGCTCCCGTACGGTGACGACCGTACGGGCCCCGGCGTCGGCCAGCATGTAGGCGATCCGGTCCCGGGGGTGGTCCGCGTCGAGCGGCAGATAGGCCCCGCCCGCCTTCATGACGGCGAGGAGCGCGACGACCAGTTCGGGCGAGCGGGGCAGGGCCACGCCCACCACGTCCTCGGTGCCGACGCCCCGGGCGCGGAGCACGCGGGCCAGCCGGTCGGCGGCGTCGTCGAGGGCGGCGTAGGTCAGCTCCCGGTCCTCGCAGACCAGGGCGACGGCCTCGGGGGTCCTGCGGACCTGCTGTTCGAAGGCGGCGGGCCAGGAGAGTTCGGTGACCTCGCGCGGGGCGGTGCCGAACTCGTCCAGGAGGAGGGCGCGTTCGGCGCCGGTGGTCAGCTCGGCGCGGCCGAGGGGCCGGTCGGGGTGCCGGGTGAGGGCGTCGAGCACGGCGAGGAAGCGGTGCTCGTGGGCGGCGAGGGTCTCGGGGTCGCAGACGTCGGCGTCCACGTCGAGGTGGAGGGTGTGTCCGCTCCCTCCGGGGCCCTCGGCGAAGGAGAAGGCGAGGTCGCTGACCGGGCCGAGCCAGACGGGGCGCAGTTCGGCCTGGAGTCCGGCGAAGGCGGGGCGGGCGAGGCGGGGCAGCACGTTGACGGTCGGGCCGACCAGTTCCGGTACGCCGTCGACCAGGCCCAGTTCCCTGGCCAGGTCCTCGGCGCGGTGGCGGCCGTGCGCGACGGCGTCCGCGACCGTGTCGTGGACCTGTGCCAGGAGGGCCCTGCCGGTGGTGGCGGGGCGGACGGCGAGGCGCAGCGGGACGATGTTGGAGACCATGCCGGGGACGCGGGCGGAGACCTCGTCGTGCCGGGCGGTGACGGGGAGTCCGACGACGAGGTCCTGCTCGCCGGTGGCCCGGTGCAGATAGGCGGCGACGGCGGCGACGAGGACCCGGGAGGGCCGGACGTCGGCGGCGTGCGCGACGGCGTTCAGCCGCTCGACGGTCGCGGGGTCCAGTTCCGTGGTGCGCCGCAGTCGTCGGGTCATGGGGGAGGCGCCGCGTGCCACGAGCCGGACGGGTTCGGGGCGGTCGGCCATCCGCTCCAGCCACCAGGCGCGGTCGGCGGTGTGCCGCTCGGAGGTGCGGTAGGCGTGGTCGGCCTCGACGAGCCGGGCGAGGGAGCCGGGGTGCGGGCCGGTTCCGGCCGGGGCGTCCGTGGGGTTCCGACGGGCCGGGGCCCCGGTCGCGGTCCCGGCGTCGGGGGTCTCGGCGCCCGGGGTCCGGGGCTCGGCCGCCGGGGGTCCGTCCGGTGCCCCGGCCGCGTACAGTTCGCCCGCGCGCCGGGTGATGAGGGCCGCGGCGGCGCCGTCGGCGACGATGTGGTGGTAGCGCTGGCACCACAGGACCCGGTCGTCCGCGAGGCGCAGCAGGGTGTGGCCGGTGAGCGGGCCCTCGGCGAGGTCGGCGGGCCGTTCGCGGTCGGCGGCGATCCAGTGGGCGGCCGCTTCGTCGGGGTCGTCCGTGTGGCGCAGGTCGGCCAGGCCGACGGCGACGGGGTGGGCGCCGGGTTCCTGGCGCGGTCCTCCGTCACCGGCGGTGAACCGTACGTGCAGGCTCTCGGCCTCAAGGACGGCGCGGCGGACGGCGCCGGTGAGGCGGTCGAGGTCGACGGCTCCTCGGAGGTGGAGCGCGAACACGATGTTGTAGGCGGTGCTGTCCGGTTCGATCTGCTGGGCCAGCCAGATGCCGGACTGCCCTCCGGTGACGGGGAGGCCGGAGGCGGGCTTCCGGTCGGACTCGACGTCGAACATCGTACGAAGTGGCCTTTCCCTGGGGGTGCGGGGTGGTGGCGGCACAAACCGGCGACGGCGTGGCGCAGGTCGCCACGCCGTCGGTCGGTCCGGCTCCTCGCCGGTGGGGCATCAGCTGCCGGGCGTCACTTGACGGCCGTGAGCAGGGGCTCGATCTCGTCGATGGCGTACGGGATCGACAGGACGGTGTTGAAGGAGAAGGCGGCGCCGATGTCGGGGTCCTGGTAGGGCACGAAGAGGTCGCGCTTCTCCTGGTTGACCTTGAGCTTCTCGTAGAGCGGCTCGGCCTTGATGCGGTCGTTGGCGTCGGTGCTGGAGGTGACCCAGACGAGCCGGTCGACGTCGAGGACGTCGAGCTTCTCCGCGCTCAGCTCGGCGACGTTCCAGCCGGGCTTGGCCAGGGTGTCGATCTCCGGCGCGAGCTTGAAGCCCAGCGCGTTGAAGAAGATCGACTTGGGGTCGGTCTTCGTGAACGCGGAGTACTTGCCCGCCTCGAAGCTGTCGGCGACGGCGAGGGTCTTCGTCGCCCACTCGGGGTGCTTGTCGCGGACGGCCTTGAACCGGGTGTCGATGTCCGCGATCAGCTTGTCGGCCTCGGTGCCCTTGCCGAGCGCCTTGCCGATCTGCTGGGTCATCAGCTGCCAGGGGGCGCCGTAGTCCGGGTGGTCCTTGGGCTGGGCGACGACCTTGGTGAACTTGGAGAGCGTGTCGTACTGCTCCTTCTTCATCCCCGAGTACTGGGCGATGACGAGGTCCGGCTTGAGCGCGGCGATCTTCTCGATGTTGTACTCGTCGCGCTCGCCGACGATCTGGGGCTGGGTCGAGCCCCACTTCTCCTTGGCCCAGGGCCACTTGCCGTAGGGCTTCTCCTTGAACCAGTCGACCGCGCCGGCCGGCTTGACGCCGAGGGCGAGCACCGCGTCCTGGTCGGAGAGGCCCAGGGTGACGATCGTCTTCGGTTCCGCGTCGATGGTCGTGGAGCCGTACTTGTGCTCGACGGTGACGGGGAACGCGGCGGACGTGCCGGATCCGCCGGCCGGGGCCTTGGAGGTGGGCGCGGCGGGCGAGTCGCCGTTGCCGGATCCGCCGCCGCAGGCGGCGAGGGCGAGGGCCGCCGCCGTGGCGACGGCGATCCTGGGGGCGGATCTGGCGAACCGCGCGAGGGCGGTGCGAGGACCAGCGGACACGGACGTTCCTTTCGGGGATACCTGGTGCGTGCCCCGCCCGCCGGGTGCGGGTGACTCCGTCCGGCGGGCGGGGCGTTGGTGCGGTTGGTGCGTGGGGGGTGGCGCTGAGGGGGCGCGCTAGCGCGCGGTGCCGACGCCGTCGGCCAGTGGCCGGATCTCGTCGGTGGTGCGGGTTCCGCCGGTGTCGGCCAGACCGCGGTCGAGGACCGAGTCGAGGATCTCGCCGACCCTGATCGCCGTGTTGGAGAGCAGCGACGAGGTGATGCCGTGGGTGTGCTCGGTGCCGCCCTGGAGGTAGATCCCGCAGCGGAGTTCGGCGTCGGTGGCGAGCCGGTAGTCGCGCTCGACGCGGACCCGTCCCTGGTCGTCGCGGTGGCAGCGGTCGGCGACCGGGCCGAGCAGACCGAGGGGTTCGGCGGGGCTGTAGCCGGTGGCGTAGACGACGATGTCGGCGTCGAGCGTGGTCTCCTCGCCCGTGACCAGGGAGGTGACGAAGGCGCGGACCTTGTCGGGGCCGTCCTCGACGCCGGTGAGCCGGGAGACGTTGATGAAGCGGAGCCGTTCGGTCCCGAGGACCTTCTCCTGGTACGCCTGGCGGTAGAGGTCGTCGATGAGGTCGATGTCCACCACGGAGTAGTTGGTGTTCCCGTGGTAGTCCATCAGCTTGCGCTTCACGTCGTCGGGGGCGGTGAAGTACTCGTCGACGGCGTCGGGGTCGAAGATGCGGTTGGCGAAGGCGCTGTCGTCGGCGGGGCTGTAGCCGTAGCGCGAGAAGACGGCGCAGATCTCGGCCTCGGGGAAGCGCCGGTGGAGGTAGGCCACGTTCTCGGCGGCGCTCTGTCCGGCGCCGACGACCACGAACCGCTCCGGGGAGGTGCCTTCGAGCCCTTCGACCTTGGCGAGCAGGTCGGAGTTGTGCCAGACGCGGTCGCTGCGGTCGACGCCTTCGGGCATCCGGGGCCGGAGCCCGGTGCCGAGGACGAGGTTGCGGGCGCGGTGGACGACGAGTTCGGTGCCGGACCGGGCGGTCACGTCGAGGTACTCGATGACGCCGTCGCGTTCGACCGGTTCCACGGAGACGATCTCGTGGCCGTACGAGACCATGTCGTCGACCTTGGACGCGGCCCACTCGAAGTAGTCGTGGAACTCGACGCGCAGCGGGAAGAGGTTCTTGTGGTTGACGAAGTCGATCAGCCGGCCCCTGCTCTGCAGGTAGCAGAGGAAGCTGTACTCGCTGGTCGGATTGCGCAGGGTCACCAGGTCCTTGAGGAAGGACACCTGCATGGTCGCGTCGTCGATCAACATGCCGCGGTGCCAGCCGAAGCGGGGCTGGCGCTCGAAGAAGTGGGCGGTGACCGCCTCTTGCCTTCCGACGCGTGCGTTGTGCTCGCTGAGCGCTATCGCCATGGCCACATTGGACGGCCCGAAGCCGATGCCTATGAGGTCGTGGACCAGAGGTGCGTCATCAGGAGGAACCTGCGACATGTCGCTCCCATCGTGCGGGAAAGTGCGGGAAGGGGGGCTGAAATGAGGCGGAAGGTGGGCAGGAGCACCGGGCACACGGGCGCCACCGATCGACCGCCGAGCCGAACTTAGGTAAAGCTAACCTGATCTGACGACGCTGTCGACGGGGTAAAACGGACATCACCGGGACGTTCTCGCTCAAGCGGGGTCGAAATCAAGCCAGTTGCGGTGTTAGGTAAGCCTTGCTTTACTGACGCCGGTCAATCGCTCTACCGAGGAGGAAGCCCATGCGGGTCGTCATGTTCGGCTATCAGACCTGGGGCCACCGCACCCTCCAAGCGCTCCTGGACTCCGAACACGAGGTCGTCCTCGTCGTGACGCACCCCAGGAGCGAGAACGCCTACGAGAAGATCTGGAGCGACTCGGTCGCCGATCTCGCCGCCGAGCACGGCGTGCCCGTCGTCATCCGCAACAGGCCGGACGACGAGGAGCTGTTCACGCGCCTCAAGGAGGCCGAGCCGGACATCATCGTCGCCAACAACTGGCGCACCTGGATCCCGCCGCACGTCTACGGGCTGCCCCGGCACGGCACCCTGAACATCCATGACTCGCTGCTGCCCAAGTACGCGGGCTTCTCCCCGCTGATCTGGGCCCTGATCAACGGCGAGACCGAAGTCGGCGTCACCGCCCACATGATGGACGAGGTGCTCGACGCGGGCGACATCGTCCAGCAGCGGTCCGTGGCCGTCGGTCCGACGGACACGACCACCGACCTCTTCCACAAGACGGTCGACCTGATCGCGCCCGTCACCGTCGAGGCGCTCGACCTGATCGCCTCCGGGCGGGCCGAGTTCAGGAAGCAGGACCGCACGCAGGCCAGCTTCTTCCACAAGCGGGCCGAGGAGGACATCAGGATCGACTGGAGCTGGCCCGCCGAGACCCTGGAGCGGCTGGTCCGCGCCCAGTCCGCGCCCTACCCGAGCGCCTTCACCTTCCACCGGGGCAAGCGCCTCGAAGTGCTCTCCGCCGTGGTGTCCGAGGGACTATACGGGGGCACTCCCGGCCGGATCTTCTACCGCGAGGGCGACGGCGTCGTGATCGTCGCCGGTGCCGACGCCCGGACCGGCCGCAACCACGGCCTCGCCGTCACCCGGGTCCGGACGGAGGACGGGCGCGAACTGCCGGCCGCCGAGTACTTCACCTCCATGGGCGGCTACCTCACCGGCCGTCCCTGACGCGCCGGGAGAGCGAGGAGCAGCCGATGGACCAGCCGGTCGTCACCGGTTTCCCGCACCATCTCCCGGGGGCGACGTTCGCCGTCGTCGGCGTCGCGAGCGCGCCGACGGACTGGGCGAAGGTCTTCCGCTCGCTCGCCGAGGCCGGTCCGGCCCTCGAACCGGCCACGGGCGCGGGGACGGCCACCGTCCCCGACTCCCCCGGCGTTCCCGCATCGCCGCTGGAGTCGGCGCACGGGTCGGCGCGGGAGCCGACGCCAGCGGCGGCGCAGGACCCGTCACGGGACCCCTCGCCGGAACCGTCACCGACGTCGGCACAGGGCCCGCCCCCGGCCGCGTCCCGGGCGCGAGCGCCCAGGACGTCGCCCGCGCGGGCCATGACCCCGCCCAGCGTGCTCGGTCTGAACGCGTACCTCATGCACGCCGTCGGCCGGTCCGCGCGGCGGCGCCTCGCGGAGACACTGGAGGCCCGGGGGTTACGCCTCTGGCACCTCACCGTGATGACGCTGCTCGCCGACCTCGGCCCGCAGATGAAGACCGCCCTGGCCACCCGGCTCGCCATCAACGCCAGCGACCTGGTGAAGGTCGTCGACGATCTGGCGCGCGCCGGGCAGGTGGACTGCGTCCGGGACCACGTCGACCGGCGCCGGGTCGTCGTACGCCTGACTCCCGAGGGCACGGCCGCGCTGCGGGAGCTGAGCGCCGAGATCGCGGCGGTGGACGACGAGGTGCTCACCCCGCTGGACGCCGGGGAGCGTGAGCAGCTGGCCGCTCTGCTGCGCCGGGTGCACGCGCATCTGGAACCGCCTCCGGCCGGTGGCCGCCCGGCCGCGCGCGGAGCGCTTCCGGGGTGAAGTCCCAGGTGGGCCGCGTGTCGATCAGATGCGCGGCCCTCCTCCCCGGGTTCGAGCAGGGTCAATAAATAGGTTAGGCTCACCTAACAAGCGCCTCGCGATGGCCGCTGCTCCCGTACACATCCGTCTGCGGGGGCGTCAGGCGGGGCGACAGCACATCCCTGCCCGGAGACAAGGATCCACCATGCCTTCTGTGTTCACCCCCGTCCGCCGTCGCGTCCTCGTGGCGAGCGCCGCCGCGGTCTCGCTCGGCCTCATGGCGACCGGGTGCGGCTCGGACGACAAAAAGGACAGTGCCCCGGACTCCGCGGCCAAGGCTCCCGCCGGCGCCTTCCCCGTCACCCTCAAGAGCGCGCTCGGCGAGGCCGTCATCAAGGAGAAGCCGAAGCGCGTGGTGACCCTCGGTCAGGGTTCGGCCGAGACCGCCATCGCCCTCGGCAACGTCCCGGTCGGTGTCGAGGAGTACACCTGGGGCAGCGACAAGACCGGCTACCTCCCCTGGATCCACGCGGCCGTGACCAAGTCCGGCGGCACGCTGCCCAAGCAGTTCAAGGGCGGCGAGGAGCTCGACATCGAGGCCATCACCGAGCTGGAGCCCGACGTCATCCTGGCCCCCTGGTCGGGCATCACGCAGAAGCAGTACGACATCCTGAAGGACATCGCGCCCACCGTCGCCTACCCCGAGAAGGCGTGGAGCACGAACTGGGACCAGCAGATCGAGATCGTCGCCAAGGCGCTCGGCCAGCCGGAGAAGGCCAAGGAGCTGGAGTCGAAGATCGACAAGCAGCTCTCGGACGCGGCCGCCTCCCGCCCCCAGTACAAGAACGTCACGTTCTCGTACATCTACAACACCGGCCCCGGCAGCCTCGGCATCTTCAAGCCCGAGGAGCAGCGCGTGGCGATGGTGTCCAAGCTCGGCCTGAAGGTGGACCCGGTCGTCGACTCCTTCAAGGAGACCGAGGGCACCGACTCCGCCCTCATCGGCCTGGAGAACGCCAACAAGCTGTCCGCCAGCGACATCGCCTTCACCTTCTACATGGACGACAAGTCCCGCAAGGAGATCGAGGCCCAGCCCCTCTACGCGGCCATCCCCGCCGTGAAGAAGCAGGCCCTCGTCTACAGCCACGACCAGCCGTTCGTCACCGCCTCGTCGATGATCAACCCGCTGACCGTGCCGTACAGCATCGAGCGCTACCTGCCGATGATCGACAAGGCCGTCGCCAAGGCCGGGAAGTAACCGCGGTCCCGGCGTGACCACTCCTTCCCGGACCCTTCGAGGCCCCGCCGTCGCACGGCGGGGCCTCGGACGGCATGTCATCGGCGCTGTCCTGTGCCTGGTCCTGCTCGCCCTGGCGCTGTTCGCCAGCGTCATGTTCGGCAGCAGGCCGACCTCCTTCGGCGACGTCCTGCGGGTCCTCACCGGCGAGGGCGACGCGTACACCCGCACCGTCGTCGAGAGCCGCTACCCGCGCACCGCCCTCGGAGTCCTCGCGGGCCTCTGTCTGGCCGTCGCGGGCACCCTGATGCAGGGCATCACCCGCAATCCGCTCGCCGAGCCGGGGCTCCTCGGCATCAACGCGGGCGCGTCCGCGAGCATCGTCGCCGCCACCGCGTTCCTCGGTGCCTCCGGGCAGCGGGAGACCATCTGGTGGGCCCTCCTCGGAGCGCTGGCCATCGGTGTCGTCGTCCATCTCATCGGCACTGCGGGCGGCGGGGGCGGGCCGGTCCGGCTGGTCCTCGCCGGAGCGGTGCTCTCCGCCGTCCTCGCCGCCTTCATCCAGGCCGTCGCCCTGTCCGACCCCCGGGTGTTCGACACCTACCGCTACTGGGTCGTGGGCGCGCTCGGCGGACGCGGCTTCGACGCCTTCTGGGCCGTGCTGCCGTTCGCGGCGGCCGGTCTGCTGCTCGCCCTGCTGCTCGCGCCGGGCCTCAACGCCATGGCGATGGGCGACGACAAGGCCGCCTCGCTCGGCATCAGTCCGGCCCGGATCAAGGGCGCCGGGCTGCTCGCGGCGACCCTGCTGGCCGCCGCCGCCACCGCCGCCGTCGGCCCCATCGCCTTCGTCGGCCTGGCCGTCCCGCACGTGGTGCGGGCGCTGGTGGGTGCCGACTTCCGGGCCCAGATCGCCTTCAGTGCCCTCGCGGGGCCCGCGCTGCTGCTCTTCGCCGATGTCATCGGCCGGGTGCTGCTGCGTCCGCAGGAGCTGATGGTCGGCGTCGTCACCGCCTTCGTCGGCGCCCCCGCGCTGCTCTTCGCCGTTCGCCGTATGAGGGGGGCCTCATGAGGACCGCCGACCGGACGGGCACCGCGCCCGTCCCCACCGGGACCGTCGCGCCCCGGCCGACGCGTCCCGCCGGACGCACGGTGCTGCGGATCGGCCCCTGGGTCGCCCTCCCCGTGCGCCGCTCCTCCCTGGTCGCGGGCGCGGCGACGCTGCTGCTGCTCGTGGCCGCGGCGGTGGCCACCCTGTCGATGGGGCGGCTCGGCATCCAGCTCGCCGACCTGCCGTCCGCCCTCGCGGGCGAGGCGACCGGCAAGAACGCCTTCGTCCTCAACCGGCTGCGCGGCCCGAGGCTGGTGGTGGCCATCGCGACCGGCGCCGCCTTCGGCCTGTCCGGGGCCCTGTTCCAGTCCGTCACCCGCAACCCGCTGGGCAGCCCCGACGTGATCGGGCTGGGCGCCGGGGCCGGTGCGGGGGCCGCGGCCGCCGCCCTGTTCCTGCCCGGTGTCCTGCCGGTGCCGGTCGGCGCGCTGCTCGGCGCGGTCCTCGCGATGGCGGTGGTGTTCTTCGCCACCGGCACCGGGTTCCGCAATCCGGGACGGCTCGTGGTGGCGGGCATCGGCGTGGCGGCCATGGCGACGGCACTGACCCAGTACGTGGTCTACGCCGTCGAGCGCGACAAGGCCACCGCCCTCACCTCGTACATCAACGGCAGTCTCTCGGCCCGTTCCTGGGACGACGCGACGACCATCTGGACCGTGCTGCTGCTCTCGCTGCCGTTCGCGGCGCTCCTGGCGCGGCCCCTGTCCGTCGGTGAGATGGGCGACGACCTGTCGAGCGGGCTCGGCGCCCGGCCGGGCCGGACGGCGACCGGCGCGGTCGCCCTGTCGATCGTGCTCTCGGCGGGCGCGGTGAGCGTCGCGGGGCCGATCGCCTTCGTGTCCCTGACGGCGCCGCAGATCGCCAAGCGCGTCACCCGGGGCGGTGGCCCGCACCTGGTGATGTCCACCCTGATGGGGGCGCTGCTGCTGGTCCTCGCGGACCTCACGGCGCAGCAGCTGCCGCTCTTCGACAACCTGCCGGTCGGCCTCTACACGATGGCCCTCGGCGGTACGTACCTGGGCTATCTGCTCCTGCGGGAGTGGCGTCGCCCCGCCTGACGGTACGAAGGGAACGGCGGCGGGCCGCACCCGGGGCGCTTCCCGTGCGGGCGGCGGGCCGCTACCGGGGCGTCAGCGGTTCGCCCGCGAGCACGTTCCAGCGTCCGGCGCGCCCGCTGAGGCGGACGGCGGTCAGCGGGCGTACGTCGAGCCGCCGGGCCGTCGCGTCGGCGGCGCCGAGCGCGTGGACCGTCGCGGCGCGCACCACGTCCGGTTCGGCGACCACGACGACCGGCCCGGAGCCGGAGCCCAGGGCGTCGAGCCAGTCGCCGACCCGGACCCGCAGCGCGCTCAGGGACTCCCCGCCGTGCGGCGCGGCCGTCGGGTCGGACAGCCAGACGGCGAGCGCCGCCTCCTCGGTGGCGGCGACCTCCGCGAGGGTCCGTCCGCGCCACCGTCCCGTGGCGCAGCCCGCGAGGGCGTCGACCGGGGCGGCGGTGAGCCCCAGGGCGCGGGCGGTGTCCCGGCAGCGCACGGAGGGCGAGCGGTACGCCCGCGCGGCGGCGGGAACGGCCGGGGCGGCGGCCTCGGCGAGGGCCGCTCCCCCCGGGTCGAGGGGGCTGTCGTCGTCGAACCGCACCTCGCGCAGGGCCCCGCTCGTCGCGGGGGAGATCAGCGTGAGCCGGACGGTCATCGCGGTCCTTCGGGAGTGGGCGGGGCGGGGCGAGTGCGCCGGTGGGGGCGGCGCCCAGGGTACTGCGGGGCCCGGCCGCGCGGGCGGGCCCCGCTTCGGGGGGCCCGCGGGACGGGCCGTGTCCCGCCGGGGCGGCTCCTTTCGCGGGCGGGTCCTCGGCGGGCGGCTCCGTCGGCGCGCGGGTCCCGTCCCAACAGGCGGACAGGCGGAGGTGATCCCCGCCTCACGCCCTTGGCGGCGGGCATCACGCGCGGTACCGTCGGGCGACATCTCAACAACGTGACGACGGCGAGACGGAAGTCCGGTGGAAAACCGGCACGGTCGCGCCACTGTGTGCCGGGGCGCGCCCTCCTGCGGGAGCGCTGTCGCGGCGAGTCAGACCCGTGGACCGTCGTCCTGCACCACCGATCGGGACGCGAGTTCCCGCAGGAGGTTCCATCATGGCCGAGGCCGTCGTGTCAGCCGCTTCCAGCCCTTCCGTGGCCGTTCCGGCCCCGTTGCCCGTCCGGGCCGTTCTTCCCTGGGCCTTCTTCGTCGGCCTTCTCGCGCTGATCGCCCTGTACTTCGTGGGCGCCGAGCAGGGTGCCACCTCGCTGTTCGCGGGCTCCGACGTACACGAGTGGGTGCACGACGGACGTCATCTGCTCGGCTTCCCCTGCCACTGAGAGGCGTTCCGCACATGCACGCCTCAACTGTCAGATCCCTGCTGGTCCGTGGGATGCTCGCCGGCCTGATCGCCGGACTCCTCGCCTTCGCCGTGGCCTACGTGGCCGGTGAGCCGTCCGTGAACGGCGCCATCGCGGTGGAGGAGGCCCAGGCCGCCCAGGAGCAGCACGCCGGACACGGCGACGCCGCCGCCGGTGCGGAGGAAGAGGAGGAGGTGGTCAGCCGTCCCGTGCAGTCCACCTTCGGCCTCGCCACCGGGGTCCTCGTCTACGGAGTGGCGCTCGGTGGCATCAGCGCGCTCGTGTTCTCCTTCGCGCTCGGCCGCGTGGGCCGGTTCAGCCCCCGGGCGACCGCCGCGCTGACCGCAGCCGCCGCGTTCACGACCGTGTACCTGGTGCCGTTCCTGAAGTATCCGGCGACCCCGCCCGCCGTCGGCAATCCCGACACCATCGGGAAGCGCACCACCCTGTTCTTCCTGATGATCCTGCTCAGTGTGCTGCTCGCCGTCGCCGCCGTGATCGTCGGACGGCGGCTCGCACCGCGCCTGGGCAACTGGAACGCGGCCCTGGCCGCCGGTGCCGGATACCTCGTGGTGACCGGCCTCGCCTTCGCCGTACTGCCCGCCAACGACGACGCGGTGAAGGCGAGCTTCCCCGCCGCGTTGCTGTGGGAGTTCCGGCTGGCCTCGCTCGGCGTCCAGCTCGTGCTGTGGGCGGTCTTCGGGATCGTCTTCGGCGTCCTCGCCCAGAAGGCCCTGGCCGCCCGGACGGCCGTGGGCGGCGCGACCGCCCCGGTGGCCGCACGGGTCGCCGACTGACCGCACCCGGTCCCGCGCACAGCCCCGTACGCCCCTGGTGTACGGGGCTGTCGGCTGCCCCGGGCCCGGCGTTCGCGCCGTTCGGTCCCGGACGGCCGGTCGCGCTCCGGGGCCCGGAGCGGTCGGCGCGCCACTCACCGGGACCGGCCGGACGCGCTGCCGGTCCCGTCGTCGGGACGGTCCTCTTCCGGCGCCGCCGCCGGAGTGGTGCCGCGCTGAACGGCGCACTCCGCTGAATCCGGACCCCTCCCCTCCCCTCCCCCGCCGTCGACCGCCCCGGCGCCCGCGCCGCGCGTCCGGACCTGCCCGTCCGCTCCCCGCTTCCCCCGCGTCCCCCGGCGCGGCCCCCGGGGCGCGGGGCCCCGCCGCGAACGCGCCGTTGCGGGGCTCCGCCCGCACGGGCTCAATCGGAGGATGCCGGAGGAATCCCGGCGGGGAGGGGACACGATGGAGAGGCGTCCACGTCCGAACCAGGCCCTGCGCGATCTGCTCGCGGAGGCGGGCATGACGGCGGCCGAGCTGGCGGCCGAGGTGAACAGAGCGGGGGCGGAGACCGGGCGGACGCTCGGCTACGACCGGTCGGCCGTCGCCCACTGGCTCGCCGGGACGAGACCGCGTACGGCGGTGCTCGGTCTCGTCACCGAGGCGCTCTCGCGCCGCCTCGGCCGCGAAGTGACCCTACGTGACACGGGGTTGGAGGCCACGGCGGACGCCACGGTCGTACCGGACCAGCGGCCCGGTCCGGTTTCCGCCGTACGCGACCCGGGGCGGACCTCCGGCGAACCCGTCTACGCCCGGGACCTGCCGGTGCCGGGGCACTCCGCGCCGGTGGTCCTCTGCGGGCCGCTCGGCGGGCGGGGCGACCGGATCGAACGCTTCGAGGTGGAGGCGGCCGAGGCCATGGCCCTCGTCTTCCACGACGCGGACGCCTCGTTCGGCGGCGGACGCGGGAGGCGGGCCCTGGCCTCCTACCTCACGGCGGACCTCGGGCCGAAGCTGCACCGTCCGGCGGCCCCGGCACTGCGCCGGCGGCTGATGCGCGTGGCCGCCCAACTCGCCTATCTCTGCGCGTTCATGCACTTCGACGACCACGCGCACGGACGGGCGCAGCGCTATTACCACGGGGCGCTCCGGCTCGCCGCCGCGAACAACTCGCTGCTCGACCGGGCCATCACCCTGCGGGGCATGTCCGTCCAGGCCTGCCAGCTCGGGCATGTGCGCCAGGCGGTGGACCTGGCGACGGCCGCCGCCGACACCGTCACCGGACCCGCCGTCCACCGGGCCTTCGTCCAGGGCCAGTTGGCCGTCGCGCACGCGCTCGACGGGCGGGTCGGCGACGCCGCACGGGCACTGGGCACGGCGGAGCGGCTGCTCGACCGCTCCCCCGACCCGGTCTCCGCCGTCTCCGTCACCGGCCGCTATCACCAGGGTTCCCTGCTGCGTCACGAGTCCGCCGTACGGGAGATCCTCGGCGATCCCGAGGGCGCGCTGCGGACCCTGCGGGCTGCCGAGCACCACCGTCCTTCGGGGGAGCGCAGGTCCCGGGCGGTGGTGCTGGCCGATCTGGCCGTGCTCCAACTGCGGGCCGGGCGCCTCAACGAGGCCGTCGAGACCGGCTACCGCTTCCTCGACGACTATCCGCACCTGATGAGCGGGCGGGCCGACAAGACGCTGGGTGATCTCCGCGCCCTGCTGCGTCCGCACGCCCGGCACCCGGCGGCCCGCGCGCTCCTCCTGCACAGCGCCCGGGTGGTCCCGGGCGGTGGACCGCGCCGGGGCCGGTGAGGGAGGGGTCAGGACCGCGCGGGCCGGAACGCCAGCACCGTGTTGTGGCCGCCGAAGCCCGCCGAATGGCTCAGCGCCAGCCGTACGCGCTGGCGCAGGGCACAGCCCGTGACCAGTCGCAGTGCCGAGGTGTCCGCGTCCCCGGTGTGGAATCCGGCGGTGGGCGGCACCTGGCCGTGCTGCACGGTCAGGACGGTGAGGGCCGCCTCGACGGCCCCCGCCGCGCCCATGGTGTGCCCGAGCGCGCCCTTGGCGGAGGTCACGGTCGGCGGGGCGGCGCCGGGGTGGAGGCGGGTGACGAGCAGGGCCTCGGCGCGGTCGTTGAGCGGGGTCCCGGTGCCGTGGGCGTTGATGTGGTCGACGTCGCCCGGCTCCGCGCCCGCCTCGGTGAGCGCGAGCCGGACGGCGGCCTCCAGACCTCGGGCCCCGGGATGGGGCGCGACGGCGTGGTGGGCGTCGGCCGCGCTCCCGGCGCCCACCAGATGGGCGCGGACCGGGGCGCCCCGCGCGGTGGCGTCGGCGGCCCGTTCGAGGACGAGGAGGGCGGCGCCCTCGCCGAGCACGAAGCCGTCACGGTCCCGGTCGAAGGGCCGGGAGGCGGTGGCGGGATCGGGCCGCGACGACAGGGCGTTCATCCGGGCGAAGGCGGCGACGCACAGCGGGGTGATCATCGCGTCGGTGCCGCCCGCGACCGCGATGTCACAGGCCCCGGAGCGGAGCAGCAGGGCCGCCAGGGCGAGGGCGCCCGCGCCGGAGGCGCACGCGGAGGCCGTGTGGTGGACCGGTCCCCGGGCACCGAGAGCCAGGGCGACCTGGCCCGCCGCCATGTTGGGGAGGAAGCCGGGCAGGGTCAGCGGGGAGACTCCGGAGGGACCCGCCAGACGGAGCCGTTCCAGGCCGAGTTCGTAGCGGGCGACCCCTCCGGCGGCGGAGCCGAGGACGACGGCGACCCGGGTGCCGTCCCAGGTCCCGGGGGCGAGCCGGGCGTCGTCGACGGCCTCCCGGGCGGCGGCGAGGGCGAACTGGGTGCCCCGGTCGTACTGCCAGGGGCGGCGGCCCCCGGTGTGCCGGTGCGGGTCGAAGCCGGTGACCCGGCAGAGCGGGCGGGCCAGGGGGCCGGTGGCCCCGGGGTCGGTCGCGGCGGTGGGGCGGCCGGTGAGGACCTCCCGCCAGGTGGTGTCGGTGCCGATGCCCGCCGGGGTGACCATGCCGAGGCCGGTGACGGCGAGCGGCTCGCGCGCACGGCTCACGACGGGTCCGGGTCCCCGGCGCCGGGGGCGGCGTCGAGCAGGGCGCGGACACGGCGGAGGAGTCGGCCGACGGTCTGTTCGTCGGGGGTGTCGCCGTCCTCGTCGAGCGGGACGCCCCACCGTTCCTGGAGGGTGACGACGAGTTCCACCCGGGCCAGGGAGTCGAGGTCGAGTTCGGCGAGGGTGGCGGTGTCGGTGACCGCTTCCGGGGGCACCTCGAACTTGTCGGTGAGCAGGGCGGTCAGATGGCGGCGTACCTCGTCCACGGGTGTTCCTCTCGTCGGCCGGCCCGGCGGGCACGGTGCTGGATGGTTGCGGGGCCGCACGGCTGGTGCCGTGCCGTGCGGGTCAGGCGCGGGGTGCGGGGGCGGTGTTCGGGCGGACGGCGGGCCAGCGCAGGGTGGCCGAGGCCCAGGTCAGCCCGCCGCCGAAGGCGGTGAGCAGGGTGGCGGCCCCGGGGGTCGGCGGCCCGGGGCCTTCCAGCGCGGCGGCGAGGGCGAGGGGCACGGACGCGGCGGCGGTGTTGCCGACGTCGGCGATGTTCCCGTAGCGGTGGGCGGGGGCGATCCCCAGCCGGTCGGCGACGGCGTCGAGGATGCGCTGGTTGGCCTGGTGGCCGATGAACGCCCGTACGTCGTCGGCCTTCCAGCCGGTGGCGTCCAGGGCGGTGCGGGCCGAGGCGGTCATCCGGCGGACGGCGTGCGCGTACACGGGCCGTCCCCGCATCCGGAAGTACGTGTCGTCCCGTCCGGGCGGGCTGCCCGAGCGCGGCGCGCGCGAGCCCCCGGCGGCGATGGCGACGAGGTCGCCGCCCGAGCCGTCGCTGCCCCAGTCGGTGGCCAGGACCGCGCCGGGTTCGTCGCTGCCCCCGCCGCGCAGCAGGACGGCGGCGGCGCCGTCGCCGAAGAGCGGCGCGGTGTCGCGGTCGTACGGGTCGATGATCGTCGTGTACGTCTCCGCCGCGACGAGGAGCACCGAGCGGCAGACGTCCGCGCGGAGCAGGGCGGTGGCGGTGACCAGGCCGTAGAGGAATCCGGAGCAGACGGCGGAGAGGTCGAAGGCGGGTACGGTGCCGAGGCCCAGGCGGTGGGCGACGTCGGGCGCGGTGGCCGGGCAGGGACGGTCGGGAGTGGTGGTGGCGAGGAGGACCAGACCGGGGCGGGGCGTGCCGGGTGCCGCGTCGAGGGCGGCACGGCCCGCGGCGACGGCGAGGTCTCCGGTGGAGGTGCCGGGAGGGGCGTACCGCCGCCGGTGGATGCCGGTGCGGCTGGTGATCCACTCGTGGCTGGTGTCGAGTCCGCCCAGGGCGATGACCTCGTCGTTGCCGACGACGGGGGCGGGGAGGCAGGTGCCGACGGCCCGGACGACGGCGGTGCGGCACGTGGCTGGGCCTGGTGGGGCTGGTGGGGCGGCCGGGGGCGGGGTCACGGCGCGACGAAGGGGGACGGGGGCTTCGGGATGCCCGCGAGGCCCCCGTCGGCCAGGGAGAGTCCGCCGTCCAGGACGAGGGCGTGGCCGGTGAGGTACGAGGAGGCGGGCGAGGCGAGGAAGAGGGTGGCGGCGGCCACTTCGTCCGGGTGGGCCCAGCGGCCGAGCGGCACATGGGCGAGGAGCCAGTCGCTGAGCGGGCCGCTGGTGTGGGCGAAGGAGGTCATGTCGGTGCGGGTCCAGCCGGGGCACAGGGCGTTGACGCGGATGCCGGCACGGGCCCAGGCGGCGGCGAGGGTGCGGGCGAGGGACACCTGCGCGGCCTTGGAGGCGGCGTAGGCCTCCAGGAGGGGGGCCGCGATGACTCCGGCGACCGAGGACATCAGGACGAGGGAGGCGCGCGGGGACTCGGCGAGCACGGGGTGGGCGGCCCGGCACAGTTCGGCGGTGGCGTGGAGGTTGATGCCGATGACCTGTTCCCAGCCGTGCCGGTCGCTCTCGGTGAAGGGGGCGACGACCGGGGTCACGCCGTCGTCGGCGGTCGGCAGGACGCCCGCGTTGTGGACGACGACGTCGAGCCCGCCGAGCGCGGCGGCGGCCGCGTCGACGAGGGCGCGGGCGGTGCCGGGGACTCCGAGGTCTCCGGCGAGGAGGACGGCCTTGCGCCCACGGGCCTCGACGGCGGCGGCCGTCGCCGCCAGCGCCTCGGTGCTCCGGGCGGCGAGGGCGAGGTCGCAGCCCGCGTCGGCCAGGGCCACGGCACACGCGCGGCCGATGCCCCGGGAGGCGCCGGTGACGAGGGCACGGGCGCCGTCGAGCCGGAAGGCCCCGAGAAGTCCGGGCGCGAGGGAGACGGTGGCCGGGGCGGTGGGTTCGGAGGGGGCGGCGGGGCCGGGGGAAGGGGCGACGGAGACGGTCGGCGAACCGATGGTGTCGCGGGGCGGAGTGGCGAGGACGGCGGGTGCGTCGGCGGGAGTGGTGGGGCCGGTGGAGCTGGTGGACGAAGCGGCGGGGGCGGTGGACGGACCGACGGGGGCGGCGGGGGCGGTCGGCACGTCGGTGGGCTCGGCGAGGACGGTGGACGGACCGGCAGCGGTGGTGGAGGTGGTCGACGAACCGGCGGGAACGGCGGGGCCGGTGGACGGACCGGCCGGGGCGGCCGGGGCAGTGGGGCCGCCGAGGACGGTGGACAAGCCGATGGGGTCCCCGCTCGGGGCAGTCGGGCCGCCGCTCGGACCGGTGACGGGGACGGACAGGGCGGTGGGCGTGGTCGGCGTCGTGTTCACGGGGTGGTCCTGTCTTTCGTCGGGAGGGTGGAGGTGGTGACGGGACGGCTCCAGCGCAGAAGCGCGCTGCCCCAGGTCATGCCCGCGCCGAAGACGGTGACGAGCGCGAGGTCGCCGGGGGCGAGAAGACCGCGCGCGTCGGCGGCGGCCAGGGCGTAGGGGGCGCTCGCGGCGCCGATGTTGCCCGCTTCGTCGCCGACGACGACCAGCCGGTCGGGGCCGAGGCCGAGTTCCTCGCCGAGCCCGCGCAGGAGGACCGGGTTGGGCTGGTGGGCGATGATCCGGTCGAGGTCGCCGAGCCGGAGCCCGTTGCGGTCGAGGGCCTCGTGGACGAGGCGGGGGAAGGTCGCCCGGATGAAGCGGCTGATCTCCCGGCCGTCCATGTGGATGTGGTGCCCGCCGTCGGCGAGGCTCCGGTCGTCGGCGGGCCGCCTGCTCCCGCCCGCCGGGATGAGGACGAGGTCCGCGAGGGTGCCGTCGCTGCCGAGCCGGAAGTCGGAGAATCCGCCGGGCGGCGGGACGGGGCCGAGGACAGCGGCGGCGGCGCCGTCCGCGAAGAGGACGGAGGTGCCCCGGTCGGTGGGGTCGAGGAACTTCGAGTACGTCTCCACGCCGACCACCGCCGCGTATCCGGGCGGGCTCTCCTGCCGCAGCCAGTCGTGCGCGACCTTCGCCGCGAACAGCCAGCCGGAGCAGGCGGCCGAGACGTCCAGGGCCACGGCCGCCGAGGCGCCGACGAGGCCCTGGACGCGGCAGCCGGTCGACGGGCCGAGTTCGTCGGGTGTGGAGGTGGCGCAGACGAGGAGACCGAGCTGTCCGGCATCGATCCCGGCCGCCGCGAGGGCGTGCCGGACCGCGACGGCGGCCAGGTCCGACGAGGCTTCGTCGGGGGCGGCGACGTGCCGTTCGCGGACGCCGGTGCGGTCCCGGATCCAGGCTGCGGAGACCCCGGTGGCGGCGGCGACCTCGTCGTTGGTGCGGACGGTCGGGGGCAGATGGCTGCCGGTGCCGAGGACGCCGATGGCGGGTCCCGGCGACGGTGCGGGGGCGCTCATGAGGGGTCCTCGGGGAGGAAGGCTCCGGTGGGGTGCGCGGCGGGCGGACGGACGCCGAGGCCGGAGCACACGATGTCGTCGGGGAAGGAGAACAGCCCTTCCAGGAGCGGGAGATGGGGAAGCAGCCGGTCGCAGAGCCGCTCGGTCTCCGCCGCGACCGGCACCAGGGCGGCCGGGGCGAGGGTCCCGCGGGTGAGGAGTTCCCCGGCCCTGCGGCGGGCCGCGCGCAGGGCCGCGAGGGTGCCGAGGTCTTCGAGGGCGTCACGGAGCGGGGGGCCGACGTCGGTGAGGAAGCGGTTCCCGGCCCGTACGACGTCCTCGGCGGCGAGCCGGGCGGCGTGCGCCTCGCCCAGTTCGCCCGCGAGGTCGAGCAGGGGGTTCCACCTCTCGAAGTCGTCGAGGTGGCGGCGGGTGCGCAGGGCGCGGCGCAGCCCGTCCGCGAGGGCGGTCTCGTGGGCCCGCAGGACCGTCGGCCACCAGGAGGGGTCGGTCGGGTCCGTGGGGCACGGCGCGGATGCCCGGCGGGCGGCCTCCGGCCCGTAGGACTCGTACGGCTCGGACGCGTACGGCTCGGACGCGTACGGCTCGGACGCGTACGGCTCGGACGCGTACGGCCCATGAGGCGCGTACGGCTCGGTGGCGAGGGCGCGGCCGAGGTCGTACAGGATGAGCTGGCTGTCGCCGCCCGCCGGGTCGAAGGCATGGAGGAAACCCCGGTACCCGGCCAGCCTGTTGGCGTCGACGAGCCCGTGGTGGCCGCAGCGCCGCTGGCACAGGGCGACGACGCGTTCCGCCTCGCGCACGGAGTACGCCTTGTAGGCGGACAGGTCCCGGCTGACGGCCGTCCACGGGGCGAGCCCCAGGGTGCCGGTGGCGCGGCCCGCCGGTCCTCCGGGGGCGTCGAGCAGGTCCTGGAGCAGTTCCCGGGCGCGGGCCGCCGCGCAGCCGAGGGCGTACGAGTCCGCCAACGCGCCCAGCAGGGCGCGCTGTTGGCTCCGGTGGGAGAACAGCGGCGCGCCGAAGGCGGACCGGGTGAGGGTGGCCCTGCGGCGGGAGTGACGCAGGGCGAGCACCGTGGACTGGCGGGCGAGCGCGGCGGCGGCGGACGGCAGGGCGCCCCACAGCTCGCGCCCCACGTCCAGGGAGCGCCGGAGGCGGGCGTCCGGGGAGCCGAGCGGGTCGGCCGGGGTCCCGTCGGTGTCCAGGGAGGCGGTGTCGCGGAGCCAGTGGCCGACCGGGACGCGGACCCCGTGGAGGGAGACGTTGCGCAGGGTGAGGGGCAGGGCGCCGACCTCGACCGGCGCCGACCACTCCACCCCCGGGCGGGGGCCGTCGGCGTCGGCGAGTTCGACCAGGAACGGGAAGACCCCGCCCTCTCGCCCGGCCGCCTCGACGCGGGCGAGGACCACGGCGAGGCGGCGCTCCGGGGCGTCCGGGACCCCGGCGAACTTGGCGGCGCCGGGATCGGGCGTGTCCAGGACGAACTGTCCGCGTTCCGGGTCGTGGACGGCACGGGTCATCGCCCCCAGATGACTGTTGGCCCGTCCGGTCTCGGTGATCAGGTAGCTGCCCCTGGCGTCTCCCCGGTCCAACGCGTCGAGTGCTTCGCGGACTTCGGGCGTGCCGGTCGCCCCGGGGGCGAGCCGGACGAGGGAGCCGGAGCAGAGGACGGTGTGCGTGACGAGGTTCATGGCGAGGCGCGGGTCGGCGACGGCCGCCCAGGCGAGGGTGGCGGCGAGCGCGTCGGCGTCGGCGAGGAGCGTGCGGGCGGGCGGCAGCGCCCGCAGGAGGGAGCGGAGGCGTTCACCGAGGTACGGGTCGCGTTCCTCGGGCCTGACGGCGATCCGGTACGGGTGCCGGGCCAGGGCCTCGTGGACGGTACGGAGGAAGTCGGGCGGGCAGTCGCCGTGCAGGAGCGGTCGGGCGCCGGGCCGGGTGGTGCACGGGGGCAGGGGCGTGAGGGTCATGGTCACTCCGGGAGGAGAGGAAGGGGCGTGGCGGCGCGGACCGGCCGGGCGAGCGGCGGCGGCCGGACGGAGGGGACGCCGGGCGCGGGGCCGCCGACCGGACCGCCTCCCGGGAGGCCGAGGGGGAAGGGTGCCCCGCCCGACGGACTGCCGGGGGCGGAGCCGAAGCCCGAGCCGGGACCGGGACCGGGACCGGGACCGGGACCGGGACCGGGACCGGGACCGGGACCGGGACCGGGACCGGGGCCGAGGTCGGGACCGGGGCCGAGGTCGGAGCCTGGCCCGGAGCCGGAGCCTGGCCCGGAGGTGGCCGTCCGGGACGGGGCCGCGGGGCCGCTCGCGCGGCCGGAACCGGTACGCGCGTCCCCCACGGCGCCGGGGCGCGGAACCGCATCGGACTCCGGTGGGTCGGCGGGGCGCGGGGCGGTGCACGTCTCCGCCGCGAGGACGGGACACGAGGCCGCACCCTCCTCCCCCGCCATCGGGACGCCGGAGCCCGTACGTACCTCCGTGACCGGAGCACGACCGGGAGCCGCGACGGCCGGACCACCGCCGGACACTCCCCCCGCCTCCCCGGTCCGGAGCCGCCGGGCCACCGCGTCCACCGCGTCCACCGGAACACCCCCCGTCGCTCCGTCCGGCTCACCCTCCGGAGCGCGCCCCGCGACCGTGTCCACCGGCACACCGCCGGAGGCCGCGTCCACCCCCACCGGAGCCGTGTCCGTGTCCCTGTCCGCCGCCTCCCCCCGGCAGCGCCCGGACCCGCGTCCCGCCGGGGCGCGGCCGGGGGCCGTCCCGGTCTCCTCCGCCGGGGCCTCCCCGAGTCCCCCGCGGACCGTGCTGTCCTCCGGCAGGACGCGGCGGGCCGCGCGGGTCAGGGTCGTGCCGGGGCCCGCCTCGCGGAAGGTGTCGTAGCCCGTGGCGCGGGCGAGCCGCAGTACGGCGGGCAGGAAAGCGGGGCGGACCAGGCAGTCCGCGAGGCGGCGAGGCAGGTCCTCGCCGGGGCGGTACGCGCGGCCCGCGACCGCCGAGAGGACGGGGAGCAGGGGCGGGCGCGGCAGCCGGGCGCGGACGGCCGCGTGGAACCGGTCCGCCTGCGCGGTGAGCGCCGGATGGTGGGCGCTGAACGGCAGCCTCAGCCGTACGGCCCCGATCCCGGCGGCGGTCGCCCGCGCCTCCAGGCGGGCCAGTTCCCGCAGCGGCCCGGCGACGACGGTCTCCTCGGGGTGGTTGACGCACGCCACGGCGAGGGCGCCGGTGTCCGCGGGGGCGACGAGTACGGCGGCGGTGGCCTCGTCGCAGGCCACCAGGGTCAGCCCGCCCGGGGCGGTGGCCAGGACGCGGGCGAGCACATGGGCGAGTCCGGCCCCCTCGCGGACGGTGAGGGATCCGGCTGCGGTGAGGGCCGCGATCTCCCCGAAGCTCACACCGAGCACCGCGTCCGGGCGGCCGTACCGGTGGACGAGCGCGGTGTGGACGCTCATCGAGGCGCCGAACAGGGCGAGTTGTCCGGTGCCCACGGGCGCGGCGGCCAACTCTTGGGCGCCAGGCGGGTTCCGGCCCAGCAGCCAGGGCCGCAGTGCGGGCACGCCGCGCCGGGTGCGGTCCCGGTCGACGGCGGCGAAGGTCGCCTCGGCCGCCGCGCGCAGCACCTCGTCCCGTGCGAGCGCCGCCGTGAACTCCCGTACCGGAAAGTCTCCCTGGCCCGGGAACATGTGGACCGTTCTCGCCATGTCTTCCCCCGTGGACACCGTCGTCCTCCGCGTCCACCCGTCGTACGGACGCCTGGTACCACGGTCGCGCCGGGGAGGGGGCGCGGGACAGGGCCGCCGGGCGGGATCAGGGTGAGAACGGCGGAATGCTGAAAGCGGAGGGAGGGCCGCCGCCGGGTGCTGCGGGGGCGTTCGCCCACGGGCCCGGGGCGAGGGCGCCAGGGGCGTTCGCCCACGGGCCCGGGGCGAGGGCGCCAGGGGCGTTCGCCCACGGGCCCGGGGCGGGTGTTCCGGGGGCGGCATCCGGCGAGTCCGGAGCGGGAGTCCCGGGGCCCGCGCGGCGGGTCGTGACGGATCGCCTCACGGTGTCACTCGGGCCCAGTCTCCGCAAGGCGTACAGCAGTTGCTCGGCGAGCGGACGCGGGGCGTGGACGGTCTCGACGACTCCGACGGCTCCGGCGGCGCGCAGCCAGCCGGGGTCCAGGTCCCGGACGGACGTCACCGTGCGGACGGGGGTGCCGGGCGGCGCCCAGGAGGCGACGTCGGCGGCCTCGGGGTCGTCGGGGCGGGCGGCGATCAGCAGGAGGTCGACGAGCGCGGCGACGCAGCGCACGGTGTCGCGCCGGTCGTCGGCCTCGTAGCAGTAGGTGCCGGGAGCCTGGGGCACGACGTGCCCGAAGCGGGCACGGAGGGTCTCCCCGACGGCGAGGGCGGGCCGCAGGGCCTGACCGGGGACGAGGGCGAATCCGACCCGGCGCGGATCGGGCACGGGGGTGGCCGCCGGGTCCGGCGCGGAGAGCGTGACCCCGGGACGGGCCCGCTCCCCGCCTGACGCGCGGCCCGCGCCGGTCCGGCCGTCCGCCGTCGCCCCGGCCTCCCCCCACCGGTCACCACCGCCCGCCCCTCCCGCCTCGGCGCCCTCCGCTTCTTCCGCGCCCTCCCTCAGCCGTTGCGCCGCGATCGTCCGGAGGGGGGCCGCGAGGACCACGTGTTCGCCCTGGCGGGTGAGGCGGGCGAGTTCGTCGGCGGTGGACCGGTGGCGTTCGCAGACGGCGTCCACGACGGTGACGCCGGGCGGGGCGGCGCGGTCCGCCGGGGACGGCGGCAGGGGGCCCACGACCATCAGGTCCCCCGGGCGGGCCGGGCCCCCGTCCGCCGTCCGGCGGGCGCCGAGGTGGCGGAGTTCGTCGGTCACCGTCAGGCCGCAGCCCTCGGACCCGGCGACGACGGTACGGCCGCCGGGCGGGCGCCCGGCCCGCTGGACGGCGGCGAGGAGGCCCCGGGCTCCCGCGCACAGGGCTCCCGTCTCGGTGGTGACGAGCAGGCGGGTGCGCAGGGCCGCCGTCCACTCCTCGACGATTCGCCGGGCGGCTGCGACGGCGGCGCGGTCCGCCGGGTCGGCGAGCGCGGCGAATCCGAGCCGGAGTCCGGTGCCGAGTTCGTACGAGACGGCCCAGCCGGTGCTGCGGACGGGTGCGTCGGCGGACGGTCCCCGGGTTCCGGGGGAATCCTCGGCAAACGCTTGGGCGTGCATCTCACGGGGCGTCGCTTTCCAGCCGTTCCGTGCCGCGCTCCCGGCGAGCAGCCCGGTCTCCGCGCAGGTGACGCGCTCGCGCGGGCCGTGGGAAAAGCGGAGGGGAATGAGGATCTCGCCCGGCCCGCACTCCTCCGCCGAAACGATACGACCGACCATGCGAGTTCTGTTCACCGCGCGCCTCTTTCCCTTTCGGCCCGTTGTGGTGAATCCCTATCAGCCGGATTGACGCGCAACAAATTTCTTGCACCCAAGCGGGCGAGAGAATTCCGGTCATTTCTGTATTAATTCCAGAGTTTCCGTTCGACCGGCGGGCGGGGCCGGGAGCACTCTCCAGGGCCGTTCTCCGGGAGCGCGCTCCGGGCCGGGCGCGTCCGGGCGCCCCGGCGCGGCCGACCGAGGGGAGGGCGGCGTCCGGGGCGCGTCCGGCGCTCCGGCGCGCGCCACCGCGCCCAGCGCATCGCCGCAGGTCGAGCAGATGACGTCCCGATCTTCAGACTGCCATTGTTCGTATCGGAGTTGGGATGTTAGCGTCCCTGGCGACCAGCGGTGTTCGACGCTGGCGTGACGAACGGAGCCCTCGGGTTCCGTACCGGGGAGCGTCGCCATGGGGGGTGGAGTGGGTCCGCGAAGCATTGCCGGACTTCTGGATTTCGAACGTCGGGTCGTCCCTGTCGTGGACCGCCTGCGCGAGGTCCGGAGCGGTGGAGGAGACGGCGATCCGCGAGTCGTCCTTGAAGAGTTGCGCACGGCTGTCCGCGGGCTCTCGGAACTTATGCCGGAGCGTCAGATATCGGCGACCCTCGGTGACTTGGCGCGCTGGGGCGAGTCGGGGTGCGAGGGCGTCCCTGATTTCGACGCCACCCGGGACTCGGTGCCCGCGCCCGAGGACGGTGAACCGGCCGCGTACGTGGGGCCGGTGGTCCTGCCCAACAGCGCCCGGCACGAGGTGCACATCGAGGCCTTCTCGGTGGTCCGGCAGGACCCGGACTGCACTCCGTACCTCCAGGAGACCTATCCGCACCCGAAGGCCGTCTTCCAGTCGACCCGGCTGCTCTCGGCCTCGCGGGGTCTGCGGGAGGGCAACTGCGTGGTGTTCTTCCCGGAGAACATCCCCTCGGCGACCCGCTGCACGCACCAGAACTTCGCCTGGTTCTTCTTCGACCGGCACGTGGACATCTGGGCCCAGACGCTGGCGATCACCGAGCGGCTGTGCGGCCCGTCACCGTTCGCCGGGGACACCGGGCTCGTCTCCCCCGGCATCGACCCCGAGGACGTCTACCAGGCCAGGTGCGTCTGGGGGTACATGCACGACTACTTCCACCACACCGGCCCCCGGCCGCTCGACCAGCACCTGGCGCTGAAGACGAAGTGGCGGCCCGGCCTCCTGGAGGAGCTCAAGGTCGACATGAAGACGGCCATCGCCTGTTTCGAGGAGGACGTGCCGTACGGCCAGGTCGTCCTCGAATACGTCTTCCTGGAGCGGCTGTTCCGCTATCCGGCGCAGCCGGAGCCGCTGCGCAACTTCGACTCCGGCACCGGGTTCGCGCTCGGTACCTGGCTGGCGGCGCACGGGCTGTTCACCATGGACGGTTCCGGGCGGCGGGCCCTCGGGCCGAAGGCGGAGATCGTGGAGTGCGTCCGTGAACTCGTGGTCCTGATCGAGGAGATCGAGACGACCGAGGACGACGAGGCCTACCGGACGCGGGCCGTCGACTTCCTCTACGGGACGCTGCTGCGCAGGCCCGAGTCGAAGCCGGACCGCTACGGCGGTCCGCTGGCACCGATCGGACTGTGGGGTTCCGAGGTACATGTCTGAGACAGCCCCGCCCGGGGCCCCCGCACCGCCCGGCCCGGACCGTGTGCTCCGCGATCCCGGTTTCTGCCGTCACGCGACCGGCCGGGTCGCGGTCGTGGAGTGGGAGGCCGGAACCGGCTGGTCCGAGCCCAGGATCGAGCCGTACGGCAGCCTGGTCCTGGACCCGGCGACGCTGGGACTCCACTACGGGCAGGCCGTCTTCGAGGGCATGAAGGCCTTCCGGGGCGCGGACGGGTCGGTGTCCCTGTTCCGGGCGGCGGACCACGGCCGTCGCCTGGGGCTGTCGGCGGCGCGGCTCGCGATGCCGGAGATGCCGGTGGACCTGTACGTACGGGCGTGTGCGGAGCTGGTCGCGGCGGAGGAGCGGTGGGTGCCGGGCGGCTACGGGCAGAGCCTGTACCTGCGTCCGCTGCTGCTCGCCACCGAGGCGGAGATGGGGCTGCGGCCCTCGCGGAGCTACCGGTGCGTGGTCCTGCCCTATCCCGCGGACCCCTGTTTCGGGAGCGGCTTCCGGCCGCTGGCGGTGACCGTGGCGTCGGACGCGGTCCGCGCGGTGCGCGGCGGCACGGGCGAGTCGAAGTGCGCGGGGAACTACGCGGCCAGCCTCCTCACCAGGACGGCGGCGCAGGCGGCCGGGTACGACGAGGCGCTGTGGCTGGACGGGCTGGAGCGCCGCTGGGTCGAGGAACTCAGCACCATGAACGTCTTCTTCGTCCGGGACGACGGGGACGGGCCCCGGCTGACGACCCCGCCGTGCGACGGCACGATCGTCCGGGGCATCACCCGGGACTCGCTGCTGGCGCTGGCCGGGGACCTCGGGCTCCCGGCCGCGGAAGAGCCGACGTCGATCGAGGACGTGCGGGACGGTCTGCGCTCCGGACGGCTCACCGAGGTCTTCGCCTCGGGGACGGCGGGCGTGGTCGTGGCGGTCGGCAGACTCGGCCTCGACGGCGGGGACCTGCTCGTCGGCGACGGCACGGAGGGCCCGGTGACCCGGGGGCTGCGGACCGCGCTCCTCGACGTCCAGCACGCACGTACACCTGACACGCACGGCTGGCTGCTGCCGGTCACCGGCGGTGCCGGAGCGACGGCCATCGAAGGCGGGGGACGACACGCATGAACGACAGCACGGGACGCGGTACGGGCCGTGGCGCGACGCTTCCGGCGGTGACCACGATCCACACCCTGGGCCCTTCCGGGACCAATCTGGAGAAGGCCGCGCACCACTGGTTCGCCGAGCGGGGCGTCAGCGGGAAGGTGCTGCTGCACGCGGAGGTGGAGGACGGGCTGGACGTCATGGGCTTCGACGGCACCGAGGCCATCCTCGCGTGCGCCGTCTACCCCCGGCTGCACGACCTGGTCTTCCAGAACCTGCACCGTCTGGAGATGGCCGACAGCTTCCTCCTGGACACCCATGACATGGTCCTCGCGGGCCGGGCGGACGGCACCGGGGTCCGCACGATCGTGTCGCATCCGGCGCCCAGTTGCCTGGTCGAGGGCCGGGGCGCCGTGTCCCTGGCGAGCAGCAACTCGCGGGCCGCGGCCCTCTGCGCGGCCGGTGAGTTCGACGCCTGTGTGACCACGGGCCCCTCCGCGCGGGCGGAAGGGCTGCGGGTGCTGGAGAACTTCGGCCCCGTACCGATGGTGTTCACGCTCCATGTGGGCAGGCGCGGCGCCTCGGAAGGGGCGGTGTGATGGCCGGTACGGCGAAGGAGCCGGCGCCGTCGGCGGGCCGCCGGGGGCTGCCCGCCGCGTTCCGGGCGCTGCGGACCAGCGAGGCGGTGTCCTCGGCCGGTTCGCAGCTGACCCTGGTGGCGCTGCCCGTCCTCGCCGCCGCCGGTCTGGACGCCTCTCCGTCGCAGATCGCGCTGCTCAGCGGGGCGCAGTTCGTCCCGGTGCTGCTCGTCACCCCGTTCGCGGGGCGGCTCGCGGACCTGCGGGACCGGGCGCCGCTGCTGTACGCCGCGCACTTCGCGCGGGCGGTGGTGCTGCTCCTGGTGGTGGGGCTCTCCGCGGCGGCGTGGCTGGACTACCCGACGCTGTTCGCCGCCGCGATGCTGCTGGGCGCGTTCACCGCGCTCTTCGACACCGCGCTCCTGGCGTACGTCCCCGACACCGTGGACACCGAGGACCTGACCCGTGCCAACGGGCAGTTGGCGGCGGTCAACGCGGTCTCACAGACGGCGGGTCCCGCCATCGGCGGTCTGGTCGTGTCGGGGCTCGGTCCCGGTCCGGCCCTGGCTCTGGACTCCGTGTCGTACCTGTTCGGCGGGGCGGCGCTGCGGGCCCGCCGACAGCCCTCGCGGAACCGGGCGAGCCGGGAGAACGCGTCGATCCGCGCCGGGTTCGCCGCCGTCGCGGCGTCCGATCCGCTGCGTCGGCTGGTGGCGGCGGGCTCCCTGTTCAATCTGGCCGAACAGGTCGCCCTGAGCGTGCTGTTCATCGCCGTGGTGCAGGAGGCCGAGCACTCGGTCGCCTTCCTGGGCATCGGGTTCAGCGCGGCGGGCGTGGGCAGTGTGCTCGGCGCCAGGGCCAGCGCGCGGTACGGCGGCGGGAGCGGCGCCCGGTCATGGGTGTGGGCCCTGCTCGTCTCCCAGGCGGCGCTGCTCGCGGCGCTGTGGGCACTGGGCCTCGGCACCTGGGGTGCGGCGGTCTTCCTGGCGAGCATGGCGGTGTACGGCGCCGCCATGGCGTTCTACAACGTGCATTCGCTGACACGACGTCAACTGGTGTCGCCCGAGGGGATGCTGGGCCGGGTGAACGCGGTGTACCGCACGTTCGCGTTCGGGACGATCCCGATCGGCGCGGGCGCCGCGGCCCTCCTGCTGCTGTTCACCACGGCGGCGGTGGCGGCCAGTCTGGTGGCGGTCCTGAGCGTCGTCGCCACCTGGGTCCTGGCCCGGGGCACGTACACGACCGAGAGGCAGGACGAGGCATGGACGACCCCCTGACCCCGTTCACGGTGGGCGAGCTCGACCGCCTCGACCCCTCCGGGACCGGTGTGCCGTGGCTGGACGAGGCCGGTTTCTACACCTCCCGCCGCTGGACCGCCTCCCAGGAGGGCGACCGGGGTTTCGTCACGGCGTATCTGGCGGGCCGGGACACGGCGAGCGGCCGGACCAGCGCCCTGGTGCCCTTCCACACGGCGTCCGGCGGCGACAGCAACCCGCTCTACAACGAGTCCACCCTGCTCGGGCACACCCCCGAGGTGCAGGTGCTGGCCGGTTCGCGGACCGGCTACGACAACCGGGTGCTGCTGGATCCCGCGCTGGCCCGCGAGGGCCGCGCCGGGCTGCTCGGCGCCCTCTGCGGGCGGCTCCTCGACCGGGCCGAGGAGTACGGCGCGGGGCACGTGTCCTGGTGGTACCTGCCCGAGGCGGAGACCCGGGAGCTGGCCGCGCTGCCCGGGTTCGCGACGGTCGCCGCGCCCTGTCCTCCGACGGCCGTGGTCCTGCCGCGCGGCGCGGACTTCGACGCGCACGTGGCGGCGCTGCCCTCGTCCCGGCGTTCGCTGGTGCGACGTGATCTGAGACGGCTCGCCGAGGGCGGCTACCGGTCGCGGACCGTGGTCGCCGACCCGGCGGACCTTGAGCGGTACGCGCCGCTGGTCGTCCAGGTGCAGGCCCGGCACGGCGAGGAGCTCGGCGAGGAGGGCGCGGTGCGCTATCTGCTGCGCTGTCTGAGCGTCGGCGGCGCGGACGTGGTCGTCACCGAGGTGCTGGACGGGCGGGACCGGCTCGCCGCCTTCGCCCTGGGCATCGTCCACGGCCGGACCCTGCACATGCGGGTCTTCGGCTGCGACTACGCCGCCGGGCACGGCGGGGCCGGGGAGTACTTCGAGGCGACCGTGTACGGTCCGCTGCGGCTCGCTCTCGACCGGGGTCTCGACGCCGTGCACCTCGGGGTCACCTCGTACCGGGCGAAGTCCCTGCGCGGCGCCGAACTGCGGTCGCGCCGCACCCTGTTCATGTCCCGCACCGGCCGTCCGCTGCCCGTTCCCGCGCCCGACTGGGCGTTCCTCGGGGACGACGAGCGGTTCGTCGCCGGAGTCTCGTCGGAGGTCCTGCCGTGCTGATCGTCGTCCAGCCCCTGTCGGCGGGTGTCCGGCTCGCCGCCCGGGTGGTGGCGTCGGGGACGCCCTGTCTGATCCCCACCCAGTTCCCCGAGCTGCTGCCGCCGGAGGTCGCGGCGGGCGCGACCGTCGTCGACTGGAGTCCCGACCGGGGCGTGGCGGAGCTGCTGCGGATCGTCGGGGAGTGCGGGGAGCGGCCGACCGGGGTCGTCGCGGGCTTCGAGTACGTGGTGCCGGAGAGCGCCGCCCTGGCGCGGGCGCTCGGGCTTCCGGCGCTGGGCGCGGAGGCGGCGGAGGCGGTGCGGCAGAAGGACGTGATGCGCCGCTGGTGCGCGGAGCGGGGGGTGGCCTTCCCTCGTTCGGTGCTGGTGGAGCAGGGTGTGCCGGGGCCGTGTCCGCTGCCGTTCCCGGTGGTGGTGAAGCCCGTCGACTGCGGCGGGAGCCTGATGGTGAGCCTCTGCCGGGACGAGGAGGAGTACGCGGCGGCGTGCGCCGTGGTGCACGGGCCGGGCGAGGTGAGGTTCCATCCGAACCCCCGGCGGGCCGCGCTCGTGGAGGAGTACGTGGAGGGGCCGGAGTTCTCCCTGGACGGCTGGGTGGACGCGGCGGGGCCGCATCTGGCGAGCGTCACCACGAAGTTCCTGTCGGCGGAGCCCGACTTCTTCGAGACGGGGCACATCGCGACCGCTCCGGAGCGCTCGCCGCACGGGGTGGCGCTGGAGGGGTTCGCCCGGCAGGTCGTGGAGGCGTTCGAGCTGACGGTGGGGCCCTTCCACATCGAGACGCGGATCGACCGCGACGGGCGGCCGGTGCTGATCGAGGTCGGCGCGCGGCTCGCCGGAGACAACATTCCCGAGCTGGTGCTCGCGGGTCCCGGGGTGGACCTGTGCGCGGCGGCGGCGGACGCGGCCCGTGGGCTGCGGCACGATCCCGGTCCGCTGTCGCCGGTGAGCGCGGGCCTCGCGTTCGTGACGACCCGGCGGGCGGGACCGTACGCCGGGACGCTGAGCGGCACCGGTCCGTTCACCGGGGCGGGTGAGTTCCGGGAGCTGGTCCCGGAGGCGGAGCCGGGCATGGTGCTCGATCCGGGCGACATCTTCCGCAACCGGGTCGCCCGGCTGCATTTCGAGGGAGCCCTCGACCAGGTCGAGCGGCTGGTCGCCTCGGTCATCTCAGAGGTCGAGGCCGACGTCGAGGGCGTCGGTCTCCAGAACAAGGAAGGTGTCCACGCATGAGCAACGAACTGGTGGTCACACCCACCGCCACCCCCCGTCCGAGGCCGGAGGCGGACGGGCCCGCCACCCCGGTCCTCACCGATCACGCCTTCTTCATGCGGTCGGGGAAGCGCCGCACCTGGCAGGGGCTCACCGTGGCCGACCGGGACGCGATCCCGGCGCTGCGGCCCACCGCGGGCGCGGTCCTGGCCGGTCAGTCGGTCGTGGACACGTTCACCGCGTACCGTACGGCGGACGGCCCGATCGCCGTGTTCCGGCCGGACAGCCACCTGAAGCGGCTGAACAACGGCGCCCGCAGGCTGGCCCTGCCGCAGGTCGACTTCGACCGGGTGTGGACGGCGGTCCGCGCCCTGGTGGAGCTGGACCGGGAGTGGATCCCGGCGGGTCCCGGCGGGGCGCTGCGGCTGCGCGCGGTCCTCGCCGCCGACGGTACGGGGCTCACGCCCGGCCCGGCGGACGCCTGCCTGTTCTACGTGCTGGCGTCCGTCGCCGACCCGGCGGCGGGACGGCCGGTCCGCGCGATGACCCTCGACGGTTACGTCCGGGCCTGGCCCGGGGGCACCGGGGACGTCAACGACGCCGGGTCGCTCGCGGCGGCGGTGGTGCCCGGCGAGGTCGCGGCGAACTACGGCTACGACCACGTGCTGTGGCTCGACGGGCCGGAGGGCCGCTTCGTGCAGCAGATCGGGAACCTCAACGCCTTCTTCGTGATCGACGGGGTCCTGACCACTCCGGCGCTCGACCGCACGGTGCTGCCCGGGGTGACCCGCGACTCCGTCGTCAAGCTGGCGCGGGACGCGGGCACCCGGGTCGTCGAGCGGCCGGTGGAGCTGGCCGAGGTGCTGAAGGGCATCGCGGACGGCACGGTCACCGAGTGCTTCGCCACCGGCGGCGGGGCGGGGATCGCGCCGGTGACGTCGCTGGGCCACCGGGGCGAGGAGCACCGGTTCGCCGCCGGGGAGACCGGTCCGGTGACGGCCCGCTTCCGGGGGCTGCTCGACGGCGTCCACCGGGGCGAGACCGTCGACCGCTTCGGGTGGATGCGCCGGCTGACCGAGGTCGCGCCGGTCCACGCGTGAGGGCGTCACACCCCCTGTGACACAAACCGCGGCGGGAACGCCGGGAACGAGACCGCGGAGGTACCGAGAGATGGCGTACGTCGTCACCGACGAGTGCATCGGCTGCAAGTACACGGACTGTGTGGACGTCTGCCCCGTGAGCTGTTTCCACGAGGGCCCCGAGATGCTCTACATCGACCCCGAGGAGTGCATCGACTGCAACGCGTGCGTCGCCGAGTGCCCGCCCGAGGCCATCTGGGCGGACGTCGACCTGCCGGAGGAGAAGCTCCGGTGGATCGAGATCAACGGAGAGAAGAGCGCCCAGTACCCGGTCCTCCTCGAGAGCCGGGGTCCCCACGGGGAGCCCTCCAGCCAGCCTTCCTGATCAGAGAGTGGGAGCCGAGGCCATGACAACCCCTGTCGAGAACCCCTTCATGCTCGGGCTCGACTCGAACTTCTATCTGAAGGACGAGTTCGAGAGCCCCGAGAAGCGCACCAACGTCACCTGGTTCTACCCCAAGATCTGCGCCTTCCAGGACGCCCTCGACGACGAGGCGGAGAAGGCCGAGTACTTCTCGTTCCTGGACCGGCAGTCCCACCCGGAGCGGACGGACATCCTGCTCTACTTCCACATCCCGTTCTGCGAGGCGTTCTGCAACTTCTGCGCGTGCTTCAAGGAGTCCGCGGCGAAGTACCAGGGCGAACGGCAGAAGCGTTTCGTCCAGGCCATGGTGAAGGAGATCCAGCGCAACGCGCGCTCGAAGTACTTCCAGGGGACGAAGATCAAGTACGTCCAGTTCGGCGGCGGCACGCCCTCCGCGCTCGAACAGGACTCGATGGCCACCATCCTGGAGGCGGTGCACCGCGAGTTCGACCTCAGCGAGGTCGACGGCATCTCCCTGGAGGGCAGTCCGCTCGGGCTCTCCCAGGACGGCTACATCGAGATGCTGAAGTCGCTGGGCATCACCCGGATCTCCTTCGGCGTGCAGACCCTCGACGAGCAGATCCGGCGCAAGCTCACCATCAAGGCCACCGTCGAGCAGGTCCACCGCACCGCGGAGAACATTCGCAGGGCGGGCATCCGGACCTTCGCCCTGGACCTCATGTACAACCTGCCGGGCCAGGACGACGAGGTCCTCGGCCGGGACCTCCAGGGCATCTGCGCCGAGCTGCGCCCCAGCTTCGTGCAGACCTACCGGTTCAACCAGTGGGAGGGCACCCGGCTCGACCAGCAGATCCGGGCGGGCAAGGTCGCCGACGTGAAGCCGTCGGGCACCATCGAGCGCGAGCAGTACCGGCAGATCAAGGACGGTCTCGCCGGGTACGGCTACGACAAGCAGCTCCTGATCAACTTCTTCACCCATCTCGACGACGCGGGCGAGATCGGCCTCAACCACGCCTGCGGCGGCAACGGTTACCGTGCCAGCTACACCCTGGGCATCGGCCCCGCCGCCGAGAACTACATGGGCGAGCGCAGCTACCGCAACCACACCGACGTGGACCGGTGGATGCGGGAGGTCGAGGAGGGGATCATCCCCATCGAGCAGGGCCGCATCTGCAGCGAGGACGAGGTCGAGAACCGCGTCATGGTCTTCTTCCCCGTCTTCGGCACGGTGCGGAAGGAGGACGTCGCCAACTTCGAGAAGTACCGCCGCGAGGTGGACTGGCTCGTCGAGGGCGGCTACGCGGTGGAGACCGACGAGGACCTGACGCTCACCGAGGTCGGCCGGGAGAACGCGGGCAACATCGCCTTCCTGTTCTACTCCGACGAGGAGAAGGCGCGGGCCCGCCGCACGATGTACCTCTCGCTCAAGAACAAGCGCAACCCCTTCCACCAGGACGCGCAGAACATTCCCAGGACCCCGCTGTTCCTGCAGACCCGGCCGAAGACCGCGGACGAGACCGCCCCGGCGAAGACGCCCGGCGAAGGTCCCGCCGCGCCCGAGAGGAGCTGAACCGAGGGTGAGCGACCGCAAGACCCGGGCGGACATCGAGGACGACCTGCGCGGGGTCATCGCCGATATCTTCCCCCACCAGAAGGTCGAACTGACGCCGGACACGCCCCTGTTCAACGGCGGCCTCTCGCTGAACTCGACCCAGATGATCGAACTGACGCTGGCCTTCGAGACGTTCTACGACATCGAGCTCGAACCCGAGCTGCTGACCGTCGAGAACTTCGCGACCCTGGGCTCGCTGTCCGAGCTGCTCGACGAGCTCCTGGACGACGAGGTGTCCCCTGTCTGAGATCTCCACGGCGGGAGCGGGGCCGCACCGGCCCCGCTCCCGGGCGGACGTGCGGATCGTCCTGATCCACGGGAACGCCGGAGCGAGCGTCGAGGGCATCTGGTTCCCCTATCTCAAGCGGGAGCTGGAGGCCCTCGGCCACCGGGTGGTGGCGCAGACCTTCCCCGACCCCATCAAGGGGCGGCTGCGGTTCTGGCTGCCGTACCTCACGGACGTCGTACGGCCGGACGAGAACACGGTGATCGTCGGGCACTCCTCCGGGGCGCTCGCCGCGTTCCGGTACGCCGAGACGGCGCCGCTGCTCGGTACGTTCGCCGTGGCCGGGCACCACACCGACTGCGGCTACGAGCTGGAGCGGCGCAGCGGGTTCTTCGACCGGCCGTGGGACTGGGACGCCATCCGCGCCAACCAGCGGTTCATCGCCCAGTTCCACTCGAAGGACGACCCCTGGGTGCCCCTGGAGGTCGCCGAGGAGCTGCACGGGCTGACCGGCAGCGACCTCACCGTCCTGGACGGCATGGGCCACTTCGGCTCGTACGAGCAGCGGATGGACACCTTCCCGGAGCTGCTCGAAGCGATCCGGCTCCGGCTCGACTCCCCCCTCACCTGGCAGGAGGACCGATGAGCGGACGGGCGGAGGGCGGTGTGCCCGTGTACGCCGACGAGATCCTGGAAGCCCGGTCCACGAGCGACGCCACGGCCGTGGTGGCGCTGGACACCGGCGAGACGGTGTCGTACCGGACGCTGGCCCGGCGCACCGAGGCCCTGACCGGGCTCCTCGCGGCGCTCGGTGTCGGCAGGGGTTCGACCGTGGCCCTGGTGATGGACAAGTCGATCGCCTCGGTGACGGCGATGTGGGCGGCGCTGCGGCTCGGCGCCCGGTACGTGCCGGTGGACGAGTCGCTGCCCGCCGCCCGCGTCGCGCTGCTGCTCGACCGGTGCGAGCCGACCGTCACCCTCGTCCATCCCGGCCACCGGGCGCTCCTCGACGGGGCTCCCGCGGGCCGGGTGGTGACCGTCGGGGACGGCCCCGGGGAGTGGGACCCGACGGCCGAGTCCGCTCCGCTTCCGGTGGCCGACCCGGCCGGGCGCGACCCGGACGACGCCGCGTACGTGGTGTTCACCTCGGGTTCGACGGGCTCCCCCAAGGGTGTCGTGATCAGCCACCGGGCGCTGTGCGCCTTCCTCGCGGGGGCGCAGGAGACGGTCGGCTTCGAGGAGGGGATGCGCTTCCTCAATGTGGCGCCGCTGTTCTTCGACGCCTCCGTCGTGGACCTCTGGTCGACGTTCCTGGTCGGCGGGAGCGTGCATCTGCTGCCCCGGCTGCGGATGCCGACGCAGATCACCCGGGCGGTCGAGGAGTGGCGGATCACGGACACGCTGCTCGTCCCCTCGGTGATCCGGATGCTGGTGGGCCGCTTCAGCGACGCGGCCCGCCGCGACCTCGGCTCGCTGCGGCGGCTCTGGTTCGGCGGCGAGTCCTGTCCGGTGGCGGTGCTGCGCGCGTTCGCCGAGCGGGTGCCGGGGCTCACGTACGTCCACGGGTACGGGCCGACCGAGACCACGCACAGCGCGACGCTCTTCCTGGTGGACGACATCGCCGGGTACGGGGAGGAGTTCCTGCCGATCGGCGGGCCCCTGCCGTCGGTGGACGTGCTCGTGGTCGACGACGCCCTGCGGCCGGTGCCGGACGGGGCCACCGGGGAACTGCTCATCGGCGGGCCCCAGGTGATGACGGGGTACTGCGGGGAACCCGGACGCACCGCCCGTGCCGTGGTGGAGCCGCTGGGGCCCGGCGGCGGTCGCTACTACCGCTCCGGTGACTACGTCCGCCGCCGCACGGACGGCGCGCTCGTGTTCCTGGGCCGCCGCGACGACGCCCTGAAGATCAACGGGAACCTCGTCCACCTGTCGGAGGTGGAGGCGGCGACCCTCGCCGTGCCCGGGGTGGGCGACTGCTGCGCGGTGCCGGAGGACCACGCCCTGACGGGCCGGTCCATCACCCTCTTCGTCCTGGGCGGCGGCCCCGGTCCGGACGGCGGGCCCCCCGGGGAGCCGGAGCTGCGCCACGCCCTGGCCCTGCGGCTGCCCGACTACATGCTGCCCGCCCGGATCACCTTCCTCACCGACGAGGACGTGAACCTGACCCCGTCCGGCAAGCTCGACCGGCGGCGCCTGCGGGCGCTCACGACCGGCTGAAGGGAAGGCACCCCATGGTGGAGGAGGAGTTCGCCCGCTTCGAGGAGCACGGCACCCTCACCGTCGTCCCCCGCTCGGCCGGCGGACGGCGGATCGGCTCCGACCCCGGGCAGCTCCTGCGCCACCCCGTGACGGAGTTCCTGCCGCCCCCGGGGGCCGTGGACCGGCTCGCCGACGCGTACGCCCGCGAGGGGCTGCGCGTCGAGGCCCGCACCGGCGCGGGACTGACCGTGTCCGGCGGGAACGCCCTGCTCGCGGAGGTCTTCGGGAGCCCGGTCCGCCCGGTCCGCAACAAGTACATCCGGGGTTCCGTACGGTACGAGACCCGGGCCGCGGGCCCGCTGCGCTCCCGTGTCCTGCCGGAACTCGTCGACGACGTCCAGGTCCCCAGGTCAGGCTTCGAACTGGCGGTGAGCGCCACTCCTCCGCTCCCCCGCACCGACCGTTTCCTGCGGCTCCCCGAGGACGCGGTGCGGGTCGCGGGCGCCGGGCCGCTGCACGCCGCCGGGATCAGGGGCGAGGGCGTCCGGGTGGTGATGGTCGACACCGGTCTCTACGCGCATCCGCACCACCGGGCGCACGGCTACACGACGTCCGTGGTGCCCGCGCTGGCCGCCTTCGACCCCGCCGCCGACGAACGCGGCCACGGCACGGCCATGTCGGCGCTGCTGCTCGCGGTCGCGCCCCGGGCCGAGCTGACCATGGTGAAGATGGCGAACGAGGGCTTCTCGTTCCCGCTGGCGGCGTTCCAGCGGGCCGTACAGCTGTCCCCCGACGTCATCTCGTGCAGCTGGGGGACCCTGCGCGCCGAGCCGCAGCTGCATCTGGAGGTCGCCGACGCCGTCCGGCGGGGCATCACCGTCCTCTTCGCGGCGGGCAACGGATCCACCGACCGGCCCTCCGCCATGTTCCAGTCGGTGGCCACTCCCGGCGCGCTCACCGTCGGCGGGGCGCACCTCTCCCCCCGGGGGGCGCTGCGCGCGGCCGACCTGGCGTCGAGCTACCGCTCCGCGGTGTTCCCCGGCCGGAGCGTGCCGGATCTGTCGGGTCCCTGCGGACTCCTTCCGCACGGGGACTACATCGTCTTCCCGACCCAGCCGGGCTGTCTCTTCGACCGGCGCAACAGCGCGTACGACGGGACCGCCCCGGACGACGGCTGGCTGGTGTCCAGCGGGACGTCGGGGGCGACGGCGTACGCGGCGGGCGTGGTGGCGCTGGCCGTGCAGCGGGGTGTCGGCGGGGGCCGTGCCCTGCGGGCGGAGGACCTGGCCGACGTCTGTCTGCCGGTCACCGAGGGGGTGACGTCCACCGGGGACGACTGCGGGGGCAGCTGCCCGAACGAGGCGGTGGGCCTGGGCCTGCTGACGGCGGGCGGGCTCGGGGCCTGACGGCTCCCGATGCCGAGCACCGGGGCGCGGGGCACGGGCCCCGGGGCGCAAGGGCGGCCCCTCCGCGCGTCCGTGCCCGGACGGCCCGGGGCGGGGAGCCACCGGACCGTCGGGAGCGCGGTCCCGGACGAGGCGGTCTCAGACGAGACGGTGCATCCAGCCGTGCGGGTCCTCCGCCCGGCCGAACTGGATGTCCACCAGACGGCGGCGCAGCCGCATGGTCACCGAGTCCTCGGCGCCCGTGTCCGGGGCGACGACCTCGCCGCCGTCCCACACCAGCCGTCCGACCGGGGTGACGACGGCGCCGGTGCCGCAGGCGAAGACCTCGCGGATCGCGCCGGTCCGCGCCCCTTCCTGCCACTCGGTGATCGGGACGGGACGTTCCTCGACCTCCAGACCCGCCTCCTTGGCGAGGGCCAGGATCGAGGCGCGGGTGACGCCCTCCAGGATCGTGCCCAGTTCCGGGGTGACGAGCCTGCCGTCGTCGGTGACGAAGTACAGGTTCATCCCGCCGAGTTCCTCGACGTACCGGCCCTCCGCCGCGTCGAGGAAGCAGACCTGGTCGCAGCCGTGCTCGGCGGCCTCCCGCATCGGGGCGAGGCTGGCCGCGTAGTTGCCGCCGCACTTGGCGGCGCCCGTGCCGCCGCGCCCGGCCCGGGTGTAGTCGGTGGAGAGCCAGATCGACACCGGCTTCACCCCGCCCGAGAAGTACGGGCCGACGGGCGAGGCGATCACCATGTACGTGACCTCGGCGGCGGGCCGCACGCCGAGGAAGGGCTCGGAGGCGAACATGAACGGGCGCAGATAGAGGCTCTGTTCCTCGCCGGTCGGCACCCAGTCGCGGTCGGCCCTGACGAGTTCGGTGACCGATTCCAGGAACGCGGACAGCGGGAGTTCCGGCAGGGCGAGGCGCCGGGCCGAGCGGGCGAACCGCTCTCCGTTGGCCTCCGGACGGAAGGTACGGACCGAGCCGTCCGCGTGCCGGTAGGCCTTCATCCCCTCGAAGATCTCCTGCGCGTAGTGCAGGACCGCCGCCGCCGGGTGCATGGGGACGGGGGCGAACGGGATCACGGCCGCGTCGCCCCAGCCGCCGTCCTCCGTCCACACGGCGCGGGCCATGTGATCGGTGAAGTACTGGCCGAACTTGGGGTCGGCCAGTATCTCGGCGCGCCGCTCGGGACCGGTGGGACGGGGGTGGGGCTGAAGCGTGAACCGCAGACTCATCGCGGGGACCCTCTCGGTCGGCGCTCGGTATCGGCGCGCGCTTGCTCCATCATGGGTGACGGCACGGCACCATATCGGCCGATCGCGCGGCGGAGCAAGAGAGTTGGATCTTGGCATGATGATCGGATCGATGAGCGGCGGCGAGGCCGCGCGGAAGGTCGGCGGGAACCTCGGGGAGAGCGGCCGGGACGTCGGGGAGGCGGCGGCGCGGGCGGCCCGCGCCCTGATCGGCAGACGGGTCCTGAACGTGGGCACGGACCTGGTGGAGGTGGACGAGATGCGGGCCGTCCTGGAGCGTCAACCGCGCTTCGCGGAGCGGGTGTTCACCGAGCAGGAACGCGCCTACTGCGGCATCCCGGCGGACTGCGCCGAGCGGTACGCCGTACGGTTCGCCGCCAAGGAGGCGGTGCTCAAGGCGCTGGGGGTGGGCCTCAACGGTTCCGTGCTCACCGAGATCGAGGTGGTCCGCGATCCGTCCGGCAGCCCCTCGCTGCGGCTGACGGGCCGCGCCGCCGCGCTCGCGGAGGAGGCGGGGGTACGGTCCTGGCTGATCACCCTCACCCACACCCGCACCCTGGCACACGCCTTCGTGGCGGGACTGTACGAGGACTGACCCGGGGCCGGGGCCGGGGCCGGGGCCGGGGGACGCCGTCGCCGGGGCCCGGTCGGGGCCCGATGGGCCGTCACCCGGCCCCGGCCCGGCCCGGGTACACGGTCCGCGCGCACCCGGGCGTTCCCCATGGATGCCGGAAGGGGTCCGTACGGGAGCGGGTCCAGCGGGCGGGTCGCCCGTCCGGCCGTCTCCAGGGGCAGGTGCGGGGCCTTCGGAACGGTCCGGTCCCCGGCCGGAAGGGAGTGCGGCCCGCTCGTGACCGCTTGCCCGCCACCACGGCACCGGAAGGCGGGGTCGGCGGGGAGGCCGCGCCGGGCCTCGGCGGCCCGCGCGGGCCCGTAGGCCCGTAGGCCCGTCCCCCAGGCCTACCGCCGAGCCCGATGAGCCGATGCCCGACGGTGTCCCGGAACCAGGGCGGATGGGCCGGGGGCCGCCGCCGCGCCCGCCGGTCATGGCGCCGACGAAGGCCCCGGGCTTGGTCCGGGTCCGGGCTTGGTCCGGGTCCTGGTCCGATTCAGGACACCCGCCATTTCCCCCACGGTTCCCCGTGCGTCGCCGACTGCCCCGGGATCGTGGACGGCGACCCGGTCGGCGTGGAGGCGGAGGTGTGCGCCTGCCGGAGAACGGGCACCAGGGCTTCGAGCGAGACGGTCGTGCCGTGGATCCTGGCACGGGGCGCTGACAGCCCCTCGAAGGACCACCAGGACAGTCTGCCCCGGAAAGTCTGTAATGCACCGCTTCCTATGGCCGTACACCGCGTTGAGTCCGGCGTGGAGAGACGCGCAGCCGCACAGGGCATCGGCACCCCGCAACCACCACCCCGGCAGAGGGAACCGACCGGCCCTCCGCCGGACCCGCACGCCCGGCGCCGGGCGGCCGTGCGCTCGCACGGCCCTTCGGCAACCACCCCTCGGTACGGAACACACCACGGCCCTCCATCGCCTTTCGGCCACCCCGAGAGCCCGTCACCGTCCCTAAGGAAGCCCCTGTGAGAAGTCTCAGAACGCTTGCCGCGACGCTCACGACCGCGGCGGCACTCCTCTTCACCACGCTCGCCTCCCCCACCCCCGCCGCCGCCGACACCGTGCCCGTCGACACCCCGCAGAGCCTGCGGTACGTCACCTACAACATCTGCGGCCACTCCTGCCCCGAGGGCAAGGGCCCCGCCCCGGGGGGCTACAGCAACGCGCGGCGGATCGCCGCCGTCGTCGCGGAGGCGTCCGGGCTCTGGAAGGCCGACCAGATCCATCTCCAGGAGGTCTGCCAGCAGCAGTACGACGAACTCGGCGCCAAGCTCGCGCCCCTGGGGTTCAGCGGGAAGTTCGCCGCCACCGTCACCGGCAAGGCGACGGTCTGCGGCGGCCAGGCGTACGGGGTCGCCGTCTTCGTCAAGGGCACCGTCGTCCGGACGGCGACGATCGAGCTGACCCAGAGCAACGAGCGGGAGCTCATCCGCGTCCCCTGCGTGCAGAGCCTCTACCGGTCCAGGCTGAGCTGGGCCTGCTCCATCCATCTGTACTGGGACGACAACTCCCTGCGTGACGCCGAGGCCGCGGTCCTGCGCCGGCAGGCCGAGAGCTGGGAGCGGGCCGGGACCCCGGTCGTCCTGGGCGGGGACTTCAACGGGTTCCCCGACGAGGACTTCATGGACGGCTTCTACCGCCCCGCGCTCGGCGGCGGCGCCCAAGGCGTCTTCGACGAGGCGGACCAGACCGACAACAACCCCCGCAACACCCCGGCGTGCGCGGCCGGAACCCGGCTCTGCCGTGGTGGCGAGCCGACGTTCAGGGGCCCCGGCTGCCCGCCCGTCACCGTGCCGGAGACCCTGACCGACTGCAAGATCGACTACATCTTCTTCAGCTCGCGCCACTTCAGGCACGTCGTCGGGGACTCCATGCCCCTCGACAACAGGGTGACCGACCACCACATGGTGCGCGGCGCGGCCGACTGGATCGGCTGACACTCCCCCGTAACCGGCCGGTACGGCGAAGCCCTCCGCGCGGTGGCACGACCCCACCGCGCGGAGGGCTCCGGCGTACCCCGCCGCACGGTTCTGGGAGCGCTCTCAGCGGCCCGGGGCTGCGGATATCATCCCCGGGGGCGCGCACGGCCGCCCGCCACGCGACGCAGCCGAGGAGCGCCCGACTTGTCCGAGCAGACCACGGGGTCACGCCCCACGCTGGAAGCCGTCGCCGCGCGCGCGGGCGTGTCCCGCGCCACGGCCTCCCGGGTCGTGAACGGCGGCGCGGGTGTCCGCGCCCCGCTGGTCGAGAAGGTCCGCAGGGCCGTCGAGGAACTCGGCTACGTGCCCAACCACGCGGCGCGCACCCTGGTCACCCGGCGCAACGGAGCGGTGGCGGTGATCATCGCCGAGCCCGAGTTCCGGATCTTCTCCGACCCGTTCTTCGAGCAGCAGGTACGGGGCATCAGCCGTGAGCTGACCTCGCACGACGCCCAGTTGGTGCTGCTCTGGGCGGAGGGGCCGGGCGATCACGACCGGATCGCCCGCTATCTCGGCGGGGGGCATGTCGACGGGGCGCTCGCGTTCTCCCTGCACGGGGAGGACGCGCTGCCCGGCCTGATCGACCGGGCCCGGGTCCCCGTGGTGCTCGGCGGGCGTCCGGCGCCGGGGACCGGTCCCGGGGTGCCGTTCGTCGACTGCGACAACCGTGGTGGCGCCCGGGAGGCGGTACGGCATCTGGTGGGTCTCGGCCGCCGGAACATCGCGCACCTCTCGGGGCCCCGGGACCAGACGTCCGCCCTCGACCGGCTGCACGGCTACCGCGACGTCCTCGTGGACGCCGATCCCGCCCTGCTGTGCCGGGGCGACTTCACCGAGGAGAGCGGTGCGCGCGCGATGGCGGAGCTGCTCGACCGGCGGCCGGACGTCGACGGGGTGTTCGTCGCCAACGACCTGATGGCGGCGGGGGCGTTGCTGACCCTGCGGGAGCGGGGGCTGCGGGTGCCGGAGGACGTGGCGGTGGTCGGTTTCGACGACATGGCGTCGGTGGTCCGCAGGACCGACCCGGCCCTGACGACGGTGCACCAGGACGTCGAGGGCATGGGCCGGCTGATGGTACGGCTGCTGATGAGACTGCTCGACGGGACCGGTCCGGGAGGCCCCGCCTCCGTGATCACCCCCACGTCCCTGGTCCGCCGCGCCTCGGCCTGAGGACACACGAGCACACGAGGGCGGCGGCCCGGGGACGCCCCGGGCCGCCGCCCCCTTTCCCGCGCCTCGCGGTCAGTCGTACGGGATCACGAGCACCGAGCGGTCCGTGCCCGTCTGGAGCCGGGAGTCGGCGTTCCCGATGGCGCTCCACACCTCCAGGCGGACGGTGCCGCCGCGCAGGTCGGCGAGGGTTCCGGTGGTGGACCGCAGGCCGCGCGCCTGGCCGTACTCCTCCCAGCCCGTCACCGGGTCGGTCGCGAAGTACTGGTAGGTCTCGGTGCGGTCGAAGGTGCCGTCGCCGGTGAAGTCGTAGCTGATCCTGGCCTGCTGGCCGAGACCGACGGCCGTACCGGCGTCGACCTGGAGGCGGAAGGCGGTGGAACCGCCGCCCCTGAGCGTGCCGTTGACGTTCCGGGCCTGGTAGACGAGGGGCCGGTTCGGGGTGCCGTCGTAGGTGCCGCCCTGTGCCGAGGGGACGGTGTCGCTGACGGCCGTCGTGCCGGTGGCCGTGGTGAGCGTCCCCCCGGTGCGGAGCTGGAAGGTGTTGCCGGTGGGGGGCTCGGGGTCGGGTCCCGGGCCACCCGCGCCGGTGCCGGTCGCGGTGGAACGGGCCGGTACGGAGAGGGACTTCCCGTCCGAGAACGTGACGGTACGGGCGGTGGAACCGTGGTTGTGGGCGGCGTACGTCCGGGTGGCGCCCTTGGTGAAGACGGCGGAGGTGGGGACGGAGCCGGTGACGGTCGCGTCGGGTGCGCCGAGGGTGTCGAGGGCGGTGAGCCAGTGGTAGGTGTGGGCCTTGGACTCGCCCGCCTCCGGGGTGTATCCGGCGTTGCCCGCGTCCCATTTGGCCTTGGCGGCGGCGGGGTCGGCGAAGGACTGGAACTCCCACAGGATGTCCCGCCATTCGACGGCGGGGCCGCCGTTCTCCCGTTCCATCTCGGCGATGTTGCGCCGGACGGCTTCCTTGTGCCCGCCGAGGTGGAGCGAACCACCGGTCACGGGAAGGACGTTGATGCCGTGGATCTCCTCGGGGTTGGCGGTCCACCAGGTGGAGTACGCGCCGCCGCTGCCCCAGACCATGCCCACGGTGTCGTGTCCGAAGGAGCCGGGGAAGACCTGCTGGTCGGCGTCGAACCAGTACTGGGCGACGGCCTCGCCCTCGGTGGTGAGGAGGTAGGCGCCGAGGTCGCGGAGCGAGGTGTCCCCGGTCGCGGAGCCCCAGAGGACCAGGGCGGCGCTGAGGTTGGTGGACTCGGAGGAGGACTCCTGGTTGTTCCCTGCGGCGAAACCCTGGTGGCCACTGGCCCAGCTGTGTCCCGCGTAGACGTCGAAGCCGCGCAGGAACGGGAAGGCGGTGTCGGTGCGGCTCGGATTGGCGGTGTCGCGGACCAGGGTCCTCACCATGGTGCCCCAGGCGGAGTCGGCGGCCCAGCCGGGGTCGTACTGGGCGACGATCGCGGCGGCGTACACGTAGTAGCCGTAGTGGAAGTGGTGGTCGTTCAGCTCGGTGTCGCTGCCGTAGGAGGCCGGGTAGCCGGTGAGGGTCTTCCAGACCCGGTCGTACGAGAACTCGTTGGCGCCCCCGGCGGTGAACCAGTCCTGGAGGCGTCCCTTGATCTGGCCCAGGAGCTTGTCCCGGAGCGCGGTGTCGCCGATCTGGTCGGCGAGCGGCACCAGTTGGGCGAGCTTTCCCAGTGCCTTGCCCGTCCAGTAGGTGTCGACGGCCCCGGAGAAGGGGTCGGCCGAGTTCGCCACCTCGGCGAGGTGTCCGCGCAGTCGCGCGGTGTCGGCTCCGGTGCCGCCGGGCAGTGCGGGCAGGACGGCGGCGGACCGCTGGGAGGTGCTGAAGGAGGCCGCCTCGCGGACCTTCATGGTGCCGCGCGGCGAGACGTAGGTGTACGGGGTGAGCGGGTCGGTGGTGTGCAGCCACTGGTGGCGGTAGAGCGCCTGGAGGGTGCCGCGTTCGGCGCCCTCCTTCGGCTCGGTGGTGAGGGAGTAGGTGGCGCGGACGGTCCCGGCGTCGTAGCTCCAGTTCACGGCGGAGCCGGTGACGAAGCTGTACGCGTACTTCCGGTAGGTGGCGAGGGCGTCGGTGGACGGCAGGACCGCGACGGAGAAGTAGTCCCGGCCGCCGAGCCCGGCGGTGACGGTCGTGCCGGAGACGGTCCAGTCGGTGCCGGTGGGCGAGAAGAGGGCGTAGTGGTGGCCCGCGACGGTGATGCCGAGGACGTTGCCCTGGTCGGCGAAGACGGCGGGGGGTGCGGCGGTGGTGATCCGGGCGTCGCCGCCGGTGCCCTTGGCGTACACGAAGGGCAGGCCGTGGCCGATGGTGGTGCGCAGGGTGCGGGTGCCGTCGGACCAGTAGGGGGTGACGGTCCAGTCGGACCAGGCGTCGGCCTTGGTGTCGGGCGAGTTCAGACCGGTGAGGCCGAGGGTGAGGTCCCGCTTGTGGGGGAACTCGTACTGGCGCCCGTCGCCCACGATCGCGGGGCTGGTCGGATAGCCGACCTCCAGACCTCCGGCGACGGCCTGGTAGGTGAGCGGGTGGCCGTACATGGGGGTGGACCAGGGGTTGTCGCCGTACCGCTGGAAGGCGAGGGAGGACCACCAGTCGTTGGTGGGGACCGGCTTGCCCTGGGCCGCGGCGGTGACCTTGGGGGTGACGGGCGCGCCCGTGTTCGTGGTCGGGCCGGAGGTTCCGGCGGGGCGGGTGTCGGAGTAACTCCCGGCACCCGCGGGGACGGTGGCGGCCACGGCCGGGGTCACGGCGGGGCCGAGCCCGAGGGCGGCGAGGGCGGAGACCAGGACCAGCGCGGCGGCGGGCCTGGGACGGGGGGCTGGCATGTGCGGCACCTCATGTCGTGGGGACGAGTGGGGGCACGGGGAACACGCGGGGAAGGGGATCGCACGGAAGGAGGAGGACCGCGCGACTCCTCGGGAGCGTCCCGGCTCCTTCGGTCGTCGTCGGCCGTCGGCCGTCTTCAGTCGCCTTCAGTCGTCGGCCGCCGTCGTCTGTCGTCGGCCGTCTTCAGTGGTCTTCGCTCGTCTTCGAGCATTGTCGAGAGCGCTCTCAGAACGCCGGAAACGTAGAACCGCCGAAACGCGCGTGTCAAGAGGGTGAACACAAGCGGGAGTTGGCGCCCGCTCTCGTCCGTTACGTCTTCGAGCCTTGACGGAACGGCTTGTTCGCGGGCACGCTCCCCCCGCATGGTTGAGAGCGCTCTCAGGGAATCGCTCTCGACGATCCGCCCCTCAGGGGGCGTCTTCGGGCGCTCCCGCCCGTCCCCGCCCCGCCCGCTTCCGGAGCCAAGGAGGCTTCCCCATGCCCATCGCCCGAGCCGCCGTCACCGTCCGTGCCGCCCAGGCCAGAAGAACCGCCGTCCGCCTCGGCGCGGTCACGCTCGCCGGGGCCCTGCTCGCCGCCTGCGGGTCCTCCGGGGGCGGAGCCGCCGACGGGGCCGGAGGCCGGATCACCCTCACCGTGGACCTGTTCGGCTCCTTCGGGTACAAGGAGGCGGGCCTGTACGCCGAGTACGAGAAGCTCCACCCGGGCGTCACCGTCAAGCAGACCGACACCGAGGACGAGAACGACTACTGGAAGTCCCTCCAGACCCGGCTCGCCGGGGGCGGCGGCCTCGCGGACGTGCAGGGCGTCGAGGTCGGCCGGATCGCCTCCGTCGCCCAGCAGCAGTCCGACAAGTTCGAGGACCTGAGGAAGTACGGCGCCGAGGGCCTCAGGAACGAGTTCGCCCCCGCCAAGTGGGCCGCCGCCACCGGACGCGGCGGCGAGGTCCTCGGCCTCGGCACCGACGTCGGCCCCGAGGCCATGTGCTACCGCACGGACCTCCTCCGGCAGGCCGGGCTGCCCACCGACCGGGCCGAGCTGGCGAAGAAGTGGGCGACCTGGGACGGCTACCTGGCCCTCGGCAAGCGGTACAAGGCCGCGGCACCCGGAAAAAGCGCCTGGCTCGACAGCGTCGGCAGCCTGTACTCGATCATGATCGGACAGGAGAAGGAGCGGTACTACGACGCCTCGGGCAAGCTGATCTGGGAGGAGAACCCCGCTCTGCGCAGCGCCTGGGACCATTCCGTGAAGGCGGCCCGGGACGGGCTGAGCGCCAAGCTCGACCAGTGGTCCCCGCAGTGGAACCAGGCCTTCGCGGCCGGCTCCTTCGCCACCATCCCCTGCCCGGCGTGGATGCTCGGCTACATCAAGGGGCAGGCCGGTGAGAGCGGCAAGGGCAGGTGGGACATCGCGGCGCTGCCCGGCGGCGCCGGGAACTGGGGCGGCTCCTACCTCACCGTCCCCAGGGCCGCGAAGCACAAGAAGGAGGCGTACGAGCTGATCAAGTGGCTCACCGCGCCCGAGCAGCAGCGGCGCCTCTTCGAGAAGCAGGGCAACTTCCCGTCGGCGACGGGCGCGATCGACAAGGTCGCCGGTGCCAGGGACCCGTACTTCTCCGGCGCGCCCATCGGGCAGGTCTTCGGCGACGCGGCGAAGGCGGCCCCGGTCCAGGTCCTCGGCGTGCACGACCAGAACATCGCCCAGCAGATCACCAACGCGCTGAGCGAGGTCGAGCGCAAGGGGGTCTCGCCCGACAAGGCGTGGTCGAACGCGAGGAAGGGCGTCGCCAACACCATCGGCTGACCCCGCGCCCGCACTGCCGGGGCGCGGCTCCGGCGCAACTGCCTTGCCCGGTAACCGCATTGCCTGCCCACCGCCCGCACCGCCCCTGCCGGGGCGCGGCTCCGGCAGACCTCCCGCCCCTCGGGCCGCGCCGCTTCCCCGCTCCGCACGCCGCGCCGTCCGGCACCGGTCCGGCGGAACTCCCTCGCACCGGAGCCGTATCACTCCCCTGATCCGCGCGCCGCCACCGGATCGCGGGCCCCCGGCGGCCCCCGTCCTTCCCCTCTCCCGCCGCGATCCCCTCCCTGTGTCTCCGTGTCTCCGTTACCTTCGAAGGGCCGCGCCGTGACCCTCACCGCATCCGCGTCCCCGGCACCGCCGAGGTCCGTCCCGCCACCGCCCGTGCGGCGGGGTCCGGTCCGGCGGGCCTGGCGGACGTTCTCGCCGTACGCCTACATCGCCCCGTTCTTCACCCTGTTCGCCGCCTTCGGGCTCTTCCCGCTGCTCTACACGGCCTACGTCTCGCTGTACCGGGTGGAGCTCCAGACGCCCGGCACCATGGAGTGGCGTGGGCTCGGCAACTACACCGCGCTCTTCGGGGACGAGTACTTCTGGACCGCGCTCCGGAACACCTTCACCATCGGCGTGCTGTCCACCGTGCCGCAGCTGGTGATGGCACTCGGCCTGGCGCATCTGCTCAACTACCGGATGCGGGGCCGTACTTTCCTGCGCACGGCGGTCCTCCTGCCGTACGCGACCTCGGTGGCCGCCGCGACCCTCGTCTTCGCGCAGCTCTTCGGCCGGGACTTCGGCCTCGTCAACCATCTGCTCGGGCTCGTCGGCGTCGGTCCCGTCGACTGGCAGAACGGCACCGTCGCCTCCCAGATCGCCGTGTCCACGATCGTCGTCTGGCGCTGGACCGGCTACAACGCGCTGATCTACCTGGCCGGGATGCAGTCGATCCCGAACGAGCTGTACGAGGCCGCCGCCATGGACGGCGCCTCGCGGTGGCGCCAGTTCTTCCACGTCACGCTGCCGGGGCTGCGGCCCACGATCCTGTTCACCGTCGTCGTCTCCACGATCGGCGCGACCCAGCTCTTCGGGGAGCCGCTGCTGCTCGAAGGGTCGGTCTCGGGCGGCATCTCCCACCAGTACCAGACGCTCGGCCTCTACCTGTACGAGCAGGGCTGGGGCTTCTTCCATCTGGGCCGGGCCGCCGCCATCGCCTGGGTGATGTTCCTGCTCATCGTGGCGCTCGTCGGGCTCAACGCCCTGATCGTGCGCCGCCGTTCCCGCAAGGAGGCCGGTCGATGACCGTGCACGCGCCCCGGCGCCCCGGCGCCGCCAGGGCGGGCCGCACCCTGCACGCGGGGCCGTTGGCGTACGGCATCCTCGTCCTCGCCGTCCTGGTCTCCGCCTTCCCCTTCTACTGGACGATCGTCGCCGCGAGCCGGTCCAACGCCGATCTGGCGCGGGTCCCGCCGACGCTCCTGCCGGGCCCGAACCTGATCCGCAACTTCGAGGCGGTCCTCGAAGAGGCGGACATCGGCAAGGCCCTGGTCAACTCGTTCATCGTCTCCGGCTCGGTCACCCTCGGCACGGTGCTGTGCTGCACGCTCGCCGGTTTCGCCTTCGCCAAGCTCCGCTTCCGGGGCCGGGGCGCGCTCCTCGCGGTCACCGTGGGCACCATGATGATCCCGCCGCAGCTCGGGGTGATCCCGCTGTTCATGCTGATCGCCGAACTCGGCTGGGTGAACCAGCTGCAGTCGGTGATCCTGCCGGGTCTGGTGTCGGCGTTCGGGGTGTTCTTCATGCGCCAGTACCTGGTGCAGTCGCTCCCGGACGAGCTGATCGAGGCCGCGCGGGTCGACGGCGCTTCCACGGGCCGGATCTTCTGGTCGATCGTGGTGCCGATCGCGCGGCCCGGCATGGCCGTGCTCGGGCTGCTGACCTTCATGGCGTCCTGGAACGACTTCTTCTGGCCGGTGGTCGCCCTCACCTCGTCCGAGCCGACCGTGCAGGTGGCCCTGCGCCAGCTCGGCGGCGGCTATGTGCACGACCAGTCCGTGATCATGGCGGGCACCCTGCTCGGGACGCTGCCGGTGCTGCTGGTCTTCGGTCTCCTCGGCCGTCAGATCGTCGGCGGCATCATGCAGGGCGCGGTCAAGGGCTGACCTCCCGCCGAAGCCCCGCCCCCTCCTCCTCCGACCTCTCATCCCAGGGAGCCTCCCTCTCATGACCGCGCTCGACGCCCGTACCGACCGCACGACCGTCCTCCGTTTCCCCGCGGGTTTCCGCTGGGGCACCGCCACCGCCGCCTACCAGATCGAGGGCGCCGCCGCCGAGGACGGCCGGACGCCGTCCATCTGGGACACCTTCAGCCGGACGCCCGGGAAGGTCCGCAACGGCGACACCGGTGACATCGCCGCCGACCACTACCACCGGGTCGACGAGGACGTGGCCCTGATGCGACGGCTCGGGGTGACCGACTACCGCTTCTCGGTCGCCTGGCCCCGGGTGCAGCCGACCGGGCGCGGTCCCGCCGTGCGCAAGGGCCTGGACTTCTACCGGCGGCTCGCCGACCGGCTCGTCGACGCGGGCATCAGGCCGGTGGCGACCCTCTACCACTGGGACCTGCCGCAGGAGTTGGAGGACGCCGGGGGCTGGCCCGAGCGGGAGACGGCGTACCGGTTCGCCGAATACGCGGGCATCATGGCGGACGCGCTGGGTGACCGGGTGGCGACCTGGACGACGCTCAACGAGCCCTGGTGCGCGGCTTTCCTCGGCTACGGCAACGGGGTGCACGCCCCCGGTCGCACCAGTGACGTCGCCGCGCTGCGGGCGGCCCATCACCTCAATCTGGCGCACGGGCTGGGCGCGCGGGCGCTGCGCGGTGCGCTGCCCGGTTCGGCGGAGGTGTCGCTGACGCTCAACCTGCACGCGGTGCGGGCCGGTTCGCGGGCGGCCGAGGACGTGGACGCGGCGCGCCGGATCGACGCGGTCGGCAACCGGATCTTCCTGGACCCGGTGTTCCACGGGCGGCTCCCGGAGGACCTGGTCCGGGACACGGCCGCGGTGACCGACTGGTCGTTCGTACGGGACGGGGACCTGGCGACGGTGGCGGCGCCGATCGACTCGCTCGGCATCAACTACTACTCCCCGTCCGTGGTGGCGGCGGGTTCCTCGGAGTCGCCCTCGCCGTGGGCGGGGGCGGAGCGGCACGTCCGGTTCGAGCCGGTGCCGGGTCCGCGTACCGCCATGGACTGGCCGGTGGACGCGGACGGGCTGTACGAGCTGCTCGTCCGGCTGCGGGACGAACTGCCGGGCGTCCCGCTGGTGATCACCGAGAACGGCGCGGCGTACGACGACTACGCCGATCCGTCGGGCCGGGTGAAGGACCCGGAGCGGGTGGCGTATCTGCGCGCGCATCTGGCGGCGGTGCACCGGGCCCTCGCGGACGGCGCGGACGTCCGGGGCTACTTCCTGTGGTCGCTCCTCGACAACTTCGAGTGGGCGTACGGCTACAGCAAGCGGTTCGGCATCGTGCACGTGGACTTCGCGAGCCAGCGCCGCACCCTCAAGGACAGCGCCCGCTGGTACGCGGAGGTCATCGCGCGCGGCGGCCTGGCGGACGGCCCGGCCTGAGACGGCCGGTCCGTGCGGGAAGGGGCCGGTCCCAGTGGGAGGGGGCCGGTCCGTGCGGGAAGGGATCGGTCCGTGCGGGAGGGGGCGCCGCGGTACCCCCCTCGGGCCCGCGGCGCCCCCGGTCATCGGACGGTCCGTGTCACAGGCGCTGCCACAGGGCCGGGACGTTCGACGGTTCCCAGCCGGTCTGGGCCTGGTGGGCCTGGAGGCAGCGGTAGCTCGCGCCGCCGTGGGTGACCACGTCACCGGCCGCGTACACCTTGCCCGCCGACCAGGTGCCGCCGGGCTCCGGCTCGCCGGGCCCGGGGCCGGGGCCGGTCCCCGAGGTCTTCAGGGTCAGGCCGTAGTTCTGCAGCAGCGGGTTCAGCGGCTGGAAGAAGGTGGTGCCGCCGCTGGAGCAGTTGCCCGAGCCGCCCGAGGTGACGCCCTGGGCCTGGCTGCCGGAGATGTACGAGCCGCCGGAGTCGCCCGGTTCGGCGCAGACCGTCGTACGGGTCACCCCGGAGATGGTCCCCTCCGGGTAGGTGACGCTGGTGTTGTGCTGCTGGATCGTCCCGCAGTGCCAGCCGGTGGTGGAGCCCGAGCGGCACACGGAGGAGCCGACGGCCCCCAGGACCGAGCCGGTGACCTGGACGCCGGCGCCGCCGGAGCCCTTGACGTAGGGGGTGGCGGTCCAGTTGGCGTTGGCTGCGACCCAGGCCATGTCGTTGCCGGGGAAGACCGAGCCCTGGAAGCTGCCCTGGGCGACCTGGTTGAAGCCGCTGGTGGTGGTGCCCGCCCGGCCGCAGTGTCCGGCGGTGGCGAAGCCCTGGGTGGTGCCCCGGGTGACGGCGAAGCCGACGGAGCAGCGTCCGCCGCCGCCCATGTAGTACGCGTCGCCGCCCCGGATGTCGTACAGCGGGCGCGGTGCCTCCGCCGTGCGGACGACCCGGACGAGCGCGCCCGGGACGCCGGTGGCGCCGACCAGTCGCGCTCCGGCCCCGGCCCGTGCCTCCTCGACGACCAGGACGTTGGCGCGGACGTCGACGTAGCGGACGGGCGCGTCGGCGGTGGCGGACCGGTCGAGGGCCTCCTTGGCGCGTTCCAGGGCGGCGAGTCCGTACGGGACGAGCCGGGGGGTCGCCCCGGTGGCGCGTATCGCGGCGGTGTCGGCGGCCCGGGTGGTGGCCACGGTCAGCCGGCCGGCGTCGGCTCCGTCGAGCCAGGCGCCCGCGAAGGAGCCGCCGAGGTCCTGGCGGAGCCGGGCGGCGGTCGCCCCGGCCCCGGCCTCGTTGACCAGCCGGGCGCGGGCCTGGGCGCGGGTCAGGCCCAGGTCGCGCTCCATGGCCCGGAGCACCTCGGGGCGGGTGGCGTCGACGCCGAGCGCGCCCGCCGCGGATCGCACGGCCGGGTGGGGGGCCTGGTCGTGGGGGGCCGCGGTGGCGGTGCCGGACTGGAGTCCGGCCAGCGCCATTCCGGCGGCGGCCAGGGCGGTACACGCCGTGCGGGCGTGTCGTCGGAGCATGGGGGTCTCCTCGGTACGGCGTTCCCGGTTCCGGTCTCCCGGTCCCGGTGGGGATGCTCGAACCGTAGGGACCCCGGCGGGGCCGCGGGAGTCACCGGTCGGCCCCTGTCATCGCGTTATGCCCGTACGGGGTTCGGGGGCGGGCCCCTCCCCGTTCACCAGGAGCTGCCCTTCCGGGGCGGTGGCGCGTCCGGAACTGGCCGCGAGGGCTTCCGCGTGGGCCGCCCTGGTGTGTCCCAGGACGGTGGCGGCGCGGCTCGCGGCGCGGCCCTCGGGATGCCAGCCGAGGAGGTGGCGCCAGAGCAGCGGGGCACCGGCCAGGGCCCGGGTGACGATGCCGGGGGTGGCGGGGAAGGTAGCCCGGCACAGTCCGACGGCCCGGCCCACCCGGACCAGGTGCACGCAGGAGGCGGTGTCCGTCTCGTAGACGCAGGCGGGGGTGAACCCGGCGCGTACGCAGGCGGCGGCGAAACAGTCGCCGAAGCAGCCGTCGCCGGGGACGTCGGTCCAGGCCTCCGCCGCCAGTTCGGCGAGGTGGATCTCGGTGCGGGGCGCCAGGGGATGGTCGGCGGCGAGCATCACGTACACCGGGTCGCGGGCGACCTCGGTCCAGGCGAGCCGTCCGGCCTCGGGCGGGCCGCTCTCGCCGCAGACCCCGACCAGCGCGAAGTCCAGCCGTCCGGAGGCCACCCCGCCGGCGATCTCGCGCTCGGACCAGGAGGTGTGCGTGGAGACGAGGGCGCCCGGGTCGGTGCGGGCGATCCGGTCGACCAGGCCGCCGAGCAGCGGTCCGTGGGTGCCGCCCAACCGGTACCCTTCGGCGCCCTGCCGGGCGAACCGGACGGCCTCCTCCTGGAGTTCACAGACGGCGGGCAGGACGACCCGGGCCCGTTCGAGGACGAGATCACCGAGGGCGGTGGGCCGGACTCCCTCCCGGCCGCGCTCGAACAGGGCGCCGCCGAGGGCCCGTTCGATCCGTTTGAGCTGGGCACTGAGGGCGGGCTGGGCGAGTCCGAGGAGCGTGGCGGCGCGGGTGAGACTCCCGGCGTCCGCGATGGCCCGGATCGTCTTGAGGTGCCTCAGTTCCAAATCCATGTAAAGAGCTTGACGCCCAGGGCCCTGGCGGTCCATACCAAGGCCGGAACGGGCGGCCCGCCCGCCGGAGCGACCGGCGGGCGGACCGCCCCCGGATCAGGCGGCGTCGGGGCCGACGTCGGCCGGGGTGAGCGGGCGGCGGAGCGGGGTCGCGGTGGAGTACTCGTCGGCGCCGATGTCCCGTGCGGCGCCCCGCTGGTCTCCGTCGATGTCCTCGGGCACGGCGGTGCCGGTCAGGGTGGCGGCGCCGATCGCCGGGCTGTTCGAGGCGAGACGGTGGACGCCGTCCGTCGAGGCGGTCAGGCGCGGGTCGACCCGGGTGAACCCGCCGGTGGGGATGTTGCCGTTCGCGGCGGCGCCCCACAGGATGTTGCTCTGCCAGACGAAGCCGGTGGTCGCTCCCATGGCGACGAGGCTGCCGGTGTCGCCGACGATGAGGTTGTCGGCGACGGTCACATCACGGGGTTCATGGGTCCGGCTCTCGCCCGAGAGTGAACTCACGTTGTTGCGCAGGGTGTTGTGCACGATGACCGCCCGGTCGACGGCGTCGTTGCCGCGCCGCTGCTCGGTGGTCTCACCCGCCGTGTGGTCACGGGTGCTGCCGCTGCCCACGACGAGGGCCCGGCCGGACAGGTCGGCGAGGTAGTTGTTGACGATCAGATGGTCGTTGCCGTAGACGCGGATGCCTTCCTCACCCCCCAGCAGGTGGTTGCCGTCGACGGTGGTGCCGTTGCCGTGGCGGAGCACGATGCCGCCCTTGCTGTCACGGATCGTGTTGTGGCGGACGGTGTTGCCGGAGGATTTGACCGAGATCGCCTCGGGGTCGCCGTCGCACCGCTCGAAGAGGTTGAACTCCACCTTCGCGTCGGCGTGGGACAGGGCGCGGCTGCTCACCCCGAGCCGGATCGGCTCGCCGCCGTTGGCACCGGTGAAGGTGTGGTCGGAGAAGTGGTTGCGCATGATCTGGGTGCGCTGGGCGATGGCCGTCGAGCCGGGGCCGTCGACGACGACGAAGATGCCCTCGGTGCTCTTGTCGTGGAAGTGGTTGCGGTCGATCTTGGCGTCGTCGCCCCGCACCACCAGCCAGTCGACCGGGGTGGTCTCCGCGAACTGGAAGTCGTTGCGGGTGAGCCGGATGCCCTTGCTGTCCACGGGGATGGCGAGCGTTCCGCTCTGGCGCAGGGCGAAGCCGCTCACGGTGACGTACTGGGAGTTCTCGAAGACGAAGCTGCGCTCGCCGCGCAGGACGACACCGCCCCGGGACTGGGCGACGATCGTGATGGGAGCGCCGCTGGTGCCGTTGCGGCCGGTGACGCGGATGGAGCCGCCGGAGGGAACGGTGTACGTGCCGTCGGCCACGACGATCCGGTCACCGGCGACCGCGCTGTCGATGGCGCTCTGGAGGGCGCTGAGGGAGGTGACCGGATCGGCCGGCACGGCGGCGGACGCGCCACCGGCCAGGAGCGTGTCGAGCGGGACGGCGGTGACCGCCGCGCCGAGCAGGGAACCCTTGAGGAACGTCCGTCGCTTCATGCTGCCTCCTGGAGGGGGATGGGCGGTGCATGGATGCCGGGCGGGGCCCCGGCGGGGAGCCCCGGAGCGTCCCGGGTCGAACGGGTGGATCCGGGGCGCGCCCCCACGGCACGCCCCGGATCCGGTCGGTGCGGACGGCGGCGTGGGGCCGTCCGTCCGGTGCTGCCGGCGCCGGTGACTTCCGGTCCCCCGTCCGTTCCGTGTCCTTCCTTGGGGGAGGAACGACCACGGGCGTCCGGTGAACGGCGGGAACCGGACACCAGGTCGAACGGCGGGAACCGGCCACCGGGCCGGGCACAGGGGCTCAGTGTGCTCCCCTCCGCTCACGTCTCACTTACGTTCCACTAACGCGGTGTCCCAGCGCGACCGATCGGGTGAGCGCCGACGGTTCGGCCGTTCACATGCGTGTTCGTACGGACCGGGCCGCTCGGCGGCCGCTCCCCGGGGCTTCCGCTCCGGCGTCCCGATACGTCCCCTCCGGGTCCGTGTCGGGGAGTGTTCCTCGGCCATGGACAGTGGGCGGGGGCCCTGGCCGATCGTTCTGTTCCGGCCTCCGCGCCCGGTCTCCTTCTCCACGCTCCCCCGCCCTGGTGCCGGGGGCGCGGTGGGCGTGTGTGCCGGGAGGGCGGTGGGGGCGTGCGGTGGGTGAGCGTCCCGGGACGGCGATGGGCGGGCGTCCCTCAGGGCCCGGCCCGGACTCCGGTAAGGTGCTCGACCTCCGTACACGTACCCGATCACTCCAGTCACTCCAGTGAGGCGAACGACGTACATGAGCAAGCTGAGCCGCATCTACGTGGACACCTGCCTGCGCCCGGACAGCGGGCTCGCCGACGCCGTGGCCCGCGCCACGCTCCCCCCGGCCTTCGACGCGGCCTGGCGGACCCATCTGCTCCCCCGCCCCTGGTTCGTGAGCGCCCCGCAGACGGCGGCCTTCGCGCGTGATCTGGACGGTCTCTTCGACCTCCTGGTGTCACTGCCCGCCCGTCTGTTCGACGGCGATCTCGACCGGTACGCGGCCGAGGTCGGCATCGGGCCCGAGGTCGCCGCTCTGCTCCGCCGGGCCGGGTCGGGCGTGCCCGCGAAGCTGGGCCGCGCCGACGCCTACCACGACGGGACGTCGTTCAAGCTCCTGGAGTTCAACATCGGCAGCGAGGCCGCGGGGCTCGACATGGCCGTGTTCAACCGGGGGATGCTCGGCGTCCCCGAGTTCGCCGCCTTCGCCGACGAGCACGGGCTCGACCACGTCGACATCGCGGCGCGCACGGCCGCCGTGCTGCGCGACCGGGCCCGCCCCGCCGTCTCGGGCGGTGCGGAGCCGGTGATCGGGCTGATCGAGGGGCGCGGCGGTGCCGCCGCGTACGGAAGGATCATGCGGGCCACGGTGGAGGCGATGGCCGAGCAGGGGCTCGACCTGCGGATCGGCGAGATCGGTGACGTACGGGCCCGGCCCGACGGCAAGCTCACCCTGGACGGCACTCCGCTCGACCTGGTGCTGCGGAACTTCGCCGCGAGCCAGCTGCTCGACGACCCGGCGGGCCCGGCGGCGGCGGAACCGTTCTTCCGGGCCCACGAGTCGGGCCGTACGGTCCTCTTCACCACCCTGGAGAGCGGCTACTACGCGCACAAGAGCGCGCTGGCCCTGCTCACCGACCCCCGCTGGAGCGGTGCCTTCGACACGGACGAGCGGACCCTGGTGGACCGGGTCCTGCCGTGGAGCCGGACGCTGAGCGCGCCGCGCGGGTCCGGGGCGGGCTCCCGCGCCGCCTCGCGCGAACTGCTCGACCTCTGCCGGGAGCGGCGGGAGCGGCTGATCCTCAAGCCCGGCGGCGGGTACGGCGGTTTCGGCACCCATGTCGGCTGGGAGCTCACCGACGCCGAGTGGGCCGAGGCGCTGCGCGGGGCCGCCGAGCGGGGCGGTCATGTGGTGCAGGAGCGCGTGGTGCCGTGTCCTGAACCGGTGTACGACCCTGGGACCGGAGCCGTGGAGGACTGGATCGCGGTCATCGGCGCCTTCCTCACGGACGACGGGTACGCGGGCGCGCACGCGCGGGTCAACCGGGTGGACGGGGGCGCGATCGTGGGGCTGAGCAGCAATCCGGGCACCCGGATGGTGGGGGTGTTCTCCCACCCCTGAGCGGTCGTCGGGGGCGCGACGTGAGGCCCCGGCGACCGCTCGGGGGGGGCGTCGGGAGGGGCGCGATGCGAGGCCTCCGACCGGGGCGGGCCGCCCTCAGGGGCCGTCCGTCCGTGTCCCGTCCGCCTGTCATCAGCTCCGGGCGTCCGCCTTCCAGGGGCCGACGGCGAGCCGCCCGGTGGTGCCGAGGTCGAGTTCGGGGATCACCGTCACGGGGGCCGCGCCGGATTTCGCCCACACGCGCGCGTAGGGGGCGTTCACCGGGGCACCCGCTCCCGCCTCGACGGTGTTGCGCCAGACCAGGGCGGACCGGGCGCGCCCGCCGGGTCGCAGGACCAGCGGCTCCGGGGGCCCTTCGGCGCCGGTGCCCCCGGCGACGGCGTCGCCGCCCCGCAGCAGGGTCACGTCCTCGACGCGGTCGTGGTCCTCGTCGTGGATCTCGACCCGGGGGTAACCGTGCAGCGGGTAGGGACGGGTGCCGCAGTTCTCCAGGTGGAGTCCCACGACCCGCAGTCCCATGGCGGCGTCGCCCTCGTCCGCGTACACCCGCACTCCCGAGCGCGGGCAGGGACCGCTCCGTGACGGGGACTCCGCGGTGGGGAAGCTCCGGACCCTGAGGAGCCGGACCCGGGTGCCTCCCGTGGCATCCGGAGGCAGGCCGTCCGCGGTGACGGTCCGTCGTGCGGTGCGGCCGGGGGCGACCCGTACGGTGTCCTCCACCTCGGTGAGGACCCGGCCCGTCTCCGAGAGGAAGGCGAGCGTGACGGCATAGGTGAGGTCCCGGGCCGGTTCACCGGCGGCCTCGTACACGGCGCAGGGCCGTCCTGCGCGGCCCGTGCCGAGGACGGTGACACCGCCCCCGGCGGCGGGAGCCGACGCCACGGGATCCGGACCGGCGGTCGGGCCCGCCCCGCCAGAAACGCCCGACGTACCGGCATCGTCCGACGTACCGGCATCGTCCGACGTACCGGCACCGTCCGACGTACCGGCACCGTCCGAGGCGCCCGGGGTGACGGACCCCGGTCCGCACACCGGTGACGTGGAGGACCCGGCTCCGGCACCCGGGACCCCGGTCCCGCAGCCGCCGAGCAGCAGGACCCCGGCGACGGCGCAGGGAAGGGACAGCGGGAGGCGGATCAGGGCGGCGGCACACATGGGCCGAGTCGATCCGGACCGCCCCGACAGAGGATGAGGGGGTGTCATGGCGCCACATGGTAGTAGCGGCGACAGTCACGCAGCATGGCCTCCGGCGACAGGGTGAACACATCGACGAAGGGCAGTTCACCGGCCCGGCCCATCACCACCACGCTGTCCCCCTCGGCCACGATCCGGTCCAGCGTGTGCCGGGCGGGCGGGACCAGCCCCTCGCGGTGGATACGGAGGACCTCGGCGCGGCCGTGCCCCGGGGGCGCGTCGGGACGGCACAGTTCCACGTCCTCGTGGAGGAGCGAGCCGAAGCCGTCCACGTCGCCGTCGTCGAGGTACAGGTAGGAGAGCCTCACATGATCCACTCCGGCCGCCGTGACCATCCCGCCCACCACGTGCCCCCTGCCCCGTCCACTGTCTTCGTCGCTGCTCACCGGCCGTGTCCTTTCGTGCGTTCGCGGACACTCTCCTCCGCCCGTGCAACCCGGAACTATCGCTGGGCTATCACCGGACGGGACCCCCGCGCTCCACACGAAAACTCCACGCCATGGACAAATGCCGTTCCGTTCGAGGAGACTGACCCGGCACCCTCTGCGATCATCCCTCTCCGAGTGCCGGACCCCGACCCGGGAGACGTATGCCCGACTCCGTCAGCGGGGTACGCCCCGCTTCTGAAGGCCCGGCCTTCCGCATCCTGGGCCCCTTACAGGTCACCGGTCCGCAAGGGCGGGTCCGGGTGCCGCCCGGTCGTCAGGAAGTCATCCTCGCCGCGCTGCTGCTCGAAGCGAACCGGGTGGTCAGTACGGACTATCTCGTCGATCTGATCTGGGACGACGAGCCGCCGGACACCGCCCGCACCCAGGTGCAGATCTGTGTGTCCCGGCTGCGGAAGCTGTTCGCGGGAGCGGGGCTCGACGCCGCCATCACCACCAGGCCGCCGGGGTACGTCCTGATGACCGACGGCGAGAGCGTGGACGCGGCCCGCTTCTCCCGGCAGGTCGGTGAGGCCCGTGCGCTGCTCAGGTCCGGCAGTCCGGCGGAGGCGGTCGAACGGCTCCGGGCCGCCGAGGCCCTGTGGCAGGGCGCCGGTCTCGACGGGGTCACCTGCGACACGCTGCGCAGCAAGGCGCTCCAGCTGGACGAGGAACGGCTGACGGCCGTCGAGACCCGCATCCAGCTGGAGCTGGATCTCGGGCGGCATCACCAGCTGGTCGGTGAGATACAGCTGCTGGTCCGTGAGCACGCGCTGCGCGAGCGGCTGCGCGGGCACCTGATGCTGGCCCTGTACCGGTCGGGCAGGCAGGCCGAGGCGCTGGAGGCGTACCGGATCGGCCGGGAACTCCTGGTGGAGGAGCTGGGCCTGGAGCCCGGCGAGGAACTGCGTTCCCTGGAGGGGGCGATCCTCTCCGGCGATCCGTCACTGCGGGCCGTCGCCGACGACCGGATCGGCCCCGGTGTCCGCGGGTCGGCGCACGGCGGGGGCCGCGGACCCGAGCACGTGCCGGGCTGGGGAGCGGGCGGTGAAGGCGGCCGGGAGGACGAGGGCGGTGCGGTCGGCGCGGGACGGTCCGGCGGCGGCTGGGGAGACAGCCGTACGAGACCGGGCCCGGGGTCCGGTCCCGGGCCGGGGTCCTTCTCCGGCGCGGCGGCGGGCTCCGGGGCGTTCGACGGTACGTCCCCGGGCGGGGCGCTCGCGGTCGGCGGGCCGGTCCGTACGGGACCGGCCCGGAGTGCGGGACCGTCCGGGGGGACGGCCGTCGTCGGGGCGTCGACGGCCGTCCTGCCCCGCACGGTCGCGGGTACCGGCGGCGCGGGCGAGGAGATACCCCGTCAGCTCCAGGCCGATACTGCCGACTTCGTCGGTGACGAGGAGCAGATGGCGGCGATCGAGCACGCCCTCATCGGGGACGGGCAGCGGCGGGCGGTGGGGGTGGCCGTGATCGTCGGCAAGCCCGGCACCGGCAAGTCGACCCTCGCCACGCACATCGCGCACCGCATCGGGGAGAATCGTTTCCCCGATGGTCAGCTCTACTGTGACCTGCGCGGAACCACGGCCGCTCCGGCCACCGCGTCGGAGGTCCTGGGCCGGTTCCTGCGGGCCCTCGGCATCCCCGGGCCCGTGATCCCCGAGTCGCTGGACGAGCGCGCCGAGATGTACCGGACGCTGCTCGCCAACCGGCGGGTGCTCGTGGTCCTGGACGACGCCGCCTCGGAGAGCCAGGTCCGGCCGCTGCTGCCGGGCACCCGCAGTTGCGCGGTCCTGGTGACCAGCCGGCTGCGGATCACCGGGCTGCCCGGCGCGTACCGCGTCGAGCTGGACGTCCTCGACACCGAGCGCGCCCTGGAGCTCCTGGTCCGGGTCATCGGGCCCGAGCGGGTGACCCGGGAGTCGGTGGCGGCGGAGGCGCTGATCAGGACCGTGGGCGGGCTGCCGCTCGCGCTGCGGATCGTGGCCGCCCGCCTGGCGGCCCGCCCGCACTGGACACTGGCCTCGATGGTCCACCGGCTCGCCAACGAGCGGCACCGGCTGGACGAGCTGACCCACGGCGAGATGACCATGCGGGCCAGTCTGTCGCTCACCCACGACGGTCTGGGCGCGGCGGACCGGCAACTGCTGCGGATGCTGAGCCTGGCGCAGGGGCCGACCCTGCCGGGCTGGCTGGCCGGCGCGCTCCTCGACGACGACCGGCCCTTCCCCTCCGACCTGCTCGAACCGCTGGTCGACGTGCAGATGCTGGACGTGGTGGGCGTGGAGTCCACCGGCGGGTTCCGCTACCGCTTCCACGAGATCATCCGGGTCTTCGCGCGCGAGCAGCTCGCCGCCCATGACGAGCCGCACACCCAGGCGTCGGCGCTCGGCCGCATGATGGGCGGCTGGATGGCCCTGGCCGAGCAGGCGCACCGGCGGATCTACGGCGGGGACTTCACCGTCCTGCACGGGCGGGCGCCGCGCTGGCAGCCGCCCGCCACGGTCGTGGACGAACTCCTCGTCGATCCGCTGGAGTGGCTGGACAGCGAGCAGGCCAATCTGTGCCAGGCGGTGGAGCACGCCGCCCGGGAGCAGATGGACGAGCTGTGCTGGGACCTGACGACGACGCTCGTCACCCTCTTCGAGGTGCGCGGTCACCACGACCTGTGGGAGCAGACCCATCACCAGGCGCTCGGGGCGGTCCGGATCGCGGGCAACACCCGTGGCACGGCGGCGCTGTTGAGCTCGCTGGGCTCGTTGCAGCTCAGCCGCAGCCAGCACGAGGAGGCACGGCGGACGCTCGGTACGGCACTGGGCATGTTCGTGGAGCTGGACGACGCGCACGGGCGGGCCATGTGCCGTCGTGACCTCGCGCTCCTCGACCGTCTCTGCGGGGCGGACGACCGGGCCCTTGAGCTGTACGCCCTGGCGCTGGCCGACTTCGACCGGGCGCAGGACCCGGTGGGGCGGGCGAACGTCCTCACCCACAGCGCGCACATCTGGATGCGTCGGAACCAGGACACCACCGCCCAGTCGCAGTTGGACGAGGCGCTGGGCATCTACCGTTCGGTGGGCTACACGGGCGGGCAGGCGCGGACCCTGCGCCGGGTGGGGCAACTGCTGTACGGGCGGGGCGAGCACGAGCGGGCGGTACGGACGTTCAACGAGGTGCTCGAACTCTGCCGCGACCGGGGCGATGTGATCGGCGAGGGGCATCTGCTGCGGGACCTGGGCCAGGCGCACTCCGCCATGGGCCTCGACGGTCTCGCGCGGGGCTTCTACGACCGGTCCCTGACGGTCCGTGAGCAGATCATGGACCAGGGGGGTTCGGCGCTGGTGCGGCTCGACCTGGCACGGCTGCTGGCCCGGTCGGGCGAGCTGGACCGGTCGAGGAGCCTTCTGGAGAGCGCCGCCCAGACCTTCCGGGACCGGAACATGGCCCCGGAACTGCGGGAGGCGGAGCTGCTGCTCGGCCGATGAGCCGGGCGGCGGCCACCCGGCGACAGCGGGGAATCCCGCTCGGGTCGGCGGGGCGTACGGCGTCCCGGTCGTGTGGCTCGTAGGAGGACGGGGCTCGGGCGTCGGGGCGGGGACCCGTATCCCGGAGGGGAACCTCGTCCCGGAGGGGAGCCGTCTTCCGGCTGTCGCCGCCCGGGGCCAGGAGCCGGGTCCGGGGCGTACGTCCTCGGGAGCCGCGTTCTGATGCCGTGCCCGGGGCCTGTCTCCGGGCCGTCGTCGTTCCGGGGGCCGCGGGCCGGGATTCTCCCCGGCCGTCGTCCACGGGGTGTCGCCGCGAGGGGGCGGGTGGGGTGGCGGCCTTCGGCCGTCCGGTCAGTCCCAGGGGTCGTTGTTCGTCGCGGTGGGGGTCGGGGTCGGCGCGGGGACGGCGGCACCGTCGGCGGGGCCGGCGGGGGCGGCCTGGGTGGTCCCCGTGGGGGCCGGGACGTCGTCGGCGTACGCCGCCTGGGCTCCGAGGACGGCCGCACCGGCGAGGGCGGCGGTGAGGAGGGCGGTGCGGAAGGCCTTGGCGAGGCTCATCTGAGGGGTCCCTTCGGTTGTCGGTGCGGTGGCCGTGCGGTGCGTTCCGTGTGCGCTGCGTTCCGTGCCGTGCGCTGCGTCCGTTCTCCGCTTCGCGCCGTTCCGTTCCGTTTCCTGCTTCGTTTCCTGCTTCGTTCTCTGTGGGCACCACGTTAGGAAGTGCCGGAATCGTCCAACCGGCCCCGCCCCTATCCCCCCGTTATCACCGTGCCGACGGGCTCGGGGCCGTGATAGCGGCCCGTGGGGCGCCCGCTATCACGGACTGCCGCCGGGGCCGGTCGGCGGACCGGGGCAACGGCGCTGACCTGCGACGACGAGGTTCCCTTGGCCCGGTGATGTTCCGCGGATAGCGCGACTCGAACGATGGGAACAGGAACCGGACGGCGACCGCCCCACGCGGAGGGGAGCCGGACCGCACCTGCCAGGGGGTTCCCCACCACGACTCGCGGGAGCGCAGATGAGCATGACCGGCCCGTCCACCGCGGCAGCCGAAGGACCTTCCGGCCTCCGGGGGAGCGCCCGCCTCGGCGCCCTCATCAGGAGCCACCGGCTGCGGATCGGCCTCACCCAGCGGGAGCTGGCGGACCTGTCCACGATCAGCGTGCGGGCCATCCGTGACCTGGAGCAGGGCAAGGCCACCAGGCCACGCGCCGACACCGTACGGCTGATGGCCGACGCGCTCAGACTCGGCGCCCGTGCCCGGACGGCGCTGGAGGCGGCGGCGCATCAGGGGCGGTGCGTGACCGGTTCCGCCGGGGCCGTCCTGGACGCCGAGCAGCCCGCCCCGCCGACCGCGCTGCACGGGCTCACGGGTCGTGAGGCGGAGGCCGAGGCCATGGTGCGGGAGCTGTCCTCCGCGACGGAACGCCTGGTCAACGTGGTGGGGTTGAGCGGGGTGGGGAAGACCCGGCTGGCCCTGGAGGTGGCGGACCGGCTGTACGCGTCGGGGTTCCCGGTCCTCTGGTACGCGTTCCCCGGGGCGCCCCGGGACTATCTCGCGCCCGCCGGGTCCGGGCGGGCCGACCGGCTCGTCCGCATGGCCGTGGAGCACCTCTTCGCCCCGGTGGACGGCGCGCCGCGCGCCGCGGCGGCGGACGGCGGGCGCGCGGGCGAGTCGCTGCCGGAACTGATCGGCGACCGGGCCGTGCTGCTCGTCCTGGACGGGGCGCCGGAGAGCGCTCCCCGGTTCGAGCGGCTGACCGGGCTGATGCGGGAGTGCCCGGGGCTCCGGCTCCTGGTGACCTCGGAGCAGCCGTGGCAGGTTCCGGGTGAACGTCCCTTCCTGCTCGGCCCGTTGGAGGTGCCCGCCGCGCCGTCCGCCCGTCCGGGCGCGGACCTGGAGGCACTGTCCGCGCCTTCGGTGGGTCTGTTCCTCGACCATGTGCGGCGGGTGCGGCCGGAGTTCGTGCCCACGGGCGCCGATCTGACGGAGGTGGTACGGATCTGCCGGAGGCTCGACGGGCATCCGATGGCGCTGGGCGCGGCGGCCTCCTGGCTGGCGGTGTGCGATCTGGCGACGCTCCGCGCGAGCCTGGACGGTGATCCGGCGCCGCTGCTGGACCACCTCGCGGGAGGTGACGGCGGGGCGCGCTTCCGGGCGGCGCTGCACCGTGGGCTGGTGCGGCTCCCGCCCGCCCGGCGCGCGCTCCTCGCCACCCTGTGCGCGCGGGGCGAGGACGCGGGCGCGGACGGCGGGTTCGGACTGGACGAGATCGTGCGGCTGACCGGTCTGGGGCTGCCGGAGAGCGGACGCGCGGTGCGGGACCTGCTGATCAGCGGGGTGATAAGACCGAGCCAGGAGGCGGGCCGGTCCCGGTTCCGGGTGCTCCAGCTGGTCCGTGCCTTCCACCCCGGTGCGGACGCGACGGACGGGCGTGCGGCCGTCGAAGGTGCCGGGCCCGCCGCTCTGGCTGCCGCCGCGCACTGAGCTGCTGCCGGAGTGCCGGGGCAACTGCCGCCCGGGGCGGGCCCCCCGGGTTTGGATGACATCGGCCGGTTGGTGCGCGGAACGCCCCGGAGTCGGCCGGCCCGCACCCCGTCTCTCCCAAGGAGCTCGCTCATGGCGTCCGACGCTGGTACCGCCTCCGGTGCGGCAGCCCTGCGGCTGCCGTTGTCGGCAGCGCAGCACGACATCTGGATGGCCCACCACCTCGACCCCTCCGGTCGTCGCTACAACATCGGCGAGTACCAGGAGATCCGGGGCGGGGTGGACGAGGAGCTGTTCGCCGCCGCCTGGTACCAGCTGGTCACCGAGGCGGACGTGCTGCGCGTCCGCACCACCGGGTCCGACGAGGACGGTGTCTGGCAGGTCCTGGACGCGGAGCCGGGCGACCGGCGGATCGAGTCGGTGGACCTGAGCGGCACGGCGGACCCGGCGGTGGAGGGCCGCGCGTGGATCATGCGGTGCCTCGCCGCCCCGTACGACCTGACGGCGGGCCCGCTGACCCGGCACGCCCTGCTGCGGCTGGGCCCCGAGCACCACCTGTACGTGAAGTGCTATCACCACGTGCTGCTGGACGGGATGGCGTCGTCGATGCTGGACCAGCGGCTCGCGGAGCTGTACGGGCGGGCGCTCGCGGGCGAGCCGTGGGGTCCGACGCCGTTCGGGACGCTGCCGGAGCTGCTCGCGGAGGACGCGGCGCACCGGGCGTCGCCGGAGGCGGCGGCCGAGCGCGCCCACTGGGCGGAGCACCTGGCGGGGCTGCCGGAGACCCCCCGGATCGCCGAGGGCCGTACGGCCGAGGTGCCGGAGGAACTGACCGAGGGGCGGCCGTTCGTCCGCCGTTCCGCGGTGATCACGCCCGAGCGGGCCGACCGGCTGCGGGAGGTGGCGCGGGCCCACCGGACCCGCTGGCCGATCCTGATGGTGGCGCTGGTCGCCGCGTACGTGCACCGGATCAGCGGGCGCACGGAGCTGACGCTCGGGCTGCCGGTGACGGGCCGTACGTCGGAGCTGGCCCGCCGTACGCCGGGAATGGCGTCGAACGTGGTGCCGCTGCGGCTGGCGGTCGATCCCGGCGCCTCGCTCTCCGAGCTGGTGCGCGCGGTGGTGGCGGAGGCCAGGCACGGTCTGAAGCACCAGCGGACCCGGTACGAGGACATGTGCCGTGACCTGGGTCTGGGCGAGGGCGAGCGGCGGCTGACCGCGCCGCTGGTGAACCTGATGGCGTTCGCGCCGGAGCTGGACTTCGGCGGGCTGCCGACCCTGGCGCACAACCTGAGCAACGGGCCGGTGGAGGACCTGGCGATCGGGGTGTACGACCGGGGTCCCGAGGTGGGTCTGCGGGTCGACTTCGACGCGGCGCCGGAGGTGTGCGATCTGGCGGCCGTCGGGGACCACCAGGCGCGGTTCCTGCGGTTCGTGGACACGGCCCTGGCCCGGATGGACGCCACCGTGCGCGAGGTGGACCTGCTCGATCCGGCCGAGCGCCGACTGCTCCTCGACGAGCGCCGGGGCAGGGAGGTCGAGATCGGTAACGGGACGCTGGCGGAGCTGTTCGAGGAGCAGGTGAGGCTGCGTCCGGAGCATCCTGCGGTCGTCTTCGGCGAAGAGACCCTGAGCTACCGGGAGTTGAACGAGCGGGCGAACCGTCTCGCCCACCATCTGATCGACGCGGGACTGCGCCGGGGCGACCTCGCGGGCGTCCTGCTCGACCGGAGCAACACCTTCGCCGTCGCCGTCCTCGCCGTCGTCAAGACCGGAGCCGGATACGCCCTCCTGGACCCCGAGTTCCCCGACGAACGCCTGGCGAACACGGCGGCGGACGCCCGGATCGCGTCCCTGGTCACGGACGTCCGGCAGGCGGGGCGTCTGCCGGGACCGTGGCGGACGGTCCTGGTGGACCGGGAGGAAGCGGCGATAGCGGGCCGCTCCGCGGGGAACCCGGGGAAGACCGTCACCGGTGACGATGTCGCCTGCGTGATGTTCACCTCAGGATCCACCGGACGCCCCAAAGGCATCCTCTCCTCCCACCGCAACCTCGTCTCCACCCTCACCCAACAGACC
>NZ_JBIUZD010000019.1:0-38790 GCF_044744885.1 Streptomyces sp. NPDC087215
CTCTATCAGATCTTTCCGACCCGATTTCCTCGGTGCTTTCCGGTCCCTTTCGCTTTCACTCCGGGGGCCTTTCGGCGGTTCCGACTTTATCAGAATCATTTGGGCCGACCTAATCGGTGGCTTTCGTGATTCGGATGAGAATCGGAGTGGCTCCGTGGAATGAATTCCCGACCGGAGCGAGTGGAATCCTACTTGGTCGCTGCCGAACTGTCCAGTTCTAGGCAACCGTTTGAATCTACCTCCCCACGCCAGTCATGTCAATGACTTTTGTGGGCACCGGAGGACCTTAGCAGGTCAGCGGGGTCGTACGCACATCAGGCGGCGGTCGGCTGGGCGGCGCCGCGGTCGGACTCCGCCAGGTCCCCCTGTTCGCCCGCACGGGCGGCTCGGCCGCCGAGGACGTACACGTAGAGGAGGAAGAGCAGCTCAGCGACGATGCCGATGGTGATGCGGGCCCAGGTGGGGAGGCCCGACGGGGTGACGAAGCCTTCGATCAGACCCGAGACGAAGAGAACCAGCGCGAGGCCTATCGCCATGCCGACGGCGGCCCGTCCGCGTTCGGCCAGGGCCGCCCGGCGGGTGGTCGGGCCCGGGTCGATGACCGTCCAGCCGAGGCGGAGGCCCGTACCGGCGGCGACGAAGACGGCCGTCAGTTCGAGCAGGCCGTGCGGAAGGATCAGACCCAGGAAGACGTCGAGACGGCCCGCGGAGGCCATCAGGCCGATGCCGACCCCGACGTTCAGCATGTTCATGAAGAGGATCCAGAGCACCGGGATGCCCAGGAACGCGCCGAGGACCAGGCACATGGCGGCGGCCTGGGCGTTGTTCGTCCAGACCTGGGCGGCGAAGGACGCCGCCGGGTGGCTGGAGTAGTACGTCTCGTACTGCCCGCCGGGGCGGGTCATCTCGCGGAGGTCGGCGGACGCGCCGAGGGTCGCCTGGACCTCCGGGTGCGTGCCGATCCACCAGCCGATGAGGGCCGCGAGCAGGGTGGAGAGGAGTGCGGTGGGGACCCACCAGTGCCGGGAACGGTAGACCGCGGCCGGGAATCCGGCGGCCAGGAAGCGGGCCGCGTCGCGCCAGGAGGCGCGGCGGGTGCCGGTGACGGTGGCGCGGGCGCGGGCCACCAGCTGGGTGAGCCGGGCGGTGAGCACCGGGTCCGGGGCGCTGGACTGGACGATCGACAGATGGGTGGCCGTGCGCTGGTAGAGGGCGACGAGTTCGTCGGCCTCCGCTCCGGTGAGCTTCCGGCCACGGCGGAGCAGGTGGTCGAGGCGTTCCCATTCGGCCCGGTGGGCGGTGACGTAGACGTCGAGGTCCATGATCGGCTGCTGCTCCCGGGCTTTCGGCGGCGGACGGTCCGTACTGCTGCGGCGCGCTGCCGGTCAGCTTGGCAGACTGGCGTTCGGAGGGGTCCGGAAGGTCGGGAGAAGGGTGGGTGCGGTGAGTGGTCTCGTGACGGGGGACGCTGTCGTCCTGGGGGTGCAGCCCGCGCGGCTGCCGAGCCGGACGCTGGCGGTGCTCATCGACCTGGTGGCGGTGTGGGCCGTGTATCTGGTGGTCACCCTGGTCCTCGCGGTCGCCACGGCTTCGCTGGACGAGGCGGCCGGCACGGCGCTGTCGATCGCCTCCTTCCTGTTGATCCTGGTGGGGGCGCCGATCGCGGTGGAGACGCTGACGCACGGGCGGTCCCTGGGGAAGCTGGCCTGCGGGCTGCGGGTGGTGCGGGACGACGGCGGGCCGATCCGGTTCCGGCACGCGCTGGTGCGCGGGGCGATGGGAGTCGTGGAGATCCTGATGACCTTCGGGGTCGTCGCCTGTGTCGCTTCGCTGGTGTCGGAGCGCGGGCGGCGGCTCGGGGACGTCTTCGCCGGGACGCTGGTCGTTCGGGAGCGGATACCGGCCGCGGCGCGGACGCCGGTGGTCCCTCCGCCGCCGCCGTGGCTGGTGGGCCGGTTCACCGGGCTCGACCTCTCCGCCGTGCCCGAGGCGCTGTGGCTGGAGGCCCGGCAGTACCTCACGCGCGCGCGCGAGCTGGACCAGGCGGTGGGCCGGCGGCTCGCGGAGCGGCTGGCCGACGAGCTGGTGGCGCGGACCGGGGCGCCCCCGCCGCCGGGGGTGTCCGCCGACGCGTATCTCGCGGGGGTCGTCGCCGAGCGGCAGGCGCGGGACGCCCGGCGGGCGTTCGCTCCGGGGCCCTCGGGCTCGTTCCCGCCGCCCGAGGCGTCCGAAGCGCGCGAGGTGTCCGGTGTGCCGGGCGGGGTGCCGGGTGTCGGTGGTGGTGGGCCGGAGGGTGTTCCGCCGGGTCCTGTCGTCCCGGGCGGTCCGCCGGTGGCCGGGGTTCAGGACACGGGCGGCTCCCCCGTCCCGGGCGGGGTTTCGGCTCCGGCCGCCACCGGGTTCGCGCCGCCCGCCTGACGGGGCCGGGCGCCGGTCCGTCAGGGGAAGACGGAGGGCGGGGTGTCCAGGTCCTCTAGTTCGATGCCGGGGGCCGCGAGGACGACGTCACCCGCGATGTGGACCGTGTGCCTCTCGCCCGTCTCCAGGCCGCTGACCTGGTATTCGTCCACTGTCAGGGGGCCGTTGTCAGTGGGGTGCGCTTCACTTCTCAGCAGGGCCCAGGACTGGTCGATCGTGAGGGGGGCGAGCACGGGGTCCGTGAAGGCGACGAGCCTGACACGGGTCTCCGGGGACGCGGGGGTGAGACGCAGAAGTCGTGTGAGGGCGACGAGGAAGGACGGGGACGTTCCGGTGAAGGCGTGGGCGCGCACATTGCCTTGGTCGGCTTCGGCTCCGGTGGGGTCCGTGCGGACCCAGGTGACGCCGTCGAGGGCCGCGCCGCGGACCTGCCAGCCGGCGGCGTGGAGTTCGAGCCGGAGGGGACGGCCGAGTTCGTCGACGGCCAGGTCGACGGAGCCCCGGTGGTCGCCGGTGGGGGTGGTGGTCCGTGAGACGTAGCGCCAGCCGGAGGGGCCGGGCGCGCAGTGGAAGTGTTCTTCGCCGAGGGGGGTGTGGTCGTGCGGGTCGTGGAGCGAATATCGGCCGCGGGGCATGGGTCCTCGGGGGCTTCCGGGAGCGGTGGGACGGGGCAGGCCCCCGGCACGGGGTGCGGGGGGCCTGCCTGATTCCGTTACGGGTGGCCGGGGCGGCGGTGCGTCAGTGCGCGGCCGTCGCCGTCCGGGGCATCAGTAGCGGTAGTGGTCCGGCTTGTACGGGCCGTCGACCTGGACGCCGATGTAGGCGGCCTGCTCGGGGCGGAGGGTGGTCAGCCGGACGCCGAGGGCGTCGAGGTGGAGGCGGGCGACCTTCTCGTCCAGGTGCTTGGGCAGCACATAGACGTCGGTCGGGTACTCCTCCGGCTTGGTGAAGAGCTCGATCTGGGCCAGGGTCTGGTCCGCGAAGGAGTTCGACATCACGAAGGACGGGTGGCCGGTGGCGTTGCCCAGGTTGAGGAGGCGGCCCTCGGACAGGACGATGAGGACCTTGCCGTCGGGGAACTTCCAGGTGTGGACCTGCGGCTTGACCTCGTCCTTGACGATGCCTTCGACCTTGGCGAGACCGGCCATGTCGATCTCGTTGTCGAAGTGGCCGATGTTGCCGACGATCGCCTGGTGCTTCATCTTGGCCATGTCCCCGGCCATGATGATGTCCTTGTTGCCGGTGGTGGTGATGAAGATGTCGGCGGTCTCCACGACGTCGTCGAGGGTCGCCACCTGGTAGCCGTCCATCGCCGCCTGGAGCGCGCAGATCGGGTCGATCTCGGTGACGATCACCCGGGCGCCCTGGCCGCGCAGGGACTCCGCGCAGCCCTTGCCGACGTCGCCGTAGCCGAAGACGACGGCCGTCTTGCCGCCGATGAGGACGTCGGTGGCACGGTTGATGCCGTCGATCAGGGAGTGGCGGCAGCCGTACTTGTTGTCGAACTTCGACTTCGTCACGGCGTCGTTCACGTTGATCGCCGGGAAGAGGAGGGAGCCCGCCTGCTGCATCTCGTACAGACGGTGGACACCGGTGGTGGTCTCCTCGGTGACGCCGCGGATCTCGGACGCCAGCTGGGTCCACTTCTGCGGGTTCTCGCCGAGGGTGCGGTTGAGGAGGCGGAGGATGTAGCCGTACTCCTCGCTGTCCGCCGTCGACGGGTCCGGGGCCGAGCCGGCCTTCTCGAACTCGACGCCCTTGTGGACGAGGAGGGTGGCGTCACCGCCGTCGTCGAGGATCATGTTCGGGCCGCCGGTGGGCGAGTTCGGCCAGGTGAGGGCCTGCTCGGTGCACCACCAGTACTCCTCCAGGGTCTCGCCCTTCCAGGCGAAGACCGGGACGCCCTTCGGGTCCTCGGGGGTGCCGTTCGGGCCGACGGCGATGGCCGCGGCGGCGTGGTCCTGGGTGGAGTAGATGTTGCAGGAGGCCCAGCGGACCTCGGCGCCGAGGTCGACGAGGGTCTCGATGAGGACGGCGGTCTGCACGGTCATGTGCAGGGAGCCGGTGACGCGGGCGCCGGCGAGCGGCTGCTGCTCGGCGTACTCGCGGCGGATCGACATCAGACCGGGCATCTCGTGCTCGGCGAGGGTGATCTCCTTGCGGCCGAAGACGGCCAGGGAGAGATCGGCGACCTTGAAGTCCTGGGGTGCGGCGGTCGTCATGACGGTGCTGCTCCTCGTGTGTTCGGGTGTGAGGGTCGTGGGCGCCGGGCGCCACGGAACTCCCCTGGGCACACGGGTGCCCGGGGTCTTCCACGGTGCCGTCGTCGGAGGCCCTCTCTCCCTCGGCCGGTCCTCGCGGACCGCCCGACCGCCATCAGCAGCGACGTCTGGCTGGTCACGAATCTACACCGGTCGGCCCGGCGGGCCACAGTCCGCATTCCGTCGAGGACCGGCCCCCGGGGTGCTTACGGACGCGCGGGACCCCCGCGGCGGAAGGCGCGCGGGGGTCCCGGGACGGTGGGGCCCGTCGGGGCCGGGCCGGTGGGCCGGGCCGGTCAGTGGGCGGGGGCGTCGGGGGCCTTGGCGGGGTTCTCGCCGGTCGCCGCGGCCTTCTCGCTGTAGATGTCCGGTTCCAGGTAGATGACCCGGGCGATCGGGACGGCGGCGCGGATGCGGGCTTCGGCGGCGTTGATGGCCTCCGCGACCTCGGTGGCCGATTCGTCGTGCCGGACGGCGATCTTGGCGGCGACGAGGAGTTCCTCGGGGCCGAGGTGGAGGGTGCGCATGTGGATGAGGCGGGTGACGGTGTCGCCGTCGACGACCGCCGCCTCGATCTTCCGGACCTCTTCGATGCCCGCGGACTCGCCGAGCAGCAGCGACTTGGTCTCGACCGCCAGGACGACCGCGATCAGGATGAGGAGGATGCCGATGCAGAGGGTGCCGATGCCGTCCCAGACGCCGTTGCCGGTCAGCAGGGCGAGGCCGACGCCGCCGAGCGCGAGGACCAGACCGACGAGGGCGCCGAGGTCCTCCAGGAGGACGACGGGCAGTTCGGGCGCCTTGGCGCGGCGCACGAACTCCTTCCAGGAGAGGTTGCCGCGCAGCGGGTTCGACTCCTTGATGGCGGTGCGGAAGGAGAAGGACTCCGCGATGATCGCGAAGACCAGGACCCCGACCGGCCAGTACCAGGCCTCGATCGCGTGCGGTTGCTTGATCTTCTCGTAGCCCTCGTAGACGGCGAACATGCCGCCGACGGAGAAGAGGACGATCGAGACGAGGAAGGCGTAGATGTACCGTTCGCGGCCGTAGCCGAAGGGGTGCTGCGGGGTGGCGTCGCGCTGGGCCCGCTTGCCGCCGAGGAGCAGCAGGCCCTGGTTGCCGGAGTCGGCCAGCGAGTGGACGCTCTCCGCGAGCATGGACGACGAGCCGCTGAAGAGGAACGCCACGAACTTCGCTACGGCGATCGCCAGGTTGGCGGCGAGTGCCGCGACGATCGCCTTGGTTCCGCCTGACGCACTCATGGGTGTACGTGGTCCCTTCGTCGATGCACCGGTTCTGTCGCCGCGGTTCGGCCGGTCATTGTTGCATCAGGCCACGACGGTGGCGCGGAAGACCGTACCCGGACCGGTGAGTTCGAGGGTTTCGCCCGCCGGGACGAAGACCGATCCGCCGGGGGTGAGGGTCAGGTCGCCCGCCCTGGGGCGGCCCGCGACGGCGAGCAGGATCTGCGGGGTGGCCGCGGTCAGGTCGTTGGGCGCGGCGCCCTCGGCCCGTACGAACCGGGAGAGGCGGAACTCGTCGGTCGGGGTGTCGTAGACCTCCTCGCCCGTCGCGGACGCCTCGGGGCGCAGGACGCCCGGGTCGGAGGGCTCGAACCGGACCACCCGGAGGAGTTCGGGGACGTCGACGTGCTTGGGGGTGAGTCCGCAGCGCAGCACGTTGTCGGAGTTGGCCATGATCTCGACGCCGAGGCCGTCGAGGTAGGCGTGCGGGACGCCCGCGCCCAGGTAGAGGGCCTCGCCGGGCTGGAGCCTGACGTGGTTCAGCAGCATGGCGGCGATGACGCCGGGGTCGCGCGGGTAGTGGTGGGCGAGGCTCGCGTACGGGGCGAGGGCGCCGCCCAGACGGCCGGCGGCGGCGGCCGCGTCGGCGACGGTCTCCGCCATGTCCTCCGGGTCGGCGGTCAGCAGCGCCGTCAGGACCTCGCGGAGCGCGGCTTCCTCGGGCTGGGCGTGCAGCAGGTCCACGTACGGCTTGAGCGTGTCGACGCCCAGGTCCGCGAGGAGGTCGGCGGCCTCGGCCGGGGCGCGGAAGCCGCACAGGCCCTCGAAGGGGGTGAGGGCGCAGATCAGTTCGGGCTTGTGGTTGGCGTCCTTGTACGTGCGGTGGGGTGCGTCGGCCGGGATGCCCGCGGCCTCCTCGGCGGCGAAACCGGTCCGCGCCCGCGCGAGGTCGGGGTGGACCTGGAGGGAGAGCGGGGCGCCCGCGGCGAGCACCTTGAGGAGGAACGGGAGGCGGGGACCGAACTTGTCCACGGAGGGACGGCCCAGTTCGCGTACGGGATCGGCTTCGATCAGTTCGTTCAGCGGTCCGCGGGCGGTGCGGGAGGGGGCGCCGGGGTGGGCGCCCATCCACAGCTCGGCCTGCGGCTCACCGGTCGGATCGGTGCCGAGCAGTCGCGGGATGGACGTCGTGGAGCCCCAGGCGTACGGGCGGACGGTGTTGACGAGGCGGTCCATGGTGCCTGCCAGCTCCTCGGGGTGGTGACGAAGGGTGCGGGGTGTCGGGAGACAGGTGACAGGGGGTGGGTGACGAGGGGGTTACGGGGGCTTGAGTGCGGGTTTACGGAGGGTTGAGTGCGGGGGTGCGGGGGCTTGAGCGGGAGTGCGGGTTTACGGGGGGGGTGAGTGCGGGGTTTCAGGAGGCCGTGCGTCCGGGGGTCGCCAGGGCGAGGTAGACCGCGGCGAAGTCCGTGACGGCGAGCAGTTCCGCCAGTCTCTCCAGGTCGCCGCCCTCCTCCGGCTCCAGTTCGCTGACGGCCGTGTCGTGGTCGAGGGCGAGTTCGCGGGCCGCGTGCGCGGCCGTCAGACCGTCCACCGGTCGGTCGCGGAGCAGTACCACCCGGGCCCGGAGGGCCTGCGGTTCCTCCACCCGGTCCCGGAAGAAGTCGTCCGGGTCGGCGCCCGCCGCGAAGCCGCCCGCCAGCAGGACGCCGTGCGCGGGCAGCGCCTCCGGCAGTTCCGCCGCCAGCGCGGGCAGCCCGGCCAGCTCGGCGAGGACCGCGGCGAACCGGCGGCCCGCGGGGCCCGCCGCCGGGCCCTCCGTCCAGATCAGCGGGAGGGACTCGGCGAGTTCGGCGGCGAGGGTCTTCGCCGGGTTGCCGTAGGTGGCGACGGCCGGGCCGCAGCGTTCGGCCGTACGGTCCAGCCGGTCGGCGACCTTCTCCAGCGTCTCCGGCGGGGCCTCCAGCAGACCGACCCGGTCCAGGAGCGCGAGGAGCGGGGTGAACAGGGCCCACAGGGCGCCGGGACCGGCCGCGATGCCCTCGGTGTGCTCGTCGGGCGACTCGTTCGGGGCGACGGCCATCGGGACGAACAGGCCCACCGAGCCGCTGACGGTCTCCGCGAGCGGGGCCGTCCTCGGGGCGACGGCCACCACGGTGATCCCGCGCCGGTACGCCTGCTCCGCGAGGAGCGCCAGGCCAGGCTCCGAGCCGTCCGTCGTCGGCAGCAGGAGGAGGTCCACGGGACCGGCCCAGCCGGGCAGCGTCCAGCGCAGCGCGCCCCCCGCCGGGGCCACGCCGGTCGGCCCGAGGCGTACGACGGGGGCAGCGGCTCCGGCGAGGGCGCCGACCAGGTCGGCGACGGCCACGGCCGCCGCGCCGGGGCCCGCGACGAGGACCGCGCGGGGGCGGCCCTCGGGGCGGAGGTCCGCGATGCCCGCCTCCGTCGCGTGCCGGGCGGCGGTCCTGACCCGCGCGCCCGCCTCGGCGGCGGCACGGAGGAGGCCCCGGCGGTCGGCCAGAGCGAGGGCGTCCGGGGCGTCGAGGAGCGTCTCGTCGAGCATGGTGCGGTGCCTCCCTGGGGGTGCGGGCTGTCTGGGTGCGGGGGCCCGTGCGGGGCGATTCGCGCGGGGCGCACCGTGTGCGGGTGCCCGGCCGGGTGGCCGGAGTGCGGGGTGTACGGGCTTCTGGTGGGTACGGCCGCCGGTCGGGCTCGGTGGAGCTCCCGCCCGCACCACCAGTGCGGCGGGGAGGGCGGAGGTGCGGGCCTTCCGGTGGGGGTGCTCGCCGTGGGCGGTCGGCCCCGGCCCGGGTGGACGGGCCGGGATCGCCTGTCCGGTGCGGGGTGGGCGGGAGTCCCGGTGGCGGGTCGGCCGCGGGAGCTGCCCTCCCGGACCGTCCGCCCGGACCGGCCTTCTTGGGACGGTCCCTCCGGGGCAGCGCTCCCGGCCGGGGCCACCGGGGTGATCTCTCTCCCCGTGACCGTCCTCCCAGGAGCGGGGCTTTCCGGTCCCGTCCGTCCGGAAGGACCTTCTCCGGACGGCCCTTCCGGGAAGGAGCCTTCCGGGAACGAGTCTTGCGGACCGGTCCGGCCGAGGCCGGTCCGTCCGAAGGCGGCCGATCCGGAAGCGGGGCGTCCGAAGACGGGCCCTCCAGGAGCGGTGGCTCATGACCGGGTCCCTTCGTAGCGGTCCCCCACCAGGCGGCTCTTTCCCTGAGCTGTCCTTCCGGAACAGGTCGTCGGGAGTGGTCCATGTCCCAGGCGGTCCCTTCGGGAGCGGCCTTCCGACGGGTTCCGTCGTGGCGGGCTCTTCCCGGGGGTCTTTCTGGGACGGCCCCTTCTGGCCGGGTCCGTCCCGGAGCCGTGCCTTCCCGGGTGGCTCTTCCGGGGTGGTCCTGGGCCGGAGTCGCGTCCGGACGTGGACGGGTCTCCGTGGCTTCCGGTCCCGGAGGCCCGCGATGCTCGGTCGGGTGTGTCCGGTCGAACCCGGGCGGGCGGCTCCCCGGCGGCCGGGCCGGGCCTGGCCGTCGGCCCCGGAGACGTATCCCCTTCTCGGGGGCGTCCCCGGGTCAGGACGGGCGGCGGGCCTCGTCCGTCAGGAGGACCGGGATGTCGTCGCGGACCGGGTACGCGAGGCCGCAGTCCTTGCTGGTGCAGAGCAGTTCGGGGGTCTCGTCCGCCGTGCGGTCGTTCAGCGGAGCGTGGCACGCGGGGCAGGCCAGGATCTCCAGGAGGCCGGCTTCGAGCGGCATGGGGTTTCCCTTCGGACAAACGGTGGTGGTGCTGCCCTACGGGCCAGGTCAGCCTACCGCCGGGGGGCGGGGGCCGCCCCGTCCCCCGGCGGACGCCCGGCTCAGTCCGTCGCCCGGACCAGGGCGAGGACCTCGTCGCGGACCTTGGCCATGGTGGCCGCGTCACGGGCCTCGACGTTGAGGCGCAGCAGCGGCTCGGTGTTCGAGGCGCGGAGGTTGAACCACCAGTCCCCGGCCGTCACCGTGAGGCCGTCGAGCTCGTCGAGGACGACGTCCCCGTTCTCGTACGCCGCGCGCACCTTGGTGGTGCTGGCCGTCTGGTCGGCGACGGTGGAGTTGATCTCGCCCGAGGCCGCGTAGCGGTCGTACGCGGAGACCAGGTCGGACAGGGTGCCGTCCTGGCCGCCGAGGGCGGCGAGGACGTGGAGCGCGGCGAGCATCCCGGTGTCCGCGTTCCAGAAGTCCTTGAAGTAGTAGTGCGCCGAGTGCTCGCCGCCGAAGATCGCGCCGCTCTTCGCCATCTCCTCCTTGATGAAGGAGTGGCCGACACGGGTGCGGACGGGTTCGCCGCCGTTCTCGCGGACGACCTCCGGCACCGACCAGGAGGTGATCAGGTTGTGGATGATCGTTCCGCCGGGGTGCTTCGCCAGTTCGCGGGCGGCGACGAGGGCCGTGATCGCGGAGGGGGGGACGGGCTCGCCGCGCTCGTCGACGACGAAGCAGCGGTCGGCGTCGCCGTCGAAGGCGAGGCCGAGGTCGGCGCCCTCGGCCAGGACACGGGCCTGGAGGTCGACGATGTTCTTCGGGTCGAGCGGGTTGGCCTCGTGGTTCGGGAAGGTGCCGTCCAGCTCGAAGTACATCGGGACGACGTCCAGGGGCAGCCCGTCGAGGACCGTGGGGACGGTGTGACCGCCCATGCCGTTGCCCGCGTCGACGACGACCTTGAGGGGCCGGATCGCGGTCAGGTCGACCAGCGACCTCAGATGGTCCGCGTAGTCGGTGAGGGTGTCCCGCTCGGTGATCCCGCCCGGGGTCGCGGCGGCCTCCGGCGCTCCGGTCTCCGACCAGCGCTCGGTCAGTTCGCGGATCTCGGTCAGGCCGGTGTCCTGGCCGACCGGGGCGGCGCCCGCGCGGCACATCTTGATGCCGTTGTACTGGGCCGGGTTGTGCGAGGCGGTGAACATGGCGCCGGGCAGGCCGAGGCTGCCGGAGGCGAAGTACAGCTGATCGGTGGAGCAGAGCCCGATCAGGGTGACGTCGGCGCCGAGGCGGGCCGCGCCGCGCGCGAAGGCGTTCGAGAGGCCGGGCGACGAGGGGCGCATGTCGTGGCCGATGACGATCGCGTCGGCCCGGGTCACCCGTACGAAGGCCGCGCCGAAGAGCTCGGCCAGGGTCTCGTCCCACTGGTCGGGGACCACTCCGCGGACGTCGTACGCCTTCACGATCTGCGACAGATCGGCAGTCACGGATCCACCCTCCTGATGTTCTTCCACGCGGTGCGGCGCGTGTACGGAACGCCCAAACTACCCGGAGCGCCGGAGGGGGGACGCGACGGTGGCCGGTTGCGGTCAGCTGTCGGGGGAGCGCAGGACCCTGAGGTGCCCTCGGCGGCCGACCTCCATGGGGTCGCCGCCCCGGCCCTTGCCGCCCGCCTCGGCCGCGCGTTCCTGGGGGCGGGCCGCCTCCCGTACCGCGTTGGCCAGGGCTTCGAGGTCGTCGCCGGTGGGGCGGGGCGGGGCGGAACCGTCGGTGAGCCGCACGACCTCCCAGCCGCGCGGGGCGGTGAGGCGCTCGCTGTGCTGGGCGCACAGGTCGTAGCAGTGGGGCTCGGCGTAGGTGGCGAGCGGGCCGAGGACCGCAGTCGAGTCGGCATAGACGTACGTCAGTGTCGCGACGGCAGGGCGGCCGCACGCGGTGCGCGAACAGCGACGTACAGGGCTCACGACGTTGGACGGTACCGCACTCTTGAGCGGGCCGCGACGACTCTCCCTCAGGTCACTCCACCGTGTCGTGGTGCGACCTCCGCCGCCGGGCCCTCCGGGCGGGCTCTTCCGACCTGCGGGGGAAGGCTCCCAAGGAGGTGCGCCCGGGAGTCGGTCCGGACGTCGCGGGGTACGGATCTTCCCGTCCACGGCCAGATGGCCGATCACCTCGGACCACGGGAACGAGCGGACGATTGGCCGGAATGTTCTGGTTTCGACGCGGGGCCGGGCGGACGGGTGGGAGCGCGCCGGAGGGTGGCGGGGATGCTTCACCGTGCGCGGGGACCGAGGAGGGTTACGCTGCGTCAGTGATGGACAGTCCTGTGCCGCCGAGCCCCCAGCAGAGCCCCACGGAGCCCCCGGCGGAGCCCCGGGTGCGCCGTCGTGACCGGCACGGCCGGGGGATGCGGGGGCCCGTCGCCCCGCCGCAGGTGCCGCTCTCCGCGAGCCGGTCCGACACCTTCCGCGATCTGGTGCTGGACTCGGTGGAGCGCCTGGAGCGGCGCTGGCCGCAGCTGGCGGACGTCGAGTTCCTGGTGATGGAGGTGCCGCCGCCGGTGCCGGGCGAGACGGTGCCGCTGGGCGGGTCCGCGCCCGCGGAGAAGGGCGAGCCCGCCCGGGTCGTCGTCTACCGGCGGCCGGTCGAGATCCGCTCCAAGAGCCGTGAGGACCGGGCGCTCCTGGTCCACGAGGTGGTCGTGGAGCAGGTCGCGGAGCTGCTGGGCCTCTCCCCCGAGTCCGTCGATCCCCGGTACGGGCAGGACTGAGCGGTACGGGGGATGCCGTAGGGGACCCGCGTCCCGTGGGGAAGCCCGCCCCCAGGGGATGCCCGGTCTCCGGGGGGCGGTCAGTCCAGGACGCCGAGGTCCTGGCGGGCCGCCGGGACCTCCACCATGCCCCGGTCGTCCAGGAGGGGCTGGACGGTGAACATCGGGACGCCGTCCTGCGGGAGCGCCAGCATCCGCGACGCGTACACCTTGCCGCCGGAGACCGGTTCCACGGTCAGCGCGTAGGAGCCCTTGAGTCCCTCGGGGACGAGGTCGGTGACGGCGGTCGTGGTGCCCGCCTTCACGGTCACGGTCCTCGACACGGGCGTGCCCCCGGCGGACCCGGCCGAGGCGGTGATCTTCACCTGGGCGGCGGAGCCGACCGCCGTCAGGGCCAGTGTCGAGGCCTTGGCCCGGTTGTCGGCGACGGTCGCGCGGGCGGCGACGGGGGCCGTCGCGGGCACGAACGCGATCTCCGTCCTGGCTCCCTTGCCCCGGACGATCTGGAGCGCGGCGACGAACGGCACCGGCTTCTTCGGGTCGCTCGGGGTGAGGATCAGGGAGGCGGTCTGGCCCCGGGTGAGGTCGGGCAGGTCGAGGGAGGCCGTCATCCCGGACTTCACGAGGAGGCTGTCGGCGCCCGCCGGGACGATCGTGCCGGTCGCGGTGGCCAGCTGGACCTTGAGGTCGGCGTCGTCGTCGCCGGGGACGTAGGCCGCCACGCGCACGGAGGTGGCGTCGGCCGGGATGCCGGGGAACACGGCGGAGCCCGCCGGGTCGGCGGAAGCCGGGAGCCAGTCGCCGCCGAGCTTCTCGTCGGCGGCGGCGAGGGCGGCGCCGATCCGGCCGCTGCGGGTGGTGACATGGACGGTGACGTCCCACTGGCCGGGCTCGGCGGTGAGGGTGGACAGGAGGACCGGGACGGTGGAGCGGGGCGGGACCGGGATGCCCTCGGTGAACTGGGACTTGAGGGCGCCCTTGGCCCCGTAGAGCTGGATGTCGGCGACGGCCGCCGTGTCGTCCGGGTTGGTGAGGTGGACGTAGTCCTGGCGTCCCGTGGCGGTGGAGGCGGCCGGGAACCAGAAGTCGGTGTCGGGGACTCCGCAGGAGAGGCCGCGCAGACCGCGCGCGCCGCCCGCCGGGACGACGGTGGTCTGCTGGACGGTCCAGCCGGGGGCGAGGGAGCCGGTCGCGGCGCCCGCGAGCGCGGGGACGCCGCTGCCGTCGGCCTGGGAGGTGACGGGCTTGCCGGGGGCGGTGACGGTGGCCGGGGCCTTGGCCGTCCTGGGCTTCTTGCCGGTGCCGTCGGTGGCGGCGTTCGCGGCGGGCCGCAGCCGGGCGGTGGGCCGCTCGGCCTTCCCGGCCGGGTTGTTCTGGCCCGTGCCCGTGCCCGTGGCGCTCGGCGGGGTGTACGAGGTGTAGAGGGTCTCGGCGACCTCGGAGGTGCTGGGGGCCGGGCAGACCACTCCGGCGCGCTGCACCGGCAGCCGGGCGGGGGCCTTGGCCTCGGGGGCGGTGGGGCCACCGGGGGCGGTGAGGGACGCGAAGCCGGTGACGGCGGCGAGGGCCGTGGCGGCCGCGATCAGGGAGAGGGTGGTGCGCTTCACTGGTTGCTGCTCCCGTCGGGACGCTGCTGGTGCTCTGGGTCCTGGGCGTATCCCTGGCCGTAGCCGTACGGGTCGTAGCTCGGGGGGTTCTGGGGACTCCGGGGGGCGTTCTGGGGGTTCTGGGGGTCGTAGCCCTGTCCGCCGTCGTACGTCTGCTGTCCCTCGTACCGCCGCTGCTCTTCGTACGTCTGCTGTCCCTCGTACGTCTGCGGCTGGGCGTAGCCCTGGTCCGGGTACGGCTGGTCCGGGTACGGCTGGTCCGGGTACGGCTGCTGGTCGTAGCCCTGCTGGGGGTACGCGTACGGCTGCTGGTACGGGTCGGCGGAGTACTCCTGGCCGGGGTAGCCGGTCTGCTCGGCGTAGACCGGGGGCTGCTGCTGGGCGGGGACCCGCGGGTGTCCGTCGGCGTCCCACTCCTGGGGCTCGTACGTCTGCCGCTCCGGGTCGTGGGCCCCCTCCGGGTCGGTCCCGGGCTCTTCCGTCTCCGCCTCGGCCTCCGCCTCGGCGGCGGCGCGCAGTCGGCGGGCCCGGCGGCTGTCGCCCTCGGTGGCCTGGGCGGGGATCGCCGTCTCCTCCTCGGGCAGGTCGTCGTCGATCTGGCGGCGCCGTCCGGGCAGGGCGAGGACGAGCAGGACGACCGCGAGGCCGACCTGGATCCAGATCCACACGGTGTGCGTGAACGGCTGGTCGTACGTGACGTCGAGGCGGCCGCCACCGGCGGGCAGCTCGAAGCCCTGGGCCCAGCCGTCGACGGTGGTGCGGGGCAGTTCCTTGCCGTCGAGGGTGGCGGTCCAGCCGTCGTCGGCGCGGTCGGCGAGGCGCAGGACACGGCCTGCGGGACCGGCCGGGACCTCGGTGTGCGCCTCGACGGGACCGGCGGCGACGGCGACCGGGGCGGCCGCCTTCGCGGTGTCGGCCGGGGCCGCGTCGGGGTTCTTCGCGGCGGGCGGGACGATCATGATCCGGGCGATCTCGCGGTCGACGCGCCAGAGCGCGCTGCCGTCGAGCTGGCTGAGGCGGCTGAGACCGGGGGTGGAGTCGAGGACCCGGCCCAGCTCGCGCGGGGCGCCGTCGCGGACGAGGACGTAGCGGACGGCGTACCCGCTGAGCTCCTGGGTCTGGTCGGCGCCGGAGCCCGCGACCAGATGGGCGACGACGGAGTCGAGGCGCCGGTCGGGGTCGGCGGCGGCGGTGAGTTCGCCGTCGCCGAGGCGGGCGCCGGAACCCCTGACCAGGGTGTAGGCGACCTCGCCGGGGGCGCCCGCGCCGAGGACGAGGGTGCGGGGCTGGTCGCGGGTGCCGCTCTCCTCGGCGACGAACGCCGGTACCTGCACGGGGTCGCGGCGGGTCAGCGGGCCGTCGGCGCCGCCGATCATCCAGCCGACGGCGGCGGCGGCCGGGCCGATGGCGCAGGCGAGGGCGATGAGGGCGGCGACGGGCTGGCGCCAGCCGAAGCCGTGGGCGGCGACGCGGGTGCGACCGCCCTCGGCGCCGATCATGCCCGCGGCGATGAGGGCGGCGCCGTAGACGAGGGTGGCGGGTCCGGCCCAGCCGGTGCCTCCCGCGCCGTTCGAGAGGACGGCGAGGAGGAGTCCGGCGAGGGCGGCGGCCCAGGCGGCGCGGACGGCGAGCTGCCGCTCCTCGCGGAGCAGTCCGGCCAGACCGGCGAGGACGAGGCCGAGCAGGAGGAGGCCGCCGGTGGTGCCGGGGCCGCCGGGGCTGGTGCCGAGCAGGTCGAGCGCGGTGGCCGTGCCCGTACGGACGTCGAGCCCGGCCTCGTGGAGGAAGGCGGCGGGGTCGGTCAGCAGGGTGAGCGACCAGGGCGCGAGGACGAGCAGCGGGGTGCCGGCGGTGGCGAGGAAGCGCAGCCCGTACGCGGTGATGTCGGAGCGGCGGACGACGAGCACGCCGAGCCCGAGGAGGACCGCGAGCGGCCAGACGACCGGGGTGAACGCGGTCGTGAAGGTGAGCAGGAGGGTGTACGCCCAGGTGGCGCGCCAACTGCCCCGGTCGGGCCGGTTGAAGCCGTGCGCGGCGACGGCGGCGCGGGCCGTGAGCGGCAGCAGGACCGCGAGGACCGCGGTGCCGAGGCGGCCGGTGGCGAGGGCGCCGGTGGCGGCGGGCAGGAAGGCGTACGCGATGGCGCCCCACGCGCGCAGGAGGCGGGACTCGACGATGCCCCGGGCGGCGAAGTACGCGGTGCAGCCCGCGAGCGGGACCGAGCAGACGAGCAGCAGGGTCAGCGCGGTGGAGGTGGAGCCGAGGAAGAGCGCGGAGAGCGCGGCCAGGACGGCGAGGTAGGGCGGGGCGCTCTGGGTGCCGCCGGTGCCGAGGGCGTGCCAGGAGTCGGCGTACCGCGACCAGAGGCCGGAGACGGTGTCGGGGGCGGGCAGCAGGGCGCCGCCCGCGAGCGAGCCGCCCGCGAGGAGGTTGCGGCAGGCGACGAGGGAGATCAGGAGCAGCAGGGCGAAGAGGACCGGGCCCGGTTTGCGGGCGATCTTCTTCAGCCGGGCGAACTGCTCGACCTCCAGGTAGTCGGCGTCGTCGCCGCCGGGGCCCGACTCGACGACGCCGTGGCGGGAGCCGCCGGGCTCGGCCTCGGAGCCGCCGAAGTCGGCGGTGAACTGTTCGACGGCGGCGCGCACGGTGGCGCCGGGCGGCGGGAACAGCGGGCGGAGTTCGCTCGCGGGGACGGCCGGGTTCTTGCGGCGCTTGCGGGCGGCGAGGATCTTCTCGGGGCGCAGCAGGGTCGTGAGGAGGCCCATGAGTTCGTCGACGGCCTGCACGGGGGCCTTGCCGACGAGGTAGGCGAGGGTGCGGAACAGGGTGCCGAGGACGAGACGGACGAAGACGTACGGGAGGGCGGCGCCCCGGGTGTTGGCGAGGAGGGTGTGGACGGCTCCGGCCTTGTCGACGCGGTGCGGGTTGGCGGCGGTGCGTCCGGCGCAGTCGACGGTGCGGCGCTCGCGGGCGGCGGCCTCGGCGTGCCGGAGGACGGCTTCGGGGGCGACCAGGACGCGGTGTCCCGCGGAGTGGGCGCGCCAGCACAGGTCGACGTCGTCGCGCATGAGGGGCAGGCGGCGGTCGAAGCCGCCGAGTTCCTCGAAGACGTCACGGCGGATCAACATGCCCGCGGTGGAGACGGAGAGGACGGAGCGGACCTGGTCGTGCTGGCCCTGGTCCTGCTCGCGGCGGTCGAGTCCGGTCCAGCGGCGGCCGCTGCGGGCGATGGAGACACCGGCCTCCAGGAGCTGCTTGCGGTCGTACCAGCCGCGCAGTTTGGGGCCGATGACGGCGGCGTCCGCGTCGGAGTCGGCGACGCGGAGGAGTTCGGCGAGGGCGCCGGGCTCGGGGGCGCAGTCGTCGTGGAGGAGCCAGAGCCACTGGACCGGTTCGCCGTGCGGGAGTTCGGGGAGGTCGTACGCGTCGTCGTTCCAGGTCCGGCTGACGGGGTCCCAGCCGCTGGGTCGCTTCAGATAGGGCAGGTCCTCCGCTCCGAGCAGGGGCGCGGTGCGGGACGCCTCCTCGACGGCGGCGCCGAAGCCGGTGCGGCGCGCGAGGTGCAGGACGCGGTCGGCTCCGAGGGCGTCGGCGAGGAGCTGGGCCGAGTCGTCGGCGCTGCCGGTGTCGGCGGCGACGGCGTTCTGCACGGGGCGTTCCTGGGCGAGCAGCCCGGCGAGGGCGTCCGGCAGCCAGCGTGCGCCGTCGTGGGTGACGAGCACGGCGGTGACGACGTGTCGCGGAAACTCAGGAGTTGAGGACATCGAGCTACGGGCCCTCCGGCCGGGGTCGCCCGCGGGGGGCGTGGGGTGCGTCTCGGACGGAGGCCCACACTAACGGCTGTGCGCGGAGCGGTCCGCCGCCCTGTGGACAGAGCGGGAGGAACGTGTCCATCGCCTGTGGACAGGGCGGGACAGAACGGAGAAGGGCGGGGAAGGGCGCGGGGGATGTGAGGTGGGCGGGGGAGGACGGGGGGGGCGGGTTGCTGGCGCTCCCGGCTCCCGGGCTTCCCGCGCTTCCGGCTCCCGGCCTCCGGGCTTCCCGCGCTTCCGTGCTTCCCGGCTGGGGCCACGGCCCGGCGAGCGCGGCTCACGGACCCGGGGGGCTTACGAACCCGGGGGGCTCACCGACCGGGTGACTCACGGACCGGGTGCGGTTCACGGACAGGGGTGACTCACGAACCCGGGAGGCTCACGGACCGGGGCGCGCGCGGTTCACCGGCAGTGCGAGAGCCGGGTCCCCGGGCGTCCCTGACGGCCTCCCGGGGAAACGCGGAACGGTCCGCCGCCCGTGGATGGTGCACAGGGGGCGGACCGTTCCGTGGTGGTCTGCGTGGCGCGGTGTGCGCGTCGGGGCGCGGGGCGCCCGGCGGGCGGTGTGCCGTTCAGACGGCGGCCTTCTTCAGCCGACGTCGCTCACGTTCGGAGAGACCGCCCCAGATGCCGAAGCGTTCGTCGTTCTGGAGGGCGTATTCAAGACACTCCGAGCGGACCTCACAGGCGAGGCAGACCTTCTTGGCTTCGCGGGTCGAGCCGCCCTTCTCCGGGAAGAAGGACTCGGGATCGGTCTGGGCGCACAGTGCGCGCTCCTGCCAGCCGAGTTCTTCGTCCGCGTCCTCGACCAGCAGTTCCTGGAACAACTCGGTCATGTGCGCCCCTCGTCTGTTCTGTGCGTCCCCGTGGTGTTGCCGTTGCGTACCCGGCCGAACGACACGAGTGAAATTACAAGTTTGTGCTCTGCGTGAGTCAAGCCGAGATCTGCTATTGGGTCCGGTATTCACTCTGCGGAACCAAGCGTATGCGGAAAGTGTTCAAATCACCAAAAACATGACACAAGGCACCAGCACGACGATGCCGGACACCTTCACCAGGAAGGACGTTCGAGGCGCGGATCTTGTTGCGATCCGGCCGGGGAAGCGAGCCGAATCACAGTCCGGTCACGCGCGCCCGCCCGGCGGGCCCGTCGAAACGCCGCCTCTCCTGGTCAGCGCGCGAACAAACCTTTCTCCACGCACAGTAACCGGATGAGTGAAACATTACCGTCAAATCGGGCATTGGGTTGACAGTCGGGTGCGCTTCCGGCCACCTTTGGTGGCATGTCAGCGACCGCAGCGCACTCCGCGACCCACCGCCGTGGGTTCCGCAGCGCTGTCCAGGCGCGCTGTTGCTGTTGCTGTCCCAGCTGTTGATGCCGTAGAGCTCCAGCTTTTCCTTTCAGCGTCACCCTGCGTCACTCGCGTCACCACTTCTCCGTGACCCCCCACCGCTTCTGTTTCTGCTGAGGAACCTCCCCACCCATGAACATGGACAGCGACCTTCAGATCGCCGGCGACATCCTCGAGGTCCCGCACCTCCTCCAGCCCGAGCGCGCCCACCCCGTCACCGTGGCCGAGTTCGCCGGGCTCGCGCGTTCCATCGCCGCCGACCGCTCCCAGTGGGCCCCGTACGTCGAGTACGACACCACCACCCGCTGGTACCACCGGCTGCGCACCGGCCCCGGCTACGAGGTGTGGCTGCTCTCCTGGGTGCCCGGCCAGGGCAGCGGGGGCCACGACCACGGCCCCTCCTCCGGTGTGCTGACCGTCCTGGAGGGTGAGCTGACCGAGCGCACGGACCGGGGCGCGCGGACGCTCACGCCCGGCGGGGAACGCGTCTTCGCGCCGGGGTACGTCCACGAGGTCGTCAACGACTCCCTCGAACCCGCCGTCAGCCTGCACGTCTACTTCCCCGGCCTCACCGAGATGCCCATGCACGAGTCGCCGCGCGCCCGGTGCGCCCCGGCCGCCCCGGCCGCCCCTGAGGCCGTCGTCGCCTGACGGCCTGACAGACTGCCGCACATGCGCATTGTGGTTCTGGCCGGCGGCATCGGTGGTGCCCGTTTCCTTCGCGGCCTCAAGCAGGCCGCGCCGGACGCGGAGATCACGGTCATCGGCAACACCGGTGACGACATCCATCTCTTCGGGCTGAAGGTCTGCCCCGACCTGGACACGGTGATGTACACCCTCGGCGGTGGCATCGACGAGGAACAGGGCTGGGGCCGCCGCGACGAGTCCTTCACCGTCAAGGGGGAACTCGCGGCCTACGGCGTCGGGCCCGAGTGGTTCGGGCTCGGCGACCGGGACTTCGCCACTCACATCGTCCGTACGCAGATGCTCGGCGCGGGCTATCCGCTGAGCGCCGTCACCGAGGCGCTGTGCGCCCGCTGGCAGCCCGGCGTGCGCCTGCTGCCCATGTCCGACGACCGCGTCGAGACGCACGTGGCGATCGAGGTGGACGGGGAGCGGCGCGCGGTGCACTTCCAGGAGTACTGGGTGAAGCTGCGCGCCTCCGTGGACGCCGAGGCGATCGTGCCGGTCGGCGCCGAGACCGCGAAGCCCGCACCCGGCGTCCTGGAGGCCCTCGCCTCGGCGGACGTCATCCTCTTCCCGCCGTCCAACCCCGTCGTCAGCGTCGGGACGATCCTGGCCGTGCCCGGCATCCGCGAGGCGGTCGTCGCCTCGCCCGCGCCGGTCGTGGGCCTCTCCCCCATCGTCGGCGACGCGCCCGTGCGGGGCATGGCCGACAAGGTGCTCGCGGCGGTCGGCGTGGAGTCCACGGCGGCGGCCGTCGCCCGGAACTACGGCGCCGGGCTCATCGGCGGCTGGCTCGTCGACACCGTCGACGCGGACGCGGTCGCGGACGTCGAGGCGGCGGGCATCCGCTGCCGGGCGGTCCCGCTGATGATGACCGACACCGACGCGACGGCCGCGATGGCACGGGAAGCGCTGGCGCTCGCCGAGGAGGTGCGCGGATGACCGGCGCGCCCCCCTCCTACCGGGTCTGGGCACCGGCCGGACTGCCCGAGGTGGCGGCCGGTGACGACCTCGCGAAGCTGATCGCCGGGGCCGTGCCGGAGCTCGCCGACGGGGACGTCCTCCTCGTCACCTCCAAGATCGTGAGCAAGGCCGAGGGCCGGGTGGTCGCCGCCGCCGACCGCGAGGAGGCCATCGACGCCGAGACCGTACGGGTGGTGGCGCGGCGCGGCACCCTGCGGATCGTCGAGAACCGGCAGGGGCTCGTCATGGCCGCCGCCGGGGTCGACGCCTCCAACACCCCCGCCGGAACGATCCTGTTGCTGCCCGAGGACCCCGACGCCTCGGCCCGCCGCATCCGGGCCGGGCTGCGCGAGGCGCTCGGCGTGGACGTGGGCGTCGTCGTCACCGACACCTTCGGGCGCCCCTGGCGCGCCGGGCTGACCGACGTGGCGATCGGGGCGGCCGGGCTGCGGGTCCTCGACGACCTGCGGGGCGGGACGGACGCGCACGGCAATCCGCTGAGCGCGACCGTGGTCGCCACCGCCGACGAACTCGCCGCCGCCGGGGACCTGGTGAAGGGCAAGGCGGCCGGGCTGCCGGTCGCCGTCGTCCGGGGGCTGCCGCACGTGGTCGCGGGGGACGACGAGCCGGGGGCGCGGGCGCTGGTGCGCGGGGCCGCCGACGACATGTTCCGGCTGGGCACCTCGGAGGCCGTACGGGAGGCGGTGACGCTGCGGCGGACCGTACGGGAGTTCACCGGCGAGCCGGTCGATCCCGGGGCGGTACGGCGTGCGGTCGCCGCCGCCGTGACGGCGCCCGCCCCGCACCACACCACGCCGTGGCGGTTCGTGCTCCTGGAGTCGGAGCGGGCGCGGACCCGGCTGCTCGACGCGATGCGGGACGCGTGGATCGCGGACCTGCGGCGGGACGGGAAGTCCGAGGAGTCCGTCGCCAAGCGGGTGCGGCGCGGAGACGTCCTGCGCGCCGCGCCCTACCTGGCCGTGCCCTGTCTCGTCATGGACGGCTCCCACCACTACGGCGACCCGCGCCGGGACACCGCCGAGCGCGAGATGTTCGTGGTCGCGGCGGGCGCGGGCGTGCAGAACTTCCTGGTGGCGCTCGCGGGCGAGCGGCTGGGCTCGGCGTGGGTGTCCTCGACGATGTTCTGCCGGGACGTCGTACGGGAGGTCCTCGGCCTGCCCGCCGACTGGGACCCGCTGGGCGCGGTGGCGATCGGCCACCCGGCGACGGCCCCGAGGGAACGGGCGGCCCGGACGGCGTCGGAGTTCATCGAGGTGCGGTAGCCCCCGGGGGCCACCGGGGGCTACCGTCCACGCGGAAAAGGCCTGCCGTCCGACGGACCGGGGCACTGGCCTCGGCCGAGCGAGACCAGGGGGGTCATGTCCACGTCCAGCAGTGCGGGGCTCAGACGGTGTGTCGTCTGCGCGCAGCCCGTCAGCGAGAAGAAGCTCGTCCTCGTCGGTGACCGGCGGCCCGCGCACCGCGCGTGCCGCCCGGTGACGGGCGTGCCCGTCCGGGTGGCGGTCGCGGCGGCCACCCGGGCCGCCGCCACGAAGCCGAAGGCCCCGAAGCCGATGAGCCGGGCCCAGATGCTGCGCCGGATCGACGAGCTGCGCGAGCGGGACGCGCGGAAGGCCCGGGACGCGGAGAAGGAGCGGGCCGCGAAGAAGGCGGCGGCGGCTGCGAGGAAGGCGGCCTCGTCCGCCGGGAAGACCTCCGCGTCCACCGGGAAGACCTCCGCGTCGGCCGGGAGAGCGGCCCCGGCGAAGAAGGCCGCCGCCCCGAAGAGGGTCTCCGTGGGGAAGGACGCTTCCGGACGGGGCCGGACGCCGTCCGCGCCTGCCACCGGGGCCCGGAGCCCGGCTCCCGCCGCGCCCCCGCCGTACTACGGCGTGGAGATGAAGCGGATCGGCGGGCGATGGGTGCAGCTGCATCCGGACTCGGAGTAGGCGGCGGGAGGCTCGGGGAGCCGTGCCCGCCGGGAGGCCCGGGAGCCGTGCCGGGGACCGCTTTCCCCGGCCGCTTTCCCCGGCCGGGCTCAGGGCTCGGATGCGGGCTCAGATGCGGGTGATGTCGCCCGGGGTCATCCTCGGTGCCCTGCGGGGCGGGACCCGGCCGCTGAGGAGGATCAGACGGGCGGCGCGGTGGCGCTGGCCCGCGTAGGGGGCCAGGAGCTCCAGCATGGTGGCGTCGTCGGCCGTACGGTCGCCCGCGAGGGCCCAGCCGACGATGCCCGGCAGGTGCAGGTCGCCCGTGGTGACCTCGTCCGGGGCGCCGTTGCTGCGCTGGACCGTCTCGGCGCTCGTCCAGGGGCCGATGCCCGGGACCAGTTCCAGGCGCTCGCGGGCCGCCGCCGGGTCCATCCCCGCGGCCTCCTCCAGACGGGCGGCCACCCGTGCCGCGCGGACGATCGTCGCCGAACGGCTGCCGTCCACGTTCGCGCGGTGCCACTCCCAGGAGGGGATCGCCGCCCATCCGCGCGCGTCCGGCATCACGTACATGCCGTCGGGCGCCGGGCCCGGCGCGGGCTCGCCGTACTTCCGCACGAGCAGCCGCCAGGACCGGTAGGCCTCGTCCGCCGTCACCTTCTGTTCGAGGACCGTGGGGATCAGCGTCTCCAGGACCAGACCGGTCCGGGTGAGGCGGAGCCCGGGGCGGCGCCGGTGCGCCGCCAGGAGCAGCTTGTGCCGGGGGACGAAGGCCGCCGGGTCGTCCTCGGCGCCGAGCAGCGCCGGGAGCCGGTCCAGGAGCCAGGGGCCGCCCGCGCCCCACGCCTCGGCGACGGCCCGCCCCTCGTGGACGGCGACCCGGAGCGTGCCGGGTCCCTCCGGTGTCCGGCTGGCCCGCCAGACGGAACCGTCCGGGGTGACCCGGAAGGCGGGGTCGGCGGGACCGCGCCGGAGCGGTCCGAGCGTGAGCCCCAGATCGAGCGGGGCGCCCCCGGCGAGCGGCACGACCACATGCCCGCCGCGCGCACTGGCGCGCGCGGGGCGAGCGGGGGGCGTGAAACGGCCGGCCATGTAGGCGAGGGTAGTCGGACCGGAGGGAGGACCGGGCGGCTCGGCTCGACGGGCCCGGGACCGACGGGCCCGGGACCGCGGACTCGGGACCGGCAGGCCCGTGGCCCGGCGGTCGGCTCGCGGGAACGGGACCGTACGAGGCCGGGCGGCCCACCGGGGAGGGGCTCCACCGGAGCGGGGCCAGGGGCCAGGGGCCCCGTGAGCCCCGGCGGCTCGCGGAGACCGCCCGCCCGTGAGGCCCGGCGGGTCTCGGGCCGGACGGCCCGCCGGGGCTCGGGCGGGAGGCTCACCCGGTGGCGGCGCCTCTCGGGCCGGGGCGCTCGGCGGAGCCCGCCCCCCCCTGGGCCCTCCGGCGCGCCGGGGCCCGGCGGCACATCACCCACCGGCTGCCCGGTGGGCCCCGCCGGGCCTGAGTCCTACTGGTCCGAGGAGAAGCGGACCGCACCCGGGGGGAGGGTGGCGTCGCACCAGATCCTGACGCCGTCGCGGAGTTCGTTGTCCGCGCCCACCTGGGCACCGTCGCCTATCACCGCGCCGGTGAGGACCGTACGGGCTCCGATGCGGGCGCCCGCGCCGATCAGGGAGTCGGTGATCACCGCGCCGGGTTCGACCACCGCGCCCGCGAGGAGCGTCGAGCCGCTGATCCTGGCGCCCTCGCCGACGACCGCGTCGGCGCCGACGACCGTACCGCCGGTCAGCTTGGCGTCCGGGGCGACCCGGGCCGTCGGCAGGACCAGCCGGTCGCCGCAGCGGCCCGGCACCGCGGGGGACGGGGCGCGGCCGAGGACCAGATCGGCGGAGCCGCGTACGAACGCCTGGGGGGTGCCGAGGTCCAGCCAGTACGTGGAGTCGACCATGCCCTGGAGGTGGGCGCCCCCGGCGAGCAGCTGCGGGAAGGTCTCCCGCTCGACGGAGACGGGCCGTCCGGTGGGGATCGTGTCGATGACCGAGCGCCGGAAGACGTACGCGCCCGCGTTGATCTGGTCGGTGACGATCTCCTCCGGCGTCTGCGGCTTCTCCAGGAAGGCCGTGACGCGCCCGGTGTCGTCCGTGGGGACCAGCCCGAAGGCGCGCGGGTCGTCGACCCGGGTGAGGTGGAGCGAGACGTCCGCGCCGGAGTCGGCGTGGGTGGCGACCAGCGCCCGGATGTCGAGACCGGTGAGGATGTCCCCGTTGAAGATGAGGACCGGGTCGTCGGGGCCGGATCTGAGCCTGGACGCCACGTTGCGTATCGCGCCGCCGGTGCCCAGCGGCTCCTCCTCGGTCACGTACTCCAGGCTCAGCCCGAGCGAGGAACCGTCGCCGAAGTGCGGCTCGAAGACCTCGGCCAGGTAGGAGGTGGCGAGCACGATGTGCTCGACGCCGGCGGCGCGGGCGCGGGCCAGCTGGTGCGTCAGGAAGGGGACGCCCGCCGCCGGAACCATGGGCTTGGGCGTGTTGACCGTGAGCGGTCGCAGCCTCGTTCCCTTGCCACCGACCAGGAGGATCGCTTCAGTCACCTTGTCGTCTCTGCTTCCTGTTCGGGGCCGGCCGGCTCGCCCGTCCCGGTCGTCCGTGCGATGTGACCGGTCAGTTTATGCGGATGGTTGCCCCGATGACCCCATCAGCGCCTTCCCTGGTACTTCGCGGAGCTGGTACGGGCGGTGCCGAGCTTGCCGTACAGGCGGGCGCCGGGACACTCGGTGGCGAATCCGTCGCGGTGTCCCGCGATGGTGTTGAACCGTACACGCGTACCCTTCTTGTACCGGTTTCCACCGCCCGAGACGAGGTACGCCGTGCCCTTGGGGTTCACTCCGTGGAGCCCCAGTTTCCAGGCCGTCAGCCGGGCGACGGCGGTCACGGCGGCGGCGGGCGGGGTGGTCCTGCCGAAGGTGCCGAGGACGACGATGCCCATGCTGTTGGTGTTGAAGCCGAGGGTGTGCGCGCCGAGGACGGGCTTGGCCACGCCACCGGCCCGGCCCTCGTAGACGTTCCCGCACTTGTCGACGGCGAAGTTGTAGCCGAAGTCCCGCCAGCCGCTGCTCTTCACGTGGTAGCGGTAGATGCTCCGCAGCACGGAGGGGGCCTGACGGCAGGTGTAGTTGTTGCCGGTGGCGCTGTGGTGCACGAAGGCGGCCTTGACGGTCTTCGTGTAGACGAAGCCCTTCTCGCGGAGCCGTTCGTCCGCGCCCCAGCCCTTACGGGTGATGATCTTCGGGCGGGGGCCGATGTACGGCTGGGCGGCTGCCGCGGCGGGCCGCGCGGCGGGAGCCTGCGCCGTCTGAGCCATGCCCGCCGCAACCCCTGCCGTCCCCGCCGCCCCTGCCACTTCGGCCGCCTCGGCCGTCGCCGCGCCCGTCTCCGGCAGGAACGGGGTGGTGACCTGGGCGGCCTCCTTCGACACGGCCGGGATCCAGGCCGAGCCGTACGGGGCGAGGTGGGCGTTGACCGCACTCGTCGCCGCCTCGGCGGCGATGCCCTCGCCGAGCTGGCCGAGGGAGGCGGGAGGGGCGAGGGGCTCCGGGGAGAGGAGCGGTCCCGTCGCCGCGCGGGTGGGGACGTCCGCGGCGGTCCGTGCGTCCGTACCGGTCCGTGCGTCGGTACTGGTCTCCGCCTCCGCCTCCGCGCCGGTGTCGGGGCCGGTACCGGTACCGGTCTCCGTCTCCGCCGTCACGGCCGGGCCGGTCCCGGAGTCGGTCACGGTGCCGGAATCGGCCCCGGCCTCCGCCGTCGCGCCCGTCTCCGCACCCGCCTCCGCGTCCGGCGCGTCCGCCGTACCCGCCTCCCCGTCCGGCGTCGGGGACTCTCCGGGGTCCACCAGTTCCAGGCGCAGGCCCTCGGGGAGCGGTTCCTCGCCCCGTACGCGGATCTCCACGCCGTCCGAGTCGCCCACCCACAGCGGGGCCGTGGCGCCCTTGAGCCTCCGGTCCGCGCCCTCGGCGGTGTCCGGGTCGGCGCCGTGCTCCTCGTTGTGGGTCTCGACGTCCTGCCACTGGGACCAGGTGCCGGTTCCGGCGGCCCGGGTGCGGACCTGCACGGTGCCGTGCAGGACGGCCTTCGGGTCGTCCCACACGACGCCGACGAGCGAGAAGGGCCTGACGTCACGCCGGGCGAGGCCCTGCTCGGCCGTGCCGTCGGGCCCGCCGCCCAGCGCGCGCGAGGCGGGCCCGAGCGGGGCCAGCGGAAGCGACTGGGTGGAGCCGGGGAGTTCGGGTGCGGGGGGCAGCGCCGAGACCCCCGGTGGCCGTCCGGCCGCCGGGGACACCACGGCCGTCGCGGGCGCGGCGAGGGAGACCGGCAGGGCGAGGACCGCAGCGCAGGCGACGGCGATCGAGGAGGCGAGTGAGGCACGCATGGGCCGATCCTGCGGACCTCCGGGGCGTTCCGCGCGCCGGGAGCGGGCCGGGAGGCTGACGGGCCGTCGGGCCGACCGGTGGACGGCGTCACCGGTACGGCGGACCCGGCCGGGCCCGCCCGCGTACGCTGTCCGGCGTGAACGCCAGCGACCGCACCCCCGCCGACCTGCTGCGATCCGCGCTCGCCGCGGACGCCGCCCGCCCCTTGGTCACCTTCTACGACGACGCCACCGGTGAACGGGTGGAATTGTCCGTCGCCACCTTCGCCAATTGGGTGGCCAAGACGGCGAACCTGCTCCAGGGCGAGCTGTCCGCCGCGCCGGGCGACCGGCTGGCGCTGCTGCTGCCCGCGCACTGGCAGACCGCCGTCTGGCTGCTGGCCTGTTCCTCCGTCGGGGTGACCGCGGAGATCGGCGGCGACCCGGCGGACGCGGACGTCGTGGTCGCGGGGCCGGACTCGCTGGAGGCGGGGCTCGCCTGCTCCGGGGAGCGGATCGCGCTGTCCCTGGCCCCGTTGGGCCGCCGGTTCCCCGCGGTGCCCGCCGGGTACGCGGACTACGCGGTCGAAGTACCCAGCCAGGGCGACCGTTTCGCACCGTTCGTCCCGGTCGCCCCGGGTGCTCCGGCCCTTGTCGTCGACGGTACGGAGCTCAGCGGCGCGCAGCTCGTCGAACGGGCCCGCGCGGACGCGGCGGAGCGCGGTCTGACCGCCGGTTCGCGGCTGCTGTCCGGACTCGGATACGGGGACTGGGAGGGACTGTCGGCCGGTCTGTACGCGCCCCTCGCGGCGGGCGGCTCCGTGGTCCTCTGCCGGAACCTGGACCGGTCGGCGGCCGACGCGCTGGCCAAGCGGGTGGAGAGCGAACGGGTGACGGTCACGGCGGTCTGACCCGCCCGGCGCCCCTCTCCGGGCGGCCCCGGGCGGACGGGCATCGGGGCATCACCCGGGCCCCGCCGCCGGGGACGCCTCCGCCAATCCCCGGACGCCCCGGACGCCTCCGCCGTCCCCCGCCCGGCCGGGACCCGGGCCGTCCGGACCTCGACGGCCCGGCCCACGGCAGCCCGGCCCACGACGACCACGACAAGCGAGCGGCGGGCGGACGGTCGCACCCGCCTCGCGTTCGCCCCTCGCGTTCGCCCCTCGCCCCGCCGACGAGGAACACCGGCACACCCGGCCCGGCCGAAGACACGCCGGCCGCGCCCCGCGCGCCCGTGCGCGTTCATCCCCGTACGCGCCCGCACGCCCCCAGCGGCGCCCGCCCCCCGCTCACCCCGGTGCGGCCCGGGCCGGGCGAAACCCCACTCGTTCGGCCGATCGACGCGCCGAGCCCCCCGGTCCGCGCGCCCCCGCCGGTACATGATCGGCCGGGGGGAGTCGACTCCTTCCGCACAACCACGCCCCGGGTTCTGCCGTCTCCCTCTACGGCCGGCGGTCGCCCGGCGCGCCGCCGACGCGACGAAGGACGGACTCAGACGTGACGGACCGCGCGGGCTCGCCCGCCGAACCGGATCCCCCGGAGGCGCAGGACACGGCGTCCGACGCCCCTCCGGCACCGCGCCGACGCCACTGGCTGCGGTGGACCGCGCTCGGCGTCTCGGTCGTCGTGCTGGGCGCCGCCGGGGTCGGATGGTGGTTCTACCGGAAGCTCGACGGCAACATCACCACGGACACCACCGCCGAGGCGGAACTGCGGAAGTACGAGAAGGAGCGCCCGCCCGCGGGCACCTCCGCCGCCCGGAACATCCTGCTCATCGGTTCGGACACCCGGGCGGGCGCCGGGAACAGCCCGTACGGCAAGGACGAGGGCACCCAGCGGTCCGACACCACGATCCTGCTGCACCTGGCGGCGGGGAAGACGAGCGCGACCGCCGTCTCCCTGCCCCGCGATCTGATGGTGACGGTCCCGGGCTGTCTGAAGCCGGACGGGAGCCGGACCCGGGAGCAGTTCTCGCAGTTCAACTGGGCCTTCGAGTTCGGCGGGGCGGCGTGCACGATCCGTACGGTCGAGAAGCTGACCGGCGTCCGGGTGGACCACCACATGGTCATCGACTTCCGGGGCTTCAAGAAGATGGTGGACGCGGTCGACGGGGTGGAGGTCTGCCTCAAGGAGCCGGTGGACGATCCGGACGCGAAGCTGAAGCTGCCCGCGGGCCGTCAGACGCTCCACGGCGAGCAGGCGCTGGGGTTCGTCCGGGCGCGGAAGTCCATCGGCGACGGCAGCGACACGGAACGCATGGACCGGCAGCAGCAGTTCCTCGGCGCGCTCGTCAACAAGGTGCAGAGCGACGGGGTGCTGCTGAACCCGGCGAAGCTGTATCCGGTTCTTGACGCGGCCACCCGGTCGATCACGACCGACCCGGGCCTCGACTCGCTGCGGGACCTCTACGACCTGGCGCGTTCGATGCGGGCGATCCCGACGGAGAAGGTGCAGTTCCTCACGGTTCCCCGGCGCCCCTACTCGTACGACGCGAACCGGGACGAACTGGTACAGCCGGCGGCGAGCCAGCTCTTCAGGGAACTCCGGGAGGACAGGCCCGTGATGGTGACCCCGAGCACCGGGAAGACGCCGGGGACCGACGGGAAGCCCGACGGCGCGGACGCTCCCGCGCCCTCCGTGACGCCCACTTTCACGGGGCGGAACGCGGCGGAAGGGGTGTGTTCCTAGCGGGTGCCACGAGGGCCACGGGTAAAGGGCGGACCAAGGGGAGGGCGGGGAGGGATGAGGTTTGAGCAAATTGCCCGGTTGTAAGGGGCGTGGAATTTGTCACGCGCGTCGCCCCACGCTGAACTGGGCGGATAGTGTGACGCGATCCGGTGCACCCGTACCGCGTGGTCGCACTCGCCGAGGATCGAACGACCAGGAGAGCGGCGCCCTGTGGGGGAGGTGCCTCGCGTGGCACCGACGGAGGACTCGAGGAACCGTGGACGCGCACAGCCGTGGACGGGCGGACGACATCGATCCCGCCGACCAGTGGGTCCTCAACCCGCGAACGGGCAACTACGAACTGCGACTGGACCACTCCGCTGGGCAGTCGCAGGCGCCCGCCACGACCCACAGATCCACCGGACACGTGCCCGCGGGGCCGCCCGTCGAAACCCCGGCCGCCGCGCCCGTGCCCGGACAGCGCCGCCGCCGGGTGGGCGAGCAGGGCGGGGGCGGCCAGCAGCCGCCCGCGAGCCGCCGCAGGCCCAAGGAGGGCGGGTCCCGCAGGAAGAAGGTCCTGCTGTGGACCGGCGGCACGATGGCCCTCGTCCTGGTGGGCGGCGGCACCGGCGCGTATCTGATCTACCAGAAGCTCGACGGCAACATCTCCGTCATCGACACCGTCGGCACCGAGAGCAAGGGCTTTCGCAAGGGCGAGGCCTTCAACGTCCTGGTCATCGGCACGGACAAGCGGACCGGCGAGGGCAACGACGGCTACGGCGACAAGGACAGCCCCGGCCACGCGGACACCACGATCCTCTTCCACGTCTCCAAGGACCGGACGAACGCCACGGCGCTCTCCATCCCGCGCGACCTGATGACGACGATCCCGGAGTGCGAGACCCGGCAGCCCGACGGGAAGATCCTGACGATCCCCGGCCAGGAGAAGGCCCGCTTCAACGTGAGCCTCGGCCAGGACGGCCGCGACCCGGGCTGCACCATGCGCACGGTCAAGGAGCTGACCGGGCTGACCGTCGACCACTTCATGATGGTCGACTTCAACGCCGTCAAGGAACTGACCACGGCCGTCGGCGGGGTGAAGGTCTGTGTCGAGAAGCCGGTCGACGACCGGAAGTCGCATCTGAAGCTGCCCGCCGGGGAGTCGGTCGTCCAGGGCGAGCAGGCCCTGGCCTTCGTCCGCACCCGGTCCAGCTTCGGCAACAAGAGCGACCTGGACCGGATCAAGATCCAGCAGCAGTTCCTCAGCTCGATGATCCGGCAGCTGAAGTCGAGCGAGACGCTGACCAGCCCGGCGAAGCTGTACAGCCTCGCCCAGGCGGCGACCAACGCGCTCACCGTCGACAAGGGCATAGGTTCCCTCGTCAAGCTCCAGGACATGGCCGGAGAGCTCTCCGGGATCGACACCAAGAACATCTCGTTCGCGACGCTCCCGGTGATCGACAACCCGGACGAGCCCGAACCCATCACCGTGGTGCCGCACCCGACACAGGCACCGGAACTCTTCGCCGCGCTCCAGAACGACGTCTCGCTGACCGAGGTGAAGAAGAAGGCCCAGGACACCAAGAACGCCCAGGCGCAGGCCCAGGCGAAACTCCTCCAGGGCACCCGCGCCGAGGCCGCCGACGTGCGCGTCGACGTCTACAACGGCAGCGGAGTGCGGGGAGCGGCCCAGTCGACCATCAACTGGCTGCAGAACGAGCAGGGTGTGAACCGCTCCACGAACCGGAGCAACGCCCCGGAGAAGGCGGCGAGGACCACGCTCGCCTACGCGCCGAACCAGGCCGATCAGGCCCGCAAGCTCGCGGACATGATGGGTCTTCCGGCCACGGCACTCAAGCCTGGCACGCAGGACGCCGCGCCGCGCGAGCCCATGACGCTCGTCCTCGGCGCCGACTTCAAGGGCGCGGGGGTGCCCGTCAACGGCCCGGTGAAGGCACCGGACGTCGTGAAGGTAGAAGCTGACAAGCAGGTGTGCGCCAAGTGACCCGGAAACACCGGGGCTCGGCGCGCGCCTGACTGACGAGGGGACCTGGGGTGGGACAGAACAGCGTGCGCGGGGAGGGAACGCGGGACAGCGTTCCGCGCGCTCGTGAACGGGGCTGGGACGACGAACCGTACGACGCCGGTGGAGCCACCGGCGCGGGCGACGGCGCGTCCGACGAGGCGGGTGCCTCCGGCCCGACGCGTGCCGAACGGCGACGCGGCACGGCGGGCGGCGGCACGGGCGGCGACGCGGGCGGCGGCCGGTCCGGCCACCGGCGCGGCGGCTCCCGGCGCGCCAAGAAGGCGGGCAAGCGCAAGGTGCTGCGCTGGGTGGCGATCACGATGTCGGTGCTGATACTCGGCACGGCCGGCGCCGGATACCTGTACTACGAGCACCTGAACAGCAACATCCGCGGCGGCAGCCGCGCGGGCGGTGAGAGCGGCGTCAAGAAGGCCACGCCGAACGCGCTGGGCGACACCCCGCTGAACATCCTGCTCATCGGCTCCGACAGCCGCGCCGACGCCAAGAACGTGGCGCTCGGCGGCGGCAAGGACCTCCGGGACAGCAAGCCGCTGGCCGATGTGCAGATGCTGCTGCACGTCTCGGCGGACCGGCAGAACGCCTCCATCGTCTCCATACCGCGCGACACGATCGTGCCCATCCCGGAGTGCAAGGACGGCGCCCAGACCTACCGGGCGACGGTCGACGACCCCATCAACGAGACGCTGGCGCGCGGTGGTCCCGGCTGCACCCTCACCACCTGGGAGAAGCTCACCGGGATCTACATCGACCACTGGATGATGATCGACTTCGCGGGTGTGGTGGCGATGGCCGACGAGGTCGGCGGCGTCCCCGTCTGTGTGAAGACCGGCGTCCACGACAAGCCGACCCGCATGGTGAAGGGCGGCTCCGGTCTCAAGCTGTCCCAGGGCACCACCGAGGTCAAGGGCAAGCAGGCCCTCCAGTGGCTCCGCACCCGGCACGCCTTCGGCAGCGACCAGAACCGGGCCAAGGCCCAGCACATGTACCTCAACGGCATGGTGGAGAAGCTCCAGAAGCAGGACGCCTGGAGCGACACCGGCCAGCTGATGGGCCTCGCCGAGACCGCCACCAAGGCGCTCCAGGTCTCCGACGAGCTCAAGTCCGTGAAGAAGCTGTTCGATCTGTCGATGCAGCTCAAGAACGTGAAGATGAACCGGCTGACGACGGCGACGGTCCCGACGACCGAGTGGTCCCAGAACAAGAACAAGGTCGTCATGATCGAGTCGGCCGCCGACAAGATGTGGTCGATGCTCCGGGACGACATCGCCTTCGACAAGAACGGCAAGGCCGCCGGGGAGAAGCCCAAGGCGACCGTGTCCGCGAAGCCGAAGGCCGTCGCGGAGGATCCCGGCTCCTTCGCCGTGACCGTCTCCAACGGCACCGCGGGCACCGATCACATGGCCGTCGGGGGCCGCGCCAAGGACATCGCCACGGTCCTCGCGGGCAAGGGCTTCACCCTGGCCGCGGCGATCACGGACCAGACGCCCCGCGAGGACACCGTCGTCCTCTACCCGAAGTCCGGCGGCGACCGGGCCAAGGCGAACGCGGTCTCCGTGGCGAAGGCCCTCGGCGTCCCCGAGGGCAAGGTCAGGGCCGACGCGAAGACGGAGGGCATCGCCCTCGTCGTCGGCGCGGACTGGCGCGAGGGCTCCGCCTACAAGGCCCCGGCGGCGAAGGCGGGCGACCTGCCCGAGGGCGCCGACGACAAGACGACCTGCATGGACATCTACTCGGTCTACCGCTGGGACGGGAAGAGCTGACCCGCTCCCCCTCCCCCGCACACGCACGACGGCCGGGCCCCCTCCGAGGGGGCCCGGCCGTCGTGCGTGACACCTCGCGCCCGAGTCGTACGGGAGGCCGTGCGGCCCCGGTCGTACCGGAGCCGGTCGCACCCCGGTCTCACCGGAGCCGTCACGCGCGGGCGGTGCCGGAGGGTCAGACCGCTTCGGTCTCGTCGGCGCGCACCGCCGGGCGGCGGCTCGCGATGACCTTCCGCGCCAGTGACCGGGGGCTCGTCAGGAAGCCGTAGCCCCAGGACATGTGCATGGTCGCCAGCGCCACCGGGATCCGCAGCCGGGCCTTGAGCGGCAGGCCCTTGCCCGCCGGGACCGAGCCCGCCGCGATCGCGGCGAGGTAGCCGGCCGGGACGAGGAAGCCGAGCGGGGTGAGGGCGGCGCCCACGACCAGGCCCGCGGCGATCCCGCACACGGCGGCCGGCGGGGCCAGGTAACGGAGGTTGATGGAACCCTGGTGGTAGCGGGCCACCACATGGCGCCACCGCCCGTAGTCCTTGTACTGCTTGGCCAGGGCGCGCACCGAGGGGCGGGGGCGGTACTGGACGCGCAGCTCCGGCGAGAACCAGATCAGGCCCCCGGCCTCGCGGATGCGGAAGTTCAGCTCCCAGTCCTGGGCGCGGATGAACTCCACGTTGTAGCCGCCCTGCTGTTCGAGGGCCTCGCGGCGGAACACCCCCAGGTACACGGTCTCGGCCGGTCCCGCCTCGCCGCCCGTGTGGAAGGCCGCGTTGCCGACGCCGATCTTCGAGGTCATCGCGGCGGCGACCGCGTCCTCCCAGGCGTTCTCGCCCTCGGCGTGCATCACCCCGCCGACGTTCTGCGCGCCGGTCTCCTCCAGGAGCCGGACGGCGGTCGAGACGTAGCCGGGGGAGAGCATCCCGTGGCCGTCGACGCGTACCACGATCGGGTGGTGGGACGCCTGGATCGCCGCGTTGAGCGCGGCAGGTGTGCGGCCGGTGGGGTTCGGCACCGTCTGGACACGACGCGTGTCCGAAGCGGTTTCGCGGACGAGCTCGGCAGCGATCTCGTCGGTGCGGTCCGTGGACGGCCCGAGCGCGATCACCACCTCCATCTCGCCGTCGTACTCCTGCTCCAGGATGTGACGAACCGAGGTGCGCAGGTACCGCTCCTCGTTGAGGACCGGCATGATCACGGAGACGGGGGGCAGCATGGTTCCTCGGAGTTCGGGGGTCGCCCCCCGGTAAGACGGTGGTTTGCCGCCACGTTACCGCGAACGGGGGACACCGGGCGCGCCCGCACGAGTGGCGCTCCCCTGCTCTGATCGTATGGGCCTACCGTTCTTCCGGTTCCCCACGTCCCGCCCGCGGAGGTGTCCGTCCTTGTCCGCACCGCCCCGCACGCCCCGTCCACGGCCCGCCGCCCGAACCGTGCCGGTCCGTCGGCGGAGGCGCGGGCGCCCCCGGTGGGGAATGCGGATGGCGACGGCGCTCTCCGTCACGGTCCTCGCGGCGGGCGGCATCGGGCACGCCGTGGTGACCGGGCTCGACACCGGGATCACCCGGGTCGACCCCTTCAAGGACATGAAGAACCGGCCGCAGGGCGGGCACGGGATGAACGTGCTCGTCGTCGGCACCGACGGACGGGACCGGATCACCCCGGAGGAGAGGGCGAAGTACCGGCTCGGCGGGGCGCCCTGCCACTGCACCGACACCGTGATGCTGGTGCACATCTCGGAGGACCGGGAGCGGGCGAGCGTGGTGAGCCTGCCCCGCGACTCGTACGCCGAGATGCCCGAGCACACCGATCTGACCTCGGGGAAGAAGCACCACGCGCATCCGGTGAAGCTGAACGCGGCGTACGCGGAGGGCGGCCCCGGCCTGACCGTCCGGACCGTCGAGTCGATGACCGGCGTCAAGATCGACCACTATCTGGAGCTGGACTTCACCAGCTTCATGCGGACCGTGGACGCGGTCGGCGGGGTGCAGATCTGTACGACCCGGCCGCTGAAGGACGCGTACACCGGGCTCGATCTGCCCGCCGGGACCCATGAGCTGAACGGCGGCCAGGCCCTCCAGTACGTGCGCTCCCGGCACATCGACGGCGCGGCCGACATCGGGCGGATGCAGCGGCAGCAGCGCTTCATGGCGGCCCTGATCGAGCGGATGAGCGACGGCGGGGTGCTGCTCAACCCGGTGCGGTTCCGGGAGGTGGCGACGACCATGCTCAGCTCGGTCCGGGCGGACGAGGAGTTCGGCACGGACCAGCTGCTCGCGCTCGCCAAGGCGATGCACGGCTTCACCCCGGCGTCGTCGGAGTTCGTGTCCGTGCCGATCGGCGACATGAGCTTCCCGGTGAAGGGGATCGGCTCCACGGTGAAGTGGGACGCGGCCAAGGCGCAGAAGCTGTTCCAGGCGCTCCGGGAGGACCGGCCGCTGGCCCCGGCGCGCCCCGCGACCTCGGCGAAGGCTCCGAAGGCGGTCGTGGTGGACGTGGCGCCGCGCACGATCCGTGTGCAGGTCTACAACGGCACCCGGACCGACGGGCTCGGCCGGAAGGTGGACGACGCCCTGCGCGGCACCGGCTTCGACACCACCCGGACCCCGATGACGGGCGCGGGGCGGGAGCAGGCGCGGACGCTCGTCGAGTACGACCCGCGCTGGGACCGTTCGGCGAAGTCCCTGGCGGCGGCCCTGCCGGGCGCGGAGCTGCGGCCGGTCCCGGGGCGCGGCGGGACGCTGCGGGTGACGGTGGGCGCGGACTACCGGGGGGTGACGGCGGTACGGGCGGAGGAGACGGGCCGCACGGGCCCGTTCGAGGCGGTCACGGGGGACCGGGTGGTGTGCCCGTAGGGGCTTGCCGTACGGGTGTGCCCGCGAAGGTCCTGCCCGTAGGGGCGTGTCCGTAAGGGCGTGCCCGTAGGGGCTGCCCGGAACCCGGGGCGTGCGGACGGGGGCCTCAGTCCGTGTAGCCCTCCGCCGCGCGGCGCTCGCGGAGTTCCTTGATCGCCTGGCGGCGGGCGAGGCGGTGGGTGCGGCGGATCTGGGCCTCCTGGTTGCGCCGCTTGTCCCGCTCGGTCTCCGGGACGACCTGGGGGACGGGGCGGGGCTTGCCGTCCGCGTCGACGGCCGCGAAGACCAGGTACGCGGAGCCGACCTGGGTGGCGGGCGTGGACTCGTTCCAGCGCTCGGCCAGGACCCGGACGCCGACCTCCATCGAGGACCGGCCGGTCCAGTTGACCTGGGCCTTCACATGCAGCAGATCGCCGACCCTGACGGGCTCCAGGAAGACCATCTCGTCCATCGAGGCGGTGACGGCCGGGCCGCCGGAGTGACGGCCCGCGACAGCGCCCGCCGCGTCGTCCACCAGCTTCATGATCACGCCGCCGTGCACCGTACCGAGGAGGTTGGTGTCGTGGCTGGTCATGATGTGGCTGAGGGTGGTGCGGGAGGCGGAGGTGGGCTTGCCCGGGATATCGCCCTGATCTGTCATGCCCTCCACCATATGCCGGGCTCGCCGTCCGTCGCCGTTCGGTCGGGTTTGCATCAGCTTGGCAACAGCACCGGTCCTATCTTCCACCCGGCCTGTCGCCGGTGAAGTCCGCACCGGCACACTGGTCCGCATGAATGACTGGCCCGAAGACGGCGGCTACGGCCGCGGCGGCGCGACCCCCCAGCCCGAGGGACCGCGCCGGATGAGCCATGTGCGGCGACCGCAGATGCCGCAGCAGCCGCCGCGCCCCGACCAGGGCTACGGCCAGGGCCAAGGGCAGGGGCAGGGCTACGACCAGGGCCAGGGCCAGGGCCGTCGGCAGGGCTACGGCCAGGGGCACCGCCCGAACCCCGACCAGGGCTACAACCCCAGCTTCACCCAGGCGCAGGGCACCGGCTACGACTCCGGCTACAGCTCGGGCCAGGTCTACGGCGGCCCGCAGGGCGGCGGTCCCCAGGGCGGCGGTCCCGGCGGTGTGCCCCCGCAGTACGCGCCGGGCCCCGGCGGCGGCCGTCCCGGGCGGCCCGCCCCGGACTGGCGCAAGCGGATCAAGATCGGTTCGATCGTCCTGGTGGTGGGCGCCCTCGTCTGGGGCGTCGGCACCTACGCGTGGGCCAGCTCGCGGATGCGCAACGAGGTGGACCTCTCCAAGGTCATCGAGCGGCCCGCCGAGGGCGACTGCACGACGTATCTGATCGTCGGTTCGGACAGCCGCGAGGGCATGACCGCCGAGGAGAAGAAGAAGCTGCACACCGGCTCCGCGGAGGGCAAGCGGACCGACTCGATGATGATCCTCGCGGCCTGCTCCAGCGGGAACACGATGGTCTCGCTGCCCCGTGACTCCTGGGTGACGATCCCGAACTTCGTCGGCTCCGAGTCGGGCAAGTCGTTCCCGGCGCGCGGCGGCTCCAAGCTGAACGCCGCCTACGCGATGGACGGCCCCGAACTGCTGGTGCGGACGGTCGAGTTCAACACCGGGCTGCGCATCGACCACTACGCCGAGATCGGCTTCGCGGGCTTCGCGAACATCGTGGACGCGCTCGGCGGCGTCGAGCTGAACATCGAGAAGGGCTTCAAGGACAAGAAGTCCGGCGCCGACTTCCAGGCGGGCACCCAGACCCTCGACGGCGAGCAGGCGCTGGCCTTCGTCCGGACCCGGTACGCCTTCGCCGAGTCGGACCTCCAGCGGACGAAGAACCAGCAGAAGTTCCTCTCCGCGCTGGCCAACCAGGCGGCGACGCCGGGCACGATCCTCAACCCGTTCGCGCTGTACCCGACGCTCGGCGCCGGTCTGGACACGCTGATCGTCGACAAGGACATGTCGCTGTACGACCTGGGCCAGATGTTCTTCGCGATGAAGGGCATCAACAGCGGCGACGGGAAGTCGATGAACATGCCGATCGCGGGCAGCGCGCCGCAGGGCTCCCTGAAGTGGGACATGCCGAAGGTGAAGCAGCTGGTCGAGCAGATCAAGAACGACCAGAAGGTCACGGTCGAGTCGAACCGCTGACCTCCCCGTACGTACGAGAAGGGGGGCCCCCCGGGGGGGGGCCGGGGGGGGCCCCCCGGGGGCCGGGCCCCCCCGGGGGGGCCCCCCCCGGCCCGGCGCAGGAGGCGGGCGGGCGTGGCCCCGCACCCCCGGGGGACCCCCA
>NZ_JBIUZD010000019.1:38800-107736 GCF_044744885.1 Streptomyces sp. NPDC087215
CCTTTTTGGGGTCATGGCGACTGTGCAGGCGGGTGGGCTACAATACAAACCCCCACCGGGCGGCCCGGGGGTGTCCCCCCGGGCCCCCCCCCCCCCCCCCCGGGCGGGGCCCCCCGGGGGGGGCCCCCCTTCTCGTACGTCCCGGAGGACGGGCCGCGCCGGGAGTCCCGACCAGGGCAGGACTATGCTCGGGCAGGCATTCGCCCGATCTTCCCTGGAGAACCGCATGGCCCTCAAGATCACTGTGATCGGCACCGGCTACCTCGGCGCCACCCACGCCGCGGCCATGGCGGAGCTGGGCTTCGACGTGCTGGGACTCGACGTCGTCCCCGAGAAGATCGAACTGCTCTCCACCGGCCGGGTCCCGATGTACGAACCGGGTCTGGAGGAACTCCTCGCGAAGCACGTCGTCGGCATCGAGGGATCGACCGGACGGCTCCGCTTCACCACCTCCTGGGAGGAGGTCGGCGCCTTCGGCGACGTGCACTTCGTCTGTGTGAACACCCCGCAGAAGCACGGCGAGTACGCCTGCGACATGAGCTACGTCGACGCCGCCTTCACCTCCCTCGCCGGGGTGGTCCGCGAAGGGGCCCTGGTCGTCGGCAAGTCGACCGTGCCCGTCGGCTCGGCCGAACGGCTCGCGGACGTCCTCCCCGAGGGCGTCGAACTGGCCTGGAACCCGGAGTTCCTGCGGGAGGGCTTCGCCGTCCAGGACACCCTGCGTCCGGACCGGGTCGTGGTCGGCGTCCGCGGCGAGCGGGCCGAGAAACTGCTGCGCGAGGTGTACGCCGTCCCGGTCGGCGCGGGCTCCCCGTTCGTCGTCACCGACTTCCCGACCGCCGAACTGGTGAAGACGGCCGCGAACTCCTTCCTCGCCACCAAGATCTCCTTCATCAACGCGATGGCCGAGGTCTGCGAGGCGGCGGGCGGTGACGTGGCCCGGCTCGCCGAGGCCATCGGCCACGACGACCGCATCGGGGCCAAGTTCCTCCGCGCGGGCATCGGCTTCGGCGGCGGCTGCCTGCCCAAGGACATCCGGGCGTTCATGGCCCGCGCCGGAGAGCTGGGCGCCGACCAGGCGCTGACCTTCCTGCGCGAGATCGACTCCATCAACATGCGGCGGCGCGGCCAGATGGTCGAGATGACCCGCGAGGTCCTCGGCGGGAACTCCTTCCTGGGCCGCCGGGTCGCCGTCCTCGGCGCCACCTTCAAGCCCGACTCGGACGACGTCCGCGACTCCCCCGCGCTGAACGTCGCCGGACAGATACACCTCCAGGGCGGCCAGGTCACCGTCTACGACCCGAAGGGCATGGACAACGCCCGCCGCGTCTTCCCCACCCTGGGGTACGCGGACTCGGCGCGGGAGGCCGTGCGCGGCGCGGACGTGGTGCTGCACCTGACCGAGTGGCGCGAGTTCCGCGAGCTGGACCCGGCGGAGCTGGCCGGGGTGGCCGCCTCCCCGGTGATCCTGGACGGCCGCAACGCGCTGGACGCCGAGCGCTGGCGGGCGGCCGGCTGGACCTACCGGGCGATGGGCCGCCCGCGCGCCTGAGACGCCGGTGACCCGGCCGGAGGTGTGAACCTCCGGGGCGCCGGGCGTCCCGTTCGGGTTCAACCGTCCCAGCCGGGGAGGCGTCAGTCGTCGGCCGGGGGGCCGGCCGCGGTGACCAGGCCCGTTTCATAGGCGATGACGACCAGCTGGGCCCGGTCATGGGCGTGGAGCTTGGCCAGCAGCCGCCGTACATGTGTCTTGACGGTCGAGACGCTCAGCCCGAGGTGTTCGGCGATCACGGAGTTGGGCAGGCCCCGGGCCACCAGGCGGAGGACTTCCCGTTCCCGTGGGGTCACGCCCGCCAGCTCCCGGGCGAGCCGCGGGCGCGGCTCGTGGCGTCCGGCGAACTCGCGGATCAGACGGCGGGTGACCGTGGGCGCGAGCAGGGCGTCGCCGGAGGCGACCACCCGCAGGGCGGTCAGCAGATCGGCGGGGAGGATGTCCTTCAGGAGGAATCCGCTGGCCCCGCCGCGCAGTGCCGCGTACACGTACTCGTCCAGGTCGAACGTGGTGAGGACCAGCACCCGGGTGCCGGTGGCTTCCGGGTCCGCGCAGATGCGCCGGGTGGCCTCCAGTCCGTCCGTGCCCGGCATCCGGATGTCCATCAGCACGATGTCGGGCCGCAGCCGCAGCGCGAGTTCGACGGCCTGGTCGCCGCTGACGGCCTCGCCCGCGACGGTGAGGTCCGGCACGCTCTCGATGAGCAGCCGGAAGCCCGCCCGCAACAGGGCCTGGTCGTCGGCGATGAGAACCCGGACCGGCCGGTTCACCGTGCTGTCCCCGGTCCGCAGGGCAGCCGCGCGTGCACCCGGAAACCGCCCGTCGCCAGGGGACCTGCGGAGAGGGTCCCGCCGCACATGGCCGCCCGCTCCCGCATCCCGATGAGCCCGTGCCCGCCGCCGGGACGCCGGGAGGGCGGCCGGGACGGAGCGTCGTTGACGACCTCGATCTCGACGGCTCCGGGGCCCGTCCGGGACAGGGCCACCCGGCAGTCCGCCGATCCCGCGTGCCGGACGACATTGGTGAGGGCTTCCTGGACGATCCGGTAGACCGCCAGTTCCACACCCGGGGGGAGCGGCGGATACGGGTCGGCGGACAGGTTCACGCGCGGGCCCGCGCCGTCCGCGAGCGCGGGCAGGTCCGCCAGACCGGGGGCGGACTCCCGCTCGGCCCCGTCACCGGGTGATCGCAGGACGCCGAGCATCCGGCGCATCTCGGTGAGCGCCGTCCGGCCCGCCGCCCCGACCAGCGCGAGGGTCCGCTCGGCCTCCTGCGGGCTGGTGGAGGCCACCGCACGGGCGACCTCGGCCCGTACCGTGATGACGGTCAGATGATGGGCCACCACGTCGTGGAGCTCCCGGGCGATCCGCAGGCGCTCGTCCGTCACGGCTTGCCGGGCGGCGAGTTCCGCGTACGACCGCTGCTCTCTCAGCGCGGTGCCGACCAGCCACGGCAGGGTCATCATCAGAGACGCGAAGACGACGCCCGACGCGACCTCGGAGACCGGGACCGGTCGCGGTACGAGGGCCATGGCCGCCGCGACGGCGCCCAGCGAGCAGCCGAGCGCCGTCGCGGACCGGCGCCGCGGTTCCCGCGCCGCCACCGTGTACAGGGCTGCCCCGACGGGGACCCATGACTCCTCCCATCCGGTGAGCGCCAGGGCGCAGACCGCTCCGGCCAGGACCGTGTACAGCACCGGGACGGACCATCTGCGCCGTACCGCGACCGGCAGCCAGACCGCCGCCGCCACGGCTCCCGCGCCCCAGCCACCGCTCCGCGTCTCGCTCGCGCCGAACGCCAGGGCGAGGAGCACGGCCGCGGCCGTGTCCACGCCGTGCCAGTGTCCGTCCCGCAGACGTCTGGCCACCAACGGCCGTGACTCCCCGTCGTCCATGCCGGCCACGCTATCCGGACGGGGGCCCGGGGCCGGTCAGCCCGGAGGACGTCATCTCGGAGGCTGAGTCATCCGCGCGGCTGATGCCCGTCGTACCCTCCTGGGCCGACACGGGGTTCCTCCCCGGGGGCGAAGCCGCCGGGCTCGTCGGGCAGAACAGTGGAGCGTATGAATCGGAGAACACTTCTGTCCTCGTGCGCCGGTCTGGCCGCGGCCGTGATCCAGGGTCCGCTCGCGCCGACGGCCGTCGCGCGACCGCGGCGGGAGGAACCCGTGCGGTTCCACCTGCCCGCCCCGAACGGGCCCTACCCGCTGGGTACGGTCTCGCTGCACCTGGCCGACACCGCGCGGCCGGACCCCTGGGTGCCCTCCCGCCCCTGCCGCGAGTTGATGATCAGCATCTGGTACCCGGCCCGCGGCGGGGCGGCCCGCCCCGCCGTTCCCTGGATGCCTCAGGCGGCGGCCGACCGGTACCTGAGCCTCCTCGGGCTGCCTCCCGGCCGGGTACGGCTGGGCCGGACCCACGGCCACGAGGGCGTTCCCGTCGGCGGCCCACCGGGCCCCCTGCCCGTCGTGCTCTACTCTCCCGGCGCCGACGCGTCACGGTCGTTCGGCACGGGCATCGTGGAAGACCTCGCAGGTCACGGCTTTCTGGTGGTCACCGTCGACCACACCTACGACGCGGCGGCGGTCGCCTTTCCCGGTGGGCGCGTCGAGACGAACCCGGCGGGCGGGATCAGCGACTACGCCAAGGCCCTCGCGGTCCGTACCGCCGACATCCGCTTCGTCCTGGACCGGCTCGCCGTCCTCCGCTCGGGCGGCCACCCCGGCGTCTGCCGCACCCCGCTGCCCGGAGGCCTGCGCGGGGCGCTCGACCTTCGGCGCGTCGGGATGCTCGGCCACTCCCTGGGCGGCGCCACCACCGCCGCGACGATGCTCACCGACGGACGGATCACGGCGGGAGCGAGCCTGGACGGAGGCGCGGCGGGCCCGGTGGTGGACGCCGGGCTCGACCGCCCGTTCCTGGTCGTGGACACCCCGGGCAAGGGCGGCATGGAGAACAACCCCGCCCTGCGCGCGTTCTGGTCGAATCTGCGCGGCTGGCGACTGCGTCTGACCGTACGGGGAGCCGCGCACCAGTCGTTCGGCGACGACGCGCTGATCCTGCCGCTGATCGCCCCTCTCCTGGGCATGTCACCGCGCGAACTGGAGGAAGAGGTCGGGACGATTCCCGGGCACCGGGCACAGGCGTTCCAACGCGCCTATCCGCGAGCCTTCTTCGACCTCCACCTCCGCGACCGGGGGCGGCTGCTCGACGGCCCCTCCCCCGACTTCCCCGAGGTCGGCCACACCCGGTGAGACGCCCCGGAGGGGGTGCGGGACGCCCGCACCCCCTCCTCCCGTCGTACGGTCAGGCCGCCGCGGGCCGGATGCGGTTCGTCCGGGACAGGAACTCCGTCTCGCGCAGCGCCCGGGTGACGTTGGCGTGGGCGAGCCCCACCAGTTCCCGGGCGGGCCAGCCCCGGCGGAGCAGCTCCGCGAAGAGCGGGACGTAGCCGACGGCCGGGGCGGTGGTGCCGGAGAGGCCCGCGCAGTGCGGACCGGCCAGGGCCCGCACCCGGTCGAGGACGTCGGCGACGGCGGCCGGGTCGTCGGTCACGGTGACCATGCAGACCGCGCCGTTCTCGCCGAGGAGGCCGAGGACGTCGTCGGCGAGGCCCTCCGGGGCCGCCCGGGTCAGCAGCGCGGGGGCGCGGGTGACCGCGAGGACCCGGCGGAGCGTGTCCTGGTCGGCGCCCGACAGGTCCACGGCCAGGCCGATGCGGTTCATCTCCCGTACCGCGCCGTGGGCGAAGCGGTCGTAGCGGGTGAGGCCGACGGCCCGTACGCCCAGGGCGTGGTAGGCCCGCAGGGTCGCGGCCGAGCCGCCGAGCGCGTTCCAGCCGACCGGCCCGAGCAGGGCGGCGACCCGGCCGCAGTTGCGGGCGTGGGCCATCTCGGAGGTGGTGTGCGCGAGGCGCAGGTCCTCGGGGCAGGCGGCGACGAGCGCGCGGACCGCGTCGATGCGCCGCAGGGTCCCGACGACGCCGTCGTCGCCGTCCACCCGCAGCGACCAGAACTGGGCTCCGGCCTCCGCCGCCCGGACGGGCGGCAGGTCCTCCGGGTCGAGGGACCGGGGCAGCTCGGTGTGCCCCTCGGTGACGGGCTGGGCGGCCAGCAGGGCACGGGCCCGGCTGGTCTCGTCGGGCGGTGGGGGCGGCTCGGGAGCCTCGGGCTCGCCGCCGGTGGCGGGAACGGTGGGGAGGGGGGCGTGGGCGTCTAGCAGTTCCGCCATGGGGTACTCCGAACTCGGTGATGCAGTACCGCCCCGCCATGTGCGGCGGGGCAGTACCGTCCACCGTGCCACCGGGCCCCCGGAGGAGCGCGGCGGACTGAGCCGTCCGGGTGAGGCGGGGACGGCCCGTACGGCCCGTCAGGCGCCTTGCGGGGCCGGGGTGTCCAGGGAGTCGAGCGTCGCGTTCGACGGGGCCGTACGGCCCTTCAGATCGCGCGAGACGGCCTCCGCGTCCCGGAGCGCGCGGACCGCGTTGGACCAGGTCAGCTTGGCGAGGTCCGGGTGCGACCAGCCCCGGTGCAGCAGCTCCGCGACCAGGTTCGGGTATCCGGCGACGTCGTCGAGTCCGGCCGGGGTGAAGGCCGTGCCGTCGTAGTCGCCGCCGATGCCGATGTGGTCGATGCCCGCGGCCTCGCGCATGTGGTCGAGGTGGTCGGCGACCGTGGCGGCGGTGGCGACCGGGCGCGGCTCCGCTTCTTCAAAGGCGCGGTGCAGCGCCATCGCCCGCTCGGTGGTGTCGAGGTGGTCGAGGCCGTGCGCCCGCAGGTTCTCGTCGGCGCGGGCGGTCCACTCGACGGCCGCGGGGAGGATGAACTTGGGCACGAAGGTGGCCATCGCGACACCGCCGTTGACGGGCAGCCGCTCCAGGACGTCGTCCGGAACGTTCCTCGGGTGGTCGCAGACCGCGAGCGCCGAGGAGTGCGAGAAGATCACCGGCGCCGCCGAGGCGTCCAGCGCGTCCCGCATGGTGGTGGCGGCCACGTGCGAGAGGTCGACGAGCATCCCGCAGCGGTTCATCTCGCGGACGACCTCGCGGCCGAAGGCGGAGAGACCGCCGACGCGGGGCGCGTCGGTCGCCGAGTCCGCCCAGTCGTTGTTGTCGTTGTGGGTGAGCGTCATGTACCGCACGCCCAGGGCGTGCAGCGCGCGCAGGGTGCCCAGCGAGTTGTTGATCGAGTGGCCGCCCTCGGCGCCCTTCAGGGAGGCGATGCGGCCCTGTGCGCGGGCCGCCTCCATGTCGTCCGCCGTGCGGGCGGGCGCGAGGTCGGCCGCGTACCGCTCCAGGAGCTGGTCGACGATGTCGATCTGCTCCAGGGTGGCGCTGACGGCGTCGTCCCCGGCGAGACCGCAGGGCACGTACACCGACCAGAACTGGGCGCCGACGCCCCCGGCCCGCAGCCGGGCGAGGTCGGTGTGGAGGGCGCCGCTCTGGTCGGCGGCGATGTCCAGCCGGTCCAGGTCGTAGCCCGCGCGGCGGCGCAGCGCCCACGGCAGGTCGTTGTGGCCGTCGGCGACGGGATGTGCGGCGAGCAGCGCGCGGGCCTCTTCGAGGCGGTCGGCGGCGCTCATCCGTGGAAACCGAAGGAATCGGCGCTCTCGACCCTGGCCCGGAGCTTCCTGCCCTTCTCGGTGGCCTGCTCGTTCAGCTCCCGCTGGAAGCCGCGCATCCGGTCGAGCAGCGCCGGGTCGTGCGCGGCGAGCATCCGGACGGCGAGCAGGCCCGCGTTGCGGGCGCCCGCGACGGAGACGGTGGCGACGGGAACGCCCGCGGGCATCTGCACGATGGAGAGCAGCGAGTCCATGCCGTCGAGGTACTTCAGCGGCACCGGCACGCCGATGACGGGCAGCGGGGTGACGGAGGCCAGCATCCCCGGCAGGTGGGCGGCGCCGCCCGCGCCCGCGACGATCGCCTTGAGGCCGCGCCCGGCGGCCTCCTCGCCGTACGCGATCATCTCGTGGGGCATCCGGTGCGCGGAGACGACGTCGACCTCGTAGGGGACGTCGAACTCGGCGAGGGCCTGCGCGGCGGCCTCCATGACGGGCCAGTCGGAGTCGGAGCCCATGACGATGCCGACGACGGGGGCGGGGGCGCTGCTCGTGCTGCTCACTCGGTGATCGTTCCTCGCAGGTATCCGGCGGCGTGGCGGGCGCGCTCCAGCACGTCGTCCAGGTCGTCGCCGTAGGTGTTGACGTGACCGACCTTGCGGCCGGGCTTCACGTCCTTGCCGTACATGTGGATCTTGAGCTGCGGGTCCCTGGCCATGCAGTGCAGATACGCGGAGTACATGTCCGGGTAGTCGCCGCCCAGGACATTGCACATCACGGTCCACGGGGCACGCGGGCGCGGATCGCCGAGGGGCAGGTCGAGGACCGCGCGGACGTGGTTGGCGAACTGGGAGGTGATCGCGCCGTCCTGGGTCCAGTGCCCGGAGTTGTGCGGGCGCATCGCCAGCTCGTTGACGAGGATGCGGCCGTCCGCGGTCTGGAACAGCTCGACGGCCAGATGGCCGACGACGCCCAGTTCCGCGGCGATCCGCAGCGCCAGTTCCTGCGCCTGTCCGCCGAGCCGCTCGTCGAGATCGGGGGCGGGGGCGATCACGGTGTCGCAGACGCCGTCGACCTGGCGGGACTCGACGACCGGGTAGGCCACGGCCTGTCCGTGCGGGGAGCGCACGATGTTGGCGGCGAGCTCGCGGACGAAGTCGACCTTCTCCTCGGCGAGGACGGGGACGCCCGCGCGGAAGGGCTCGTGGGCGTCCTCGGGGGTGCGGACGAACCAGACGCCCTTGCCGTCGTAGCCGCCGCGCACGGTCTTGAGGATGATCGGATAGCCCCCGGTCTCGGCGGCGAAGGCCGCCGCGTCCTCGGGGTCCGTCACGATGCGGTGCCGGGGGCTGGGTGCGCCGATCTCGTCGAGCCGGGCGCGCATCACCCCCTTGTCCTGGGCGTGCACCAGCGCGTCGGGCCCGGGGCGGACGGGGACGCCGTCCGCTTCGAGGGCCCTCAGGTGCTCCGTGGGGACGTGCTCGTGATCGAAGGTGATCACGTCACAGCCGCGCGCGAAGTCACGCAGCGTGTCCAGGTCGCGGTAGTCGCCGATGACGACCTCGCTCACCACCTGGGCCGCCGAGTCCTGCGGGGTGTCACTGAGCAGCTTGAACTTGATGCCGAGGGGGATGCCCGCCTCGTGGGTCATACGGGCGAGCTGACCGCCACCGACCATACCGACTACCGGGAACGTCACCCCCTTAGGGTATCCGCACCATCGGGGAACACTCGTCCGGCTGTGCTTTGGCACAACGAAGGGGCGGGTGGGGAGGGGGTTCTTCCGTGGTTTCCGAGGTACACGGGCGGGTGACGGGGGCGCTGGTTAGCATGGTCGGGTTGACGTCATCCGGACGCCACCCGAACGGACGGGACAGAGCCATCACCATGAGTGAACCCGGCGCGCTGCGCACGCGACTCGACCGGCTCGGCCGGGAGGTCGCCAAGTTCGGGCTGGTCGGTGGCGTCGGCGTCCTGGTGAACCTGGCCGTCTTCAATCTGGTCCGCCACTTCACGGACATCCCGATGGTGCGGGCCAGCGTGATCGCCACGGTGGTCGCCATCGTCTTCAACTACGTGGGTTTCCGCTACTTCACGTACCGGGACCGGGAGAATTCGGGGCGGACCCGGGAGATGTCGCTGTTCCTGCTGTTCAGCGCGGTCGGGCTGGTCATCGAGAACGGTGTGCTCTACACGGCGACGTACGGTCTCGGCTGGGACGGCCCGCTGGCGAGCAACTTCTTCAAGTTCTTCGGCATCGGTGTGGCGACCCTGTTCCGCTTCTGGTCGTACCGCACCTGGGTGTTCCGCGCGCTGCCCGCGAAGGAGGCGGTGCAGACCGCCGAATCGTTCCTGGAGCACGCCCCGCGCCAGGCGAGCCGCCGCCAGCCCGACCGGGTCTGACGGCCTTCCAGGGGCTTCCTTCCCGGACCCTCCGGATCCCGCTCGGGCCTTCCGGTGGCGCCTTCCGGTGAGACCCGCCCGTCACCGTACGGAGCGCGGCCCCGTCACCGTACGGGCCGTTCCCTGGGGGTGTCGGAGACGCTCCGGACCTCGCGGCTCAGGAAGAGCGCGAAGACCGGCGGCTGCTGCTGGAGCAGTTCGAGACGGCCGCCGTCCGCCTCCGCGAGGTCCCGGGCGACGGCCAGTCCGATGCCGGTGGAGCTGCGGCCGCTGACGGCCCGCTCGAAGATCCGCGCGCCGAGGTCGGCGGGGACGCCGGGGCCCTCGTCGGTGACCTCGATCACCGACTGGTTGCCGGTGACCCGGGTCCGCAGGGCGACCGTGCCGCCGCCGTGCATGAGGGAGTTCTCGATGAGGGCGGCGAGGACCTGGGCGACGGCGCCGGGGGTGCCGACCGCCCGCATCCCCTGCTTGCCCGAGTGGACGATGGCCCGTCCGGCGCTGCGGTAGGCGGGCCGCCACTCCTCGATCTGCTGCTTGACGACCTCGTCGAGGTCGAAGGCGACGGCGGAGCCCGTCCGGGGGTCCCGGGAGTTGGTGAGCAGCCGTTCGACGACGTCGGTGAGCCGCTCGACCTGGGTGAGCGCGATCGTCGCCTCCTCCTTGACGGTGTCCAGGTCGTCGGCGAGGGCGACCTCCTCCAGGCGCATGGAGAGCGCGGTGAGGGGGGTGCGGAGCTGGTGGGAGGCGTCGGCGGCGAGTCTGCGCTCGGCGGTGAGCATCCGGGCGATGCGCTCGGCGGAGGCGTCGAGGACATCGGCGACCCGGTCGAGTTCGGGGACCCCGTAGCGCTTGTGGCGGGGGCGGGGGTCGCCGGAGCCGAGGCGTTCGGCGGTCTCCGCGAGGTCGGTGAGCGGGGAGGCCAGCTTGTCCGCCTGCCGTACGGCGAGCAGGACGGCGGCGATGACGGCGAGCAGCGCCACCGCGCCGATGATCATGAGGGTCCGGCCGACCTCGGCGGTGACGGCGGAGCGGGACTCCTCGACGGTGACGGTCTCGCCGCGCTCGCCCTCCGCGAAGCCCTTGAGGACGTCGCCCCTGGGGCGGGTGCCGATCTCGATGGGGGAGCGGCCGGGGATGTCGATGACGGCGTACCGCTTGGCGCCGCTCTGCTCGGCGAGGATGTCGGGGTTGACCGGCTCGCCGCCGATCAGCCGGCTGTCGACGATGGAGACGATCCGCAGGGCCTCCGAGTCGACGCTCTCCTGGGCGCTGCTGGTGATGGTCCGGGTCTCCACGATCACCAGGGAGACGCCGAAGACGGCGATGACGACGAGCACCACGGCGAGCGTGGAGTTGATGAGGCGGCGGCGCACGGTGCGGTGTCAGCTCTTTCCGGGTCCGGGTCCGGGCCCCCGGGCGGCGGACCCTGACGGTCCGGCCGTTCCCGTACGGGCCCCCGACGGTCCGGCCCTTCCCGGGCCGGACCCTGGCGGGCGGGTCAGCTCTTCTCGAAGCGGAAGCCGACGCCCCGGACGGTGGCGATGTAGCGCGGGTTCGCCGCGTCGTCGCCGAGCTTCTTGCGGAGCCAGGAGATGTGCATGTCGAGGGTCTTGGTGGAGGACCACCAGGTGGTGTCCCAGACCTCGCGCATCAGCTGGTCGCGGGTGACGACCCGGCCCGCGTCCCGGACCAGGACCCGGAGCAGGTCGAACTCCTTGGCGGTGAGCTGGAGCTCCTCCTCGCCCATCCAGGCGCGGTGCGACTCGACGTCGATGCGGACGCCGTGGGTCGAGGGGGCGACGGCGGGCTCGGTGGCGCCGCGCCGGAGCAGGGCGCGGACGCGGGCGAGGAGTTCGGCGAGCCGGAAGGGCTTGGTGACGTAGTCGTCGGCGCCCGCGTCGAGCCCGACGACGGTGTCGACCTCGTCGGCGCGCGCGGTGAGCACCAGGATCGGGACCGTGTGGCCCTCGGCGCGCAGCCGCCGGGCGACTTCGAGTCCGTCCATGCCGGGCAGTCCGAGGTCGAGCACGACCAGGTCGACACCGCCCTGGAGTCCGGCGTCGAGGGCGGACGGGCCGTCCTCGCGGACCTCGACCTCGTACCCCTCTCTCCGCAGGGCGCGGGCCAGCGGCTCCGAGATGGATGCGTCGTCCTCGGCGAGCAGTACACGGGTCATGGGGTGATGGTAGTCCGCGCGGGTGCCGGGCCGGGGCGTGATCGGCCGGGCCGGAAGAACGCCTGCGGATCTTGTGGTGGTCGCGCGCGAGACCTTCGAATGTTCCCATTCGGTTGCATCATCCCCTGTGATCCATCTCTCAAGTCCTTCCATATCCGACAGTGTCGTGTCGTATGGTGGCGAGACGTCTGTAGCGGTACACGGGGACCTTTGGCCAGTTTCGTGAGCCAAGGTCCTCTTCTGCGTGAGGTCGGCCTGCCGCACCTTGGAAGACAGTGAATGACCTGTGGGCCGGGTTCCGGGACGCGACGACGCGTCCCGGAGCGTGGATCCCGGTGGGGCCGCCCGCGGCGCCACCGGTGCCGGCCTCCCCCACCGGGCGCACCACGCTCACAAAGCGCGCGTCCCGACAGAGCAAGGATCGACATGGCGTCCAGCCTGACGACGGCTTCGAACGGAACCCCTGGTTCCGAGAAGACGTTCCTCGGCCACCCCCGTGGTCTGGCCACCCTCTTCTTCACCGAGATGTGGGAGCGCTTCTCCTACTACGGCATGAGGGCCCTTCTCGTTCTGTACCTGGTCTCCGGCGGCGCGGACGCGGCCACCGGCAGCCAGGGCGGCGGCCTCGCCATGACCGCCGCCACGGCCACGGCCATCTACTCCGTGTACGTGTCGATGGTCTACCTGATGGCCATGCCCGGTGGCTGGTTCGGCGACCGCGTCTGGGGCGCCCGCAAGACCGTCGCCATCGCCGGTTTCGTCATCATGGCCGGTCACGCCTCGCTGGCCCTGCCGGGCCAGGCGATGTTCTTCGTCGGCCTCGCGCTCGTCGCGGTCGGCTCCGGTCTGCTCAAGGCCAACATCTCCACGATGGTCGGCCACCTGTACGACGGGCCGGACGACCCGCGCCGCGACGGCGGCTTCACGCTCTTCTACGTCGGCATCAACCTGGGTGCCTTCGTGGCCCCGTTCGCCGTCGGCACCCTCGGCGAGAAGGTCAACTGGCACCTGGGCTTCGCCCTCGCGGCCGTCGGCATGGGCGTGGGCCTCGCCTGCTTCCTGGCCTTCACCAAGAGCCTGAGCCCGAAGAGCAACGTCGTCCCGAACCCGCTCACGCCGGAGGAGCGCAAGGGCGTCCTGGTGAAGGCGGCGCTCGTCGTCGCCCTCGCCGCCACGTTCTACGGGGCCGTCGTCGCCCTGGGCATGTACACCCTGAAGTGGGCGCTCGTCCCGATCACCCTCGCCGGTCTGATCATCCCGGTCGCCGTCCTGGTCCGCATCAAGCGCGACAAGGAGCTCGACAAGTCCGAGCAGTCGAAGATGACCGGCTACATCTGGTTCTTCGTCGCCGCCGCCGTCTTCTGGATGATCTACGACCAGGGCGGTTCGACGCTGGCCCTGTTCGCCGACGGCAAGACCGCCGACAGCGTCTTCGGCTTCGGCTTCCCGGCCACCTGGTACCAGTCGCTGAACCCGCTGTTCGTGATGTCGCTGGCCCCGGTCTTCGCCTGGCTGTGGCTCTGGCTGGCCCGCAAGAACCAGGAACCGAGCACCGTCGTGAAGTTCGCGATGGGCCTGGTCCTGGTCGGCGCGTCCTTCTTCGTCTTCATCGTCCCGATGAACATGGCGGGCGACGGCACCAAGGTCTCCCCGATGTGGCTCGTCTCGATCTACATGATCCAGACCATCGGTGAGCTGTGCCTCTCCCCCGTGGGCCTCTCCGTCACCACGAAGATGGCGCCGCAGAAGTACGCCTCCCAGATGATGGGTGTCTGGTTCCTCGCGGTCACCGCGGGCGACTGCACCACCGGCCTGCTCTCGCTGGCGGGCGTCGACCTGAACGGGACGGGGGTGATCGCGATGGAAGCCTCCTTGGCCGTCTTCGCGGGCTTCGCGATCTTCATGTACCGCAAGAAGGTCCAAGGCCTGATGGGAGGCGTCCGCTGACGCCTCCCCCGCCCGCGGTACGGCCGTGAGGGCCGTCGCACCCGTCCGGTGCGGCGGCCCTCCGCCGTTCCCGCCCCGCGTCAGCGCCTCAGCCGTGCCCACGGGGTGAAGGTGAAGACCGCGCCGCCGAGCAGGATCACCGTGCCCGCGACCAGGGCGAGGGCGCGCAGGGCTCCGGCGTCGTCGGCGCCGGTGTGGGCGAGGTCCCCGCCGCCGGAACCGCCCGAGCCGCCCGGGGTCCCGGATCCGCCGGACGCCGTGGAGCCGCCGGACGTACCGCCGGTGACCCCGCCCTCCTGCTTGCTGGTGTCCAGCGTGAGGGAGGTCCGGACCGCGCCCTTGACCTGGCACGGGATCTGGATCTTGGAGCTGCCGAGGGTGACGTCGATGGTCAGCGTGCCGGGGCTGAGCGTGGCCTTGCCGGTCGCGCCGGGCCGGTACGTGCCCTTCATGTCCGGCAGGTTCACCGGGTCGCCCATGTTCAGGGCGGTCGCGTTGGGCGGTCCCGTGACCGTCACCGTGCCGTTGTCGGCGCCGCCGACCCTGACCGCCATGGAGGCCTTGAGCGCCCCGGCGGGCAGCGGGGCGGGACTGTCCATGACGCCCTTGGCCGTCTTGACCGTGAGGGCGTAGCCACCGCCGTCGCGCCGGGCGTCGATCGTCACCTTCGAGTTGATGGCGGCGGGCCCGGGGGCCTGGCAGCTGAAGGAGACGGAGACCTCCTTGCCGGGGAAGGAGGTCTGGCCGCCGCTTCCCCCGGAGGAACCGCCGGAGGTGGTGGCACCGCCCGTGGTGGCACCCCCGGAGGTGGTACCGCCCGTGGTGGTCGTGCCGCCCTTGGTGGTGCCGCCGGACGTGGTCGCCCCCGTGGTGGTCCCGCCGGTCGTCGTCGTGCCGCCCGATGTCGTACCGCCAGACGTCGTCGTGCCGCCAGACGTCGTCGTGCCCCCGCCGTCCTTGACCTTGATGGTCGCGCCGACCGGCGCCGCCGCCTTCGGGGCGCACTTCGTGTCCGTGGACAGCGGCTTGGACACGTTGATCGTGTACTTGTCCGGGGTGAGCGTGACCTCGCCCGCCCTGGTCAGTTTCAGCTTCCCCTTCATCTCGGGCAGCACCATCGGGCTGTTCTTGGGGATCGGCGGGTTCTGCCGGGGACCCTCCATCGCGACCGTGCCGGTCGCCGCGCCGCCCACGGTCAGGACACCGGTCGGCTTGACCGTGTCCTTCTCCAGGTCGAGCACGTCGGGGTTCTTCGACGCGGCCTGCACGGTCTTCCAGACGATCTCGACCTCGTCGCCGACCTTGGCCTCGGCCGGTGCGGTGACGAGCACCTTCGTCGTGCCCTGTACGGGCGGAAGCCCGGAGATCGGCGGCGGGACGCACTCCGTCGCGTACGAGATCTCGGCGGCCCCGGCGGGACCGGCGGAAATCAGGATCCCCGCGCCGCCGAGCACCAGCGCGATCCCGGCCGCGCTCATCCTCCGTTGCGTACTCACGCATGTCCCTTCGTCGTCGGGCTGCTCTCTGGGGCTGACGGTGCGGAGTCAGGACTGAACCACGGCAGGACCGCGGTGGTCTCGGGGTCCCCCGGCTCGCGGGGAACGGGCCCGGCGGGGGTGCGGGGACGGCGCCGGACGGCGGGGGATCCGGCCCCCGCCGGGGAGCGGACGGGCCGGGCGCGGACGGGCCGGGCGCGGTCCACGACGGCCATCCCGATCCGGAACAGCGCGGCCGGGACGACCACGGCGAGCAGCAGCCAGAAGAGCGTCACGCCCCACGGCCTGCCGACCCCCCACGGCTGCTCGACCAGGACCTTGTCCGCGTACGTCACGGAGACCTGGTAGTCGCCGTGCGCGCCCGCCGCGAGTTCCACCGGGAGCCGCACCCGGGCCTTCTTGCCCGGGTCGACCGTGCCGCGCCACCTGCGTTCCTCGTACTGCGGGGCGAAGACGCCGTGGCCGCTGCCGACCTGGAAGACGGGGTCCTTCACCGGCGTCGGACCGAGGTTGCCGACGGTGAAGACGATCTCCCGGGAGGGCGGCGCCCCGAACCACACGAGCAGTCCGCCGGAGCCTTCGAGCCGGGCGGCGTCGAGGACGGCGAGCCGCCCGTCGCCGGAGGCCTCGGGGAGCGGGGCGGTGGGGTGCCCGGCGACCGCGAACGCCCGGTCGACGGCGTCCTGCGGTCCGGTGACCCCGGCCACGTGCACCACGCACGGGCAGGGCTTGGGCGGTTCGACGACGGGCAGCTTCGCGCTGAAACCGCCCCGGGCGTCGACGGTGGCGGCCCGGCCCTCGGCGTTGGCGCAGGAGTTGGTGCCGCCGACGACTCCCTTGCCGGGGGCGCCCTGACCGCAGATCAGCAGCATGAGCAGCGAGCCCGGCCGCCAGCCGCTGCCGCTCACGGTGATCTCGCCGCCCTTGCCTCCCTCCGCCGCCGACAGCTCCACGGCCGGGCCGGGGGCCGCGGTCACGGGCGCGCCGGGCAGCAGCGCGAGGGCCAGGGCCGCGAGGAGGGCGGCGGCCGTACGGATCGTTCTCATGGTGTCGCTCCCGCCGGGGCTCGTGGGGTACGGGTCGGGGCGCGCCGCCGAAGTGCCCGTACGGCCCCGGCGGTCGCCGCCAGGAGCAGTCCGGCGGCCCCGGCGAGCGCCGGGCCGGAGGCGAAGGCGGCCCCGGCGCGGGCGGTGGCGGGGCTCGCGCCGGGGGCGGTGGCGGTCAGCAGGACGGTGACGGAGTCGAGCGCGGGCGGGTCGGGCCAGGCTTCGGCGCGGGTGGTCCGCTCGCCGGGGCGGAGGGTCACGGGCAGCGGGCGCTCCGGCCGCTCCAGGAGGGTGCCGAGAAGCCCTTCGGCCCGTACGGCGAGCCGTGGGGCCAGGACCGTGCTCCCCCGGTTGACCAGGGTGTAGCGCAGGGTGCCGGTGCCGGTGTCGACGCGGACGTCCTCGACGGTGAGCGCGGCGAGGCGCGGGCCGGGGACCCGCAGCCGCAGGTCGACGCGGACCTCGCGGCCGTCGGCGACGGCCCGTACCGTGCCGCGGTGGTCACCGGGCGGGGTGTCGGCGGTGACGGTGACGGCGAAGGGCACGTCGGCGCGGGTCCTGGCGGGCACGGTCACGGACGGCGCGGCGAAGGCCACGGGGGCGCCGCGCCCGCTGAGGCGCACGGTGAGCGGCCGGGCGCCCGGATTGGTCAGGGACAGGGTGTCCTGGAGGACGCTCCCGGCGGGGCCCTCCAGATAGACGTACGGGCGTCCGGCGGCGGGCGCCGCCGTCCAGGCCGGGTCCCCGGGGGGAGCGGCCGCGACCACGCCGCAGAGGGCGGTCGCGGCGGCCACGAGCCCCGGGCGCGCCGCCGCCCGCATCAGCGTGCCGTGCGCCGCGTGAGCCAGAGGACTCCGGCGGCGCCGGTCAGCAGGACGGTGCCGCCGAGGGTGCCGAGGGCCACGGCGGAGTCGAGGGGGCCGGTCCTGGGCAGTTCGGCGCCGGTTCCTCCGGAGGTTCCGGGGTCGTCGGCGGGCGGCGGGGCGTCGGAGCCGCCCGCCGCACCGGTCACGTCGAGTACGAGCGAGGGCTTCGGGCTGTTCCCGGGGGTGCAGACGGCGGCGTCCATCCCGAGTGCGTGCACGGTGAGGGTCCCGGCGGTGAAGGTGACCTTGCCGTTCTTCTTCGGGGTGTACGTGCCGGTCAGGGTGCCGATGGAGATGGGGGTGTCGGGCGGGATGGCGGCGGTGTTGGGGGTGCCCTTGACCTTGACGGTGCCGGAACCGGCGCCGCCGAGGACGAGTTCGGCGCGGGGGGTCATGACGCCCTTGGGGAGTTCGACGGGGCTGTCGGAGACGCCCTTCTCGAAGGACATGGTGATCGTGTACGAGCCGCCGTTCTTCACCGCCTTGATGTCCACGGGCGAGACGGCGCTCTTGGGGCCGATCTTGGTCTCGCAGGCGTAGTTGACGTCGACGACGGCCGCGTGGGCGGCCGGGGCGGCGGTCAGCACGACCGCGCCCGTCACCGTCGCGGCGGCCGTGAGCGCGGCGGCCGTTCTCCTTCGGTTCGGCACCTTGGACACCGGTAACACCCCTCACCGCAACGTAACTGACGGTCTTTCAGATTGGCCGTCAAGGTACGCCGGAGACCCCGCGGAGGGAAGGCAGGGGAACGGGTGGAGTTGTGAAGGTCCTCGGAGCGTCCGGGGGAGCCGGACGGGGGAGCCGGACGGGAGAGCCGGACGGGAGAGCCGGACGGGAGGGGTGCGGGGAGGCTCCCGGCCGGGCGGGGGCCGGGCGGGGGCCGGAACGAGAGGAGGGCCGGGGGCGGACCGGGAGAGGGCCGGAGGAGAACCGGAGGTGGCCGGAGGCGGGGCCAGGGGCGGACCGGAGGGGGGCCGGAAGGGGGCCGGAGGCGGGCCGGAGGCGGGCCGGGGCGACCGGTGGAGCCTCTCGCGCTCGACTCCTAAGCGGGTGAGGACAGTTCGGCCCAGACCGTCTTGCCCGGGGCGCCGGGGGTGCGCTCGATGCCCCAGTCGAGGCAGAGGCGCTGCACGATGAACATCCCGTGCCCGCCGGGCCGCCCCGAGCGGTGCGGGGTGCGGGGTGCGGGCTGCCCGGCACCCCGGTCGGTGACTTCGAGGCGCAGCACCTTGGGCAGCCGCAGGACGCGGAGGCGCTCGGGGCCCTCGGCGTGCAGACAGGCGTTGGTGACGAGTTCGGAGACGACGAGCAGGACGTCCTCGGCGGCGGCCCTGCGGTCGGCGGTGGCGGCGGGCAGCCAGCCCCACTCGTGGAGCGCGGTCCGCGTGAAGTCGCGGGCGAGCGGCACGGTGCCGCTGGTCTCGCCGAGGGCGAGGGTCCGGACGTCGGAAGCTTGGTCCATCAGCGCTTCACCTCACCGATCGACGGGACAGGGGCAGGACGTGGGCCGTGCGGGAGAACGGTACGGTTCCGGGCTCAGCCGCCGGGCAGCGCCGTGGCGAGCGTCTCGTGGAGGGTGAAGACCGCTTCCGCTCCTGTGATGCGGAACACCCGGGCCACCGCGGGGCGCATCGCCACCAGATGGACCCCGCCGCCCGCCGCCTCCGCCCGCAGCCGGGCGGCGAGCAGCACGTTGAGTCCGGTGGAGTCGCAGAACTCCAGGCCCGAGCAGTCCACGACCAGCCGGGACCGCCCCGCGTCGAGCGCCCCGTCGAGGGGGTCGCGCAGCAGGTCGGCGGTGTGATGGTCGAGTTCGCCGGACGGGGCGAGGAGTTCGCTCGCGCCCACGGTGCGGACCTCGACCCGCAGCCGCGCGGGCGGTGCGCTGCCGATGTGCTCGCGGTCCATGGCCGTGCCTCTTCTCGCTCTCGCGGATGCCGACTGACGTGTCACGAACCCTACAAGCGAGACCCCCTTCCGTGCACACGAGGTCCACCACAAACCAGGACAAAGTGAATTGTCGACACTTGCGGGCCCCCGTGTCGAACAGGTAGGGCTAGTAAGGAACATCCGACACGACCGGCTTCGGAGGCGCCGCACACCGCAGCAGAGAACCCCGCGAAGGAGACCCATGTCACCCCGGCTCGACGCCCCGCGTACCCCCGACGCGCCGTCGGCAGCAGTCACCCTCGACCACCCGGCCGGCCCCCCGGCTCCCACCACCGGCCACCCCGCCGACCAGATCCTCGGCGAGCTGGCCGAGCGCCCCCTCGACCGTGTCGGACCGGTCGACGCGCGGGCCCTGTCGAAGCAGCTCTTCGCCCGGCTCGCCGAGCTGGAGGAGGGCACCCACGACCACGCGTACGTCCGCAACACCCTCGTCGAACTCAACCTCGCCCTGGTGAGGTTCGCGGCCTCCCGGTTCGGCAGCCGCAGCGAGCCGATGGAGGACATCGTCCAGGTCGGCACCATCGGCCTCATCAAGGCGATCGACCGGTTCGAGCTCAGCCGTGGCGTGGAGTTCCCCACGTTCGCGATGCCGACCGTCATCGGCGAGATCAAGCGCTTCTTCCGCGACACCTCCTGGTCCGTGCACGTGCCCCGCAGGCTCCAGGAGCTCCGCCTCGACCTCGCCAGGGCGGGCGACTCGCTCGCCCAGCGCCTCGACCGCTCCCCCACCGTGGCCGAACTCGCCGAGGAGCTGGGGATCACGCCCGAGGAGGTCGTCGAGGGCATGGCCGCGAGCAACGCCTACACCGCGAGCTCGCTGGACGCCCAGCCCGACGAGGAGGACGGCGGAGGCGGTGAGTCCACGCTCGCCGACCGGCTCGGCTACGAGGACCACGGTCTCACCGGCATCGAGTACATCGCCTCCCTGAAGCCGATGATCGCCTCGCTGCCCGCCCGCGAACGGCACATCCTCTCCCTCCGCTTCGTCTCCAACATGACCCAGTCGGAGATCGGCACGGAGCTCGGCGTCTCCCAGATGCACGTGTCCCGGCTGCTCTCCCGCACCCTCGCGAAGCTCCGCCGGGGGCTCACCCTGGAGGAATGACCTCCACCGCCTCCCCCGAGCCGCCGAACCGGCCGCGGAAAGGGCCCGTCCACGGTCTGCCGACCCGGACGGGCCCTTCCGCGCGACCGGAGGCCGCTGTTGACGCGCCCTCCGGATCCGGGCCACATTGAGCCCGGGGCTCAGGGGGGAAACACATGCATTCTGCGTACGCGGACCTGGAAGGACGTATGCGCGGGCGGCTCGGGGGCCGGGAGTGCCTCTACGTGCCGTCGTGCCGCTTCGGCCTCTACCTCGCGCTGCGCCACTGGTGCCCGCCCGGCGGCCGGGTGCTGATGTCGCCGGTCAACGACGACGTCATCCTCTTCGTCGTCCTCGCCGCCGGGCTGCGCCCCGTCCAGGCGCCGCTGGACCCGCTCGACGGCTCCCTCGACGTCTCCGCCGTGCCCGACACCGTCTGGCGCGGCCTGTCCGCCGTCCTCACCACCAATCTGTACGGCAACCCCGACCCGGCTCCCGAACTCCGCGCGCGCTGCGACCGGTTCGGCATCCCGCTGATCGAGGACGCGGCCCACGCCATCGGCTCCACCGTCGGCGGGCGCCCGGTCGGCGGCCACGGCGAGGCCTCCGTGTTCAGCCTCTCCAAGCACGCCGCCGCCAGGACCGGCGGCTTCCTCACCTTCGCCGACCCGGCCCGCCGCGCCGAACTCGCCGCCACCCGGGACGCGTTGCTCCATCCGACCCGCGCCACCGCCGAACTCGCCCATCTGGCCCGCCCGTACGCCGAGTCCGCGCTGCGCGCACTGCGCCTCACCGGAGCCGCCCGCGCGGCCTTCCGGCTGCTCGGACTGGACGAACGGGCCGGGATCCGGATGCCGTTGCGCCCCGACGAACTGAAACAGGCCCTCCCCGAGGCCCCCGCCCTCGACCCCTTCCACTCCTGGGTCCGGGTCGACCTGCACGACTACCGGCTGCGGCCCGGCCCTGGCAGGCTCCGCCGCACCGCCCGCGCGCTCGCCGCGCTCGACTCCGTGCTCGACGCCCATCTGGCGGGCACCGTAAGGCTGTCGGCCAGCGAGTACGCGGACGGGCGGACCGGAGGAAGGGCGCCGCAGCCGCTGTTCAGGGTGCCGCTGCTCGTCACGGACCGGGACGCGGCCGTCGCCGCCCTCGCCCGGCACCGGATCACCACCGGCTACCTCTACGATCCGCCGCTCGACACCTACGCGGGCGAGGTCTTCACCGACCCCTCCCCCGATCCGGCACCCGCCGCCTGGTTCGCCCGGCACGCCCTGCCGGTGGACCCGCGCCGCGCCGACCGGGCCCTCGCCGTCCTGCGCGCCTCGGGCATCGCCCCGGCCCGGCCCCCGGCCCGCCCCGGCGGCGCCCGGTGACCGACACCGTACGGATGCCGGGCCAGGAGGAGACCGGCACGGGCCCGATGGAGAACGGCTCGCCGCCCGCGCGCCGGGGGACGGAGGACGGCCCGGCGGACGGGGGGCAGGACACGGCCCCGGGCCGATCCGGCCCCGGCGGCTCCGGAACCGGCGCCGGATCGGGCCCCGGCTCCCACGACGGCCCCGGCCCCGGCCCTGCATCCGGCCCCGGCCCCGGCCCTGCATCCGGCCCCGGCCCCAGCCCCGGCTCCAGCCCCGGTCCCGGCTCCGGTCCTGGTCCTGGTCCCGGCTCCGGCTCCGGCTCCGGATCCGACGAGCGCTCCATGTTCCGCAACGCGTACGCCCTGATGCTCTCCACCGGTGTCTCCGCCGCCCTCGGCCTCGGCTTCTGGCTGGTCGCCGCCCGCCACTACTCGGAGGAGGCCGTCGGCCAGGGCTCCGCCGCCATCGCCGCCCAGCGGCTCCTCGCCTCCCTCACCGCGACCACCATGATCGGCGCCGTCGTCCGGTACGTGCCCCGGGCCGGCCGCGCCACCGGCCCCCTCGTCCTGCGCCTCTACCTGGTCAGCACCGTCGTCGTCGCCGTCGCCTGCGGCGGCTTCCTGCTCACCCTCGACTGGTGGGGCCCCTCGTACGCCCCCCTCGGCACCCTCTCCGCCGGGATCTTCTTCACCGCCTCCTGCGTCGGCTGGGCGCTCCTCACCCTCCAGGACGGCGTCCTCACCGGGCTCAGACGGGCGGTCTGGGTCCCCGTGGGCAACGCCGTCTTCTCGCTCGGCAAGCTGGTCCTGCTCGTCGTCCTCGCCGCCGGAGTGCCGGTGCTCGGCGTCTTCGTCTCCTGGTCCGCCGCGATCGCGCTGTCCGTGCTGCCGCTGGGCTGGCTCCTCTTCCGGCGGCTCATCCCCCGGCAGGCCCGCGCCGACCGCGACCGCGAGCCGCCCCGGCTGCGCGAGATCGGCCGCTTCATGGCCGGGGACTCCGTCGGCGCGCTCTTCAGCCTCGCCATGATCAACCTGCTGCCGGTGATGGTCGCCGTCCGCTTCGACGCCGCCCACAACGCCTTCTTCTACACCGCGTACACCGTCGGCGGCACGATGGAGTTCATGGCCATCAACATGGCCTCCTCGCTCACCGCGCACGCCTCCCACAGCCCCGAGTCCCTCGCCGAGGGCGTCCGGGGCGCGCTGCGCCGGATGGCGCTGCTCCTCGTCCCCGTCGTCCTCGTCCTCGTCGTCCTCGCGCCGCTGGTCCTCGCCCCCTTCGGCGCCGACTACGCCGAGCAGGGCACGACCGTGCTCCGGCTGCTCGCCGCCGCCGCGCTCCCCCGTGTCGTGGTGGAGCTGTACATCGGCGTGCTGCGCGTGCAGGGCCGTACCGGCGTCCTCGCCCTGCTCCAGGGCGCCATGTGCGTCCTGGTGCTGGGCGGCGCGACGCTCCTCCTCGGGTCCGTCGGCATCGCGGGCGCCGGAATCGCCGTCCTCGTCTCCATGACGCTGATGGCGGCGGTGTCGGCGCCCGGCCTGCGGGCCGCGCTCAAGGGGCGGGCCGCCCCCGAGCCGCCCCGGGAGACCGCGCGGGCGAAGCCGCGCGCGGAGGACGGCTACGGCACCGACTGGGCCCGGGAGAGCGCCTATCTGCGGGGGGCGCACGACTCGGTGACGCCCGCGTTCGGGATTCCCGTGTACGTGGCGGGGCCGGACGGCGACGGCACGGCGGGCCGGACGGCGCCCCCGGCCCCTCCGGCGGGAACGGCCGCCCCGGACCGGGCGGCGCGGTTGCTGTGGCCGCTCCTCGCGGTGACCGCCGCCCTGTTCTGGCTCCCGCTCGTCCGGTCCGGCGCGCCGGTCGTGACGCACCTGTCGGGGACGGAACTGCTCGCCGCGCTACCGACGCCGACGCTGGGCGCGGGGCTGCTCCTCGTCGCGCTCCAGGGCGTGTCCGTCGCGCTGCGGGGCTTCCGGCCGGTCTTCGCCGGAGCGGTCCTGCTGGCCACCTTCCTCGCCCTGCACACCGCGCCCCCGCTGCTCGGGCTGCGCCCGGCGGACGCGGCGGGACCCGGCGCCGCGCTCCTGGGCGGCGGGGCGGACCGGGCCGCCGCGCCCATCGCGCTCCAGGCGCTGTGCCTGCTGCTCGTGGTGGTGCTGCTGCGGGTGGCCGGGGCGGGCCCCCGGGTCACCGCCGGGGCGGTGTGGGTCCTGGTCTGGGCGGGCTGGGCGGGCCAGCAGGGCTTCGCCGCGGCCCCGCTCCCCCTCTTCCTCGGCCTGGCCGGGGGCACGATGGCGGTGTGCGCGTTCCGCGGCCTGACCTCGGGACGTGCCTGACGCCGTGCCCGGACCGGCCCCGGGCGCGTACGGGGACGGGCCCGGCGCGCTTCCCGTCCTGAACGGCCCCGGCGTCACCGGTCGTCGCCGGTACCCCGTGTCCGGAACCGGAACGTCCCGGAACCCTCCGGCTCGGCCGCGCCCCGGGTGGCGGCGGGCAGCGGCAGGCCCGGCAGGAAGGCGACGACGGTGGTGAAGACCGCGAGCGGCACGAGGAACGCGGGCACGGAGAAGCTCCCGGCCAGGAAGAGCAGGGTGGCGACGAGCGAGGCGAGGGAGAGGCTGATCGGCGCGGCCAGCGCGAACGACTCCAGCCGGGCGCCGGGCCGCAGCCCGCGCGGCTGCGGGTGGAGCAGGGCGGCGCCGGGCCCGAGACAGACGAAGACCAGTACGGCGAGCCAGCGCGGCGGCGAGCCGTCCGGCAGCAGGGTCGCCGCCAGGGCCACCCACCCGGAGGCCGCGACGGCCGCCCTGATCCGGTTCGGGGACGCGTTCACGGTGCACCGCCTGGAGTGGAAGTGGTCTGAGCGGAAGGGGACTTGGGCGCGGAGGGGGTCTTCGGGGTGTACGCGAGGACGATGCCGTACGGCTCCTCCTCGACGGTCGTGAAGAGCGGGGACGCCTTCAGCCGGGCGCGCAGGACCGCGAAGCCGCCCGGGGGCAGCAGCCCCTCACCCGCCGTGTAGATGTCCTGGGTGCGGGTGAGGACGATGTGCGCGGTGGTACCGCGCGGGATGCGGTCGGCGAGGTAGCGGGCCGGGTCCGCGAGCATCTTCTCGTTCTCCGGCAGCTCCTGCTCGGCGAAGAACCAGTGCTCGACCCGGTCGTAGCGGTGCAGCGCCTGGGGGAAGGACCCGGAGGTGGCGAGGAGCAGACCGCCCTCGGGCAGCCGGTCGATGGCCCGGGTGACGAGCCGTGTCTCGGCGGGCGGGGTGTAGTACATCGCGTCCTTGCCGTAGTACGCGGGGAGGAACCCGGCAAGGAGCACGACGAGGACGACCGGCAGGGCCACCGCCGTCGCCCTGCGGCGGACGACCGCGCCCCGGCTGCGGCGGGCCCCGGCTGCGGCGGGCACGAGCGCCGCGGCGGCGAAGAACGCGGCGCCCGGCAGCCCGAACAGATAGACCCGGAACAGCATTTCGCCGCCGTAGTCGTTGACGGCGAAGAGCGGGACGGGCGCGGCCGAGACCAGCAGGAGCGGCAGCGCGCCCCGGGTCAGCCTGCGGCGGGCGAGCACGGCGACGCCCGCGAGCAGGACGATGGCCAGGGCCATGGCGATCCCGGCCCGGCCCGCCAGCTCGGGCCCGGGGCCGGTGAGCTGCCCGGCGTATCCGGCGCGCGAGTTCTGGGTGAGCCTGCCGATCGACTCGCGCAGGGTGCCGAGGGTCTCCATGAACAGCGGCCTGCCCATGGTGAGGTCCCAGAGCAGCATCAGCCCCGCCGCGACCGCCAGCAGGCCGTGGTTGCGGTAGCGGCGGGTGAGGGTGAGCGCGGCCAGGGACATGCAGAGCATCACCGGGGTGAGCTGGTGGACGGCGTTGACCGCCAGGATCAGCGGGGCGAGGATCGCCACGCAGACCGCCCGCTGCCGGGTGGTGGTCGGCGGCGGCACGGTCGCCGCCGCCGGGTCGAGGTGCGCCCGGTCGCGCAGCCGCCCCGCCGAACCGGGCCGCACGAAGTGCCGCAGCACGACGGCGATCACGGTCAGGTGCAGGATGTACGCGAGGCCCTGCGGCGCCAGATAGTCCTGGCCGACCCAGTTGGCGAGCTGGAAGATCCACACGGCGGTCCACACCAGCCGCCAGTCCTCGGTGAAGGTGCGGTAGATCAGCACCAGCACGGGCAGGGCGATCAGACCGAGCGCGATCGGCGCCCAGTTGAGGTAGGCGGCGGTGCCGTCGACGCCGAAGGCGCGGACGAGGCCCGCGTTCAGGGTGAAGAAGCCCGGCCACTGGTCGTAGGCGGACATGTTCCCGGACAGGGCTGCGTGCGGGCGCAGTTCGCCCGACCCGAGGAGGGTGTTGACGACGGCGTCGTGCTTGGACGCCCAGGGGTAGCGCGCGGAGTCGTACAGCACGGCCGGGACGGCCTTGAGGGCGACGAGCAGCGCGACGCAGTAGACGAGCGGCCAGCCCGGCGAGGTCCCGGCGCGCCGCAGCGTGACCAGGAACCCGGCGGTGAGCACGAGCAGGGACGCGTAGAACGGGACGGGCAGCCGGTCCAGGAGCCCGTAGTCGGCCATGGAACGGAAGTCGGTCAGGGGCAGGGCGAGGCCCCAGAGCCCGAGGCCGAGCACCAGGAGGGCGGGCGGCAGCCAGGGGAGGTCGGGCATTCCGGTGCGGGGCGGGCGCGCCCCGGCCGGGCGGGCGGACCCTCGACGGGGGTGCGGACCCGGGTCGGGGGCGGCGGGTCGCGCGGGCACGCCGCCTCCGGTGACCGGTCCTGGCCCATGGTGCTGCACGGTTCCCTCTCCCCCACCGGCTCCCCCGGTGGGGTGGGAGACGGCGCCTCGGTCCTGTGTTCCGGTGCGGTGTTCCGGTGCGGCGGGTCGGCCCTGTGTGCCGGTGCCGTGTGCCGCGTATCGATGCCGTGTGCCGGTGCCGCGTATCGGTGCTGCGTATCGGTGCTGCGTATCGGTGCTGCGTATCGGTGCTGCGTATCGGTGCTGCGTATCGGTGCTGCGTTCGGCACCGTGGGAGCCGTGACTCCCGTCCCACGTGAGGGGGTTGCCGTCCCCTCCGGGCCGGACCCGTACCCGGTCCTGAGCCGATCGGCTCAGCCCGCGAACTCCCGGCCCTTCACCAGGGCGCGGGCCCTGCGGTACGCGCGCCAGCCGACGGTCGGCAGCGAGTCGGGGTACGGGGCGGCCCGCGCGCCCCGGCCCTCCATCCACCGCTCCACGTCGGCGGCGGTGTGGCTCCTGCGGACGATGAGCCGGGCGATCCTGAAGGGTTCGTCGGTCGCGGAGCTGAGCGCGTGGCGGACGGCGACGGCGGACGCGTATCCGGCGGCCCGCGCGGCCCGCCGCACGGCGGGGCTGTTGTAGCCGTGCGGATAGGCGAGATGGCGCACCTCGTGCCCGACGACGTCCTCCAGGAGGGCCTTGGGGTCGCGGAGTTCGCGGCGGAGCGCGCCCGGCGGCAGGGTGTCGAGCTGCGGGTGGGTGGCGGTGTGGGCGCCGATCTCGATCCCGTACCGCTCCAGGTCCGGCACCTGCGCCAGGGTCATCATCGGCGCGGGCGGCAGCAGACAGGGCAGGCCCGGGGCGATGGCCCCGGTGGTCAGGTAGGCGGTGGCCGGGAGGCTCCGGGAGGCCAGCGCCTCGGCGGTCGGCCCGGCGAGGTCCGCGAAGCCGTCGTCGAAGGTGAGGACGACCGGCCGGGGCGGCAGCGGGGTCCCGGCGGTGAGGTGTCCGACGAGGGTGCCGACGGTGACCGGGCTGCGCCCGGCGGCGACCACCGCGTCGAGCTGCCGCGCGAACTCCCCTGGTTCCACGGTGAATTCGGCGATCCAGCCGGGCGGTTCGGCCATGACCGCGTGGTAGAGGAGGACGGGTATGCGGGTGTGGAGGGGCGCCCCTCTCATCGGTCTCCTCCCTTCGGGCGGGCCGTGCCGGTCGCGCGGGTCCGCAGATAGCCGACGGGCCCGTAGAGCATCCCGCGCCGCTCCAGCCGGGAGAGGCTGCGGGGCCAGGGGTGCCGGTGGGCGCCGTGCTCCCCGGGGACCGAGCCGCCGCCGGGGTCCGCGCCGCGCCGGGCGGTCATCGTCCGGGCGTGGGCGAGGCCGCGCGGCAGCCTGGCGAGCAGCGCGGGCAGCAGCCGGGGGGTGCGGACCAGGATCGCGGTGAGGTACGCGGTGAGGCCCGCGCCGTAGCCGTACGCCTGGTTCCGCAGATCCTGCCAGGTGTCGCGGTGGTGGTGCCAGACCAGTGCGTCGGCGGTGTACCGCAGGCGGTGCCCGGCGGCGAGGACGGCCACGAAGGCGTACAGGTCGTCGCCGCCCCTCGCCGCCGTCCCGGTGCCGGTCGCCGGGTCGAAGCCGCCCGCCCGGCGCAGCGCCTCGGTGCGGAACGCCATGTTGGCGCCGGAGCCGAAACCGCCCGCCGTGAAGGGGAACAGCGGCTCGTCGGCGGGGGGCCGCGCCGGGTCGTACGTCCGGGGCGCGAAGCCCTTCGCGAAGCCGCCGTGCGCTTCGAGGAGGATCTGCGCGGGGGTGGCGAGCCGGGCGGGCAGGATCAGGCCGGTCACGCAGCCGAGACCGGGGTCGTCCGCGAACGGACGGGTGAGGGCGGTCAGCCAGTGCGGGTCGGCGATCACGTCGTCGTCGGTGAAGGCGACGACGGTGCCCGAGGCGGCGGCGAGTCCGGTGTTGTGGGCGACGGCGAGCCCGGGGACGTCCTCGCGGAGGTACCGGACCCGGTCGGCGTACCTCCGGGTGACCAGGTCGTGGGTGCCGGTGGTGCGGGGCGCGTTGTCGACGACGATCAGCTCGAAGTCCGGGTGGTCCTGCGCGAGGAGCGAGTCGAGGGCGCGGGCGAGCCGCTCGGCGCGCTCCCGGGTGGCGACCACGACGGAGGCGCGGGGCGGGACGGCCCGGTCGTCGGCGGGGCGGGCGGCGGCGAGCCGTTCCGCGTCGGTGCGGGGGGTACGGGCGTCCGCGAGCCGGGGCCGGGCGAGGGCGGCGAGGACCTCGGCGGGGTCCTCGCCCCCGGCGACCGTCCCGACGACGGTGGCGGCGGGACGGCCCCGGAGCCGTACGAGCGCGAGGACGTCCCCGGGCACGACGGGCGGCGGCCCGCCGGGCACGGCCCGGAACCCGAGCACGGCCCCGTCGGGCCCGTCGAGGTCCAGCTCGACGACGGACATCGGCCGGGGTTCGGGACGGCTCATCGACGGTGGCTCCACGGACGGAGAGGGACGACGGAGACGGCGGGCCCGGGTCCGGACCTGGGCCGCCGGACCGGGACCGGGCGGAGGCGGAGGGACGGGAGCGGGACCGGGCGGGGGGACGGGACCGGTTGCGGGCCCGGGGGCCGGAGCGTGACCGGTCACGGACCCGGGCCCCCGGACGGGATCGCGCACGGCCCCGGCGGCGGATGCCGGACCCCTCGCAGGCTCAGGGGCCGGGAGAGGACCGGCCACGGCCCCGGGTGCCCGAACGGGGTCGCTCACGGGCCCGGCGACGAGTGCCGGGCCGCTCACGGGCCCACGGACCGGCCCGGGACCGGCCACGGACCCGGGCGCCGGAGCACGACCGGCCTCGGGCCCGGCGGCCGGGGCGGTCGCCGTCGCGGCGGAGGCGGTCGCCGCGCCCGCGCCCGCGCCGCCACCCGCGGCGGTGGCGGCAGCCGCGCCCGCGCCGGTCACAGCGCCGGGTCCTTCGGCGGGCCCGGCGAAGGAACGGGTCGCGGGCCCGGTCCCGGCGGGGGACTCGGCCGGGGCCGCCGGGCCGTCAACGGGGGTTCCTCAGCCGGGCGAGGGCGTTCAGGGTGGTGCGGCCCCGGGCGGCGAGGGCAGGGCGGGCGCGCACGAAGGCGTGGGCCCGCCGGAGCGGCTCCCGGCGCAGCCAGTGCAGCGCCGCCCGCGCGCCGGGCCGGACGACGGCCCCCTCGTACACGGTCAGCTCCCCCGTCTTCAGGGCGTCCTTGTACTCGGCGTCGCCGCGCCCCAGGTCGAGCAGCCCGATCCCGGCGTCGGCGGCGGCCTCCGCCATCCGCAGGTGCAGCACGAGACCGGGCGAGAACCTGGCGAACTCGGGGTCGTACGCCGGGAACCAGCAGGACAGCACGGTCGCCGACCGCAGCCCGAAGTGCGCGGCGACCGGCCGCTCCCCCGCGTACAGCACGGACAGGACACCGGAGCAGCCGGGCGCCCTGAGCCCGTGCAGACCCCGGACCAGGGTCCTGATCCACTCCTCGGCGAACCGGTCGCGGCGGCCGGTCCTGCGGTACTGCGCGGACTTCCACTCCATGAGGGTGCGCAGGGCCGCCGGATCGCGCTCGTCGAAGACGAACCGGAGCTCCCCGGCCTGCCGCCCGAGCCTGCGTTCCTTGGCGAGGGTGGTCCGCAGGAACTTCGGCGACCGGACGCGCAGCAGGGCCTCGTAGGCCGCGTACCCCGCGCCGACGTCGATCACGGGCGAGGCGAACGCCTCCACGGCCGCGCCCTCGAAGACGGGCTGCCCGTCCTCCAGGTTGTCGAACTCCCAGTCCACGAGCCCGCAGTGGCGCAGCAGGGCCCGTGCGCCGGGCCGCAGACCGGGCCGCAGCACGGCACCCTGACTGTCGGAGACACCGAGTCCGATCGCCCGTCCTTTCCCCAACAGGCCTTTCTCGTAAGGGAAGAAGCCGACGGGCTCGTCACCCTCCCACCAGACGGCGACCCTCGACCGGGGCCGCACTCCGGCCACCATCCCGGTGAACTCCGGTTCCATGAAGGGGTTCTCGGGCGCCCCGGACGCGGCCCGCAGCGCACGCCAGGCCGCGACCTCGCGCGCCCCCAGCTCGCCCGCCCCCACGATCCGTACGCGGACAGCGCTCACCTGCCGACCCCCCGGTCCTCCCCCGCGTCCTGCCAGGACAGGACGGTACCCGTCCGCCACCCGCCGGGGCAGGCGATCCCCGCCTTTCCGTGACCGGCCCGAGCGGGACGGAGCGGGAACGGAGCGGCGAAGCGGAGGCGGCAAGGCCGCCCGACGGACGCCACCCCTTCGAGCGGATTAGGGCGCGAGGGCACTTACCCCGATGGAAAACCGGGCATTCGTGCAGCTCGCGCCGGATTCCCGCCCGGGTCCCCGGCATCCCCCACCCGGAGCACTGGAGCGCCACCCCGATGGAACCCGACGCATGGTCCTGCCCCTTCGACTTCGCCGACGCCCTGGAGTTCGACCCCCAGCTCAAGCGGATCCTCACGGAGGATCCCGTGGCCCGTGTCCGGATGTCGTACGGGGCGGGCGAGGCGTGGCTCGTCACCCGTTACGAGGACGTCCGGACGGTCACCACCGACCGGCGCTTCAGCCGGGGCGCGATCGTCGGCCGTGACTACCCCCGGATGACGCCGGAGCCGATCATCCAGGCCGAGGCCATCCATGTGATGGACCCGCCGGCCAACACCAGGCTGCGCAGTCTGGTCGCCAAGGGTTTCGCGCCGCGCCAGGTGGACCGGATGCGGGTCCGCGTCCAGCACGTCGTGGACGACCTGCTGGACCGGATGGAGAAGCAGGGCCCGCCCGCCGACCTGTTCGCGCACGTGGCCTCGCCGCTGCCCCTGACGACGATCTGCGAGATCCTGGACATCCCCGAGGCCGACCGGACCCGGCTGCGCCGCAACGCCGCCGTCATGGTGAGCGTCGGCGCGAACGGCCGGGAGGCCGCGGCCGAGGCAAAGGCCGAACTCCGCTCCTACTTCGACGAGTTGACCGCCCGGCGGCGCGTCGAGCCCGGCGACGACCTGATCAGCACGCTGTGCCAGGCCCGCGACGGCGACGAGATCCTCAGCGACGAGGAACTCTCGGTGATGGCGATGGTCCTGCTCGTCACCGGCCAGGACACCACCTCGTACGAGCTCGGCAACATCTTCTACACCCTGCTCACCCGGCCGGAGGTGGCGGCGGCGCTGCGGGAACGGCCGGAGGGGATTCCGGAGATGCTGGAGGAGCTGCTGCGGTTCATCCCCTTCCGCAAGGGCGTGGGCATTCCGCGCGTCGCCCTGGAGGACGTGACGCTGAGCGGCGTCGACATCAAGGCCGGTGACGTGGTGCACGTCTCGTATCTGACGGCCAACCGCGACGAGCGCAAGTTCGAGCGGCCCGACGAGCTGGACCTGGACCGCAAGGCGCCGCCGCACATGGCCTTCGGCTGGGGCTCCCACCACTGTCTGGGCTTCCCCCTCGCCGCCATGGAACTGGAGGTCGCCATCGGCACCCTGCTGCGGCGCTTCCCGGACCTCGCGCTCGCGGTGCCGAAGGAGGACGTCCGCTGGAACACGACATCGATCTGGCGCCATCCGCTGGAGCTGCCCGTGCGGTGGTGAGTCCGTACGGTGGTGGGCGCGTGCGGTGCCGAGCCGTACGGCGCCGGGCCCGTGTGGTGCCGAGCGCCGTACGGGAGAATCCCGCGCACGACCTCCGCCGCCCACCCCCCGGGAGCCCGCGATGACCGTCCGGCGTGCCGTGCCCAACCTCCGTACCGCGTCCCCCGAGCGGACCGGCGGCTTCTACGGGCTGCTCGGTTTCGAGGAGGTCATGGACCACGGCTGGATCAGGACGCTGGCCTCGCCGTCCTCGCCCACGGCCCAGATCAGTCTGATGACCCGGGACCTGACGGCCCCGGTGGTGCCGGACCTGAGCGTGGAGGTGACGGACGTGGACGCGGTGTACGAGACGGTCCTGGCCGCCGGGGCGGAGATCGTGCACCCGCTGACGGACGAGGAGTGGGGAGTGCGCCGCTTCTTCGTACGGGACCCGGACGGCCGGGTCGTCAACGTCCTGTCCCACCGGACCCGGCCCCCGGCGGACCGGATCTGATCCGGTCCGCCGGGCCCGGTCCTGACGGGTCCGCCGGGGCGGGTCCGTCCGTGGTCAGACGACCCGCTTCCCCGCCCGCCACACCTGGGTCACCAGGGGGACGCCCGGCCGGTAGGCCAGGTGGACGGGGGACGGGGCGTCCAGGACGGTGAGGTCGGCCCGCGCGCCGGGCGTGAGGCGGCCGATGTCGGTGCGGCGCAGGGCCGCCGCGCCGCCCGCCGTGGCCGACCAGACCGCCTCGTCGGGGGTCATGCCCATGTCCCGGACCGCGAGGGCGACGCAGAAGGGGACGGAGGACGTGAAGGAGGAGCCCGGGTTGCAGTCCGTGGAGAGGGCGACCGTCACGCCCGCGTCGAGGAGGCGGCGGGCGTCGGGCCACCGCGCCCGGGTGGAGAACTCCGCCCCCGGCAGGAGCGTGGCGACGGTGCCGCCCGAGGCCAGCGCGTCCACGTCGGCGTCGGTGAGGTGGGTGCAGTGGTCGGCGCTGGCCGCGTCCAGTTCCACCGCCAGCTGGACGCCGGGGCCGTAGCTGAGCTGGTTGGCGTGCACCCGGGGGTGGAGGCCCTTCGCCCGGCCCGCGGTGAGGATCGCGCGGGCCTGGTCGCCGTCGAAGGCGCCCTTCTCGCAGAAGACGTCGATCCAGCGGGCGTACGGGGCGCAGGCGTCGAGCATCTCGCCGGTCACCAGCTCGACGTAGGCGGCCGGGTCGTCGGCGTGGTCCGGGGAGACGATGTGCGCGCCCAGGTAGGTGACCTCGTCGGTGTGGGCGGCGGCGATGCGCAGGGAGCGGGCCTCGTCCTCGACGGTGAGGCCGTAGCCGGACTTGGTCTCGAAGGTGGTGGTGCCCTGGCGGAGGGCCTCGTCGAGGTAGCGGGTGAGGTTGCGTTCCAGGTCGGCGTCGGACGCGGCGCGGGTCGCGGCGACCGTCGTGCGGATGCCGCCCGCCCGGTACGCCCGGCCGGACATCCGGGCGTTGAACTCGGCGGTGCGGTCACCGGCGAAGACGAGGTGGGAGTGGGAGTCGACGAAGCCGGGGAGCACGGCCCGGCCTCCGGCGTCGATCCGGTTGTCAGTGGCGGGTGCTTTGCTGGATCCACCGACCCAGACGACCCGGTCGCCCTCGATGACGACGGCCGCGTCCTGGATCAGGCCCAGGGGGGATCCATCACCGAGGGAGGGATCGTTGGTGACGAGACTGGCGATGTTGACGATGGCGGTGGCGGCCGTCGCCACGGTGCTGTTCGCGCTGGTGGGGGCGGAGGTCGCCGCCGGGTTGTTCCTCGCCGCGGGGCCGGTGTTCATGGTGAGGGGTGTCTCCTTCAGCCGCGCAGGGCGGCGATCGAGTCCGCGAGGGCGGCGGCCACGTCGGGTACGGTCGCGTGCGCCCCGTCCCGGACGACATGGCGGCCGCCGACGACCGTGTGCCGCACGTCCGCCGCTGACGCGGCGAACACCGCCGTCTCGGCTGCCAGACGCGGTACCGGTCCCGCTGTCCTGACCGAGTCGAGGGCGATCGTGGTGAGGTCGGCGGGGGCGCCGGGGGTCAGGCTGCCCGTGTCGGGCCTGCCGAGGGCGGCGTGACCGTCGGCGGCGGCGGCGCGCAGCAGGGCGGCGGCGGTCCAGTGTCCCCGGGCCCGGGTGCGCAGGCGCTCGTTCAGCTCCATGGCCCGTGCCTCTTCGAGGAGGTCGACGACGGCGTGGCTGTCGCTGCCCAGGGAGAGCGGGGAGCCCGCCTTCTGGAGGGCGACGGCGGGGCCGATGCCGTCGGCGAGGTCGCGTTCGGTGGTGGGGCACATGCAGGTGCCGGTGCCCGAGGAGCCGATGAGGGCGATGTCCCCGGCGGTCAGGTGGGTGTTGTGGACGCCGGTGGTGCGGGCGCCGAGGACGCCGTGCTCGGCGAGCAGCTGGGTGGGGGTCATGCCGTGGGCGGCGAGGCAGGCGTCGTTCTCGGCGGTCTGTTCCGAGAGGTGGACGTGGAGGGGGGCCCGGCGGTCCCGGGCCCAGTCGGCGACGGTGGCGAGCTGGCCGGCGGGGACGGCCCGTACGGAGTGGATCGCCGCCCCGACGCGCACGCCGTCGCGTTCCTTCAGGGCGCTCACCCGTTCGGCCCAGGCGTCGGCGGTGCCGTCGGTGAAGCGGAGCTGGTGGGGTTCGGGGGCGGCGCCGAAGCCGGAGGAGAGGTAGGCGGTGTCGAGCAGGGTGATGCGGATGCCCGCGTCGGCGGCGGCGGCGATCAGGGCCTCGCCCATGGCGTTGGGGTCGGCGTAGGGGGTGCCGCCGGGCGCGTGGTGGAGGTAGTGGAACTCTCCGACGGCGGTGATGCCCGCGAGGGCCATCTCGGCGTAGACCGCGCGGGCGAGGGCGAAGTAGCTGTCGGGGGTGAGGCGCTGGGCGACCGTGTACATGGTCTCGCGCCAGGTCCAGAAGGTGCCGCTGCCGACCTGCACGGTGCCGCGCAGGGCGCGGTGGAAGGCGTGCGAGTGGGTGTTGGCGAGGCCCGGGATCGTCAGCCCGCGCAGGATCTCGGCGCCCGGGGGCGGGGCGTCGACGCCCGTCCGGACCGTCTCGACGCGGCCCTCGGCGTCCACGTCCAGGGCGACGCCCGGCTCGACATGGGTGTCGAGCCAGGCGTGTTCCAGCCAGTAGGTCGTCAGCGGCACGCCAGCTCCTCCAGTACGTCGGCGAGTGCGAGGACTCCTGCCACGCAGTCGTCCTCGGCGGCGGACTCGGCCGGGGAGTGCGAGACGCCGGTCGGGTTCCGTACGAACAGCATGGCGGTCGGGACGGACGCGGACAGGATGCCCGCGTCGTGTCCCGCTCCGGTGCCGAGGACGGGGACCTTCCCGGTGGTGCCGAGGATGCGGGACAGCTCGTCGCGCAGGGTGTGCGAGAAGTCCACGACGGGGGTGAAGGACTCGCGGACCACGGTGAGGTCGACGCCGTGCCGGGCGGCGTGCTCGCGGGCGGCGGCCTCGACGCCCGCGATGACGGTGTCGAGGGAGTCCTGGTCGGCGGCGCGGGCGTCGAGCCAGCCCCGGACCAGGGAGGGGATGGCGTTGACGCCGTTGGGTTCGACGGCGATCTTCCCGAAGGTGGCCACCGCGCCCGCGAGTTCGGCCTCGCGGCGGGCGGCGAGGACGGTCTCCGCGTAGCCGAGCATCGGGTCGCGGCGGTCCACCAGCCGGGTGGTGCCCGCGTGGTTGGCCTCGCCCGCGAAGTCGTACCGCCAGCGGCCGTGCGGCCAGATGGAGGAGGCGATGCCGACGGGGTCGCCGGAGAGGTCCAGGGCCCGGCCCTGCTCCACGTGGAGTTCGACGAAGGCGCCGACCCGGGCGAGGCGTTCGGGGTCGGGGCCGATCGCCGAAGGATCGTGCCCGGCCGCTTCCATGGCCTGCGGGAGGCTGGTGCCGGAGGCGTCGCGGAGCTCGTACGCCTTCTCCTTCGTCAGCTGTCCGGCGGTGAGGCGGGAGCCGACGCAGGCGAGGCCGAAGCGGGCGCCCTCCTCGTCGCCGAAGTTGGTGATGGCGAGGGGGCGCCGGAAGCTGACGCCCCGGGCGCGGAGTTCGTCGAGGGCGGCGAAGGCGGAGACGACGCCGAGGGGGCCGTCGAAGGCGCCGCCGTCGGGGACGGAGTCGAGGTGGGAGCCGGTGACGACGGCGTCGCCCGCGGTGGGGTCGCCGAGCCAGGCCCACTGGTTGCCGTTGCGGTCGGTCTCGACGTCGAGGCGGCGGGCCTCGGCCTGCATCCGGAACCAGAGACGGACGTCGGCGTCGGCGTCGGTCCAGGCGTAGCGCCGGTAGCCGCCGGTGGCGGCGCTGCGGCCGAGGGGCCGCAGCGACCGCCACATGGCGTGGAAGCTCTCGCTCACGCGGCGCCTTCCGCAGAGCCGGAGCCGACGCCGGAGCCGGAGCCGACACCGGGCCCGGCGCCCTCGTCGCCCTCGCGCATCGGGACGCGGACGCCCTTCTCGTCGGCGACGTCCGCGGCGATGTCGTAGCCCGCGTCGACGTGCCGGATGACGCCCATGCCGGGGTCGTTGGTGAGGACGCGGCGGATCTTCTCCCCGGCGAGCGGGGTGCCGTCGGCGACGGTGACCTGACCGGCGTGGATGGAGCGGCCCATGCCGACGCCGCCGCCGTGGTGGAGGGAGACCCAGGAGGCGCCGGAGGCGACGTTGACCATGGCGTTGAGCAGGGGCCAGTCGGCGATGGCGTCGGAGCCGTCGAGCATGGCCTCGGTCTCGCGGTACGGGGAGGCGACCGAGCCGCAGTCGAGGTGGTCGCGGCCGATGGCGAGGGGCGCGGCGAGTTCGCCGGAGGCCACCATGTCGTTGAAGCGTTCGCCCGCGCGGTCGCGCTCGCCGTAGCCGAGCCAGCAGATGCGGGCGGGCAGGCCCTGGAAGTGGACGCGTTCCCCGGCCAGCTTGATCCAGCGGTGCAGGGACTCGTTCTCGGGGAAGAGCTCCAGGATCGCCTTGTCGGTCTTGTGGATGTCCGACGCCTCACCGGAGAGGGCGGCCCAGCGGAAGGGGCCCTTGCCCTCGCAGAAGAGGGGGCGGATGTAGGCGGGGACGAAGCCGGGGAAGGCGAACGCCCGGTCGTAGCCCGCGAGCCGGGCCTCGCCCCGGATGGAGTTGCCGTAGTCGAAGACCTCGGCCCCGGCGTCCATGAAGCCGACCATGGCCTCGACGTGCCGGGCCATGGACTCGCGGGCGCGGGTGGTGAACCCGGCCGGGTCCTTGGCGGCGGCGTCCGCCATGTCCTCGAAGGCGACGCCGACGGGGAGGTAGGCGAGGGGGTCGTGGGCGCTCGTCTGGTCGGTGACGATGTCGATCGGGGCGCCCTCGGCCAGCATCCGGGGCAGCAGTTCGGCGGCGTTGCCGAGGAGGCCGATGGAGAGCGGGCGGCGGGCGTCGCGGGCCTCGGTGGCGAGGGCGAGGGCGTGGGCGAGGCTGTCGGCCCGCACGTCCAGGTAGCGGTGCTCGATACGGCGCTCGATGGCGCGGGGGTCGACGTCGACACAGATCGCGACGCCGTCGTTCATGGTGACGGCGAGGGGCTGGGCGCCGCCCATGCCGCCGAGTCCGGCGGTCAGGGTGATGGTCCCGGCGAGGGTGCCGCCGAACTTCTTCGCGGCGACGGCGGCGAAGGTCTCGTAGGTGCCCTGGAGGATGCCCTGGGTGCCGATGTAGATCCACGATCCGGCGGTCATCTGGCCGTACATGGTGAGGCCGAGCTGCTCCAGGCGCCGGAACTCCTCCCAGTTGGCCCAGTCGCCGACCAGGTTGGAGTTGGCGATGAGGACGCGGGGGGCCCATTCGTGGGTCTGCATGACGCCGACGGGGCGGCCGGACTGGACGAGCATCGTCTCGTCCTGCTTGAGGGTGCGCAGGGTGCGGACCATGGCGTCGAAGGAGCGCCAGTCGCGGGCCGCCTTGCCGGTGCCGCCGTAGACGACGAGCTTGTCGGGGTGCTCGGCGACCTCGGGGTCCAGGTTGTTCTGGAGCATCCGGAGGGCGGCCTCCTGCTGCCATCCCAGGGCGCTCAGTTCCGTACCGCGCGGGGCCCGTACGGGGCGGGGTCCTGACATGGCGGGTGCCTCCTCGAATGTCGCTTGGTATTCACATCCTGGCGGCATGAATAGTTGTAGTCAACAGGGCGATGCCGCCCTCCCCCGCGCGCCGGGGTGGTGGGATGGGCCCCATGGCCTCCTCCCGTCGCGATCTCGCCGTTCGAGCCTCCGTCGACCAAGGGCTCCTCTCCCCCGCCGAACCGGTCGTCGCCCTCCTCGACACCGAGGGCGTCCGCGCCTCCGCCGCCGCCCTGACCAGTGCCTTCGCCGCCGTCACCGACGCTCCCGTACTGCACGCCTTCGCCGTCAAGGCCTGCCCCCTCGTCCCCGTGCTGCGGCTGCTCCACGAGGCCGGGCTCGGGGCCGAGGTCGCCAGCCCCGGCGAACTCGCCCTCGCCCGCGCCGCCGGGATCCCGCCCGGCCACACCGTCCTCGACTCCCCCGCGAAGACCCCCGCCGAGCTGCGCGAGGCCCTCGCCCTCGGCATCGCCGTCAACGCCGACAACCTCCAGGAACTCGCCAGGCTCGACGCCCTGATCGCCTCCGCACCCACCGCCTCACCCCTGGGGCTCCGGGTGAACCCGCAGGTCGGAGCCGGTTCCATCAGCGCCCTCTCGACCGCGACCGCCACCTCCAAGTTCGGGGTGGCGCTCCGCGACGAGGGCGCCCGCGAGACCGTCGTCCGGGCCTTCCTCGACCGTCCCCGGCTGACCCGGCTGCACATCCACACCGGCTCCCAGGGCGTCCCGCTCGCCCTGATGGCCGAGGGCGTCGGGGAGACGTACGCGCTCGCCGAGGAGATCAACCGGGCGGCCGGACGGCAGCAGATCGACACCCTCGACATCGGCGGCGGACTTCCGGTCGACTTCGGCTCCGACGAGGAGACGCCGACGTACGCCGAGTACGCGCGGCTGCTCGCCGACACCGTCCCCGGCCTCTTCGACGGCCGCTACCGGCTGGTCACCGAGTTCGGCCGCTCCCTGCTCGCCAAGCACGGCACGGTCCTCGCCCGGGTGGAGTACACCAAGACCTCCGGGGGCCGCGCCGTCGCCGTCACCCACGCGGGCGTCCAGCTCGCCACCCGTACGGTCTACGCCCCCGAGTCCTGGCCGCTGCGCGTCCTCGCCTACGACGCCGGGGGCCGCCCCCGCACCGGGGACGTCACCGTCCAGGACGTCGCGGGCCCCGCCTGCTTCGCCGGGGACCTGCTCGCCACCGGACGCGCCCTGCCGCTGCTCCACCCCGGCGACGTCGTGGCCGTCCCGGACACCGGCGCCTACTACTTCGCCCACCACTACGCCTACAACAGCCTGCCCCGGCCCGCCGTCCACGGCTTCACCGCGGACGAGGACGGCGGGGTGACGTTCACCGTCGTACGGGACGCCCAGACGCTCGCGGAGATCGTCGCCGAGTCCGGCGGTCGGCACGCCGACGCCCTGCTGCGGCGGACGGGGCGGTCCGCCGGGTAGCGCCCGCCGCGCGGCCCCGCTTCCATGGGAGCCATGACCGCAACCGGTACGGACCTCACCTCCGTCGTCGTCGAGCGCCGGGTCGCCGCCTCACCCGGACGGGTCTGGGAGTCGATCACCGATCTGCGCGCGCTGCCCCGCGTCCTGTCGGGCGTCCAGCGGGTGGAGGTGCTCACCGAGGGCGGGTTCGGCGTGGGCACGCGCTGGCGCGAGACCCGCCGGATGCTGGGCCGGGAGGCCACCGAGGAGATGACCGTCACCGCCTGCGAGCCACCCGACCGGTACGTCACCACCGCCGCCTCGCACGGGATGCGGTACGTCTCCGAGCTGACCCTCGCCCCGGACGGGACGGGCGGCACCACCCTGCGGATGGCCTTCTCGGCCCGGCCCGCCGACGGCCGCGCCCCCGGACTCCTGTCCCGGCTGACCGCCCGCCTCGGCGCGAAGGCCGTGGCGAAGGCCCTCACGAAGGACCTGACGGAGCTGGCACGGGCGGTGGAGAACCGGAGCTGACGGGGCTGGCACGGGCCTGTGGGGCGGACCTGACGGGGCCGGGCGGACCGGCGGAGGCGCGGGACCGGTGCGCTCCGGGCGGGCCCGGCGGGAAGCCCGGAGCCGACAAGGCCGGGCCGGACTCCCCGCGGCCCGACCCGACCCCGGACCCTCGATCCCCGGCCCCCGGACCCCGACCCTCGACCCTCGGCCGCCGCCCGCCGACCACCACAGGCCCGCCCCACAGGCCCCCGCCCGCCCCGACCTGACACACGACCCCGCGCACGTTCCGGGTCAATTTCCAACAGACACCGGCATGTTCCGATGGAAAATGCCGGAACGCCTTCCCCCCGGCACTGCGTTCAGTAACGTCACCGTCACTGCCGCACGTTCGCACGCCGCATCGGGAGGGGAATCCGCGTGCCCGGAATCGACGAGTGCCTGACGGAGGCCATGACCCTGCCCGGTGCCCGCGGCGCCTCCCTGGTCGACTGGACCAGCGGCCTCGCCCTCGGCACGGCGGGCGAGTCACCGGTCGGGGACCACGAGACCACGGCCGCCGAGACCGCCGAACTCGCCCGTTCCGCAGCGGAGTTCGACACCTTCGCCGCCCCCGGCGACACCCCGGCCGAGGGGCCCCCGGTCGAGGACCTGATCGTCACCACCCGCGCCGGGTACCACGTGATCCGCTTCGTCGAGACCTCCTTCGACAGCAGCGTCTTCCTCCACCTCTGGCTCGACCGCGACACCGGCAACCTGGCCCTCGCCCGCATCCGGCTCCGGGACATGGCCGAGAGGCTGGTCCTCGGATGAGCGCCGTCGCCGCCCCCTCCCCCGTCTCCCCCATGCTGGTCCGGCTCGCCGCCGAGCGGGCCACCGGCGCCCTCCTGCGCGACCACGGCACCCTCTACCTCGTCGACGGGCACGTCGTGCACGCCGAGAGCCCCGTCTCCCCCGGCGTCGACGTCCTCCTCACCACCGGCGGACGGCTGCCCCGCGAGAACTGGGACGAGGCCGTCGACCGGGCCGGGGCCCGCCGCGCGGTCGGCCGCTTCCTCGTCGACAGCGGACGGCTCCACGACGGCGAACTGGAGATCTGCCACCTCGGCGCGGTCTTCGACGCCGCCTTCTTCGCCCTCTCCCCCGCCAGTGGACCGACCCGCTTCCGGTACGGGGTCGGGCACTGGTTCGGCACGGTGCGGCCGGTCTCCACCGAGGCGGTCCAACGCGAGACGGTCCGCCGCCGCGAACTCCTCGACGCCGTCTGGCCGTACGGCTCCGTCGACACCGCCCCCGTCGTGCCCCGCCCCGCCGCCCCCGGCCAGACCGTGGGCACCCGCCGGCGCGCCCTGCTCGCCGCCGCCGACGGACGGCTCACCCCGGCCGGTCTGGCCCGACGGCTCGGGCGGCCCGCCTTCCACACCCTCCTCGACGTCCGCCGCCTCGCCGCCGCGGGACTCGTCGAGACCCCCCTCGACCCCGTACCGGCACCGCCCCCGGCCTCCTTACCGGGCCCGGCGGCCGTGGCCGATCCCGACATCGCCCTGCTGCGCCGGCTCCGTGACGCCCTGGAGGCACACCCGTGATGAGGCGTGCCCTGCGCCTGCGCGCCGAAAGGAAACAGCTCATGACAGCAGAAGCCGAGGTGCTCGGCGAGCTCAGGAGGCTCCGGGCCCGGCTGCCCCAGCTGACCGGGGCGATAGCGGCCAGCGCCGACGGGCTCGTCCTCGCCCACGACACCGTGGACGGCGCCGCCGAGAACGTGGCAGCGCTGACGGCGGCGGCCCTCGGCGTCGGACAGCGGCTGACCGCCTCCACCGGCAAGGGCGGCTTCCGCGAACTGCTCGTCCGGGGCGACAGCGGCTATGTGGCGACCTACGCGGCGGGCGCCTCGGCCGTCCTCACCCTCCTCGCGGAGCCCCGGATCAACGTGGGACGGCTCCATCTGGAGGCCCGCAGGTCCAGCGGCCGGATCGGCGAACTCGTCGACGGCGCCCTGGAACGCCGGGACCCGAACTGAAACGCGGCAGACGAACCCGTACACCGAGAAGGAAGAAGTACTACACCATGGCGAACACCGAGACCTCGCTCAAGGAAGCCAGCGCGATCGACGGCGCCATCGGCGCGGCCCTCGTCGACTACACCAGCGGCATGGCGCTCGGCACCATCGGCGGCGGCAAGGAACTCGACCTGAACATCGCCGCGGCGGGCAACACCGACGTGGTCCGCGCCAAGGTCCGGGCGATGGAGATGCTGGGCCTCGGCGAGGAGATCGAGGACATACTCATCACCCTCGGCCGCCAGTACCACCTGATCCGGCTGCTCCGGGGCCGCAACACGAACGGCCTGTTCCTGTACCTGGCCCTGGACAAGGAGCGCGCGAACCTGGCGATGGCCCGCCACCAGCTGAAGAAGATCGAGGCCGAGCTGGAGATCTGACCTCCGCCCGCGTCCTCCGCCGGACGGCTCGGCTGGACGACTCCACCACCGGGCTCGGCTGCCCGACTCCACCACCCGGCTCCGCTACCCGGTGAACAGGCCCCGCGCCGCCGCCTTGGCGTCGAACTCCTCCAGCCGCGCCTGGGCGTCGGGGAGTTCGTCGGCCATCGCCTCCAGGAGGACCCGGCCGAGCAGCATCGGCGCGCAGGCCGTGTCGAAGGCGAGCCCGGTGCCGACGGGCGCCGGGATCAGCAGGTCGCTGTGGGCGGCGACGGGCGCGAACGCCGATTCGGCGACGGTCACGACCGTGAGCCCGGCGGCCCGCGCGTACTCCAGGGCCTCGACGACCTCCCGGGGGTGCCGGGGCAGCGCGAAGCAGAGCAGGGCCGTGGCCCCGGCCCGTACGGCCGCGTCGACGCGGTCCGTGAGCATCGACCCGCCCTCGTCGAGGAGCCGTACGTCGGGGTGCACCTTGGCGGCGAAGTAGGCGAAGCCGCGGGCCTGCGAGGAGGCGGCCCGCAGCCCGAGGACGAGCAGCGGCCGGGAGCCCGCGAGCAGCCGCCCGGCGCGCTCGACGGGCGCGGGGTCGGCGAGGAGCCCGGCGAGGTGCCGGAGGTTCTCGATCTCGGCGAGGACGGCCTGCTGGTACTCGTTGAGGCTCTCCCGCTCGCCCCCGGCGGTGTCCGACCCGGGCGGGGCGACCTCGCGCAGATGGCGCCGGAGCGCCGGGTAGCCGTCGAAACCGAGGGCGACGGCGAAGCGGGTGACGGAGGGCTGGCTGACCCCGGCGAGTTCGGCGAGCTCGACGCTCGACAGGAACGGCACGTCGGCGGCGCGCCGCACCATGCAGTGCGCGATCCGCCGCTGGGTCGGCGTCAGCCGGTGCCCCTCGAAGAGCCCCTGAAGCCGACCGGCCGGGCTGTCGCTCATACGGCCCCCTTCATTTATTCACCCTCGAATGACTCTGTATGAGGATATGCAGCAGCGGGAGGCGGCGACCAGCCCGCGCGGGAAGCGCGGAGCCGGGGGCGCACCCGGCGGGGGCGCACCCGGACCGGACTCGGCGGCGGGCGGCGGGCCGGAGACGACTCCGGGCCCCCCGCGTGACGCGGGGGGCCCGGAGTGCCTGGAAGCTTGCGCGGGGACCGCCGCACCCCCGGCTGGCCGGGGGGCGGGACGACGGCGGTCCCCGCGGGGACACGGGCCCGGGTCAGGGCCGGTCTCCGCGTCCGTGGCGTCGTCGGGAGGTCCGGGAGCCGCTCCGGAAGTCCGTGACGCCGACGACCACCAATCTGCCCGACGCGTGTTAAGCGGGTGCTGCGCGAACGTGTCGTGCTCGTACCGGTTGGACGAACGGAACCGGGGGCCGGGTCTCGGCCTCGCGGGCCCGGGTCCGCCGACGCCACGGGGAGGCGCCCCGGCCTCTCCGGCAGCGTCCGGGTGCCTCGCCCGGCCCCGTCAGCGGTGGGGGCGGGCGCCCGGCGCCGTCGTGAGGACGGGCGGACGCCCCCGACCGGCGGCGGCCGCTACTTCTTCCCGCCCCCGTTGGCCAGGAAGGCCAGCAGGTCCTGGCGGCTGACGACGCCGGTGGGCTTGCCCTCGACCAGGACGATCGCCGCGTCGGCGGCGTCGCCGAGGACGGACATCAGGTCGGCGACCGGCTCGCCGGAGCCGACCTGCGGCAGCGGGCGGCTCATGTGGTCCTCCAGCGGGTCCTCCAGGGCCGCCTTCTGGGTGAAGAGCGCGTCGAGCAGCTCGCGCTCGACGACCGAGCCGATGACCTCGGCGGCCATGACGTCCGGGTGCCCGGCGCCCGGCTTCACGATGGGCATCTGGGAGACCCCGTACTCGCGCAGCACCTCGACCGCCTGGCCGACCGTCTCGTCCGGGTGCATGTGGACGAGCGAGGGCATGACGCCCTCCTTGTGGCGGAGCACGTCGGCGACGGTGGCGGAGGTGGTGTTCTCCAGGAAGCCGTAGTCGGCCATCCACTCGTCGTTGAAGATCTTCGACAGATAGCCGCGGCCGGAGTCCGGCAGCAGCACCACGACGACGTCGTCGGGACCCAGCTCCCTGGCGACCTCCAGGGCGGCCACGACGGCCATGCCGCAGGAACCGCCGACGAGGAGGCCCTCCTCCTTGGCGAGGCGGCGGGTCATCTGGAAGGAGTCCTTGTCGGACACGGCGACGATCCGGTCGGTGACGTTCCGGTCGTAGGCGGTGGGCCAGAAGTCCTCGCCGACGCCCTCGACCAGGTACGGCCGCCCGGAACCGCCGGAGTACACGGAGCCCTCGGGGTCGGCGCCGACGACCCGGACGGCCCCGCCGCTGACCTCCTTGAGGTAGTTGCCGGTGCCGGAGATCGTGCCGCCGGTGCCGACGCCCGCCACGAAGTGGGTGATCCGCCCGTCCGTCTGCGTCCACAGCTCGGGACCGGTGGTCTCGTAGTGGGAGCGCGGGTTGTTCGGGTTGGAGTACTGGTCGGGCTTCCACGCCCCGGGCGTCTCACGGACGAGCCGGTCGGAGACGTTGTAGTACGAGTCCGGGTGCTCGGGGTCGACGGCCGTGGGGCAGACGACGACCTCGGCACCGTACGCGCGCAGCACGTTGATCTTGTCGAGGGACACCTTGTCGGGGCAGACGAAGATGCACTTGTAGCCCTTCTGCTGGGCCACGATCGCCAGGCCGACGCCGGTGTTGCCCGACGTGGGCTCGACGATGGTGCCGCCGGGCCTGAGCGCGCCGCTCTTCTCCGCCGCCTCGATCATCCGCAGGGCGATCCGGTCCTTGACCGAGCCGCCGGGATTGAAGTACTCGACCTTGGCCAGGACGGTCGCCTGAATGCCCGCTGTGACGTTGTTGAGCTTCACCAGCGGGGTGTTGCCGACGAGGCTGATCATCGAGTCGTGGAATTGCACCGTAATCTCCGGGGTCTCCGTAATGGTGTGGCCAGCGTATGCGTAGTCGGAGCGGGTTACGGGGCAGTTAGACCCTGAACGGCTTGAAGGAGGTGACGGCCCCATGTCGAGGGCGAGGGTGGCGCGGCGGATCGCGGCGGGTGCGGCGTACGGGGGCGGGGGCATCGGCCTGCTCGGGGTGGCGGCGGTCGGGGTGCTCCTCGCCGAGGTGCAGATCGCCAAGCGGACCGTCGGCGTCGGTACGGCTCCGCTGCCGCCGGGGGCGGACGGGCTGTACGGCCGTGCGTTCGGCACGGACGACCCGCTGCGGCTGGCCCTTCTGGGTGATTCCACGGCGGCGGGCCAGGGGGTGCGGCGCACCGGCCAGACACCGGGCGCGCTGCTCGCCTCGGGGCTGGCGGCGGTGGCCGAGCGGCCGGTGGTGCTGCGGAACGTGGCGCTCTCCGGCGCCCGCTCGGACGACCTGGAGCGGCAGGTGTCGCTGCTGCTCGCGCAGCCCCTCGGGCCGCCGGACGTGTGCGTGGTGATAATCGGCGCGAACGACGTCACGCACCACATGCCGCCGACCCAGTCGGTGCGGATGCTCGCCTCGGCGGTGCGGCGGCTGCGGACGGCGGGCGCCGAGGTGGTGGTCGGGACCTGTCCGGACCTGGGGACGATCGAGCCGGTCTACCAGCCGCTGCGCTGGCTGGCCCGGCGGGCCTCCCGGCAGCTGGCGGCGGCGCAGACGATCGTGGCGGTCGAGCAGGGCGGCCGGACGGTGTCGCTGGGCGACCTCCTCGGCCCCGAGTTCGCGGCGAACCCGCGCGAGATGTTCGGGGTGGACAGCTTCCATCCGTCGGCGGAGGGGTACGCGACGGCGGCGATGGCGGTCCTGCCGACGCTCTGCGCGGTGCTCGGCGTCTGGCCGGAGACCGACCGCATCGAGCCGTCCCGCCGGGAGAACGTGCTGCCGGTGGCGAAGGCGGCGGCCGAGGCGGCCCGGGAGGCGGGCACCGAGGTGACGGGCGCGCGGGGACCGTGGGCACTGCTCAAGCACCGGCGGAGGCGACGTCTCCCGGTTCCGGCGGAGCACCCGGCGGCCACCGACGCCCCCCTTGCCTGAGCGGTCGCTTAGAAAAGAGGCCCGCATCACACGCCCGGCCCGGTGACCCGTGCGGTACGTACGGGTAACTTCCCTTTCTGTCCGCCCACTCCGCACCCTCATGGAGCCGTGATGCCCGAAGCCGTGATCGTCTCGACCGCCCGCTCGCCCATCGGCCGGGCCTTCAAGGGCTCCCTCAAGGACCTGCGGCCGGACGACCTCACCGCGACCGTCGTGGCGGCGGCCCTGGCGAAGGTCCCGGAGCTGGACCCGCGCGACATCGACGACCTGATGCTGGGCTGCGGTCTGCCCGGTGGCGAGCAGGGCTTCAACCTGGGCCGGATCGTGGCCGTCCGGATGGGCCTGGACCACCTGCCGGGCTGCACGGTCACCCGGTACTGCTCCTCCTCGCTCCAGACCTCGCGGATGGCGCTGCACGCGATCAAGGCGGGCGAGGGCGACGTCTTCGTCTCGGCGGGCGTGGAGATGGTGTCCCGCTTCGCGAAGGGGAACTCGGACTCGCTGCCCGACACGCACAACCCGTTCTTCGCCGAGGCGGAGGCGCGGACCGCCGAGGTCGCCGCCTCGGAGGGCTCGACGTGGCACGACCCGCGCGAGGACGGCGTCGTGCCGGACGCGTACATCGCGATGGGCCAGACCGCGGAGAACCTGGCCCGCTGGAAGGGCATCGGCCGCCGGGAGATGGACGAGTTCGGCGTACGGTCGCAGAACCTCGCCGAGCAGGCGATCAAGAACGGCTTCTGGGCGCGGGAGATCACCCCGGTGACGCTGCCGGACGGCACGGTCGTCTCCGCCGACGACGGTCCGCGCGCGGGGGTCACCCTGGAGGGCGTGGAGGGCCTCAAGCCGGTCTTCCGTCCCGACGGTCTGGTCACCGCGGGCAACTGCTGCCCGCTCAACGACGGCGCCGCCGCGCTCGTGATCATGTCGGACACCAAGGCGCGCGAGCTGGGCCTGACCCCGCTGGCCCGGATCGTCTCCACCGGTGTCTCCGGCCTCTCCCCCGAGATCATGGGCCTGGGCCCGGTCGAGGCGTCGCGGCAGGCGCTCCGGCGCGCGGGCCTGACGATCGACGACATCGATCTGGCGGAGATCAACGAGGCGTTCGCCGCCCAGGTGATCCCCTCGTACCAGGAGCTGGGGCTGGATCTGGACAAGGTGAACGTCAACGGCGGCGCCATCGCCGTCGGCCACCCCTTCGGCATGACGGGCGCCCGGATCACCGGCACGCTCATCAACGGCCTCCAGTTCCACGACAAGCAGTTCGGCCTGGAGACGATGTGCGTCGGCGGCGGCCAGGGCATGGCGATGGTGATCGAGCGGCTGAGCTGAGCCGTAGCGGAGGGTGGGGGTCGCCTGAGGAACGAAGGCGGCACCCGCCCGCAGCGCAGGCGAAGCTCAGCGCGACCAGGAGAGCGAGCGGCTGAGCTGAGCCCAAGCCGCGCGCGACCGCAGAAGCGTGCGGCTGAGCTGAGCCGTAGCGGAGGTGTTTCCGTCGGGCGCCGGTCCGGGTCGTGGCCCGGACCGGCGCCCGTCCGGTTATCCGGTCAACGTGCCGGTCAACCGCTCCGCGTCCCAGCCGTGACCGAATCTCCCCCAGGATGTGACCTATCTCCTGGGGAAGTTTGTTTTCGCAGGTCACAGCGGTTTCGGGACTAAACACCCGGCACAAATACCTGTCCATTTCGTGACGTAATGCACTGACAGCGGGCCGCGCCTCAGGACAAGCTGATGTAGGAAGTCGGGGGATCGACTCGGAATCGGGAGTACGTCAGTGAGCGCCATGCCTCTTGCCCTGCTGCTGACCACGGCCGCTGCCACGGCCGTGGGCGCCGCCGCCCTGCACGCCGTCCACGGTCTCCGAAGGCAGGTCACCGCCCTGCGGAGCGAGCTGGCGGCCGGGCACGGCGTCACCGTTCCCGCCGCCCGCACCAGCCCCGCCGCCGAGATACGGGCCGCGGTCGCGGAGGCGCTGGCCGAGGAGCGCGAGCGCGAACTCGCCGAGGCACGGGCCTTCTGGGCCGCGCAGGAGGCCCGGGACGCGGCCGACGCCCCCTCCCTGCTGGGCGGTCTGGGCGGCGGAGCCGAGGAAACCGGCTTCTTCGTGCCCCGCCAGACGGACTTCGTGGGCCTGGAGGCGATGGCTCTGGAGGCCATGGAGGCGGAGGCCGCCGCGCTCGACGGCACCGACCCGCTCGACGCCTTCGACGAGTACCCGGAGGACTCGGCGGAGCTGGCCGCCGCCCGCCGACGGCACCCCTCGCACCCGGACTTCGTACCGGTGCAGACGCCCGTCGTCACCGACCACGAGCGGACCGTCGCGCGTCTGGAGGAGCTGGCGGACACCCGTACCGCGCTGACCGATGTGCGTCCGGGCCCGCTCGGCACCCTCGACGTGTACGTCTTCGCCGACGGCACGACGCTCTGTATGACCCCGGGGCACCGGGAGACCGCGGAACGCCTCGCGGAGGCCCTGCGCTCCGGTCTGACCCCGGTGCTGCTCGGCGGCTCGGGCGTCTCGGGCGCCTTCGCCCTGACCTTCTCGTACGGCGAGTCCGACGAGGAGAACGTCTACATCCTGGCGGACCGCGTCATCGCGTCCCTCTGAGTCCCCGGCCGGGCCCCCGCCCGGCACCGGCCCTTCCGAGCCGCCCCGTACTCCCCGAGCCCCACGGAACCGCCCGCACGCTCCCCGGCCCGCGCCGCAGTGCCCCTCCGAGCCGCCCCGCACGTCCCGGGCCCGCTCCGGGCATCTCCGGCCGCCCCGCGTTCCCGGGCCCGCACACCGCGCCCGCCCGAGTCGCCCCGGGCCTTCTCCGGGCCCCTGGGCGGCCCCGCGCTCCCCGCGCCCGCCCCGCTCCGGCTCCCTGGCCCGTCCAGGCCCCACCAGGCCCCCCGACCGGCCCCCTACAGCCCCGAGCGCTCCTGTGCCGCCCGCACCCGTTCCACGGCCTCCGCCAGTTCCCCCTCGTGGGAGCCGGCCGGGGCCGTCCGCATGATCTCGGCCAGATCGTTCCCGGCGACGGCCAGCTGGTCGGCCACGGCGAAGACCCCCGCGTCCCGCATGGTCCTGGGCTCCCGGTCCGGCTCCTCGGCGCGCTGGGCGCGCTCCGCGAGCTCCCGGGCCAGGGCCAGTCCTTCGGCCGCCGCACCGCGCTGGAGGCGGCTCTGCGGGGCGGCCCGCAGCCGGTCGGCGAAGCGCTCGACGGCAGCGGTCAGTTCACTCGTATCACGCACCCCGTGACCCTACGCGCCGCCGGGGACCGCCGCCGACGACGGCCCCCCGGGGACGGCCCCCGGGGGACGCGGAAGGGCCCGCCCGGCACGAAGCCGGACGGGCCCTTCCCCCGAGATCCGGGGAACGTCAGTCGTCGCCCTGCAGGATCGACAGCAGACGCAGCATCTCCAGGTAGATCCACACCAGGGTCATGGTGAGACCGAAGGCGGCCAGCCAGGCCTCCTCGCGCGGCGCGCCGTAGGTCACGCCGTCCTCGACCTGCTTGAAGTCGAGGGCGAGGAAGCAGGCGCCCAGGATGACGCCGACGACGCCGAACAGGATGCCGAGGCCACCGCTGCGGAAGCCGAGGCCGTCACCGCCGCCGAAGACGGAGAACAGCAGGTTCGCCATCATGAGCAGGACGAAGCCCATCGCGGCGGCCATCACGAAGCCGTAGAAGCGCCGGTTGACGCGGATCCAGCCCGCCTTGTAGGCGATCAGGACACCGGCGAAGACCGCCATGGTGCCCAGGACCGCCTGGATGACCACGGAGCCGCCGATGTACGTCGAGACGGCGGCCGAGATGACGCCGAGGAAGACGCCCTCGAAGGCCGCGTACCCGATGATCACGGCCGGGGACGGCCTGCGCTTGAAGGACTGCACCATCGCCAGCACGAACGCGACCAGGGCGGCGCCGATGGCGATGCCGTAGGACTTGGTCAGGTTCGCCGCGTCGACCGGCAGCAGCGTCCAGGCCAGGACGGCGGTGAGCACGACCGTGCCGAGCGTCATGGCCGTACGGCTCACGACGTCGTCGATCGTCATCACGTCGCCGCGGGTCTGCTGCGGGGCTCCGAGCGTGTCCTGCGGGGCGTACGGGTTGGTCGCGTACGGGTTCGTCGCGGCCTCGGCGGACGGGTTGCCCGTCGCGTACGGGTTGGTTCCGACGGCGGGGCCCCCGGCCTGCGGCTGCGCGCTGAAACCGGCGTGGCCGGCGTCGCGGCTGAACCCCCGTCGCGAGAAGACCGGGTTGCTGCTCCTCATCTCACTCCTCCATGGCGGACCGCACGGCACGGCCTTGCGTCAAGAGTAATGCGTAGGCAAAAGAAACTCTCTAGTGCTCGGGGAGGATCTTTTCCCCCCGGGTCTCCGATCTTCGTCCCCGCCGGAGCGCCCGGTTCCGGGAGCCCGGAGGCGTCCGCTCCGCCACGACGGGAGAACCGCGCGACCACCCCGCCGGACGGGACCCGGCAGCCGGGCGGCGGCACCGCGCAGGACTTCGCCCCGCGCTCGGCGCCGCTCGGACCGGTGTCCTGGCCGGGGGCGCCCGAGTGGTGCCCACCGGGCTCGCCGCCCGCGCGGACGACGACGCGGAGCCGATGCCGGAGGGGGCGTCCCCGGGTGTCCCGCCGCGCTCCGAGGAGTACGGCGGCGGGCTGCCGGACCGGCTGGTTTAGGAGGGGGAACGGCGGGGAGGGGAAGGGTCGGGCCACAGGCCGTCGCCTGGGGATCGAATGGTGCCCGGAACCGGACTCGAACCGGTACGGCCCGAAGGCCAGCGAGGTTTAAGCTCGCCGTGTCTGCGTTCCACCATCCGGGCGTCGCGAAGCTCCGCGTTGGCACAGGAGCTTATCGGGACGCTTCCCTCATTCAGCGGAACATCCCCCCGATGTTGTCTTATTTTATTGACGTCTGAGGGTGCGTCAGTGCAGGTGGAAGGGCTTTTCTCCGAACTGCGACGGGGTCGCGGGCGCAAAGCCACACCTCGTGGAATGACGAAAAGTCGCCACACTTCTGTCACCTCGGCCGAAGCTCGCCATCACCCTTCGTGTCAGGGGTGCCGTCATACCTCAGGAGGAGAGCCGGAGGAGTCGGTCCGACTCCAGGCTGCCCCGGGAACGGGCACAGGGGCGGACGATTCGAACAAGATTGTTCGACACGATGGAGGTGTTCCCAAGACAAGCCCGCAGTGACAGGAGTCCGCCGTGACCACCTCCCCCACCGTGTCCCGCGCCACCGCGGTGGCAGCCCGCGCCACGGACCTCTCCAAGGTCTACGGCCACGGCGAGACCCAGGTCGTCGCGCTCGACCACGTCACCGTGGACTTCCGGCAGGGTGAGTTCACCGCGATCATGGGCCCCTCGGGCTCCGGCAAGTCGACCCTCATGCACTGCGTCGCGGGCCTGGACTCCTTCTCCTCCGGCTCGGTCCGGCTCGGTGACACGGAGCTGTCCACCCTCAAGGACAAGCACCTCACCCAGCTCCGCCGGGACAAGATCGGCTTCATCTTCCAGGCGTTCAACCTGCTGCCGACCCTGACCGCCCTGGAGAACATCACGCTGCCGATGGACATCGCGGGCCGCAAGCCCGACAAGCGGTGGGTCCAGCAGGTCATCGACATGCTCGGCCTCTCCGGCCGCCTCACCCACCGTCCGACCGAGCTCTCCGGAGGCCAGCAGCAGCGCGTGGCCGTGGCCCGCGCGCTCGCCTCCCAGCCCGAGATCATCTTCGGTGACGAGCCCACCGGAAACCTGGACTCCCGCTCCGGCGCCGAGGTCCTCGGCTTCCTCCGCAACTCGGTCCGCGAACTGGGCCAGACCGTCGTCATGGTCACCCACGACCCGGTCGCCGCCTCCTACGCCGACCGCGTGATCTTCCTCGCCGACGGCCGGATCGTCGACGAGATGCTGCACCCGACGGCGGACGGCGTGCTCGACCGCATGAAGGCCTTCGACGCCAAGGGCCGCACCAGCTGACACCCGGCGTCAGCCCGCCCCCGCCCGCCGCCCGACCCTTCCTCCAGGACACACCCATGTTCCGTACCGCCCTGCGCAACGTGCTCGCGCACAAGGCGAGACTGCTGATGACCGTGCTCGCCGTGATGCTCGGCGTGGCCTTCGTCTCCGGCACCCTCGTCTTCACCGACACCCTCTCCCAGGCCTTCCGCAACCAGTCGGCGAAGAGCTACGACGACGTCGCCGTCTCCGTCTCGATGTACCCGGACCCCGAAGAGGCCCGGAAGTCCCCCGGCCTCTCCCAGAAGAACGTCGACGACGTCGCCGGGCTCGCCGGGGTCGCCTCCGTCACCCCCCGCGTCGACGGCTTCGCCGGAGTGCCGGACAAGAACGGCAAGCTGATCGGCGTCGGGTGGTCCAACAAGGGCACCAACTTCGCCCCCGGCAAGGACGGCAAGGACCGCGCGTACAACTTCGTCGAGGGCACCGGACCGGCCGAGGCCGGACAGATCGCCCTCGACCAGGAGACCGCGGCCAAGGGCGGCTACAAGGTCGGGGACTCCGTCCGCGTCGCCACCAACGGCCCGGTGAAGGAGTACGCCCTCACCGGTGTCTTCACCACCGAGGACGGCGCCGTCAAGGCGGGCGGCAGCCTCGTCCTGTTCGACACCGCCGTCGCCCAGAAGCTCTACCTGAAGCCCGGCTTCTACCGCGACATGACCGTCACCGCCGCCCCCGGCGCCGGTGACGCCAAGCTCCTGGACGAGGTCCTGAAGGTCGTCCCGAAGTCGGCCACCGCCGAGACCGGAAAGGCCCTGGCCGACAAGCAGGCCAAGGACATCGAGGCGGGCCTCGGGACGCTCAAGAAGGTCCTCCTGGGCTTCGCGGGCATCGCGCTCTTCGTCGGGATCTTCCTGATCTCCAACACCTTCACCATGCTGGTCGCCCAGCGCACCAAGGAACTGGCCCTGATGCGCGCGGTCGGTGCCTCGCGCAAGCAGATCACCCGCTCCGTGCTCGCCGAGGCCGGAATCGTCGGCCTGCTCGCCTCCGCCGTCGGCTACGCCCTCGGCATCGGCCTCGCCGTGGGCCTGCGCTCCGCCATGGCCGCCTTCGAGCTGAAGATCCCCGGCGGCGACCTGGTCCTCACCTCCACCCCGGCCGTCAGCGCCTTCTCCGTCGGCGTCCTCATCACCATGCTCGCCGCCTGGCTGCCCGGCCGCCGCGCCGCGCGGATCCCGCCGGTCGCCGCCATGAGCAGCGTCCACGCCACCGCCAGCACCAAGTCCCTGGTCGTGCGGAACTCCATCGGCGCGGCTGTCACCGCCCTCGGCGCGGTCCTCATCGTGCTCGGCGCGGGCCAGGGCGGCGACACGGGCCAGATGCTCATCGCGGGTGGCGCGTTCCTCACCCTCATCGGCGTGATCATCCTGATCCCGTTCCTGTCCCGGCCCGTGATCGCCGTGATCCGCCCGGTCTTCGTGAAGCTCTTCGGGGTCTCCGGCAAGCTCGCCGGTCTGAACGCGGTCCGCAACCCGCGCCGCACCGGCGCCACCGCCTCCGCGCTCGCCATCGGCCTGACCCTGGTCACCGGCCTCTCGGTGCTCGGCGCCACGGTCGGCTCGTCCCTCGACAAGACGACGACCGACCAGATCAAGGCCGACTACATGGTCTCCATGGCCAGCGGGAACACCCTGAGCAAGGACGTGCTGACCGCGCTGGAGAAGACCCCCGGCGTCACCGCGGTCTCCCCGCAGCAGTGGGGCAGCCTTGAGGTGAAGGGCGCGTACAGCTCGGCCTCCGGCGTCACCCCCGGAGCCATCGACAAGCTGCTCAAGCTGGACGTCGTCCAGGGCTCGATGTCCGCCCTCGGTGGCAACACCATCGCCGTCGACACGAAGATGGCGGAGATGAGCCGTCTGAAGGTCGGCGACGTCGTCCCGGTCCAGTTCATGGACAAGCAGAAGGGCAAGGTGACCATCGGCGCGGTCTACGAGCCCAGCACCTTCGTCTCCTCGATCCTCGCCGACCACCGCCTGATCGGCGAGCACGAGGACGACGCCCAGATCCGCGAGATCTTCGTCTCGACCTCCGGTGGCGCCAGCGCCGCCCACGAGAAGGCCCTGTCGAAGGCCATGGGGGACAACCCGGCCATCACGGTGATGGACCACAAGGACATCCGCGACTCCTTCGGCGGCCCGATCAACATGATGCTGAACATCATGTACGGCCTGCTCGGCATGGCCCTGATCATCGCCGTCCTCGGTGTCGTCAACACCCTCGCCATGTCCGTCTTCGAACGGCAGCAGGAGATCGGCATGTTGCGGGCGATCGGTCTCGACCGGCGCCGCGTCAAGCGGATGGTCCGTCTGGAGGCCGTCGTCATCTCGGTCTTCGGCGCGATCGTCGGCATCGGCCTCGGCAGCTTCCTCGGCTGGGCCGTCGGCGAGACCCTCAGGAAGGACCTGCCCGGCTACGCCCTGGTCCTGCCCTGGGACCGGATCGGGATCTTCCTGGTCCTGGCCGCCCTGGTCGGCGTCCTCGCCTCGCTGTGGCCCGCCCGCAGCGCGGCCAGGCTGAACATGCTCGCCGCCATCAAGGCCGAGTAGCACCGAGCGGCACCGCGCGCGAAGGGCCGGTCCCCCCTCCGAGGAGGGGGGACCGGCCCTTCGCCGTGTCAGGCCGTCCCCTCGCTCCAGACGCGCGGGCGCAGCGCCGTACCGCTGCGCCCCGACACCGGGGTCCGCACGGCGAGGAACTGGTTCACGCCGATCCGGTTGCGCTCGAAGGAGACGGCGGAGGCCGCCATGTAGAGCCGCCAGATCCGGGCCCGGCCCGGGGAGGTCAGCCGGACCGCCCGGTCCCAGTCCGCCTCCAGGTTGGCCACCCAGCGGCGCAGGGTGAGCGCGTAGTGCTCCCGGATCGCCTCGACGTCCCGCACCTCGAAGCCCGCGTCCTCCAGGGTCGTCAGGGTGCGGCCCATCGGGGCGAGTTCGCCGTCGGGGAAGACGTACGCGTCGATGAAGGGATCGACCTCGTAGGACTCCTCGTCGGGCCGGGGGCGCCGGGAGATCTGGTGGTTCAGGAGCCGCCCGCCGGGCTTGAGGAGCCCGTGGAGGATGCCGGCGTACTCCCGGTAGCGGACGGCGCCGACGTGCTCGGCCATCCCGATCGAGGAGATCGCGTCGTACGGGCCGTCGGTGACGTCCCGGTAGTCCTGGACGCGGATCTCGACGAGGTCGGCCAGCCCCTCGTCGGCGACCCGTTTGCGGGCGTACGCGGCCTGCTCGCGGGAGAGGGTGATGCCGACGACCCGGGCGCCGTACGCGCGGGCGGCGTGCAGGGCCATGGAGCCCCAGCCGCAGCCCACGTCGAGGAGCCGGTCGCCCTCCCTCAGGTTCAGCTTGCGGGCGATGAGGTCGAGCTTGTCCCGCTGGGCGTCCTCCAGGGACGCGTCCGGCCCGTCGGAGGCCCAGTAGGCGCACGAGTAGACCATCGACGGGCCGAGGACCAGCTCGTAGAAGTCGTTGCCCACGTCGTAGTGGTGACTGATCGCCTGCTTGTCACGGCCCTTGGTGTGGCGGCTGCCGCCCCGGCCGCGCATCTCCTCGGCCGGTGGCCGCGGCGGGACCGCGGGGCCCGCGAGGCGCAGCAGCCCCCGGACGGCGGCGCGGACCCGGGGGTCGCGCGCGGAGGCGAGCAGGCCCCGGGGGTCGTCGTCGCGCTCCCAGAGCATTCCGGAGAGCCGGTCGAGGAGTTCGTACAGGTCGCCCTCGACGTCGATCTCCCCGGCCACCCAGGCGCGGGCCAGGCCCAGTTCGCCGGGCTTCCAGATCATCCTCCGCAGGGCGCGGCGGTCGCGGACGATCAGAACGGGGCCTTCCACTGGTCCGGCCTCGCTGCCGTCCCAGGCTCGCAGGCGTACCGGGAACGGTTCTCCCGACAGTTCTTCGGCAAAGGTCGTCAGCCGCGACGCGGCGTCGGCCATGATGCGCACCTCCGTGATCTCGGGCCCCAGAAACGTCCGTCGTCAAGGGAACACCGTTCATGGGCGCGCGCAGTCCCGGCACAACACAACAACTCGGCAAAACACGCGAAGGGCCGTCCGCACCACGGATGGCGGACGGCCCTTGCGGGGGTGTGACGGTACTTCAGGGGCGGGGGTCCACAGGGGTCCCCGGCCCCCGCGATCAGGAGGCCTTGGCCTTCTCCTGCGCCGGGGCGGCCGGGGCGGGAGCGGGCTTGGCGGCCTCGTAGAACTCCTCGCGCGGCGTCTCGATGGCGCCGAGGGAGACGACCTCGCGCTTGAGGAACATCGCGAGGGTCCAGTCGGCGAAGACACGGATCTTGCGGTTCCAGGTCGGCATCGCCATGCCGTGGTAGCCACGGTGCATGTACCAGGCGAGACGGCCCTTGACCCTGATCTTCACCTTGCCCATGACGATCATCGCGACGCCCTTGTGCAGACCGAGTCCGGCCACGGCGCCCTTGTTGGCGTGGCTGTACTCCTTCTGCGGGAAGCCGCGCATCCCCGACACCACGTTGTCGCCGAGGACCTTGGCCTGGCGCAGGGCGTGCTGGGCGTTCGGCGGGCACCAGGCGTTGGGGTTGCCCGCGCGGCGGCCGACCATGTCCGGGACCTGGGCGTTGTCGCCCGCGGCCCAGGCGTAGTCGAGACCGTTGACCTGGAGCTTCTCGTTGCAGTCCACGTGGCCGCGGGGGCCGAGCGGCAGACCGAAGCGGGAGAGCGCCGGGTTCGGCTTCACACCGGCGGTCCACACGATGGTGTTGGAGTCGACCTCTAGGCCGTTCTTCAGCACGACGTGGCCGTCGACGCAGGAGTCCATGGAGGTCTCGAGGTAGATCTCGATCCCGCGGCTCTCCAGGTGCTCCTTGCCGTACTGGCCGAGCTTGGGGCCCACCTCGGGAAGGATCTTGTCGGCCGCGTCGACCAGGACGAAGCGCATGTCCTCGCGCGAGACGTTCTGGTAGTACTTCGAGGCGTCCCGGGCCAGGTCCTCGACCTCGCCGATGGTCTCCGCGCCCGCGAAGCCGCCGCCCACGAAGACGAAGGTCAGCGCCTTGCGGCGGACCTCCTCGTCGGTGGTCGAGTCGGCCTTGTCGAGCTGCTCCAGGACGTGGTTGCGCAGGCCGATGGCCTCCTCGATGCCCTTCATGCCGATGCCCTGCTCGGCGAGGCCGGGGATCGGGAAGGTGCGGGAGACCGCGCCCATCGCGATGATCAGGTAGTCGAACGGAAGCTCGTACGACTCGCCGACGAGCGGCGCGACCGTGGCGACCTTGCGGTCCTGGTCGATGGTGGTGACCCGGCCGGTGAGCACCTCGGCTCCGCGGACGACGCGTCGCAGCGGGACGACGACGTGACGCGGCGAGATGCTGCCGGCGGCGGCTTCGGGGAGGAAGGGCTGGTAGGTCATGTACGACCGCGGGTCGACGACCGTGACGGTCGCCTCCGCGTAGCGCATCTTCTTGAGGATGCGCCGAGCTGCGTACAGGCCTACGTACCCGCCGCCTACTACGAGGATCCTGGGACGCTCCGTGGTGCTCATGGCATCGAGTATCCACCCCGTCCGAGGGGGGTCCTCGTGCGCCCCTTCACAAGGTCTTCGGGTCCTTCTGCTACACTCCGCCGCCCACGTGATCCATGTCATGGTGCTGCAAAGGAACCGGGGTGCTCGGGCGAACGTTGTTCACCCCTTGTGAACTGGCCGGGAGGGCCCTCGCGCAGGCCCTCGGGGAGCCCCCGTTCACACGATGGAAACGTCGAGCGAATCGGCCTCCGCGCCTGCGAAAGGGCCCTGTGGCACCCCCCGGAGGGCCTGAAGGCCCCCCTCAGGTGCCATCAGGGCCCTTTTCCTTGTGAAGAAGTTCACGAACTTTCCCGACGCCGTGTCGCCGGACGGGACGATAGATGCCCGCTATGCCACGGATAGGGCGATCCCATCGAGGATGTCGTGCTCGCTGACGACGACCTCGTGCGCCCCGACCCGCTCCACGATCTCCCTCAGCACCAGCGCACCGGCGACGATCACGTCCACCCGGCCCGGGTGGATCACCGGGATCGCGGCCCGTTCGGCGTGGGTGGAGGCGAGCAGCCGCTCGGTCACCTCGGCCACCTGGGCGGCGGAGATCCGGGAGTGGTGGACCTTCGCGGAGTCGTACTCGGGGAGCCCGAGGGCGATGGCGGCGACCGTGGTGACGGAGCCCGCGAGACCGACGAGGGTCCCGGCGTCGCCGATCGGGACGGCCTCGGCAGCCAGGTCGAGGGCCGCGCGGACGTCGGCGCGGATCGCCTCGGCCTCCTCGGCGGTCGGCGGGTCGTGCCGGACGTGCCGCTCGGTGAGCCGGACGCAGCCGATGTCCACGGAACGGGCGGCCTCGACGTGCCGGTCGCCGGTGACGAACTCGGTGGAGCCGCCGCCGATGTCCACCACCAGGTAGGTCCGGTCGGCGGGCAGCTCGCCGGTGGCCCCGGCGAAGGAGAACGCGGCCTCCTGCTCGCCGGTGATGACCTCGGGCTCGACGCCCAGGATCTCCACGACCCCGGCCACGAAGTCCGCGCGGTTCTCGGCGTCGCGGGAGGCGGAGGTGGCGACGAACCGGAGCCGCTCGGCGCCGAGCTCGCGGATGACGGCCGCGTACTCCCGGCAGGCGGCGAAGGTCCGCTCCAGCGCCTCGGGGGCGAGCCGTCCCGTGCGGTCGACGTCCTGGCCGAGCCGGACGATCGTCATCCGCCGGTCCAGCTCGATCAGCTCGCCCGTCGTGGGGTCCACGTCGGCGACGAGCAGCCGGATGGAGTTCGTACCGCAGTCGATTCCGGCGACCCGGGTCACTTGGTCTCCTCGTCCTCGGTGGCCTCGGGCCCGGAGGCGAAGCGGCCGCCGTCGGAGGACCCGACGGTCCGGCCGTCCTCCTCCTTCGGGGCGCACGGGGTGACGCAGGGACCCTTGGCCCACCACTCGGGGAGCATGGCGAGGGCCTCGTCGCCGAAGGGGTTCACGCCGGGGCCCGCGACGAGCGAGTGGCCGACGAGGACGTGCAGGCACTTGACCCGGTCGGGCATCCCGCCCGCGCTGGGGAAGCCCTCCAGGACCTCGATGGCGTCGCGGCGGGCGAGGTAGTCCTCGTGCGCGGCGCGGTAGGAGGCGGCGAGCTCCGGGTCGGTGGCGAGCCGGGCCTGCATCTCCTTCATGACCCCGTTGGCCTCCAGGGTGCCGATGGCCGAGGCCGCCCGGGGGCAGGTCAGGTAGTACGTGGTGGGGAAGGGGGTGCCGTCGGGGAGCCGGGGCGCGGTCTCGACGACGTCCGGCCGGCCGCAGGGGCAGCGGTGGGCGATGGCGCGCAGCCCGCGGGGCGGTCGGCCGAGCTGGAGCTCGAAGGCCGCGATGTCCTCGTCGGTGGGCTCGGTGCGTGCGGTCTGCGGAGGGGGCGTTTCCATGTCTGCCTTGCTCGTGTGTCGCGTGCGGAGGGGGTCAGGGGCGGTCGGCGTGGTCGACGCCGTCCCAGAGGTTGTCGTACCAGGGGCGGTCGGCCGCGCCCTGCTCGGCGCGGGGCCGTCGCTCCGCGTCGGGGTCGTCCACGGTGAAGCCGGTCTCGCCGGGCATCAGGTAGTGCAGGTGCTCGCGGGCGAGGCGGCGGACGTAGGCCGGGTCCTGGAGGCGGGCCTTCTCGTCCCTGAGTTCCTCGACGCGCCGGGCCGCCTCGGCGGCCTTGCGCTGCTGCTCGGCGATCTCGCCCTGCTGGGACACGTAGCTCCGCATCGGGTAGGCGAGCGCCACCACGAGGGAGCAGACGACGAGGGCGAGGAAGGCCGCGCGGCCGGTGAGCCGGGAGCGGCGGGCCTGGCGGCGGGTCTGGGAGCGGTAGACACGGGCGGCGGTCTGCTCGCCGAGCAGCCTGATCCGGGTCGCGGTGGAGAACCGGTCCCGGTTCTTCGCGGCCATGTCGTGTCGCCTCCCCTGTTCACGCGTACGTCCCCGCACACGGTACGGGACCGGGTGCGGGGACGGACGGAACTACCGGGTGCGACTCCGTCAGCCCTTGAAGCGCGGGAAGGCGCTGCGGCCGGCGTAGACGGCGGCGTCGTCGAGGATCTCCTCGATGCGCAGCAGCTGGTTGTACTTGGCGACGCGCTCGGAGCGGGCCGGGGCGCCGGTCTTGATCTGGCCGCAGTTGGTGGCGACGGCGAGGTCGGCGATGGTGACGTCCTCGGTCTCGCCGGAGCGGTGCGACATCATGCACTTGAAGCCGCTGCGCTGGGCCAGCTCGACGGCGTCGAGGGTCTCGGTGAGCGAGCCGATCTGGTTGACCTTGACGAGCAGGGCGTTCGCGGAGCCCTCCTCGATGCCACGGGCCAGGCGCTCGGGGTTGGTGACGAAGAGGTCGTCGCCGACGATCTGGACCTTGGTGCCCAGCTTGTCGGTGAGCACCTTCCAGCCGGCCCAGTCGTCCTCGAAGAGCGGGTCCTCGATGGAGACCAGCGGGTAGGCCGCGACCAGCTCCTCGTAGTACTCGGTCAGCTCGGCGGCGGAGAGGGACTTGCCCTCGAACTCGTACTTGCCGTCGTTGTAGAACTCGGAGGCGGCGACGTCGAGGGCGAGCGCGATGTCCTTGCCGGGGGCGTAACCGGCTTCCTTGATCGCTTCGAGGATCAGGTCCAGCGCGGCACGGTTGGAGTCGAGGTTCGGCGCGAAGCCGCCCTCGTCGCCGAGGCCGGTGGAGAGGCCCTTGCGCTTCAGGACGCCCTTGAGCGTGTGGTAGACCTCGGTGCCCCAGCGGAGGGCCTCGGAGAAGGACTCCGCGCCGATCGGGGCGATCATGAACTCCTGGATGTCGACGTTGGAGTCGGCGTGCGACCCACCGTTGAGGATGTTCATCATCGGAACGGGCAGCAGGTGCGCGTTCGGGCCGCCGAGGTAGCGGAAGAGCGGGAGGTCGCTGGCCTCGGAGGCGGCGTGCGCGACGGCGAGGGAGACGCCGAGGATGGCGTTGGCGCCGAGCGACGACTTGTCCGGGGTGGCGTCCAGGTCGAACATGGCCTGGTCGATCAGGCGCTGCTCGGTGGCGTCGTAGCCGACGAGCTCCGGGCCGATCTGCTCGATCACGGCGAGGACGGCCTTCTCGACGCCCTTGCCCTGGTAGCGGTTGGGGTCACCGTCGCGAAGCTCGAGGGCCTCGAACGCACCGGTGGAGGCTCCGGACGGAACAGCAGCACGGCCGGTGCTGCCGTCGTCGAGGCCGACCTCGACCTCGACGGTGGGGTTGCCTCGGGAGTCCAGGATTTCCCGGGCTACGACGACGTCGATGGACGGCACGAGCATCTCCTTATGGGATGTGACGCTGGATGTGACGCAAGGTCGGCGCAGGGTCGGCTTGGCCTTGCGTCAAGAGCCTAACCGGCTCGGCGGCTCCGGCCAGCCGGGCGCCCGCCCCCTGGGACGAAAAAGGGCCCAAGGACATGCATTCAGGGGCGAAAGACCCCGGATCTACTGGACAGTAACCAAGAAGTCCTCCCGAAACCGCCGGGGAGACCCTTCTCGGGGCGCGAGGAGGGGGCTCCGCCCGTGGGCGGGGAATCCGGGAGGGAAGGGGAGTCCGTACGTGGCGGGACCCCTCCCGGAGCGGGGAGGGAGCGCGTACGCGGCGGGGACCCCGCCCCCGGTGGGGCGACCACTCGTGACGGGGGCCGGGAGAGGGAAGGGGAGTCCCGCCCGTGGCGGCGAGTCCGCCCGCGCCCGTGTCTCCGTCCGTGGCCGCGCCCGTGTCTCCGTCCGTGACCCGCGCCCGCGATCTCCGCGCGGCCCGCGCGTGGAACTCCGCAGGAGGAGAGGAGCGGGAGACCTCGGACGGCGGAAACCCCGGACCGGCGCGCACGGGGGGAGGCGCGCCGGGCCGGGGTGGTCACCGCGGGAGGGTCGTCGGTGCCGTACGGGTCGCGGGACCCGTACGGACCGCCGGGCTCACTTGAGGTGGAGCTGCTGGCCCGGGTAGATCAGGTCGGCGTGGTCGACGACGTCCTTGTTCAGCTCGAAGAGCTTGGCCCAGCCGCCCTTGACGCCGTGCGCCTGGGCGATGCTGCTGAGGGTGTCGCCGGTCACGACCTTGTACTCGCCGTCGCCCTTCTCGACCTTCTTGCCGGTCGGGGTGGTGACGGTCGCCTTCGGCGCGGCCTGCTGCTGCGCGGCCTTCTTCGGGGCCTGGCGCTGCTCGCTGCGGGTCGTCGGCTGCTCGGCCGACCGCTGCTGCGTCGGCTGCTGCTTCGGCTGCTGGGTGACGGTCTTGGGGGCGCTCTCGGCGGCGCCGCCGTCGTAGGAGGCACGGGAGAGGCCCACGCCGCAGCTCGGCCACGCGCCCTTGCCCTGGCCCGCGAGGACCTTCTCGGCGATGGCGATCTGCTGGGACTTCGACGCCTGGTTGGCGGTCGAGGCGTAGGCGGTGCCGCCGTACGCGGCCCAGGTGGAGGCCGCGAACTGGAGGCCGCCGTAGTAGCCGTTGCCCGTGTTGATGGACCAGTTGCCGCCGGACTCGCACTGGGCGACGCGGTCCCACTCGGCGACCGTGGCGGCCGAGGCGGTGCCCGCGGTCATCAGCGGGGCGGCGACGGCGACACCGGTGACGCCGACGAGCGTGACGACCTGGGTGGCCTTGGAGGGACGGCGGTGTTTGCCCTTACCGGAAAACAGCATGGAGATTCTCCTCACCGACGCCTGCGAGGTGAGCTGTCGGGTTCGGGCCAATGAGTTGCCCGGCCGCGTGTCCCAGCACGCGGCTTCACCCCAAGCCGGTCGTCGGCCGTCTCTCAACGGCCGGGTCCGGCACTTACCTTGGGTCCCCCGCTCCTGCCTTCGGCGCTTGCGCGACGACTGTTCCCGACGGCCGACGGCAGGATTCGGCGTTTCGGTCGACGGGGCCCGCGGTGGCGAGCGGTGACGACCGTAGACACAGACCCACCGGAAGTTCAAAGAGGCGAATGACGGACATTCCGACCCTCCTTGCCTTCCGGCGGGGGGTGTTTGCGCAGGTGGGAGGCGACAGGAGCAAAGTTTGCGGGTGTGACACGCCAGTTGGGGCGAAGAGACCCATGTCTCACTTGCCCAGAACCGGACATATGACCCCGAATCACTCCGCCTGTGCGACCGGACTCTCCGTCAGGTCAAGGCTCTGACCAGGGAGGATGAGGTCCGGGTCGGTGCCGACCGTCTTCCGGTTGGCGTCATAGAGCGCGGTCCAGCCTCCGGGCAGCTCGTTCTGCTGCGCGATGTCGGACAGGCTGTCGCCCGCCTTCACCGTGTACGCGCCCGAAGTGCCCTGACTGTCCGTTCCGCCCGAATTCTTGGCGGCGTCGGCCAAGGGCTTCGCCGCGGTCTCCTCGGAGAGGCCGTCACCGGGCGCCGCGTGGCGACCCGTTTCGGCGGAGTCGCCCGGCTTCCCGGTCCCCTCCGGAGCCGCGTCGCCCCGGTGCTTGCCGGACCCCGTCGACGGGGCACCGGTCGTCGGCTCACCGGACGTGCCCGGTGCGACGGACCCGCCGGGCGTGGTGGTGGCGGGATCGGGGGCGCCCGGGGAGACGGGGGCCGTCGGGCCGACCGGCGCGCCCGTCACCGGCGCGCCCGTCGAGGGCGTGGCGGGACTCGTGGGCGCCGAGGTGGCGGTGCGCGCCTCGGCGGTCCGTCCGGCCGCGCCCCGGGCCGCCTCCGCCGCACCGGAGGAGGGCGGACCCGTCGTACGGTTCGACTCGGCGACGGGGCCGCCGGAGGGCTTGGGGAGGTCCGCCGGGCCCGGGTCCACCTTCGGCCGGGCGCCGTCGTTGACGAGTCCCGCGATCGGCGCGCAGGTGGCCCACGCGGTGGAACCCTTGGCGAGGGCCTTCTCGGCCACCGCTATCTGCTGGGCGCGGCTGGCCAGGTCGGGGCTGGGCGCGTAGGCGAGACCGCCGTGCCGCTCCCAGCTGTCCTGGGTGAACTGGAGGCCGCCGTAGAGGCCGTTGCCGAGGTTGGCGCTCCACTGGCCGCCGGACTCGCACTCGGCGACCCGGTCCCAGGTGGCGGCGTCGGCGGCGGACGCCGAGCCGGTGGCGAGCAGGGGCAGCGCCATGGCGGACCCGGTCACCCCCGCGGCGACGACGATGGCGGGGGCCTGACGGGGGCGGCGGTGTCGTCCGTTCCCGGAACGCATAGGAGCGCCTTTCGCGTGACAACTGGGGTGGTCGAACTGAGTTGTCGGGGAACGTAGCCGTATTCGAACGCTCATCACAAGTCGATGCACCCGCGATCACGCGAAGATCACATTTCTGACACCTCGTCAGATCCATGGAGGGGGACGGCCGGGGAGAACTCCACCGGAAGGGTGCGCAGCCCCCGCATGATGAGCCCGCCGCGCCACCGCAGTTCGGCCGGATCGGCGGCGAGCCGCAGGTCCGGGAGGCGGGTCAGCAGGGTCGCCAGGGCCGTCTGCCCTTCGAGCCGGGCGAGCGGCGCGCCCAGGCAGTAGTGGATGCCGTGCCCGTATCCGAGGTGCTGGTTGTCGCGCCGGGCGAGGTCGAGGACGTCCGGCCCGTCGAAGCGCTCGGGGTCCCGGTCGGCGGCGGCGAGGACCACGAGCACCGGGTCGCCCGCCGGGATCTCCTGCCCGCCGATCGTCAGCGGGCGGGTCGCGTACCGCCAGGTGGCCATCTCCACCGGCCCGTCGTACCGCAGCAGTTCCTCGATCCCGGTCTCCAGGAGTCCGGTCTCCCCGGCGGCGATCGAGTCCTGGAGCCGGGCGCGCTGCTCCGGATGCCGGAGCAGCGCGTACAGTCCGTTGCCCACCAGATTGACGGTGGTCTCGAAGCCGGCGAAGAGCAGGATGAAGGCCATCGCGGCGGCCTCGTTCTCGGTGAGGTGCTCGCCGTGGTCGGAGGCCCGGATGAGACCCGAGATGAGGTCGTCCCCGGGCTCCTCGCGCTTGCGGTGGATCAGCTCCGCGAGATAGCCGCGCATCTTCTTCACCGACCGCGCGACCCCGCCGCGCGGCCCGCCGCCGTGCCGGATCATCATCCCGGCCCAGTCCCGGAAGTCGTCCTGGTCCTCCTCGGGCACCCCGAGCAGGTCGCAGATGGCGTAGATGGGCAGCGGGAAGGCGAACTCGTGGATGAGGTCCGCGCTCCCCCGCTCCACGAAGGAGTCGATGAGCCGGTCGGTCAGCTCCTGCACGCGCGGGGCGAACTCCGCGACCCGGCGGGGGGTGAACGCCTTCGAGACGAGCCTGCGCAGCCGGGTGTGGTCCGGCGGATCGATGTTGAGCAGATGGGTCATCAGCTCGGCCTTGCGCTCGCCCGGGATGCCCGTCTTCCCCTTCGCGTGCGGGGACTCGGCGTGGTGCGCCGGGTTCTTGGAGAGCCGCTGGTCCGCGAGGGCCTGCCGGGCGTCGGCGTACCGGGTCACCAGCCAGGCCTCGACCCCGCTCGGGAGGGTCGTGCGGTGCACCGGCTCGTGCGTCCTGAGCCAGGCGTACGCGGGATAGGGATCGCTGGCGAACTCCCAGGTGAAGAGCTCGGGCGCGGGCCCGGAGACGGGACACGACGAGGCGCCGGGGACTTCTCCGGGGGCGGGGCGGGAGGCGGGTGCTGGGCCGGGGGTGGTGCTCACCCCCCGACCGTACAGGCAGGTTCCGCCGGATCCGGGTGTGGAGATTCCGTGAGGACGGGCCGGACGGGTGCCCTACATTCCTGACAGTGGACCCTCAGATGCTCAGGAGCACGTTCGCGGTCGTCGAGAGACGGGCCGAGCACGCCGTCACCTACTTCTACGCGCATCTCTTCCGGCAGGAGCCGTCCCTGCGCGAGCTGTTCCCCGGGGACATGCGGCCCCAGCGCGACCGGCTCTTCGCCGCGCTCACCCATCTGGTGGACCGTCTGGAGGACCCGGACCTCCCCGTGTACCTGGGGCGCCTGGGCCGCGACCACCGCAGGTTCCTCGCCACCCCCGCCCTCTACGCCTCGGTCGGCACCAGCCTGCTCGCCGCGTTCGCGCACGTGGCGGGAGCCGCCTGGACCACGGAGGCCGAGAAGGCCTGGACGGAGGCGTACGCGCACCTGGCCGAGCTGATGCTGGCGGGCGCCGACGAGGCCGTGGCGGCGGGCGAGCCCGCCTGGTGGGACGCGGACGTCGTCCGGCACGAGCGGTACGGCCCCGACCTGGCCGTCCTCACCCTGCGGCCCCGGCGGCCCCTGCCCTTCCTGCCCGGCCAGTACGTCAGCGTCGCCTCGCCCCGCGTCCCCCGCGTCTGGCGCACCTACTCCCTCGCCGACGCGCCCCGCCCGGACGGCACCGTGGAACTGCACGTGAGCCGGGTCCCCGGTGGGGTGATGAGCACGGCGCTCGTGCACGGCACGGCGCCCGGCGGGGTGCTGCGGCTCGGGCCGCCCGACGGCGACCTCGTCGCCCGGACGGAACCGGGCGGACAGCGCGCCTACATCTGCGCGGGCACCGGCTGGGCGCCGGTGAAGGCCCTCCTTTCGGAGGCGGTCGAGCGCGAACCGGCCCTGATGGGAAGGCTGTTCGTCGTGGCGCGCGCGAAGGAGCACCTGTACGGGCGCCGGGACGTGGAGCGGCTGGCCGCCCGGCTCGACGGGCTGAGCGTCACCTACATCACCTCCGCGCCCGGCCACCCCAAGGACCAGGCGACCGAGCGGCTCGTCCAGTCCCTCCGGTCCTGCGTCCACTGGTCCGCGCACGACGTGTACCTCGCCGGGCCGCCCGGCTTCATCACGGAGGTCGTCGAGGTCCTCGTGGAGCTGGGCACCGCTCCCGACCGCATCCACCACGACACCCTGCCGCCGGTCAGCCCCTTCGCCGTCCGCCCCCACACCCCCGCCGACCGCCTCCTCGGCCCACCGGCCCCCCTCTGGCACAACCCGGCCGCCCGCACCGCGCGGCCCGGACGCCGGTGATCGATACCGTGGTGCCTCCACCGTCGCCGGACGAGGAGGACGCCATGCGTCGCAGGAACCTACTGGCCGGGGCTCTCGCCGCCGGAGCCTCAGCCCTCGTCGGCACCGGCACGGCTTCCGGCGCGAGCCTGGAGGACGCGCTGTTCCGCCTCCCGGACGCGGAGCCTGCCCCGCTCCGAACGCTGGCCACCCGCACCGCCGCCGCACGCCAGGCGTTCACCGACGCACGCTACGGCGAACTCACCGCCGAACTGCCCGGTCTGCTCGCCCACGCCGAGGCGACGCGGGAGACAGCCGTGGGCCAGGCCCGCCGACAGGCCCACGCCATCCTCGCCCGCGCCTACGTCCTGGCCGCCGAACTCGCCGCGAAACAGCACTCCGACACCGCGTGGGTCGCGGCCGACCGCGCCCTGTCCGCAGCCCGTGCCAGCGGTATGCCAGTGCCCGTCGGCGAAGCCTCCCGCGTCCTGGCGATCACGATGCGGCGCTCCGGCCGCAGCGCTGCCGCCGTCCGCCTCCTCACCCAGGAAGCCGCCGCCCTCGACCCCACCGAGGCCCGCACCGCCGCCGTCCGTACCACCCTGCTGCTCACCGCCGCGTACTCGGCGGCGTCGGGCCGCGACCGCACGACCGCCCTCACGCTGCTCGACGAGGCGGACGAGGACGTCCGGCGCCGTCCGGCCGCCCCGGGCGGGCTCTTCACCGTCGACGCCACCCAGGCCCAGGTGGACATCTACCGCATCAGCGTCCACAACGCCCTCGGCACCCCCGACGAAGGCGTGGCCGTCGCACGCGGCCTGGACATCGGCCGTATCCCCACAACCGAGCGGCGCGCCCGCGCGTGGACCGACACCGCCCGGATGTGGCACGCCCTCGGCGACGGAACGCGGACGTTCGCCGCGTTGCGCCACGTCGAGCGGGAAGCGGCGCAGGAAGTACGCCGGCCCGCGCTGCGGGCCCTGACCACCAGCCTGCTCTACTACGGCCCGGCAACCGTGTCCGGCCTGCGGGAGTTCGCCGTCCGCACGGGAGCCGTACCCGCGTAGCCCGTGCCGTCCCGCCCCGGCGCCGGGGCGGGACGGCGGAGTTCGGTCACGGCGCGGGCACGAACCATGCGGCGGGCTCGTCCTTCTCCACCCGCGCGATGATCTCCCGCATCCGCTCGCTCATCGGGGGCAGGGCGTCCAGCGGGAACCAGGCGACCTCCGCCGACTCGTCGTCGCAGACCCGGGGCTCCTGTCCCCCGTCCGCCGGACGGCAGGCGAAGACGACCTCGAAGTACTGCGCCCGGTCGCCATTGCCGTGGCGTACCGGCGGGGAGTGCGTCACCGCCGCCAGGCGCTCCACCACCACCCGCACCCCGGTCTCCTCCTCCACCTCCCGCACCGCCGCCACGGCCGGAGGCTCGCCCGGCTCCACGATCCCGCTCAGCGGCGTCCACGCCCCGCCCGCGGAACGGCGCTGCAGAAGCACCCGCCGCCGCTCGTCACGGACGACCGCGACCACGCCCGGCAACCAGAGCAGCTGGTCAGGACCAACCGCTTTCCGTAGATCTGAGACGAAATCAGGAATCACGCACCCACCTTAGAAGGGACAGCAGGGCGCGACCGGGCGTTTCGCCGTCTCCCGCCCGGCTGCGTAGCACCACTAGTAGTGCTTCGTTACGTCGGGTGATCTTGCCTGGTAACGGGCATCTTCCGGCTATGAGGCTTGGGGAGGTGGAACGGCTCCGGGGTGAGTTA
>NZ_JBIUZD010000020.1:0-105914 GCF_044744885.1 Streptomyces sp. NPDC087215
GACAGAACCCCTCGACAAGGTTCATCGTCCCAGCTCAGAAGGCACTTTCGCGTTGCCGCACAGAAATCGGCCCCGCACCAAGTGAAACGGCGAGGCTAGGGCAATCGATCTCGAAGTTTTGAGTCACTAATCCCATGTTTGGCTGGAATTGCGAGCAGTGAGTGCGACCCGAAGTACTCGACGGAAGGTCAAATATTGCCCATCGATGGACATTTGTGCAGCTTCTGCCGAATTAAAACCGCAAGACTTCGAAGGATTCTTCGGACTTGAATGAGTGGGACGCGTCAACGTCATGCCCCCGAGAGGGGCAACGTCTTACATCCCAGGGGGGGAAATGGGTTCGTTCGTGACTCGAATAAAGGGCACCAAGGCCGTGAAGGCCTCTGTCGTCGCGGCTATGGCGGCTGCGGCCGTCAGCCTCACCGCTCCGATGTCGAGTGCCTCCAACGAGGCTACGTGGCACGATGGTTGCCGCGGCTACTGGTACTCGACGTCCGGGCACGGCTACTGCTACGACGCGACGGGCTTCCCGTCCTACGGGTACTTTACGAACTACGACTGCAACTACGAGACCGACGAGCAGCACTACGACAAGTTGTACAGCGGCTACGTGGGCAAGTACGACACCTATGAGTGCACATTCAAGATCAACAGCACCAAGGTGTACCAGTAGCCCACAAGCACGGTGATGGGCTCGCCGTCGCGGCGGGCCCCTCACGTATTCCGGGGAATTCATCATGCCGATCGCTCCCGTCGCCCGAATGACGGCCCTCACGCAGGGATACGGTGGCCGCCGCGTCATCGAGGATCTCGACCTGTCCATCCAGCCGGGTGTCACTGGACTGCTGGGACCCAACGGGGCGGGCAAGACCACGCTTTTCCGTACGCTCGCCACCATCGCACCCCCGCAGAACGGTGTGCTGGAGCTGTTCGGAGACTCCGTCACCAGTGAAAGGCACGTTCGGGAGGTCCGCCGAAGAATTGGATACCTTCCCCAGGACTTCGGATACTATCCGGCTTTCTCCATCGCCGATTTCGTCCGGTACTGTGCGTGGCTGCGTGAGGTTCCGTCCGAGAAGGCCGGGCGGGCCACCGCCGAGGCTCTGGCCTCGGTCGGGCTGGCCGACCGGGCCCGGGACCGCATGAAGTCGCTCTCCGGCGGTATGCTCCGTCGCGCCGGGATCGCCGCGGCCATCGTCGGCTCGCCCTCGCTGCTTCTGCTCGATGAGCCCACCGTCGGTCTCGACCCGGCGCAGCGCCTCGACTTCCGGGGCCTCATCCGCTCCCTCGCCGCTGCCGGGGCGGCCGTCGTGCTCAGCACGCACCTGGTGGAGGACGTGGGCGCCGCCTGCGACACGGTCCTCGTACTCAGTGACGGCCGGGTGGTCCACAGCGGGACGCCCCAGCAACTGGCGGAACGGGCAACACCGACGGCCCCGGGAGACAGCCCACTGGAACGCGGCTACATGGCTGTCCTGGGCAACGGCCGGCCGGCCGAGGGGGCGGCATGTTGAACACCTACCGCATCGAGCTGCGACGGTCCCCTCTGCTCACCGCCTTCCCCCTGATGGTCGCCGTGGACCTGGCGGTCCTCTTCGGGCGTTCCCAGTACTGGATCGGCGTCTGGCCCGAGGCGAGCGTGGCGGCTCAGATCGTCACGCTCTTCTTGGGGCCGGTACTCGCCGGAGTCTCCGCCTGGCAGGCCGGACGCGCTTCCCAGGCGGGAATGCCCGAGTTCCTCCTCGCGGCCGCCCGCCCCGGCTGGCGCATCGAGGCCGCGAGGCTGGCCGCCACCCTCACCCTCGGATTCCTCGCGTACGGCATCGGATGCCTCACCGCGGCGGCCGTGTCGTGGGGCGACGCGGGGCCCGGATTCCTGTGGCCGTCCTATCTGCTCCTGGGAGCCTCGACCCTCATCATCTTCGCGTCGGTGGGACACCTCGCCGGCCGCTGGTGGCCCTCACCTGGCTTCACACCCGTCGTGTGTGCGATGGGCTGCTTCATCAGCATGTTGTCCCTGCCGTTCAAGTTCAATGTCCTCGCGGGGCCACCGGACACCCATCTGCGCGTACTGCCGCTGGCAGTCCGTCTGTTCGTGGCCCTCGCCCTCGCCGTGCTGGCGGTCGCGGCACCGCCACTGACGAGGAAGGCCGACCGCCGGATGTCCCGGCGGAAGCCGCCGCCACACATGGCCGGGATCGCCGTCGTCTCGGCGGTCAGTGCCTTCGTCGGCCTGGTCGCGGCACCGGCGGCCGGCGAACTGCGTGTGGAACGGCCGGCTTCGGACGCCGCGCCGCTCTGCGCCCGCGCGGAGGAGAAGGCCCCACTGGTGTGCGTATGGCCCGAGCACCGGAAGTACCTTCCGGAGCTCACCAGGATGGCCCACCGCCTTGACCGGAATGCTCAGCCCTGGGTCAAGGCTCCCGACGAGTTCTACGAGTTCGGGCTGCGGCGGACTCGTTGGGGGGATCGCGGTTTCGACATCGCTGAAGGACACGTCCGGACCGCGGCGTTCGCCATGGCCGACCAGGTGTTCACCACGTCGCTCGGCTGGTGCCGTCCGCCCCGCAAGGAGCGCAGGGCCTGGCAGGCCATCGACAATCTCCACCTGTGGCTGGAATATCAGGCCACGGGTCAGGATCCGGCAGCCGCGGACAAGGGGCTCAACCTCACCGGTGTCACCACCGCACAGCGCGAGGCGACCGAGGCGGCCCGGATGACGCCCGCGGACCAGCGTAAATGGGTTGCCCAAGAGCGTGATCACCTTCACGAGAGCACCTGGTGCAAGCCCGATGTACGGCAGTGATCTGCTGCGCTACGCCAGGGTCCACCGGGCCGCCCCGATCCTTGCCGGGGCTGCGGCCGTCGCCCTCCTGTCCGCCTTCTTCGGAGGGGACCGCATCGCACTCCCCTCCATCGGAAGCGCGAGCCTCTCCACGGGCGTTCCCTACCGGCAGGAACTCCCGCTCCTGTCGGCCGTCTTCCTCACGGCCGCTTTCGGCGGAGCGATGTCGGCGCACGAGGAGACCGGTGCGCGGACGATGCACCGTCTTCGCAACGCGTACTGCGTCGCGCTGACGGCCACCGTCTGTGCTTTCTCCTTCATGACCGAGACGCTCGCTGTCGGACCTGGGCAAGGGACCGTCTTCGTCCGGTCGGTGCTGATCTGGCTCGGTCTTGCACTGCTGTCCGTGCGGCTGCTGGGCCCGCAGCTCGGTTGGGTCATCCCCCTGGCCTCAAGTCTTCTGCTGATCTGGTATCCGCTCAACTGGTGGGACTGGACGGCCCAACCCGCCGGCGACCTGGTGAGCTGGGGTGGCGCGGCACTCGCGTTGACGATCGGAGTCGGTGCGGTCTCCGTCACTTCCTGGCGCCGACGCGTCTTCCTTCGCAGGATGAGGTGAGGGTGAACGGACGGCGGGCCTCGGGCACGAACCGCCGTCGCCAGAGCGCCATGACCCGTGTGGGACACGGGCTCGCGGCGATCCGGACAGGGGCGCCGCCATGGCCCCGCCGCCCCGGATATCCGGATACCGGGGTGCTCCGGAACGGCCTTGCCGCTCACAGAGGGTGTGACACCTGTGAACGGCGCCAGTTCGGCGAGCTGGAGGAATGGGCAGGTCGCTGGACCGCGAGGCTCGGATCCGCCGACGGGGACGACATGACCGACGATGATCTGTCGGCGGTCCCGCAGGGAGTTGCCCGGCTCGCGGCGTCGGCGGTGAGTACGGGTGGTGGCCTCTGCAGCTGGAGCTACTGACCGTCCGGTGGAACCTCTTCGAGCAGCGGAAGCGCCGCCCGCTGGGTGAGAGAGCCGCCGAACTCCAGATCGGCCACGGATCCGGTGACCTCCGTCTCGACCAGTCACACGATGAGTGCGTTCACGGCCACCCCGAAGAGGGGGAGCGCTCAGGCGCACCCCACGACAGATGACCTGCCAACGCGACAGTCAGCCCATACGTGTCCCAATTCGCGCCACGCCCCGCCCGAGCGCGACTGTTGCAAGCAGGCGCTTGCAATAGTTAGCGCAGGGTGGCATGGTCGGAGCATGGCATCGCTCAACGTCGGCAATCTCGGTGAGTACCTCCGTGAGCAGCGGAGGACCGCGCAGTTGTCGCTGCGGCAGCTCGCCGACGCCGCCGGGGTGTCGAATCCGTATCTGAGTCAGATCGAGCGGGGGCTGCGCAAGCCCAGCGCCGAGGTGCTCCAGCAGGTCGCCAAGGCCCTGCGGATCTCCGCCGAGACGCTGTACGTGCGGGCGGGCATCCTCGACGAGAAGGAGCGGGACGACCTGGAGACGCGCGCCGTCGTCCTGGCCGACCCCTCGATCAACGAGCGCCAGAAGCAGGTGCTGCTCCAGATCTACGACTCCTTCCGCAAGGAGAACGCCGCCGAGGCCGCCGCCGCCGAGAACGGCACCGCGCCGGGCGCCGCCGCCGGGACCGGTCCCGGCGGCGCCGATGCCGCACCGCCCCTGGGCTAGCAGCCCGCTCGTACGTCACATTCCGGGAGGACCACCAGCATGGCCATCATCGACGAACTGCGTACCCCTCTCTTCTTCGCCGCCGGTACCGCCGACCTCGCCGCGCGGCAGGCCAGGAAGGTGCCCGGCCTGATCGAGCAGCTGGCCGCCGAGGCGCCCGCCCGTATCGAGGCCGTGCGGAAGACCGACCCCAAGGCCGTGCAGGAGAAGGTGACCGCGCAGGCCAAGGAGGCCCAGGCCACCGTCCAGGCCAAGTTCGCCGACGTCGTCGGCAACCTCGACACGGACTTCAAGAAGCTCGGCGAGACCGCCCAGGACCTGGCCCTGCGCGGGGTCGGCGTCGCCGCCGAGTACGCGGTCAGGGCCCGCGAGAAGTACGAGGAGGTCGCGGCCCACGGCGAGGAGGCCGTCAAGGCGTGGCGCGGCGGGACCGGCGAGGAGATCACCGAGATCACCGTCGCCGTCGAGCCCGAGGAGACCAGGGCCGAGGACGACCTGGCGACGGCGACCGCCGAGGACGACACCACGGTCACGGCCGACGACACGACGGTCACGGCCGGGGACACGACGGTCACGGCCGAGGACACCCCCGCGGCCCCTGCGGCCGACGCCCCGGTCGCCGAGGCGCCCGCGAAGAGGACCGCCGCCCGCAAGGCCCCCGCCGAGAAGGCCGCCACCGGAACCTCCGCCGCGAAGGAGTAGGCCGGGGCATCCATTCCGGTAGCCGGTGCGTTGAACCGGGTACCTTGACCGCGAGGCGTTCTTCCTCTCTTTTCTAGGCGGTGCTCAGCATGTTGCGCGCGGGATTCGACTCCCTTCTCTCTCTGGTGATGTTCATCGTCTTCACCGGCTTCGCGGTCGCCTCGCTCGTGTTCGCCGCGATGGCGCGCGAGGACGCCTACCGTGCTGCCGAGAAGCAGACGAAGAAGTTCTGGCTGATCCTCCTGGGCGTGAACCTCGCCCTGGATCTGCTGCTGCCGATACTGTTCCTGCAGATCGCGGGCCTGGTCGCGGCCATCGTCTTCATGGTGGACGTGCGCCCCGCGCTCGCGCGGGTCTCGGGCGGCGGCGGAGGCGGCCGCCGGGGCGGCGGCTCCAGCAGCGACGGACCGTACGGCCCCTACAACGGCGGGCGGTAGCCCCCGCACGACGAGCGTCGCCCGCCCCCGGAGCACCGGGGGCGGGCGACGCGTACGACCGGTCGCCGGTCAGGGGCGGGCAGGGCCCGGGGAGCTCATCCCCGGGTCTTCCGCCTCTCCAGGGCCAGGACCGCCACGTCGTCCGTCAACTCCCCGCCGTTCAGGGACCTGACCTCCGTCACCGCGGCCTCCAGCAGTTCCTCGCCCCGCAGCCCCGCCGCCAGCTGCCGGTCGATCATGCCGACCATCCCGTCCTGGCCGAGCCTCGGCGAGCCGGGGCCCGCCGAGCGGCCCTCGATCAGGCCGTCCGTGTACATGAGCAGGCTCCACGTCCCGCCCAGCTCGACCTGCCGCCGGGGCCAGCGGGCGCGCGGCAGCAGACCCAGGGCCGGGCCGCCGTCCTCGTACGGCAGCAGCCGCGCGGGCTTGCCCTTCCGGGCGATCAGCGGGGCCGGGTGACCGGCCAGGCACAGACCGGCGCGGCGCCCGTCGGGCGCGATGTCGACGGTGCAGAGCGTCGCGAAGATCTCCTCGCTCTCCCGCTCGTGCTCCAGGACCCGCTGCATCGTCGAGAGCAGCTCGTCCCCGCACAGGCCCGCGAAGGTCAGGGCCCGCCAGGCGATCCGCAGCTCGACGCCGAGCGCCGCCTCGTCGGGGCCGTGGCCGCACACGTCGCCGATCATGGCGTGGACGGTGCCGTCCGGCGTACGGACCACGTCGTAGAAGTCACCGCCGAGCAGCGCCCGTGAGCGCCCCGGCCGGTAGTGGGCGGCGAACCGCAGATCGGAGCCCTCCAGGAGGGGAGTGGGCAGCAGTCCGCGCTCCAGGCGGGCGTTCTCCTGCGCCCGGAGCCGTGATTCGGCCAGTTTCACCTGGACGGCGTCGGCCCGCTTGCGCTCGACCGCGTACCGGATGGCCCGGCTGAGCAGCCGCCCGTCGAGTTCCTCGCGGAAGAGGTGGTCCTGGGCCCCGACCCGTACCGCCTCGGCCGCCAGTTCCGCGTCGGCGGAGGCGGCGAGCGCGAGGACGGCGTGGTGCGGCGCGAGGCGCAGGATGTGCCGCAGCGGGGCGAGCGGGTCGTGGCCCGCGGCGGCCCGGGGGCCGGGCAGGGAGAGGTCGACCAGGACGCAGTGGACGTCGTCGGTGAGGAGCCGCTCGGCCTCGGTGAGGTTGCGGGCGGTCCGGATGCGGACGCGGGTGCCTGCGGCGTCGGCCGCGTCGAGCAGTTCGGGTACGGCGAGGACACCCGCCGGGTCGTCCTCGACGACCAGGAGGGTGAGATCGGTACGGTCGGTGCCGGTGACTGTCATAGCGGTGGCGTCCGTGGCGGTGGCGTCCGCAGGGGTGCCGTCGCCGGGTTCCGCGCCGGCAGAGACGTTTCTCTGACGCTGTACGGATACGGGCATCGGTCCGGGTTCCCTTCCCCTGCCCCGAGGGTGCGCGGGGCGCCGGATGGCGTTCCGCCCGTCCGGACCCTAGCGGTAGGGCGGTCCGCTACGGAATGGCGATCGGCGGACGGCCGTCCGCGCGGGCTTGGCATATGCCGCGGAAGGGGAGGTACTCGCCCCGGCGCGGTGGCCGGAACCCTCGCTCGGGCAATGAGAAAGGTCACGCGGGAGGCCCTCGGAGGGCCATCGCCTCGGGTGAGCCCCCTGGGGAGGTCACCTGGGGGAAGTCCCCTGGGGGAGCCCCCGGAGAGGAAGGCCCCAGGGAGATCCCCGAGCCGCGCCCCCGGGGCGCCCCACGGTCGGGCCCGGCCCTGGGCGCCTGCTCGGGGAAGACCCTCAAGCCGCGCCCGGGGGCACCCGGACGCCCCCGGCACGCCCCCTGTCCGGGCCTCTCCCCGGGCGGCCCCCGTCCCTCCCCGCCCCGTCCTCAGCTCGGCCGGACGACCCCGAGGATCTCCATCGAGCCCGCGCCCGCGAGCGTCACGTTCCGGCCGGGCCGGGGCGCGTGGACGATCGTGCCGTCCCCGACGTACATCCCGATGTGGCTGGCGTCCTTGAAGTAGACGATCAGGTCGCCCGGACGCATGTCCTTGATCTGTACGCGCGGCAGCAGCCGCCACTGCTCCTGCGAGGTGCGCGGGATCGGCCGTCCCGCCGTGCCCCAGGCGAGCTGGGTCAGCCCGGAGCAGTCGTACGAGGACGGGCCCTCGGCCCCCCACTCGTACGGCTTGCCGATCTGCGCCGTCGCGAACTCGATCGCCTTCTTCGCCTCGGGCGTCGTGGCGCCCTTCAGCCCGGCGAGGACGCCGGTGCCGAGCCAGCTCGTCTGGGCCCGCTTCTGCGCCTGCTCCTCCAGGAGCCGCAGCCGCTCGCGCTCCTCGGCGGCGAGCTCGGACTCCAGCTTCTTGGCGGCGTCGATCTTGCCGTTGATCTCCTTCTTGGCCTGGGCCTGCCGGACCCGGTGGGCCTCCAGCTCGGTCCAGTTCTCGCCCGCTTCCTTCGCGTACAGGTCCAGTCGGGCCTGGGTGCGGGTCATCTCGCCGAGGAGGTCCGTGGTGGCCTTGGCCCCGGCCTTGAGGCGGCCCGCGGTGTCGAGGAAGAGCTGCGGGTCGTTCGTGAGGACGAGCTGGGCGTCTTCGGGCAGCCCGCCGTTGCGGTACTGGGCGCGGGCGGCGGCGCCCGCCTTGGCCTTGAGGTCCTCGATCTTCTCGCGGCCCTCCACGATCATCCGGGCGACCCTGACGATCTCGGCGGACTGCTCCTCGCTGCGTTCCTCCGCGAGGTTGTACGCGTCGGTGGCCGCGGCGGCCTGCCGGTAGAGGCCCTCTATCTCCTTGTGGACCTCTGCGAGGCTCTTCTTCGGCGGCGGCGGAGGCAGCGGCGCGGCGGCGGCCTGGAGCGTCAGCGCGGGAGAGGCCAGCACGGTCAGGGCGCAGATCACGGTGATCGCGGCGGTGGCGTGGCGGCGTCGGTTCACGAGCTCCCCCTCGGATGACCATCTGATTTACCGTCAGTAACTTACCGGTGACCTTGGCGATGGTGCCATGCGGAACCGGAAAGCGACAGGGGAGACGAAGGCCCCTCGGACCACTCTCCCCCACGGGGGACGAGCGATACGGGTGGCGCGTTCCCGGCGCGGGGGAAATTCAGCGGGAGTTGGGGAGAACGAGGGAATCGGTGCTCCCGGACGCTCCGGGGACGGATCTCTATCCCCGGGGCGCCAGCGCCTCCCACCGCACCGTCACTTCGCCCTGGCGCCAACGCCGGGGACCGTCCGTCAGGGGCCAGTCCGCCGCCAGGTCCCGGACCGAGCGGAGCCACCGCTGCCGGGCGCCGAGCGAGGCGTACGGTGCCGCCGCCGCCCACGCCCGGTCGAAGTCCCGCAGGAAGGCGTGCACCGGTTCGCCCGGCACGTTGCGGTGGATGAGTGCCTTCGGCAGCCGCTCCGCCAGGTCCGAGGGGCGGTCGAGCGAGCCGAGCCGGGTGGCGAAGGTCACCGTGCGCGGCCCGGCGCCGTCGAGCGCGACCCACACGTGCCTGCGCCCGATCTCGTCACAGGTGCCCTCGACGAGGAGCCCGCCGGGTGCGAGCCGTCCGCACAGGCGCCGCCAGACGTCCGTGACCTGCTCCTCGTCGTACTGGCGCAGCACGTTCGCCGCCCGGATCAGGGCGACCGGTCCGGGCACCGGCACTTCGAAGCCGCCGTGGAGGAAGGCGAGCCCGTCGTGCTCGTACGGCTTCGCCGCCTCGACGCGGGCGGGTTCGATCTCGATGCCGTAGAGGCGGGTGCGGGGCTCGGCGGTGCGCAGCCGGGCGAGGAGTTCGACGGCGGTCCAGGGGGCGGCCCCGTAACCGAGGTCGACGGCGAGCGGCGGCTCGGGGGAGCGGCGCAGGGCGGGTCCGTGGACGGCGGCGATCCAGCGGTCCATGCGGCGCAGCCGGTTGGGGTTGGTGGTCCCGCGGGTCGGGGTGCCGACGGGGCGGGTGGTGCGCGGGGCCATGCCAAGAGCGTACGGGGTGGGGGGCTTCCTCCTTCTTGTCTCCTCAGGGGGAGGGGCGCCCCTGAGGGGGATGTCCCTGTCAGGGAGATCCCGGTCAGAGACATCCCGGGCGGGAGATTCCGGACGGGAGATCCCCGTCAGGGGTGGGCGCGGCGGGACCAGGGTGTGGTGGGGGCCGGAGAGCCTCAGGCGTCAGCGGCGTACCCGATGGACGTCAGGGGCGCATGGGGCGTATGGGGCGCATGGGGCGCATGGGGCGTACGGGAGGGGCGTGCGGGCCGGGAAAGGAATCACCTCACCGGCAATGAATTGGCAAAGTGCCGCCACCGGCGGAAATGAAAGCATCCATTCCGGTGTTGTCGGGGCCGGAGGGCAGCCCCTGCCCTGCCTCAGTCATGCCCGACGCCCCCTCCAGCGGAAGGACCGCCGACGTGAGCCAGTACGTGTCCCGGTTCGCCGGAACCCGGCACCGGCACCCGGCACCGACCCGGCTCCGGCTGCCCGGCCGGAACCGCACCCCGCGCCGCGTGGCCATGCTCAGCGTCCACACCTCGCCCCTGCACCAGCCGGGCACCGGCGACGCGGGCGGCATGAACGTCTACATCGTCGAGCTCGCGAAGCGGCTCGCCGCCATCGACATCGAGGTGGAGATCTTCACCCGGGCCACCACCGGCGGCCTCCCGCCGGTGGTCGAGCTGGCCCCCGGCGTGCTCGTCCGGCACGTGGACGCGGGCCCGTACGAGGGCCTGGCCAAGGAGGAACTGCCGGCCCAGCTGTGCGCCTTCACCCACGGCGTGATGCGGGCGTGGGCGGGCCACCGCCCCGGCCACTACGACCTCGTCCACTCCCACTACTGGCTCTCCGGGCACGTCGGCTGGCTCGCCGCCGAACGCTGGGGCGTCCCCCTCGTCCACGCCATGCACACCATGGCGAAGGTCAAGAACGCGGCGCTCGCCGAGGGCGACACGCCCGAGCCCGCGGCGCGGGTGATCGGCGAGACGCAGATCGTGTCGGCCGCCGACCGGCTGATCGCCAACACGGCCGAGGAGGCCGACGAGCTGGCCCGTTTCTACGAGGCCGACCCCGGCAAGATCGCGGTCGTCCACCCGGGCGTCAACCTCGACCGGTTCCGCCCCGCCGACGGCCGCGCCGCCGCCCGCGCCCGGCTCGGCCTGCCGCAGGACGCCTTCGTACCGGTCTTCGCCGGTCGGATACAGCCGCTGAAGGCCCCCGACATCCTGCTGCGGGCCGCCGCGCTCCTGGTCGACCAGGACCCGTCGCTGCGTTCGCGCATGGTGGTGCCGGTGGTCGGCGGCCCGAGCGGCAGCGGCCTCGCGAAGCCGGAGGGGCTGCAGAAGCTGGCCGCCCGGCTGGGCATCGCGGACGTCGTGCGCTTCCGTCCGCCGGTGGGCCAGGACACGCTCGCGGACTGGTTCCGCGCGGCCAGCGTCCTCGTCATGCCCTCGTACAGCGAGTCCTTCGGTCTGGTCGCGATCGAGGCGCAGGCGGCCGGGACCCCGGTCGTCGCGGCGGCGGTCGGCGGCCTGCCCGTGGCCGTACGGGACGGTGTGACGGGCTTCCTGGTGCAGGGGCACGACCCGGCGGACTACACGCGGGCGCTCGCCCGGTTCGTGGCCGATCCGTCGCTCTCGGCCCGGATGGGGGCGGCGGCGGCGCGGCACGCGGGCTCGTTCGGCTGGGACAGGGCGGCCTCGGCCACGGCCGATGTGTACACGGCGGCCGTCCACGACCACCGGCTGAAGGAGAACAGGCGTCGCGTACGCTCCCACCATGGCTGAGGACGTGGTCGGGAACCTGGTCGGGGACGCGCGACGGACCATCGAGTCCGTCCTCCGGGACGCCGAGCTGGAGTGGGAGTCGCCCGAGCCCGGCGCGTACGTCGTCAAGCTCCCCGGCACCCGCAAGCTGTTCACGACGCTGTCGCTGCGCGCCGGACGCCACTCGCTCTCCCTCAACGCCTTCGTCGTCCGCCACCCCGACGAGAACGAGGCGGGCGTCCACCGCTGGCTGCTCGAACGGAACCTGAAGCTGTACGGGGTGGGGTACGCGATCGACGGCCTCGGCGACATCTACCTCGCGGGCAAACTGCCGCTCTCCGCCGTCACGCCCGAGGAACTGGACCGGCTGTTCGGCTCGGTCCTGGAGGCGGCGGACGGCGACTTCAACACGCTCCTGGAGCTGGGGTTCGCGTCGGCGATCCGGCGGGAGTACGAGTGGCGGGTCGCGCGCGGGGAGTCGACGCGGAACCTCGACGCGTTCAAGAAACTGACGAGCAGGCCCGCGAACTGAGGGGCGGGCCTGCTCGCTCCCCCGGAGGGGCTCGGACCGGGATTCCGTACTGGGGCTCGGGCCGGGTCTCGGGCCGGGGCTCAGGCGCTGAGCGCGGTGTCGGAGACCTTGGTGGGGCCAGCGGTACTGGCGGGGCCAGCGATGCCAGTGGGTCCGGCGGAGACGGTGACCGGCTCCACGGTGCCGGACCCCGAGGCATCCGGCTCGGCGGCGTCCGCCGGGTCCTCTGGGTCCGCCGGGTCCTCCGCGAGCGCGCGCCGCAGCAGGGTGGCGTAGCCGAGGGCGGCGACGGCGCCGATGGTGGCCGTGGCGATCCACAGGACGCCGGGACCGGGTCCGTCGACGATCGCGCCCGCGCCGACCGGGGCGACGAAACCGGCGACGGCCCAGGACATGCCCATGACCCCCTGGTAGCGGCCGCGCGCGTGCTCGGGGGCGAGCCGGGCGGTGGCGGCGGCGTTCGTGGGGACGTGGATCATCTCGCCGACGGTCCAGATGACGACGGTCACGGCGAAGGCGACGGACGACCCGGCGAGGGCGGTGGCCCCGGTGCCGAGGGCGAACAGCAGCGAGGACAGGACCAGCAGGAGGACCGGCGAACGCTTGTCGGTCAGCTTGTTGACGAGCAGCTGGAAGACGACGATCACGATGCCGTTGACCGCGATGACGATGCCGTACGAGGAGGCGGAGAGGCCCTGGTCCGTCATGGTGAGCGGCAGGCCGATCCAGGGGGCGGTGAAGACGAGGCAGACGAGGAGGTTGAGCAGCACCAGGGTGCGGAAGGGGGCGTCCCGCAGCACGGTGATCATGCTGACCTTCACGGCGGCGACGGGAGCGCCCGCCGGGTCGGTCCGGGTCTCGGGGCGGGTCTCGGGGAGGCGGAGGAAGACGATGACGGCGCACACGACGGTGGCGACGGCGTCCACGACGAAGAGGGTGCGGTAGCCGAGGAGCACCGCGGCGCCGCCGCCGATGGAGGCGATGGCGAAGCCGAGGTTGAGGGCCCAGTAGTTGAGGGCGTACGCCCGGCGCACGTCGTGGGCGGGGACCATGTCGGCGATGGTCGCGTTGATGGAGGGGCGGACGGCCTGCATGGCCGCGCCCATCAGCAGGACGACGGTGGCGATGGCCCAGGCGCTGGTGACGAAGGCGAGGGCGGCGGCGCAGGTGGCCGCCGCGAGGTGCATCGTCACCATGGTGGGGCGGCGGCCCCAGCGGTCGGTGAGCACGCCCCCGAGCGGGGAGCCGGCGACGCCGCCGAGACCGTGGAGGGCGACGACGAGTCCGGCGAACCAGGCGGAGTGCCCGAGCTCGATCGTCAGGTAGAGGGAGAGGAAAGTCAGGACGAAGGCCCCGGTGCGGTTGACCAAGGTCGACAGCCAGAGCCACCAGAAGCCCTGCGGAAGTCCCGAAACCGTGGCGGTGGCCGATCGTCTGAGCGAGTCGATGGACATGTGTGGTGAGCCCCCTGGCTGATGTAAGTGCCTCTAGTGGCAGTCGTAACTTACGTATCTCAGCTTGCGGACGCCACCGGATTGACGACGCGTGTCAATCGTCCGAGGTCGTTTAGGCTCGTACGCATGGCCGACGCACCGTACAAGCTGATCCTCCTCCGCCACGGCGAGAGCGAGTGGAACGCGAAGAACCTGTTCACCGGCTGGGTGGACGTCAACCTCAATGAGAAGGGGGAGAAGGAGGCCGTCCGTGGTGGCGAGCTGCTCGCGTACGCCGGCCTGCTCCCCGACGTCGTGCACACCTCGCTCCAGAAGCGCGCGATCCGCACCGCGCAGCTGGCTCTTGAGGCCGCCGACCGCCACTGGATCCCGGTCCACCGCTCCTGGCGCCTGAACGAGCGCCACTACGGCGCCCTCCAGGGCAAGGACAAGGCCCAGACGCTCGCCGAGTTCGGCGAGGAGCAGTTCATGCTGTGGCGCCGCTCGTACGACACCCCGCCGCCGCCGCTCCAGGACGGCACGGAGTTCTCCCAGTCCGGCGACCCGCGCTACGCGTCGATCCCGCCGGAGCTGCGCCCGCGCACCGAGTGCCTCAAGGACGTCGTCGTCCGCATGTTGCCGTACTGGTACGACAGCATCGTCCCGGACCTGCTGGACGGCCGCACCGTCCTGGTCGCCGCGCACGGCAACTCCCTGCGCGCCCTGGTCAAGCACCTGGACGGCGTCTCCGACGAGGCCATCGCCGGCCTGAACATCCCGACCGGCATCCCGCTCTCCTACGAGCTCGACGCCGACTTCAAGCCCCTCAACCCGGGCGGTACCTACCTCGACCCGGACGCCGCCGCGGCGGCCATCGAGGCGGTCAAGAACCAGGGCAAGAAGAAGTAGCCCTCCCGCACGAAAGAGCCCCCGACCCGCGGTTCCTCCGCCGGGCGGGGGCTTCTTCGCGTTCCGGGGCGCCCCCGTGGCCGCACGTCTCAAGGGGCGTGGCCCTCCGCGTACTGGCTCGTGTAGGTGCCGGTCGCCGGGACGACCGTGATGACGTCGATCATCACCCCGTCCGGAGCGGCCACGATGAAGTGACGCTGACCGAACTCCTCGGTGCGCGGCGGCAGCAGCTCGCGCAGTCCGGCCGCGCCGACGAGGCGCCGGTGCTCCGCGTCCGCGGCGTCCACCTCGAAGTTCAGCAGGAGCCCGCCCGTGATCGGGGCGCGGTGGCCCGCCGGGACGCTGGGATGGTCGGGGTCGAGCAGCGCCAGCTCGTACTGGGGGGCGTCCGGCCGCCGCAGGCTCACGTACCAGTCGGCCTCGAAGGTCGGCTCGAAGCCGAAGTGACGGGTGTAGAAGTCGCGCGAGGCGGCGACGTCACGGGTGCAGATCACCGGGTAGAAGCCCCCGAGCGTGCTGGTCATGGCGGTTCCTTCGTCATGGCGGGTCCCCGTGCGGTGACGGGAGCGGACGGTCCCCTCCTTCGCATACCCAGGGTATGCGAAGGAGAGGGTTAGCATACCCGGGGTATGTGAAGAGGGAAGGGCGGTACGGACATGGCGACCAGCCGGGCCGAACAGCGGGCGGCGACCCGACGCGCGCTGCTGGCGGAGGGGCGGCGACGGTTCGCCGCCGACGGCTACCACGACGTCGTCCTCGCCGAGGTGGCCGCCGCCGCCGGGGTCACCAAGGGCGCGGCCTACCACCACTTCGCCAGCAAGGCGGGCCTCTTCCGGGCCGTCGTCGCCGAGGTCCAGCACGAGCTGGGCGAGCGGGTCGCCGCCGTGGCCGACGCGCACACCGACCCCTGGGAGCAGCTGCGCGCGGGCTGCCACGCCTTCCTCGCGGCGGGCGCCGATCCGGCGGTCCGCCGCATCCTGCTGCTGGACGCGCCCACGGTCCTGGGCTGGGACGAATGGCGCGCCGCGGACGAGGACGCGTCGGCCCGGCACCTGACCGAGGCCCTTGAGGGGCTCGTCTCCCTGGGTGTCATCGCGGACCAGCCGGTGGCGCCGCTGGCCGGGCTGCTGTCCGGGGCGATGAACGAGGCGGCCGTCCGGCTGGCCCGCTCGACCGCCCCGACGGCCCTGGCCGACACCGAGCGCGCCCTGGACCTCCTCCTCTCCGGCCTGCGGACCCGGCCACCGGTCGGGTAGGGAGCGGGAGCGGAAGCAGGGGCGGGAGCGGCGGGCATCGGCTCATGGGCCGGATCGGGTACGACGCCATCGGCCCGGCAGCCACGGGGGCGGAATCCGGCGGCTTGCAGATCCACCGGCCCGAAACCCACCGGCCCGAAACCCACAGGACCGGACCCACAGGACCGCGATCACCGGCCCGGAACCGGCAGCTCGCATGAGCCACAGAGTCACAGAGCCGCGATCCACCACCCCGTCCCCGTCCCCGCCCCCGCTCCGCCGGACGGGTGAGGGCGAAACCTTACGGCGGTGGTCCGGCGCATGGTGAGGAAGCCCGGAGGTAGAGGTGGGGGTGAATCCCCCTCATCCCCCGTGAATCCCCTCCGCCTCTCCTCCTCCCCGAAACGAGAAACCCCCGTGCGTCTCCGGCACTCCGTCGCCGCCGTCTGCGGTGCCCTCACCCTCACCGCGGCCCTGGCCACCCCCGCCCACGCCGCCAGCGGCGACTTCACCTACCGGTTCGTCGGCCTGGACGGCTCCCGGCTGACGGCCACGCTCCACGACCCGGAGAGCGACCGGTGTCTCACGCTCCCCGGGGTGGCCGACCCGCACGCCTCCGACCCCGGCTTCGCTCCGCACAACGACACCGACGACTACGCGATCGTCTTCACCGGGCCCGACTGCACGGGCGACTCCTGGAGACTCCGCCCCCACGGCCGCCCGGCCACCGACCTCCTCAAGCTCCGCTCGGTCGTCTTCGTCCGCTAAAGGGTGTTGCACAACGGCGATCATGCTCGGATGATGTCATCGGTGACAAGGTCAACTATCCGCTTATGCGGCGATTCTTCCGTCCCGTTGACCGCCTGGATACTGGCTTCTGGAGATCATTCCGGCCTTGTGCAACACCCTTTAGGCCGTGTTTCGAAAGTCCCGCCTGCCTGGCCTGCCCTCCGGGCAGACGGCGCTCCTTTCGAAACACGCCCTGGCCGAGCGGCCCCGACCCGGACCGTGCCGCCCGGAACCCCCCACACGGGCGGTGCGGTCCGATGATCCACGGCACTCTTTCCCCGGACTCGTTACCGTCCGTGTCATGAGTACGTCATCACCCCGCACCGAACTCCGCCTGGAGAAGGTCACCCCCGCGAACATCGACGCCGCCGTAGCCCTGCGCGTCCACCCCCACCAGGAGCGGAACGTCGCCCCCGTCGTGACGTCCCTCGCCGAGGCGTACGCCTTCGGAGAGTCCGCCTGGCCGAGGCTGATCTTCGACGGCGACCGGCTCGTCGGCTTCCTCATGGCCTTCCTCGACCTCCCCTGGAACGAGGAGAAGACCCCCGGCGACCACCGCAGCGGCCTGTGGCGGCTCAACATCTCCGCCGACGCCCAGGGCCGGGGGTACGGCAGCTTCGCCGTCGCCGCCGTCCGCGACGAACTGCGACGGCGCGGCACCTCCCGGCTGTACGTCACCTGGGCACCCGGCGAGAACGGCCCCGGCGCCTTCTACGAGCGGCTCGGCTTCCGCGCCACCGGAGAGTTCAGCGGCACCCAGACCGTCGCCGTGCTCGACATATGAGCGTCCCGGCGTAGCCGCACGAGCGTCTCGACGCGGGGGGTACGGGCATCCCCCGCGTAGGCGCAGCCGTACGGACGACATCCTGGCGCAGCCGTACGGGCACTTCGACGGAGACGGAGACGCGGACGCGGCCAGGCCGTACGGACACCCCGGCATACGGGCCGGACCCGTCGACGCGGTGAAGGGGCGGGGCGCCGACGGAACCGCCGCGCCCCGCCCTCCCTCCCGGTCGTCCGGGTCAGCCGGAGCAGCCGCCGCACTGGCACGGCGAGCCCGACTGGCAGCCGCAGCCGCAGCCCGAGCCGCAGCCGCAGGCGCCCAGGACGGGCAGGTGTGCCACCTCGCGCGGCGCCTCCGCTCCGGACTCGGTCGGTGTGGGGGAATCGGCCATGGGGGTCCCTCCCTTTCGAGGCGCACATCGCCTCCCCCCATTTGATGCCCACGCGGACCGGCGCATCAACGGCGCATCGATGGCCGCGCGCCTACGCGCCCTCCACCGGAGCGTCCGCCGCCTGGAGCTCGTCCGCGTGCTCACCGGTCACCAGGTAGACCACGCGCTTCGCCACCGACACCGCGTGGTCGGCGAACCGCTCGTAGTACCGGCCCAGCAGCGTCACGTCGACGGCGGTCTCTATGCCGTGCTTCCAGCGGTCGTCCATCAGGTGCTGGAACAGCGCCCGGTGCAGCAGGTCCATCTCGTCGTCGTCCTGCTCCAGCTGGAGCGCCAGGTCGACGTCCTTCGTGATGATGACCTCCGCCGCCTTCGCCATCAGGCGCTGCGCCAGCTGCCCCATCTCCAGGATGGTCGCGTGCAGGTCCCGGGGCACCGCGGTGTCCGGGAAGCGCAGCCGCGCCAGCTTCGCGACGTGCTGCGCCAGGTCGCCCGAGCGCTCCAGGTCGGCGCTCATCCGCAGCGAGGTCACCACGATCCGCAGGTCGGTCGCCACCGGCTGCTGCCGCGCGAGCAGCGCGATGGCCCGCGCCTCCAGGTCGTGCTGCAGGTCGTCGACCTTCTGGTCCGCGGCGATCACGCTCTCCGCGAGCTTCAGGTCCGCGTCGAGCATCGCCGTCGTGGCGCGCCCGATCGCCGACCCGACGAGCCGGGCCATCTCGACCAGGCCCTCGCCGATCGAGTCAAGTTCCTCGTGGTACGCGTCCCGCATGGTGTCCCTCTCTAGGCGGTGCTCCGGGGTCCGGGTGGGGCTCAGGACCCTCACGCTCCCACGTTCGGCCCCGTACGAGTCCGGTTCCACCCCCGCACGTGAACCGTCACTTTCACCGAGGTGAACTCTGGGCGACACGCGCCACCGTCCGCGTCGGGGCAAGTGAACCGGCCAGGTCGTCACGGTGAACTCTGAGCGACGAGTGTTCGAGCAGCCACTCGGACGGCTGGGAGAGTGTCGCCGGGGACGCATAACCTTGAGCCATGGACGTGAACGCGGCGGTCGCCGCATTGGCCGCTATCGCCGGAGTGTGCACCGGCGTGATCGCCATGCTGGCGTTCCGCTGGAGCGAGCGCGACCAGGCGAGGCCCACCCGTAGCTCCCTGCACACCGACGCCGTGCTGCCGCCCGGCGTCGACACGGTGCTGTCGGTGCTGCGCTCCTCCGCGGTCGTTCTCGACGAGAGCGACTCGGTGGTGAAGGCCAGCTCGGCGGCGTACGCGCTCGGTCTGGTCCGTGGCGGGAAACTGGCCGTCGAGCCCATGCTCAACATGGCCCGTGACACCCGCCGCGACGGAGAGATACGGCAGGTCGAGCTGGACCTGCCGAGGCGCGGCACCGCACGGGTCGAGGCCCTCGCGGTCTCCGCCCGGGTCGCTCCGCTGGGTTCCCGGCTGGTGCTGCTGCTGGTCGAGGACCTCACCGAGGCCCGCCGCATCGAAGCCGTACGGCGCGACTTCGTCGCCAATGTGAGCCATGAGCTCAAGACGCCCACGGGGGCGCTCTCGCTGCTCTCCGAGGCGGTCATGGACGCCTCGGACGACCCCGAGGCGGTCACCCGCTTCGCGGGCCGGATGCAGATAGAGGCGACCCGCCTCACCAATCTGGTGCAGGAGCTGATCGACCTCTCGCGGGTGCAGAACGACGACCCGCTGGAGGACTCCGAACCGGTGTCCGTGGACGAGCTGGTCGCCGAGGCGGTCGACCGCTCCCGGCACACCGCCTCCACCAAGCAGATCACCATGGTCTCCGGCGGCGCGCCCGACCTGCACGTGTGGGGCAGCCGGGGCCAGCTCGCCGCGGCCCTCGGCAACCTCGTGGAGAACGCGGTGAACTACTCCCCGGCCCGTACGAGGGTGGGCATCGCCGCCCGCCACATCGCGGCGCCGGGCGGGGACCTCATCGAGATAGCCGTGACCGACCAGGGCATCGGCATCTCGGAGCGGGACCGCGAGCGGATCTTCGAGCGCTTCTACCGGGTCGACCCGGCCCGCTCCCGTGCCACCGGCGGTACGGGCCTCGGCCTGGCCATCGTCAAGCACGTGGCGGCCTCCCACGGCGGGGAGGTCACCGTCTGGAGCACCGAGGGCCAGGGCTCCACGTTCACCCTGCGGCTGCCCGAGGCGGGCTCCGTGAGGGACCGCCGGCCCGTCATGTCCGCCACCCCCGATCTCATGACCGAACCGCTTCCAGCCCCGGAGGTCCTTCCGTGACCCGAGTGCTCGTCGTCGAGGATGAGGAATCCTTCAGCGACGCCCTGTCCTACATGCTTCGCAAGGAGGGTTTCGAGGTCGCCGTCGCGGCGACCGGGCCCGACGGTCTCGACGAGTTCGAGCGCAACGGGGCCGACCTCGTCCTCCTCGACCTGATGCTTCCGGGTCTCCCCGGTACCGAGGTGTGCCGTCAGCTGCGCGGCCGTTCGAACGTCCCGGTCATCATGGTGACCGCCAAGGACAGTGAGATCGACAAGGTCGTCGGCCTGGAGATAGGAGCCGACGACTACGTGACCAAGCCGTTCTCCTCGCGGGAGCTGGTGGCCCGCATCCGCGCGGTGCTGCGGCGCCGCGGTGAGCCGGAGGAGGTCACTCCGGCGGCCCTGGAGGCGGGTCCGGTCCGGATGGACGTCGACCGTCACGTGGTGACGGTCGCGGGCGGCAAGGTCGATCTGCCGCTGAAGGAGTTCGACCTCCTGGAGATGCTCCTGCGCAACGCGGGCCGGGTCCTGACCCGGATGCAGCTCATCGACCGGGTCTGGGGCGCGGACTACGTCGGCGACACCAAGACCCTCGACGTCCACGTCAAGCGGCTGCGGGCGAAGATCGAACCGGACCCGGGCGCCCCGCGCTATCTGGTGACGGTCCGGGGCCTCGGCTACAAGTTCGAGCCGTAGACCATGCCGTAGCGGATGCCACGCACGCGCGAAGGGCGCTCCTCCCGGCCGGGAGGAGCGCCCTTCGCGCGTGTACGGGACGGACCCCTGTACGGGGCAGGGCCCGCGTACGGGTGACTCAGTGACCGGAGGGCGCGGTGGTCTCGCCCGACGGAGTGCCGCCGTGCTCCGCGCTGCCCGAGGAGGTGGCGGAGGCGGTCGGCGTGGCGGCCGGGGGAGCCGGGACGATGGACGGGCCGAAGTCCTTGAAGTAGTTGTCGGCCGGGACGACGAAGGCCTCCAGGCCGACGTCACCGGTCCGGCTGAGCTTGAAGACGACTTCCTGGGCGTCGCCGACACGGGCCGCCTCGGTGCCGTTCTCGATCACGGCGGAGGCGTTGCCCGCGCCGCCGATGACGACGGAGCCGTTGGCCGGGACGGTGATCGGGCCGACGCCCTTGGCGGACTTCAGCGTCACGGTGGCGCTGCTGCCGGGCAGGCTGATCGACTCCAGCACCTGCGGAGCCCGCCCGTTGTTGAAGAGGGTGGCCGAGACGACGGCCGGTCCCTTCACACCGCGCTCGGGCTGGGTGATCACCAGCGCGTTCTGGATCTTGAGGTCGTCCACGGTGACGGCGGCGTTGTCCGGCCGGACGCCGAGCGTCTGCGCGTTGTTGCCCGCTCCACAGGCGGACAGCGCGGCGATGGAGAACACGATGGCGGTGGCGGCGAGGGCGCCGCGTCGAAGGTTGCGGCTCACGGCGGCGGCATCTCCTTGGACGTACGGACGGTCGGGGGACTAAAGGCCAACTAAAGGTCTGTCAGCGCGCTCAGGTTACCGAGCCGCACTCTTCGTCCCGCACCCGACCCGCCCCTAACCGGTCACGGGCGTCGCGGGGCCGCCCGGCGGCCACCGGGGGAGCGTCCCCGGGCGGACCTCGGGATGTCCCCGGGGCCGTCGCGGCGAACGTCCCCGCGAGCACCCCCGGGACGGCTCTCCGGGAGCCTTCGCAGGAGGCCCCGACCCCGGCCGACCGGCCGTCGGTGTGGCTGGATCTCGACGCATTGACCTGTTGTTCACATAACTGCCTTGATCAATTCGAGGAGCGTCGCGCATTAGCCGGAGCCGCGCCTCCGGAAAACCCCGGACCCGCCCGCGCTGATCAATTGCGGAATCACCCCGCAGTGCCTCCGTACGGGTGAACGATCCTCGAACGGAGTACGTGAAGAAGGCCACTCTGAACCCGACAAACCGGGACATCGTTCCATCCTGAGGGGGCTCCGGGCGGGTGTGACGTGCGCGTTTCTCTCCGTCCGCACAGCTGCTCCGACCTGCGAATACCGCCTTCCGGAAGCCCTCCGCAGCACGTCCGTGATGCTGTTGTCAAGCCCCGAGATATGCCCTGACCTGCGAAAACGCCATTCAGAAGAAGCTGTATCCGTGTTACCCTGGATAGCCACGGAAGGGGTACCTGTCACATGACGTTCAAGGTTGGCGACACCGTGGTCTATCCCCATCACGGGGCCGCGCTGATCGAGGCCATCGAAACTCGCCAGATCAAAGGCGTGGACAAGACCTACTTGGTGCTCAAGGTCGCGCAGGGCGACCTGACGGTCCGCGTGCCTGCGGACAACGCGGAGTTCGTAGGTGTCCGCGATGTTGTCGGTCAGGACGGGCTGGACCGGGTCTTCGAGGTGCTTCGCGCGCCGTACGCCGAAGAGCCGACGAACTGGTCCCGTCGCTACAAGGCAAATCTCGAGAAGCTCGCCTCCGGCGATGTCATCAAGGTCGCCGAAGTAGTCCGCGACCTGTGGAGGCGTGAGCGCGAGCGCGGTCTCTCCGCCGGCGAGAAGCGGATGCTCGCCAAGGCCCGGCAGATCCTGGTCAGCGAGCTGGCTCTCGCGGAGAACACGAACGAGGACAAGGCCGAGGCTCTCCTCGACGAGGTCCTCGCGTCCTGAGCGTGCCCTGAATCCTCCGGGCGCGCTACCAAGTGAAGCGATGCCGTGGTGCCCGTTGGCGTGCTGTGATCCACACAGTGCTGCCGTCGGGCGCTGCGGCATGTCCGCGTATGCCTGCGGAGCGTACGCGTGGCTGTACGCACACCTCATGAATCCGTGTGCGCACCACTGAGAAAGTCCCCGCACCCCCGTTACGTCCGAGCCCCTGTGCGCGGGTGACAACGCCTCGACCTTCGTCACGGAAAGGGCCCGGTCGAGGCGGAGCGTCCGGCACGGTGAGGCCATACCCATGTCGGCCGCGGAAACAAACCTGCCGGAGTGCAACCGATGTCAGACGATGCGCGTCCTACTCGTACCGCCGTGGTGATCCCGGCGGCCGGACGGGGCGTACGCCTCGGGCCGGGCGCCCCCAAAGCGCTTCGCGCGCTGAGCGGCACCCCCATGCTCATCCACGCCGTCCGAGCGATGGCCGCCTCCCGCGCGGTCTCGCTCGTCGTCGTGGTCGCACCCCCCGAAGGCGCCGCCGAGGTCAAGAACCTCCTCGACGCCCACGCCCTCCCCGAGCGGACCGACTACCTCGTCGTCCCCGGCGGCGAGACCCGCCAGGAGTCCGTCCGCCTCGGACTCGAAGCGCTTCCCGAGGGCATCACCACCGTCCTCGTCCACGACGCCGCCCGCCCGCTCGTCCCCGTCGACACCGTGGACGCCGTCATCGAGGCCGTCCGGAACGGGGCCGTCGCCGTCGTCCCCGCGATGCCCGTCACCGACACCGTCAAGGAGGTCGAACCGGCCGGAAGGCCGGGTGACCCCGAGCAGGTCGTCGCCACCCCCGTACGGGCCCGGCTCCGCGCCGTCCAGACCCCGCAGGGCTTCGACCACGACACCCTCGTCGACGCCCACGCCACCGTCGCCCTCGCCGGTGAGGGCGCCACCGACGACGCGGGCATGGTCGAACGGCTCGGCGCGCCCGTCGTCGTCGTGCCCGGCCACGAAGAGGCCTTCAAGGTGACCCGCCCCCTCGACCTCGTCCTCGCCGAGGCCGTACTCGCCCGCAGGAGGGCCAACGATGGCTTCTGAGCCGACCCCCACCGAGCCGACCCCCACCCCGCCGACCGCCGACGCCCCGGCCGTCACCCCGCCGACCGCCCCTGCCGCCCCCGCCGCTCCGGCCGGAGCCGTCCCGGCGGCCCCCCGACCGGTGATCCCGCTCGTCGGCATCGGCACCGACGTCCACGCCTTCGAGCAGGGCCGTGAACTCTGGTGCGCGGGCCTCCTCTGGGAGGACTCCGAGGGGTACGGCCTCGCCGGGCACTCCGACGGCGACGTCGCCGCCCACGCCGCCTGCGACGCGCTGTTCTCCGCCGCCGGGATCGGGGACCTCGGCGCCCACTTCGGCACCTCGCGGCCCGAGTGGTCCGGCGCCTCCGGCGTCACCCTGCTCGCCGAGGCGGCCCGGATCGTCCGCGCCGAGGGGTACGAGATCGGCAACATCGCCGTCCAGGTCGTCGGCGTCCGCCCGAAGGTCGGCAAGCGGCGCGCCGAGGCGCAGAAGGTGCTCAGCGAGGCGGCCGGAGCGCCGGTCTCCGTCTCCGGCACGACGACGGACGGGCTCGGTCTGACCGGCCGCGCGGAGGGTCTCGCGGCCCTCGCCACGGCCCTCGTCCACCGGGTCGCACCGGCCTGACACCCGGCCGGAACGGGCCCGGCGCCGGAGCGGACCGGACCCGGTGCCGACGTACGCACCGGGGCGCCGGACCGCGCCGGGCGCGCGCGGCGGCGCCGGCCCGGCGCCGGAGGCCACCGGTGCCGGTGAAAAACGTCATCCGGGACCGCGATCGGGTATCGGGGCACCACCACGCGCCCACTACCCTGGAGTGGTGACTATTCGCCTGTACGACACCAGCGCCCGGCAGATCCGTGACTTCACCCCGCTCACGCCGGGCTGCGTCTCGATCTACCTCTGTGGCGCCACCGTCCAGGCGGCCCCGCACATCGGGCACATCCGGTCGGGGCTGAACTTCGACATCATGCGCCGCTGGTTCGCGTACCGGGGCTACGACGTCACGTTCATCCGCAACGTCACCGACATCGACGACAAGATCATCTCCAAGGGTGCGGACCAGGGCCGACCCTGGTGGTCCATCGGCTACGAGAACGAGCGCGCGTTCAACTCGGGCTACGAGGCGCTGGGTTGCCTCCCGCCCAGCTACGAGCCGCGCGCCACCGGGCACGTCCCCGAGATGATCGAGATGATGCGCGGCCTCATCGAGCGCGGCCACGCCTACGAGGCGGACGGCAGCGTCTACTTCGACGTGCGCTCCTTCCCGGGCTATCTGGAGCTGTCCAACCAGGACATCGACGACCTGCGGCAGCCCAGCGAGGACGGCATCACCGGCAAGCGCGACCCGCGCGACTTCGCGATGTGGAAGGCGACCAAGCCGGGCGAGCCCGACTGGGAGACCCCGTGGGGCCGTGGCCGCCCCGGCTGGCACCTGGAGTGCTCGGCCATGGCCCACAAGTACCTGGGTCCCGCCTTCGACATCCACGGCGGCGGCCTCGACCTGATCTTCCCGCACCACGAGAACGAGATCGCCCAGGCCAAGGCCTTCGGCGACTCCTTCGCGCGGTACTGGGTGCACAACGCCTGGGTCACCATGAGCGGCGAGAAGATGTCGAAGTCGCTCGGCAACAGCGTGCTGGTGTCCGAGATGGTGAAGAACTGGCGCCCGATCGTCCTGCGCTACTACCTGGGCACCCCGCACTACCGCTCGATGATCGAGTACAGCGAGGAGTCCCTGCGCGAGGCCGAGGCGGCGTTCGCCCGTATCGAGGGCTTCGTCCAGCGCGCCACCGAGAAGGCCGGGGCGCCCGTCGCCCCCGCCGCCGAGGTGCCGCCTGCCTTCGCCGAGGCGATGGACGACGACCTGGGCGTCCCGCACGCGCTGGCGATCATCCACACGACCGTCCGCCAGGGCAACAGCGCCCTCGCGGCGGACGACAAGGACGAGGCCATTGCCCGTCTGGCCGAGGTCCGTGCCATGCTCGGTGTGCTCGGCCTCGACCCGCTCGACCCGCACTGGGCCGAGGAGGCCGGGGGCGGCGAAGAGCTCCACGGGGTCGTCGACACTCTCGTACGGCTCGTGCTCCAGCAGCGCGAATCGGCCCGCGAGCGGAAGGACTGGGCGACCGCGGACGCGATCCGCGACCAGCTCAGCCAGTCCGGACTCGCCGTCGAGGACGGGCCCGACGGCCCCCGCTGGACACTGGGCAACCGTTAGAAGACGTGCCGCTCGGGCCTCCGGGCGGCACACTTCAGTTACAGACCTATGCACGCAACACCGAGGATGAGAGTAGTCATGGCCGGGAACAGCCAGCGCAGGAACCGTCGCACGTCCAACAAGAAGGGTGCGACGATCGGCAGCGGTGGCCAACGGCGCAAGGGCCTGGAGGGCAAGGGCCCGACCCCGCCCGCCTCCGCCCGCAAGGGCCACAAGAAGAACCGCGTCGCCAACGCCCAGGCCAGGCAGGTCCAGCGCCGCCCCGTCGTCCGGCGCGGCGGCAAGGGCCAGTCGGAGATGGTCGTCGGCCGCAACCCGGTCTTCGAGGCCCTGCGCGACGGGGTGCCCGCCACGACCCTGTACGTGCAGCAGTTCATCGACAACGACGAGCGCGTGCGCGAGGCCCTGAACCTCGCCACCGGTCGCGGCAACATCCACATCATGGAGGCGCCGCGCCCCGAGCTGGACCGCATGACGAACGGCCTGAACCACCAGGGTCTCGTCCTCCAGGTCCCGCCGTACGAGTACGCGTTCCCCGAGGACCTCGCCACGGCCGCCTACGACAACCACGAGGAGCCGCTGATCGTCGCCCTCGACGGGATCACCGACCCCCGCAACCTCGGCGCCGTCGTCCGTTCCGTCTCCGCCTTCGGCGGGCACGGCGTCGTCGTGCCCGAGCGGCGCGCGGCGGGCATGACGGCCGGTGCGTGGAAGACCTCGGCGGGCACCGCGGCCCGTACCCCGGTCGCCCGCGCCACCAATCTGACGCGCTGCCTGGAGGCGTACCAGAAGGCCGGTCTCACGGTCGTCGGCCTCGCCGCCGACGGTGACCACGAGGTGCACGAGCTGGAGGAGCTGGGCGGTCCGGTCGTCATCGTCGTCGGCTCCGAGGGCAAGGGCCTGTCCCGTCTCGTCGGCGAGACCTGCGACTTCCTCGTGCGCATCCCGATGCCGGGCGGCGCCGAGTCGCTGAACGCCGGTGTCGCCGCGGGCGTCGTGCTCTACGAGGCCGCCCGCCGCCGCATGGGCTGACGCCGGCCACACCCGAACCATCGGTTCCGGCCGTGGCGTGATCTTGACGGGTCTCGGACATTTGCGAGCCGTCAAGGCAGTGTCCTAAACCCAGATCACTCGGTTAGATGAGTGTGGACACCAGAACGCCCCGGCCGGGGTTCGACGATCAGCCCGCGTTGAGCATGGTCAAGGTGGATTCCGATCCCGCCCAGGTGATCGTGAACCACGCCAGCTTCCGCGTGCGGCTCGCCCCGGCCCCGCAGCCGAAGTTCGGCGCCCGCGCCGCCGCCCTCTCGGGGGCCGCGGCCGGAGCGGGCGGCCCGCGCCGCCGACCCGTCGTGTGGAGCGGGAAGTCGGCGCCGGGCGCCACCGGTCTCCTCCAGGCCGTGCGCGAGTCCTCCGTCTCCACCCTCGACCCGGTCCTCGGGCGCGGGGGGATCGACGCGGGCTCCACCCAGGCCATCCCGCGCGTCGACGACACCATGCCCACCCCCGTGGTGCCCGGCGGCCCCCTGCTGCCCCCGATGCGCCGCGCCGAGGGGGCGTACGACGACCTGTACGAGCTGCGGCCCGAGACGGGACCCGAGGCGTACGAGGGCGACCCGTACGGCCGGAGCGCCCAGCGCCACGGCCAGGACACCGTCCGGCACGCCTACTACCCGGGCCGCCGGATGAACCTCGGCGTCGTCCTCCTCCCGCTCCGCGTCTTCCTCGGCCTCATCTCCGTCTACGCGGGCATGGGCAAGCTCTGCGACCCCGTCTACTTCGACGGCGGCGAGCGCGGCTCCATGGTGAAGTGGCTCAACTCCCTCCACCCGTGGGCCCTCGCCGAGCCCCTCCGCGACTTCGCCCTCCAGCACCCCGTCGGCGCCGGACTGACCGTCGCGTTCCTCCAGGTCGTCGTCGGTGTCCTCACCGTCCTCGGCCTCTGGCAGCGCGCCGCCGCCGTGGTCGGCGCCCTGCTCTCCGCCGCGCTGATCCTCACCGTCAGCTGGAAGACCGTCCCGGTCTACGACGCGCCCGACATCATCTACCTGGCCGCCTGGTCGCCGCTGATCATCGCCGGTGCCCCGGTCTACTCCATCGACGGACGTCTCGCCGGGGAGGCCTGGCGCAAGCTCGGCCCGCGCGCCGAACTCTGGGAGCTGCGCCGCCGGGTGATGCGCCGCAGCACCCTCGTCGCCTCCGTCGTCGTCGGTCTGACCCTGCTCATCGGCTCCGTCCTCGGCGGCGCCGTCCGCTCCACCGAGCTGGTCACCGTGCCGGGTCCGAACGACGACCCGATCAACCACCTCCCCGGCCGCCCGCTGGTCACCGAGCCGGCCCGCCGCGCGCCCTCCCAGGCCCCGTCCACCGCTCCGAGGCCCGCCGCGACCACCGAGGCGCCGAAGAAGCGCGAGGAGGCCCCGAAGGCCGAGCGGCCGACCGAGCCGAGCCGTGAGTCCACCCGGACCCAGGAGCGGCGTCCGACGTCCACGGAGGGTGCGGGCACCGGCGGCGGCAGCCGTACGCCGACCCAGTCCAGGCCCGCGCCCCCGCCGTCCACGAGCGACGCGCCGAGCGGCTCGGGCGGTTCCTCGGGCGGCTCCGGCGGCTCGACCGGGGGCGCCTCGGAGACCCCGTCGGAGAGCGGTTCGACATCGGGCGGGGCGAAGAACCCGATCGGCGGACTGCTGGGCTGACGGCCGGTCCGCCAGGAGTACTGGAATACTGAGGGCCGCTCCGGGGATACGGACGACCGGCCCGGGGGCACGAGAGGGCGGTACCGCCGACCGGCGGTACCGCCCTCTTCGTACCCGCCCGCGGGGCGGTGGCCGTCAGCTCCGCTGCACGGCGAGTTCCCGGGCGGCCTCGGTGAGGTCCTTGGCGGTGTCGATGGCCCGCCAGTACGCCCCCTGGGGCAACGGGAAGCCCGCCAGGCGCCGCTCGCGGGCGAGGCGGGGGAAGGTGGTGCGCTCGTGGTCGCCCAGATCGGGCAGGAGCTCGGTGAACTCGGCGGAGAAGACGTACACGCCCGCGTTGATGAGGAACGGCGACGGCGGCGCTTCCACGAAGTCGGTGATGTGCCCGAAGGTGTCCGTCTCGACGGCGCCCCAGGGGATGCGGGGGCGGGCCAGGGCGAGCGTCGCCAGGGCGCCGCGCTCGTCGTGGAAGGCGGCCATCTCACGGAGCGAGAAACGGGTCCAGATGTCGCCGTTGGTGGCGTACCAGGGCCGGTCCGGCGCGGGCAGGTGCGCGGCGGCGTACTTGAGGCCGCCGCCCCGGCCCAGCGGTTCGGTCTCGACGACCGTGGTCACCTTCAGCGGGAGGTCGGCGTCCGCGAGCCACTCCTGGAGCACCTCGGCGAGGTGGCCGCAGGACACGACGGCGTCGGTCACGCCCTCGGCGGCCAGCCAGGAAAGCTGATGGCCGATGATCGGGGTCCCGGTGCCCGGGATCTCGACCATCGGCTTGGGGCGGTCGTCGGTGTACGGGCGGAGCCGTGAGCCCTGGCCGCCCGCCAGGACCACGGCCTGCGTCGGAGAGGTGTGCATACGGGGAACGATAGGCGTCGTCCCGTACGCCCGGCGGCCGGACACCCGGCGGCCGGACGCGCGTCGGCGCTCAGCCGGTGCGCATCACGCCGGTCGCGTACGAGGTGTCGCAGACCGGGCGGGAGAAGGACTGGGCGCGGGAGGGGCCGTACTGGTCGACGGCGGCGCGGCCGAGGGAGCGGGCGATGGACATGCAGTGCTTGGCGAGCGACGGCCGCTTCTCCACTTCGCGCTGGAGGCGGGTGAGGGCCGCGCCGGGGTCCTTCTCCTGGAGCTCGGCGAGGAGCTGGTCGCGCAGCACGTCCTGCGGGGCGCGGGACTTGGCGCGGACGGAGACGTCGGAGGAGGACGCCGTGAGCTGGGTGGCGGCGTCCTGGCCGGCCCACGGGACCGCGGACACCGCGAGCGTTCCCGAGAGCACCAGGACGACGGGCAGGACGAGGGCGAGAGAGCGGCCGATTCGGCGGGCAGTGTGCGTCACGCAGGCGAGCGTAGCGGTCGGTAGTGATTTGACGACATTTAGTCACTCTCACGGGGGATGGTTCGAGGTGTCTTTTCGAATCACGTCTCGGCGCGGGAGGTGGGTGCAGGCCCGGAATGCCGGGGTTTCCGGGGCTAAACCACCTACTGAGACGAACGGCCCCGTGTCCGGAAGGACACGGGGCCGTTCGGCCAGGCTCGGCAGCGATTTTCCGCCGCCCGGGGTCAGTCGCTGAGGCGGGCGCCCGTCGAGGTGGAGAAGACGTGCAGCTCGTCGGCGCGCGGCACGACGTGCAGCGTGGTGCCCTTGGCGGGGACGTCACGGCCGCCGACGCGGACGACCAGGTCCTTGTCCTCGCCGCCGACGCGGGTGGAGCCGTAGACGAAGCCGTCGGAGCCGAGCTCCTCGACCACGTTGACGGTGACGGCCAGGCCGTCCTTGCCGGTCGGGCCCTGCACGTCGAAGTGCTCGGGGCGGACGCCGACGGTGACGGTGGTGTCGCCGTTGGCGGCCGCGGCGGCGATGGCGTCACGGGAGACGGGGACGACGCTGTTGCCGAACTTCACGCCGCCGTCGGTGATCGGGACCTCGACCAGGTTCATGGCCGGGGAGCCGATGAAACCGGCGACGAAGAGGTTGGCGGGCTTGTCGTACATGTTGCGCGGGGAGTCGACCTGCTGGAGCAGACCGTCCTTGAGGACCGCGACCCGGTCGCCCATGGTGAGGGCCTCGGTCTGGTCGTGGGTGACGTAGACCGTGGTGATGCCCAGACGGCGCTGGAGACCGGCGATCTGCGTACGGGTCGAGACGCGGAGCTTGGCGTCGAGGTTCGACAGCGGCTCGTCCATGAGGAAGACCTGCGGCTCGCGGACGATGGCGCGGCCCATGGCGACACGCTGGCGCTGACCGCCGGAGAGCGCCTTCGGCTTGCGGTCCAGGTACTCGGTGAGGTCCAGGATCTTCGCGGCCTCTTCGACCTTGGCGCGGATCTCGGCCTTGTTGACCCCGGCGATCTTCAGGGCGAAGCCCATGTTGTCGGCGACGGTCATGTGCGGGTACAGCGCGTAGTTCTGGAACACCATCGCGATGTCCCGGTCCTTGGGCGGCAGGTGCGTGACGTCGCGGTCGCCGATGCGGATGGAACCGGCGTTGACGTCCTCAAGACCCGCGAGCATACGCAGGGAGGTCGACTTGCCGCAGCCGGAGGGCCCGACGAGGACGAGGAACTCGCCGTCGGCGATCTCGATGTCGAGCTGGTCGACGGAGGGCTTGGTGGCACCGGGGTAGACCCGGGTTGCCTTGTCGAACGTTACGGAAGCCATGGTGATGTGCCCCTTCACCGGCAGGAACGTGCCGGACGATCCGAGTAAAGGAAGGATGTGCGGTCTAGTCCACCTGGGTGAACCCGCAAGTGACGCTACCCGCCGATGCCCGATCTGTCAGCACTCGGACCCCGGTGAGATTTCCGACCGCCGGCGGTTCGTCGTTGGATACACTGCACTGGCTGCCTCCTTAGCTCAGCTGGCCAGAGCACCGCTCTTGTAAAGCGGGGGTCGTCGGTTCGAACCCGACAGGGGGCTCCAGGTAGGACATGCGAAGACCCCCGACCGATCTTGGTCGGGGGTCTTCGCATGTCCTGGGGTGACGTCAACGGCGACGGGGTCAGGGGCGGTCGGGCCGGGACGGCGTCGCACAGTGGGCCGCTCCGTGGATGAGCTCAGGGGGCATCCCGCGGTTCGTCGGCTTGCTCCGCGATCCGGGAGGCGGCCATCTCCCACGGGGTCGGCTCCGCCACGTCTTCGTGCTCATCGGCGTCTTCCCGGTACCAGCCTGTTCCGGCGAGCCAGGTTTCGAGCCACTCGGCCAGACTCCCCGCGTCGACGAACCAGGCGGCGGATCCGTCGTCCGCCATGGCGTTCGGATCGAAGAGGAGGACCGTGGCGGTCTCGCTGCGGCAGTCCACAGCGGCGTACATGGCGCAGCCCCAGTCGAGGATCGGCAGCACGCCCGCCGGCCAGTACGGTGTCTCTCCCCCGGCCGAGGCCGATCGTTCGGACCGGTACTCGCTCAGCACCGTACGTCCTGTCCCGACCAGCGGAAGAAGCTCGTCGTAGGGGCCGTAGCCACCGTTGGCGACTTCCCGGTACAGACTCGCCAGCAGGGGTGGGAGCGCGAAGCCGAGCGCTGCCTCTGCCTCGGCGATGTCCTCGGCACCGGCGGCGGGAGGCAACGTCGTCGAGGCGGCCCGGGCCTTCGCCGCCACGCGGGGAACGAGATCTTCGATTGCTGTCACGTTCGGGATCCTGTCAGGCACCTACGACAGAGCACCGTCCCGGCAGACGGACCGTCGGTGGCGGCGGTGGTCCTCCTCTCCGGCTGGAGGAGGAAGCGCCGGACGTCGGGGAGCCGAGCGACTCCAGCCGCCCGGCGAGCTTCGCCGGTCGGCCGGGAGGCCGTCCCGCTCCGCTCTCCACCAGCAGCAGGCGTACGTGGAGCAGGCGGAGGCCAGGCGTCCGGGCGGGGGCGCGACCGGTACCGGCCGCCGGGGCCGGTCCGGGTTCTGGAGCGGCGGGAGCACGCGCCGGGCTGAGGCGCGGGCCGACGCGCGCCCGTGGCCGGTGCGTGATGCCGTACGCGGTGCTCGCGCGGCTTCGGTGGTGTAGTCATGGCGGGGGTGTCTATTGGGGAGGGGTGTGGTCGATGAGTCGGCGTTCCGGTGGGCTGATCGGGGTGTGGGCCGAGCAGCAGCGGGTGGCGCAGCGGCAGCGTGAGGGGCAGCAGCAGGCCGTGCTGCGGCAGCGGCGGGACGCCGAGCGGGCCCAGCGGGCGTACGAGCGGGACGTGGCCCGGATGCAGCGGGAGCAGAAGGCCGCGTACCGGCAGCAGCGGGACGCGGACGCCCTGCGCCGCACCCGGGAACTGGACGAGCGGGTCGCCGTCCTGGAGGGGCTCCTCGCCGCCGGGTGCCGAGGACCCGCCTTCTCGGTGGCGTCCCTGCGCCGGGCCGAGGACGTCGAGCCGTTCTCGCCCGGACCGCTGGGCGAGCCCGTCCCCCTGCCCGACCAGCGGCTCTACCAGCCGCAGTCCGCCTGGACCGCCTCCGGGCGCGCCCAGGCCGAGCGGGACGCCCGCGCCCGCTTCGAGCACGACTGGTACGCGGCGCAGGCCGCCGAGGCCCGCCGGAACGAGCAACTGGCCGCCTACCGGCGCGAGTACGACAACTGGGCCGCCGCCCGCCTCGCCGAGATACGGGCGCACAACGCGGGCGTCGCCGGGACCGTGGCCGCCCTCGGCGACGGTGACGCCGAGACCGTCGTCGAGTTCTTCTCCGCCGTCCTCTTCTCCTCCACCGCCTGGCCCGAGGGCTTCCCCCGGGAGGTCTCCGCCGCCTACGACCGGGGCGCCCGCGCCCTCGTCCTCGACTGGGACCTGCCCGGCTACGACGTCGTCCCCGCCGCCAAGGGCGTCAAGTACCTGTCCGGCACCGACCAGGAGAAGGAGGTCCCCCGGCCGGTGACCCAGCGCCGGGCGCTCTACCGGGACGTCCTCGCCCAGAGCGCGCTGCTCGCCGTACGCGAACTCTTCGCCGCCGACCGGTCCGGCGCCCTGCGGAAGGTCGTCCTCAACGGGTACGTCGACGGGGTCGACCCCGCCACCGGGCTCGCCGCCCGGATCTGCCTGGCCTCCGTGGCCGTCGGGCGGCCCGCCTTCGACGCGCTCAACCTGGAACTCGTCAGCGCCGTCGACTGCCTGACCGGCGCGCTCGCCGGACGGCTCTCCGCCAAGCCGGACGAGCGGACCCCCGTCGTGCCGCTGCTCACCCCCGACCAGGTCGGCACCGACGTCGTCTTCCAGGGCGACGGCGAGGAACCCGACCTGCTCGCCATGGACCCGATCGCCTTCGAGGGGCTCGTCGCCGAACTGTTCCGGGCCCGGGGGCTCCAGGCCGTCACCACCCGCCGTTCCAACGACGGCGGCGTCGACGTCGAGGCGCTCGACCCGGACCCCATCAGCGGCGGATCGATCGTCGTCCAGGTCAAGCGGTACCGGAACACCGTCCCGCCCACGGCCGTACGGGATCTGTTCGGCACCGTGCAGGGCGCCGGGGCCAACAAGGGCGTCCTCGTCACCACCTCCAGGTTCGGGCCCGGCTCGTACACCTTCGCCAACGGCAAGCCCCTCACCCTGATCTCCGGGACCGAACTCGTCGATCTGCTCCACCAGCACGGGCTGCGCGGGCGCCTCGGTCCCGGCACGCCGTCCGCGCCCGCCGGTTCCGCCGGTTCCGGCGGCTCCCTCGGGCCGGTCGATCCCGTCGGGACCGCGCCCGCCGATGCCGACGACGCCTTCAACCTGCTCGGCATGGTCTGGTCCGGAGCCGTCGCCCTCGACGTCTGCGCCCTGGTCTGCGCCGGGAACCGGGTCCTCGGCGACGAGTGGTTCGTCTTCTTCAACAACCCGGCCACCCCGGACGGCTCCGTCGCCATGGTGTCCGCCGCGCCCGGTGACCGGGCCGCCGTCCGGGTCGGTTTCGACGCGCTCCCGGCCCGTGCCGACCGGCTCGTCCTGGTCGCCGCCGTCGACCCGGAGGCCAACCCCGACGCGGACCTCGGGGGGTTCCTGGACGCGGGCATCCGGCTCCGCGACGACTCCGGGGCCGAACTCGACCAACTCGTCGTGTCCGACGGGCGGTCCGGCGAGACCGCCCTCGTCCTCGGCTCGTTCCGGCGGCGCTCCGGCGGCGACTGGGACTTCGTCCTCGGCGGGAAGGGCTACCGGGGCGGCCTTGAGGAACTGGTGGGGGACTTCGGGATCGACGTGGAGTGAGGGGGCGGAGTGAGGGGGTGCTGGGGGCGACCCTGAGAGGCTCGCGCTCTGGGCGCTCGGGGCGCTCGGGGTCGCCCTGTAGGGGGTGTCCCTGGCGGGGACACCCCCTCAGGGCTTCCCTCAGCGGCCGCTCAGCCGGTTCGCGATCCTCGCCACGCGGTCCGTCGTCGCCGTGGTGCCCGTGAGTTCGCGCCGGTCAGCGCCCCGGAAGGCCGCGTACATCGTCTGCACGCCCAGCCAGCGCAGCGGCTCCGGCTCCCACTTGCGCACCTTGTGGCCGACCCACGGGAGGGTCGTCAGGTCCGTGGCGCCCGACTGGCCCGAGTCCTGCTGGACGAGGTCCCGCAGGGTGCGGCCCGCGAGGTTCGCGGTGGCGACGCCCGAGCCGACGTAGCCGCCCGCCCAGCCCAGGCCGGTGGAGCGGTCCAGGGTGGCCGTGGCGCACCAGTCGCGCGGTACGCCGAGGACCCCGGACCAGGCGTGTTCGATCCGTACCCCGGCGAGCTGGGGGAAGAAGCGGACCAGGATCTCGCGCAGCGCCTCGATCGTCTGCGGCTGGGTGCGCCCGTCGTTGTCGGTCTTCGAGCCGAAGCGGTACGGGACGCCCCGGCCGCCGAGCGCGATACGGCCGTCGGCGGTGCGCTGGGCGTACATGTAGGCGTGCGCCATGTCGCCGAGCGTCTCGCGGCCCTCCCAGCCGAGCGACGCCCACTGCTCGTCGCTGAGCGGCTCGGTGGCGATCATCGAGGAGTTCATGGGCAGCCAGGTGCGGCGCTGGCCCGCGAGGGAGGCGGTGAAGCCCTCGGTACAGCGCAGCACGTAGGGGGCACGGACCGTCCCGTAGGGGGTGACCGCGTGCTTCGGCCGGATCTCGGTGACGGGCGTCGACTCGTGGATCGTGACCCCGAGCGCCTCCACGGCCGCCGCGAGGCCCTTGACCAGTTTCACGGGGTGCAGCCGGGCCCCGTGCGGGGTCCAGGAGGAGCCGACGGCGCCGGTGACCCGGACGCGGTCGGCGGTCTCGCGGGCCCCGTACAGCTCGCGGTCGGTCTCGCCGAAGGCGGCCTCGGCTGCGTGGAAGTCCTTGAGCCGGGCGAGCTGGGCGGGGGAGAGGGCGACTTCGAGGACACCGCCCCGGTGCACGTCGGCGTCGATCTCCTCCCGCTCGCAGACGTCGACGACCTCGGTGACGGTGTCGTTCATGGCCCGCTGGAGGCGGACGGCGGCGTCGTGGCCGTGCAGCCGCGCGTAGCGGTCGCGTCCGGCGATGCCGTTGTAGAGCCAGCCGCCGTTGCGCCCGGAGGCGCCGTACCCGCAGAACTTCGCCTCCAGGACGGTGATGTTCAGGAAGGGCGCGGCCTTCTTGAGGTAGTACGCGGTCCAGAGGCCCGTGTAGCCGCCGCCCACGACGCAGACGTCGGCGGTGGTGTCGCCGGGGAGCGGCTCGCGGGGGGCGGGGGCGCCCTCCCCCGCGTACCAGAACGAGATGCCGCCGTTGACCGTGCTCATGTGTATCCCTCTTCCGGGTGCGTGGGCGGGACGTTACCCGGGGCCTTGGGCCCCTGGATACGGGTCCTTCGGCGGCGCTTCCCGTAGGGGGTCAGCCCTAGGTTCGAGGGTGTGTGTCAGGTGCGGATTCCGTTGCTCCGGAAGGACTCTCCCATGCCCGTACGCAGGACCCGGCGCGTGGTCGCCGCGGCGGTCTCGGCAGGTCTCATCGGCCTTGCCGCGGCCGGGTGTTCGGACGGCGGGGCATCCGCGGCGGCGGCCGTGACGGTGGTCGCGCCGGAGCACGCGAAGGCGCTCACGGAGCTGCCGGCGACCGTGGAGGGTACGAAGATCGTCGTCGGAGATCCGTCGGCCCCGCACACCGTCACCGTGTACGTGGACCCGAGGTGCGGCTACTGCGCGAAGTTCGAGGCGAGCGGCGGACCGGTCCTGGCGGAGCTTGCCGGGGAGGGGACCGTACGGGTCGAGTACGTCGTCGCCTCCTTCCTCGACGCCCGTACCGGCGATACGGCCTCGGCACGGGCCGCGAACGCGCTGCGGGCGTCGGTGGAGGCGGGACCCGGGAAGTTCGCCGCTTTCCAGGCGGCGCTGTTCGCCTCCCAGCCGGAGGGCGGGACGAAGGACGGTTTCTCCGTCGATCATCTGCTGCGGATCGCGGACGGGGTGGACGGGCTGCGGAGCCCCGCCTTCGACCGGGCCGTACGGGAGAACACCTACGGGACCTGGGTCGCCGACTCCGAGCGGGCCTTCGAGGAGTCCGGGGCGGGCGGCACTCCGACCGTCCTCGTCGACGGCACCCCGCTCCCGGGCGGGAACGCGCTGTACGACACGGCACAGTTCAGGGAGGCGCTGCGCGAGGCCGGGATCTAGACCGTCCGGTCGTCCCGGTCGTCCCGGTCGTCCGGTCGTCCCGATTCCCGATTCCCGGAGGGTGGGCGTACGGGGGCGCGGGGAAAATTCCGGGCGGGACCCGACCGGCGCCCCTAGGGTCGGGGGGTGATTCACGTACCCGAGGAACTGGTCGCGTCGCAGACGAAGTACAACGGGGAGGCCGGGCGGGCGTTCGTCGCCGGGCTTCCCGCGAGGGCCGAGGAGTTCCTCGACCGGTGGGGGCTGCGGACCACCGGCCCCTCCATGTACGGCATGGCCTCCCTCGTCCTGCCCGTGCGGCGGGTCTCGGACGGCGCCCCTGCCGCGCTCAAGATGCAGATCCTCGACGAGGAGACCGAGGGCGAGCCGCTCGGCCTGCGCGTGTGGGACGGGGCCGGTGCGGTACGGCTCCTCGACCACGACGCCGCCACCGGCACGATGCTCCTGGAGCGGCTCGACGAGTCCCGGCCGCTGACCTCCCTCCCCGACACCCGGGCCGCCCTCGGTGTCGTCGCCGGGCTGCTCGCCCGCCTCGTGGCGGTCCCCGCGCCGGACGGGCTGCGGACCCTCGGGGACATCGCCGCCGCCATGCTGGCGGAGGTCCCGGCGGCGGCCGGACGCCTCGGCCCGGAGGACGCGGCGGTCCTGCGGGACTGCGCGGCGGCCGTACGGGAAGTGGTCGCGGAGCCGGGGGACCGGCTGCTCCACTGGGACCTGCACCTGGGGAACGTCCTCGCGGGCGAACGCGAGCCGTGGCTGTCGATCGACCCGAAGCCGCTCGCCGGTGACCCGGGCTTCGACCTGCTCCCGGCCCTCACGGACCGTTTCGACCCCGACCCCGACGAGATCCTGTGGCGGTTCGACCTGCTCGCGGAGGTCGTCGGCGACCGGGACCGCGCGGTGGCGTGGACGCTGGGCCGGGTCCTGCAGAACGGCCTGTGGGACGTGGAGGACGGTGAACCGGCCCTCGACCGGGAGCAGATCACGATCGCCCGGGTCCTGAAGGAGCGGCGGGGTAGATGCCTCGGGGCTCGGGAGCCTTGGGGTCTTGGGGCGCGGAGACCCCTGAGGGCAGGGGATATCTGAGGGCCGGGGATACCTGAGAGTCGGGGACACCTGAGGGGCGGAGAGCCCGGAGAGCCCGGAGACCCCGGAAAGTCCGGAGACCCTGGAGACCCCGGAGACCACCTGGGGCACCCAGGGGACCCAAGGCCTCTGAGGAGCCTGGGGAACCTAAGGGACCCCAGTGGCCCTGAGGGCACCTAAGGATCCCTTGAGACCCCTGAGGGACCCCAGTGGCCTGAGGACACCCGGGTCCCCAGGGACCCCTAAGGGACTCCAGGGCCCCGGACCTCCCCGGCGTACCCCGGGAATCCGCAGGTGTCCCCCGGCCCGTATCCACCGGGTGGAACTCGCTGGCCAGGGGCCGGAGGGGCCGGGCAGGCTGGGGGCATGATCCGTACCGTCACCCCCGCCGACGTTCCCGTCGTCCACGCCATGATCCGTGACCTCGCCGCGTACGAGAAGGCCCTCCACGAGGTCCGTACCACCCCCGAGCAGCTCCACGAGGCCCTCTTCGGCGAACGGCCCGCCGCCTACGCGCACCTCGCCGAGAACGACGAGGGCGAGACCGTCGGCTTCGCCCTCTGGTTCCTCAGCTTCTCCACCTGGCGCGGGGTCCACGGCATCTACCTTGAGGACCTGTACGTGCGCCCCGAGGCGCGCGGCGGCGGTCACGGCAAGGCGCTCCTCGGCGCGCTGGCCGGGATCTGCGTCGAGCGCGGCTACGAGCGCCTGGAGTGGGCCGTACTCGACTGGAACAAGCCCGCCGTCGACTTCTACGAGTCCCTCGGCGCCCGCCCCCAGGACGAGTGGACGGTCTACCGCCTGACCGACGGGCCCCTGGCGGCCCTGGGCGCGGGCGGGTCCGGTGCCGCGAGGGTGTAGGAAGGTGCCATGGACATGGACATCGAGCAGCGCTTCCGGCGGATCACCGCCTTCATCGAGGCGCGGCTGACCCCCCTCTTCGACCCCGCCAACGGCAGCGACCACGGTTTCGGCATGGACGACACCTCACGGGCCCTGCGCGCCACCCGCTACACCGTGCAGGCCGCGGCGGCCGTCAACGGGCTCGTGGAGAAGCGTGGGTCGGCGCCGGAACTGCGCCAGGTCGTGGACCAGGCCCTGGAGCACAACTGGGACGTGCTGCGGTCCGTCGCCCGGATGTGGGAGGACCACCCGGACTTCCTCAAGGAGTTCAAGGCGCACTCCTGGGACGTGGTCGGGGTCTGATCCCCGGCCTGCCCCGACCTCGCGTCCCCTACGGGACCAGGACCACCTTGCCCGTCGTGCCCCGGGTCTCCAGGGCACGATGGGCGCCCGCCGCGTCCGCGAGGGGGAAGCGGTGGACCGCCGGGCGGAGCGTCCCGTCGGCCGCGGCGGCGAGGGCGGCGAGCTCCAGGACGCGGATGTCGCCGCCCGCCCTCTCGATCATGGCGGGGCCGAGGACGGACTCCGAGGTGATGCCCCGCGCGGCCAGCTCCTCGGGGGTGAAGGTGAGCGGTCCGCCGTCGTGCGGACCCTTGCCCGCCCAGCCGAAGACGAGGTGCGCGCCGCCCTTCCCGAGGAGGTCCACCGCCGCCCGGCCGGTGTCACCGCCGACCGAGTCGAAGACGACCGTCGCGTGCCGTCCGGCCAACCGGGCGCGGACCTCCTCCGGCCAGTCGGGCCGGGTGTAGTCGACGGCCACGTCGGCGCCGTTCTCCCGTACCAGGGCGACCTTCGCGGGGCCGCCCGCCAGGCCCACGACGGTGGCCCCGGCGTTCTTCGCGTACTGCACGAGCAGGGTGCCGATGCCGCCCGCCGCCGCCGGGACGATCGCCACCGAGTCCGGTCCGAGGGCGGTGAACCCCAGGATGCCCAGGGTGGTGCGGCCGGTGCCGATCATCGCCACGGCCTCCGCCTCGCCGAGGTGGTCGGGCAGGGCGTGCAGACGGCTCGCGTCGGTGACGGCGAGTTCGGCGTAGCCGCCGGGCGCCATGCCGAGATGGGCGACGACCCGTCGGCCGAGCCAGGACGGGTCGGTCCCCTCGCCGAGGGCGTCGACCGTGCCCGCGACCTCGCGGCCGGGGACGGTGGGCAGTTCTACGGGGGCCGGGTACGGGCCGGTCATGCCCTGGCGGAGGGCGGTGTCGAGGAGGTGCACCCCGGCCGCCGCGACCGCTACCCGGACCTGGCCGGGACCGGGTACGGGGTCGGGCGTCTGCTCGTAGCTCAGGTTCTCGGCCGGGCCGAAGGCGTGGAGGCGGACGGCGTGCATGGCGTTCCCCGTTCGGGTCGTGGTGGCGGTGTCACCGGTTCTCCGCGGGCGGCGGTCCTCTGCCGTACGGAACGGTCTTCCGTACGGGGCCGGGATGGCCCGGTGGACCGGTGGACCGGTGGACCGGTTGGCTGGTAGGTCGGCGCGTGATGCGTGATGCGTGATGCGTGATGCGTGATGCGTGATCTGTGGCGTGTGGCCTGTAGTGCATGTGGGGCCTGTTGTGCGCAAGACATGCGCGGTGAAGTGGTGTGAGCGGTGTCGCGCGGTGTCGTGCGGCTTCCACCTTCCGACCTCAAGCGGACTTGAGGTCAAGGCGTTCCGCGCGGAGGGCCAGGGACACCGCCTCCACCGCGCTCGTGAACGACACCTCCGACAGCACGCCCGGCGCCGCCACCTGGTCGCCCGCCAGGTACACCCCGTCGCCCCGGTGGACGGCCGGCCGGTCGCGCCAGGTCGTCCCGGGGCCGTCCACCGCCCCCGTACGCCCGAGGCACACCGACTCCCGCCGCCACACCGTCCGGTCCCGCCAGCCGGGGAAGCCGAGGTCGAGGAGCCGTTCCGCGTGGGCGACCCCGTCGGCCTTCGTCCCGCCGGGCCCGATGGGCAACTGCGCCTGGATCAGCTGCTGTCCGTGCGGTGCCAGTGACGGGTCCTGGGCCGTGAACCGCTCGATCCAGCCCGGCGCGTCCAGGTCCGAGACGACGAAGGGATCTCCCTCACGGGTCCGCAGCGCCAGGTCGAACAGGACCGTGTGCCCGCTGCCCCAGGTCAGCGAGGGGTCGCCGAGGAGCCGGGCGGCGGCGGGCAGGGAGGTGGCGACGATCACCGGCCCCTCTCCGCGCGGCACGGCGTCGACGCGCGACGAGGTCTCGATCCGTACGCCCGCCTCACGCGCGCGCGTGGCCATGCGCTCGATCAGCCTGCCCCAGCCACCGCGCACGTACCGGGCCTCCGGAGGCAGTGTGGTGGCGCGGTGCAGCCGTTCCTGTACGAAGCGGGCGGAGAGCGCGCCGGGGTCGTGGTGGAAGAGCGCGACCGCCGCGTAGGCGGCGGCCTCGCGCGCCGTCCGCTCGCCCGCGAGGCCGGTGGCCCAGGTGTGGAAGTCGAGCTCGACGGGGGCCTGCTCGCCGGTACGGAGGGAGTGGCGCAGCAGTCCGGGCGGCGGGGTGCGGCGCAGGGCGCCCGCGCGGTGGAAACGGAACCGGAGGATCTCGGCGGGCGGCAGCGGGGCGAGCGGCCCGAGGAGACCGCGCTGCCGGAGCCAGGTGTGGTGGGGGCCGCGCCGGTAGAGGGCGTGCGGGCCGTCGTTGGTGCGGTACGGGCCGTCGGCGGTGCGGGCCCTGCCGCCGAGGGTGCGGTGCGCCTCGTGCAGGGTCACCGCGAGGCCCGCCTCGGCCGCGGTGAGGGCGGCGGTGAGTCCGGCGAAGCCACCGCCGATGATCGTGAGCTTCCGCATGTCGTCCCCTTCGGGTCGGTCCGGCGGCGAGGGTGCCGCGGGGTCCTGTGGAGGCGACGGCGGGAGGGGGCGGATCCGTGACATCGGGGGCGTTGTCAGTGGCGTACCTCACCATGGGGGCATGGCGACGACTCGGAAGAAGAAGGTGGCGGGGGCGCGGCGGCCTGAGGTGAGGCTGCCTCCGCTGGAGGAGTACCGGGGAGGGCTCGAACCGGACGGGGACTACGACGGGCTGGAGATGGACGGGCTCGATCTGGCGGGCCAGTCGGGGGAGGGCGCGCGGTTCCTGGACTGCGCGCTGCGCGACTGCGGTCTCGACGAGGCGCGGCTGACGGGTGCCCGTTTCCTCGACTCCGTGCTCACGGGGGTACGGGGGGTGGGCACGGTCCTGGCGGGGGCGCAGTTGCGGGACGTGGAGCTCGTGGACGCGCGGCTCGGCGGGGCGCAGTTGCACGGGGCGGTGTTCGAGCGGGTCGTGGTGCGGGGCGGGAAGAGCGACTATCTGAACCTGCGGGCGGCGAAGCTGAAGGACGTCGTCTTCGAGGGGTGCGTGCTGAGCGAGCCCGACTTCGGGGGTGCGGTGCTCGAACGGGTGGAGTTCGTGGACTGTGTGCTCGCCGGTGTGGACTTCGGCGGGGCGCGGCTGAAGGACGTGGACCTGAGAGGGGTGCAGCGCCTGGAGATCGCGCGCGGGGTGGACTCGCTGGCGGGCGCGGTCATCTCGACGACCCAGCTCCTGGACCTGGCGCCGGTGCTCGCGGCGCAGTGGGGGCTGCGGGTGGAGGACTGAGGGGGGCGGGGCGCCTCCCCGTGTGGGCCTGGGCGCCTCCCCGTGTGGGCCTGGGCGGGGGCCGTCCTCATGCGGGTGGGGGGCCGGTGTCGGCCAGGTCCGGGGTGGCTTCACCGGGCCGGGCGCGAAGGTGTTCCCGCCCGGCCGGGAAGTGGTTCCGCTTGCGTCCGGGGCGGGGGAGGGGCCGTACGGACGGGGGTCAGGGCAGGCGGGGGAAGCGGGCCTGGAGGGACCAGATCGCCGGGTTGTCCGCGAGGCCCTCGTGCATGTCCGTGAGGTCGGCGATCAGGTCGTGCAGGAAATCGCGGGCCTCGCGGCGCAGCACCGTGTGGCCGAAGGTGACCGGCGGTTCGTCACCCGGCATCCAGTCGGCCTCGACGTCCACCCAGCCGAAGCGGCGCTCGAAGAGCATCCGGTCCGAGGACTCGGTGAAGTCCAGCTCCGCGTACTGGGGTTGTGCGGCGCGGCTGCCGCGCGGGTCCTGGTCGAGCTGCTCGACGATGTCGCACAGGGCCCACGCGAAGTCGAGGACCGGCACCCATCCCCAGGCTGTGGACACCTCGCGGTCCGTCTCGGTGTCGGCGAGGTACACGTCGCCGCAGAACAGGTCGTGGCGCAGGGCGTGGACGTCCGCGTGGCGGTAGTCGGTCTGCGGGGGGTCGGGGAAGCGACGCGAGAGGGAGTAGCCGATGTCGAGCACGGGACCGATGGTGTCACGGTGGCGACGGGTCCCGTACCGGAGGACCGGCCGCCCGGCCCTCACGGGCCCGCCCGGTGGGAGCGCGCCGGGACGGGGCCGTCCGGGTGGGGGTGCGTCGGGGCGGCCTCGCCCGGGTGGGGGCGTACTCGACGGCCCGTCCGGTGGGGGCGTGCCCGGTGGTCCGTGCGGCGCGGGCGTGCCCGGCGGGTCCGTCCGGTGGGGGCCGGGTGTTCAGCGGCGGCCGTGGACCGCGCGGGCCACCCTCGGGCCGAGCCAGCGCTTGAGGCGGCGCAGCGGTTCCAGCTGCTCGGCGGCCCGGTCGATCCGGTAGTACAGCTGCGGCGGGACGTGCGGGAGCAGCGGGGAGTGCCGCTGGCCGAGGAGCGCGAACATCTTGGCGGGCTCCAGCCGCATGTAGCGGGGGAGGTTCTCGTACCACTGGGCGCTGTACCGGGCGGCGCTCTGCGCGGAGACGAGTTCGGCGCGCCGCCGTTTGCCGTACGTGGTGAGGGCCGTGTCCAGGTCGGCGGAGGTCCGCAGGGAGTCCGCGAGGACGAGGGCGTCCTCCAGGGCCAGGGTGGTGCCCGCGCCGATCGAGTAGTGGGTGGTGTGGGCGGCGTCGCCGAGGAGGACGAGCCGGTCGCGGTGCCAGACCCGGTTGGTGAGGGTGCGGAAGGTGAGCCACTGGGTGGTGTCGTCGGCCCGGTCCCGGCCGATCAGCTCGTGCCCGTCGAGCAGGTCCTCGAACAGCTTCTCCAGGAGCCGCAGGCTGTCCGTCTCGCCGAGGGTGTCCAGACCGAGGCCGGTCCACGTCTCCGGGGCGCACTCGACGACACAGGTGGAGCGTTCGCCGCTGAACCCGTACGCGTAGCACCAGATCCAGCCGTGCGCGGTCTCCTTGAAGGCGAAGCTGAAGGAGTCGAAGACCTTGGTGGTGCCGAGCCAGACGTACGGGTTGCGACCGCTGGTGACCGTGCTGCCGAAGTGGTCGGTGTGCGCCTCGCGGAGCACGCTGTTGACGCCGTCGGCGGCGACGACCAGGTCCGCGTCGGCGAGTTCGGGCGCGTCGGGCCCGGGGACGTCGTGCTCGAACCTGATCCGTACGCCGAGTCCCGCCGCCCGGTCGGCGAGCAGCGCGAGCATCCGGCGCCGTCCGATGCCGAAGCCCGCGTCGCCGCGGTGGACGGTCCGCTCGTCGCGGACGATCGCGAGGCCGTCGGTCCAGGTCACCGAGGCGGCCTCGATCGCCGCCGCCGACTCGGGGTCGCCCTCGCGCAGCTTGTCGAGGAGCCCGGCCCAGTACGTCACGCCCCAGCCGTACGTGGAACCCTCCGGGTTCCGTTCGTGGACCGTGATGTCGTGGGAAGGGTCCTGCCGCTTCAGCAGGATCGAGAGGTAGAGGCCGGCGGGACCGCCGCCGACGATCGCGAGCTTCACGTGCGCTCCCACGGTGCTGACTGCAACGGACGGCGCGACATGACACCGCGCGGTCGGACGGCAACGCACAGTAGCAGTGGGGGGCGGGGCGGTCCCGGAGACGCCCCGGACCGGGCGGCCCGCACCCGTCCCTTACGGGGGTTTCGCTGCCCCTGACTGCGGTTCGTATCCGTCCCTTACGGGGACCCGAGCCCCTGGCCCTGTGCGAGGGCCCGAGCCCCGGCTCTGTACGACGACCCGAGTCCGCGGCTTTGTACGACGACCCGCCCCCGCCCCTCAGGGAAGCAGGCGCCGTTCCTTCGCCACCGACACCGCGCCCGCGCGCGTGTCGACGCCGAGCTTCGCGTAGATCCGGCCGAGGTGCGTCTTCACCGTCGCCTCGCTGATGAACAGCGCCCGCGCGATCTCCCGGTTGCCGAGCCCCCGCGCCAACTGGCCCAGGATGTCCCGCTCCCGGTCCGTGAGGCTCGGGCCCGCCGCGCCCCGCATCCGGTCCATCACCCGGCTCGCGACCGGCGGGGACAGGGCCGTACGGCCCTGCGCCGCCGCGTGGATCGCGGCGAACAGTTCCTCGGGCCGCTCGGCCTTCAGCAGATAGCCGGTGGCACCCGCCTCGATCGCCCGGGTGATGTCCGCGTCCGTGTCGTACGTGGTGAGGACGAGGACGTGGACGCCCGTCGGCGCGATCCGCCGGGTCGCCTCCACCCCGTCGATGCCCGCCCCGAGCTGGAGGTCCATCAGGACGACGTCCGGCTTCAGCTTCGCCGCCATGGCCACGGCCTCCTCGCCGCTGCCCGCCTCGCCGACGACCTCGATGTCGGGAGTGCTGCCGAGCAGCGCGAGCAGCCCGGCGCGGACGACGACGTGGTCGTCGCAGAGGAGGATGCGTACGGACATCAGGACTCCAGGGAGAGCGGGATCGCGGCCGAGAGCACCGTGCCCTCGCCCGGGGTGGACTCGACGGTCAGGGTGCCGCCGAGCTGCCGCGCGCGGACGCCCATCGCGGGCAGTCCGTGGCCGCGCACCCCGCCCGGCCGCTCCGCCGGGTCGAAGCCGCGGCCGTCGTCGGCGATGTCCAGGACGACCTGGTCGTCGAGGTACGTCAGGGTGAGCGCGGCGGAGTCGGCGGCGGCGTGCTCGCGGATGTTGGCGAGGGCGCCCTGGGCGATCCGCAGCAGCGCCGACTGCACCCGCTCAGGGAGCGGTACGGCCGTCCCGTCCACCCGGAACGCGGCCGACTCGCGCGCCGCGAGCCCCCGCAGCGCCTCTTCCAGACCGCCGCCCTCGGCGAGGTCGGCGGGGGCCAGGTCGTGGACGAAACGGCGGGCCTCGGCGAGGTTGCGCTCGGCGATGGACTGGGCCGTACGGACATGGCGGCGGGCCGTGGCCGGGTCGCCGTCCCAGGTGCGGTCGGCCGCCTGGAGCAGCATCTGCTGGCTGGACAGGCCCTGCGCCAGGGTGTCGTGGATCTCCATGGACAGCCGCTGCCGTTCGGCGAGGGTGCCCTCGCGCCGCTCGGTCGCGGCGAGTTCGCGGCGGGTGCGGATCAGGTCGTCGATGAGGGCCCGCTGCCGGGCCGCCTGCCGGTCGGAGTACACGAACACGCCGGTCGCGATGGCGGCGACGGCGGGCGGCGCGACGATCAGGTTCGGGTCCCAGCCGCCGTGCGCGAGCTGTACCTGCGCGAAGACCACGAACGCGGTGAGCAGCAGCACCAGTCCGAGCGCGGCGCGCGCGGGGAGGGTGCGCAGCCCGGTGTAGAAGAGCGGCACCGCGCACCAGGCGAAGCTGGGCGCGAGGACGACGAGCAGCATCCAGACGGCGACGACCGTGCACAGCCAGGCGATCCGGCGGGGCGCGGCGCGGGTCCCGACGACGGGCCCGAGGAGGTACAGGGAGGCGAGGGCGCCGGAGAGGGCGACGATCCAGGGGCTGCGGTCCTCCCAGGGGTGACGCAGCAGGAACCGGGCGAGGGAGGCGCCGAGGAGCAGGAAGAACGCGATGTGCATGACGCGCGCGAGCCAGGGCGCGTCGGGGTCGTGCTCGGCGTGGGGGCGGTGCGGTCCGGTCGTGCGGGGTTCCCGTACGGGAGTGGGGTCAGGGTCAGGGTTGGTGTCGGGGTCGGGGTCGTGCGGTCCGGCTGTTCGGGGTTCCCGTACGGGGGTGGGGTCGTGCTCGGGGTCGTGCGGTCCGGTCGTGCGGGGTTCCCCCACGGGGTCGGGGTCAGGGTCGGTCCGGGGTCCCAGCCCTGCCCCGGGGCCGCGCCCGGTATCGGGGTGGCCCCCCTCCGCGTATCCGCGCCCCGCGTCGGGGCCGCGTCCCTCCGCAGTGCCGCGCCCGGTACCGGGACCGTGCTCCGGCCGGGGTCCTCGCCCCGCTTCGGAGCCCCGCTCCGCTTCGGAGCCCCGCTCCGTCCCCGCGTCCGGGAGGCCGGCCGTCGCGTGCCGTCTGCCGTCCGGTGTCTTCGGCTCTGTCACGTTCCCGCCTTCCTACCCGTCTGACCTGGGGACATCACTCCATGCTGGCCCGGAAGGACCAGGACGGCATCAGCCGATCGGCTGACCCGGCCGTCCTCCAGTGTGCGCGAGGAGGACAGCCGGACCGTGGACCGAGGGGCCCCGGGCCCGGCCACAGGATGGAGTGCGGAGCGAAGGGGCGGCACACCGCACCGACGCCCGGACGACCTCCTCCTCTTCCCGTATCCCACTCTCACGGAGCTCCCCATGAAGAAGATCCTCTTCGGTGCCACCGCCGCCACCGTCCTCGCCGCCGGTACCTTCGGCGCGGTCTCCGCGAACGCCTCCGCCCCGGCCGCGGCCCCCGCCGCCGCCGTCCGTGCCGACGCGGGCAACGGCAACCTCCAGCAGTCGACGCATCTGACGATCGAGGCGGCGACCAAGGCGGCGCAGGCGACCCTGAAGGCCGCCGAGAAGGAGAACCAGCGCGTCTCCGTCGCCGTCGTCGACCGCAACGGCAACACCCTCGTCACCCTCCGCGGCGACGGCGCGGGCCCCCAGTCCTACGAGTCCGCCGTGAAGAAGGCCTTCACCGCCGTCTCCTGGAACGCCCCCACCTCCGTCCTCGCCGGACGCCTCACCAGCACCCCCAACCTCAAGGACATCCCCGGCACCCTCTTCCTCGCCGGAGGCGCCCCCGTCACCGCCAAGGGCGCCCCCATCGCAGGCATCGGCGTCGCCGGAGCCCCCTCCGGCGACCTCGACGAGAAGTTCGCCCAGGCAGGCATCGCCACCCTCGGCCGGTAACCACCCCGGCAGGCGACGGCGCCCGGCTCCCCCGCCGGGCGCCGTCGCCGTCTCTCGGAAACCCGTGGGACCCGTCCCGTACGGGACTTCCCGGCAGGGCGTTCCGTAGGGGACTTCCCCGGCAGGACCTTCCCCTACGGGACTCCCCGGCAGGGCGTTCCGTACGGGATCACCCCTCCGTCCTGTCTAGGATCGGTACGTGACTCAGCGCCACCGGACCGGAGCCGCCGCGGGCGGTCTCGCCGCCGCCCTCACCGCCCTCGCTCTGCTCGCCGGGGGCTGTACGGAGGCCGGTGGCGGCGTCCGGGGCACCCCCGGCGCGGCCGGACTGCGCGACCCGTACTTCCCGAAGCTCGGCAACGGCGGCTACGACGTACGGCACTACGCCCTGACCCTCACGTACGACCCGGCGTCCGGGCGGCTCTCCGGCACCGCCGACATCACGGCCCGTGCCACCCAGGACCTGAGCGCCTTCAACCTCGACCTGGCCGGGCTCACCGTCGGCACCACCACCGTCGACGGCGCGCCCGCCGCCGCCAACCGGGCGGGGAACGAACTGACGCTCCGGCCGCGCGAGGACATCCGGAAGGGCGCCGAGTTCCGCGCGGTCGTCGCGTACGCGGGCGTGCCCGAGCCGCTCACCGACCCGGACGGCGCCCGGGAGGGCTGGCTGAGGACCGCGGACGGGGCCGTCGCGGTCGGCGAGCCCGCCGGGTCCATGACCTGGTTCCCGGGCAACCACCACCCCTCCGACAAGGCCGCGTACGACATCACGATCACCGTCCCGGCCGGTCTCGAAGCCCTGGCGAACGGGGTCAGGACCGCCCGCAGGACGGCGCCCGACGGCCGCGTCACCAGCGTCTGGCACGCACCCGAGCCGATGGCGAGCTATCTGGCGACGGTTACGGTCGGCCACTACGAGACGACGACGGAGCGCCCGCCCGGCCCGGTGAGCACCGGATCCCCGACGGCCCCCGCATCCCCTACGGGAAGTCCCGGGCCCTCCGTCCTCACCGCCGCCGAGCGGTCCCTCGCCGCGCGTACGGCCGCGCTGCGCGCCGAGGTGCCCGGCATCGTGGCCCGGCAGGAGCGGCTCTTCGGCCCGTACCCCTTCGCGGTCGCCGGGGCGACCGTCGTCGCCGACGGCACCCTCGACTACGCCCTGGAGACCCAGACCCGGCCGGTCTTCCCCCTCGCCTCCTTCGACCGGACGACCCTCGTCCACGAACTGGCCCACCAGTGGTTCGGGAACTCGGTGACGCCCGCGAGCTGGCGGGACCTGTGGCTGAACGAGGGCTTCGCGACCTACGCCGAATGGCTGTACGGGGAGGCGTACGAGCACGTCCCGGCGCGGAAGCGCTTCGAGACGGCCTTCGCCCAGGAGGCCAACTGGGCCTTCCCCCCGGCGGAGCCGCCCACCGCCGACAACCTCTTCGACGCGCCCGTCTACCAGCGGGGCGCCATGGTCCTGCACAAGCTCCGCGAGACCGTCGGGGACCGGACCTTCGACGGGATCCTGCGCGGCTGGCTCGTGAAGTACCGCCACGCCAACGCCACCACGGCCGACTTCACCGCGTACGCCGAGAGTGTCGCCGGGCGGGACCTCGGCAGGCTGTGGGCCGTCTGGCTCTACGGCGAGGACAGGCCGTCCGCCCCCTGAGCGGCCAGCGGTTTCCGCAGGACCAGACACGGCCGTCCGTGCGCGAGGTCCGGGCGGCGGGCGATCTCCTCGTATCCGAGCGAGGTCCAGAAGACCAGCGCCTTCGGGTTGTCCTCCAGGACGGCGAGCCGCAGTCCGGTCCGGCCCCGGGCGCGGAAGCGGTCCTCGACGTACGCGGCGAGGCGACGCCCGTGACCGGTGCGCCGTACGTCCCCGTGGACCATCAGGAGGCCCAGCCAGGGATCGGGGTCCGCCGGGTCGGGACGGTGGCCGAGGGTCACCGCGACCGCGACGAGCCTGCCCTCGGAACGGGCCAGCAGCACCTCCGCCGAGGGCTGTGCGAACTCCTCGGCGAGCGCGGCGGCGACCTGCTCGGGGCGGATGTCGGACGGGTCCGGGAAGTCCCCGCTGAGCTGCTGGAACTCCTCGTCGGACGCGTACAGCGCGGTGAGTTCGGTGAGCAGCGGGCCGGGGAGGGCCGCGCCGTCCTCCAGGGCCTTGGGCACGAGGGCTTCGACGATCACGCGGAAAGGGTAGAGCCCCGGCGGGGTTCCCCGCCGGGGCTCTACCGGTGTCCCTCACCGGTGCGCCCCCAGGGGGGTCGTGCCCGGTGCCGGAGCGATGTCAGATGTTGACGCCGAAGTCGCGGGCGATGCCCTCCAGGCCCGAGGCGTAGCCCTGGCCGACGGCGCGGAACTTCCACTCGGCGCCGTTGCGGTACAGCTCGCCGAAGACCATGGCGGTCTCGGTCGCGGCGTCCTCGGAGAGGTCGTAGCGGGCCAGCTCGGCGCCGCCCGCCTGGTTGACGATGCGGATGTACGCGTTGCGCACCTGGCCGAAGTTCTGCGAGCGGTTGACCGCGTCGTAGATGGAGACCGGGAAGACGATCTTCTCGACGGTCGCCGGGAGGCCCGCCAGGTTCACGTTGATCTGCTCGTCGTCGCCGCCGCCCTCGCCGGTGCGGTTGTCACCGGTGTGGACGATGGTCTGGTCCGGCGTCGACTTGTTGTTGAAGAAGACGAAGTGGGCGTCGGAGGCGACCTTGCCTGCGGCGTCCACGCCGATCGCGGAGGCGTCGAGGTCGAAGTCGGTGCCGGTGGTCGTGCGGACGTCCCAGCCGAGGCCCACGGTGACGGCGGTGAGGCCGGGGGCCTCCTTGGTCAGAGAGACGTTGCCGCCCTTGGACAGGCTCACAGCCATGGAAAGTCCCTTTCATCGTGGTGTCTTCGTCTGGAGGAACGCGTGGGTGCCGTCGACGGTTCCCGGGGACGTTCCGCCGTCGGCATACGGGTGAAGGGCACCGAAGGAGAAGGGCACGGAGGGAACGGAGGGAGGAGGAGAGAGGAGGAGAGAGGGGAAAAGGGCGGAAGAGGGGCCGAGGGAGGGACCGAGGAGAGGATGGGAAGGGAGACGGGAAGGGAGACCGGAGGGAAGCACGGGAGGGAAGTCGGGCGGAAATCCGGGTGACTCCGACGGCCCCGCACGGGGAACATGGGGGCATGTCCGGTCCCTATCCCATCCGTGGCTCCGTCTCACTGCCCGAGGCCGAGCTCCAGTGGCGTTTCTCGCGTTCGTCGGGTCCGGGCGGACAGCATGTGAACACCAGCGACTCGCAGGTCGAGCTGCGGTTCGACCTGGCCGCCACGGAGGCGCTGCCCGAGGTGTGGAAGGCGCGGGCGCTGGAGCGACTCGCGGGCCGTCTGGTCGGCGGCGTCGTGTCCGTACGGGCCTCGGAGCACCGCTCCCAGTGGCGCAACCGCGAGACGGCGGCGGTCCGCCTGGCCGCGCTCCTCGCCGAGGCGACCGCCCCGCCGCCGAAGCCCCGCAGAGCGACGAAGATCCCGCGCGGCATCAACGAGCGGCGGCTGCGGGAGAAGAAGCAGCGCTCGGAGACCAAGCGGACCCGCAACTCCCGCGACTGGAGCTGAGCCGCTCCCGTACGGGCTCCGCAGGGTTCCCTACGGGCTCAGCCCGGTCCCGTACGGGCTCAGCCGGGTCCCCTACGGGCTCAGCCCGGTCCCCTACGGGCCTCCGTCGGCCCTCACGGGGCCACGCCCGATGCCTCACGAGCCCTTCGGGCGCTTCTGCCTGCGCCCCGCTCCTCTTCCTCACGGGCACGCGCGACCCTCGGAGCCTCCGCCGACCCGCGAGCCTCAGGACAGCTGTCGGTACTTCCCCTGGAAGTACGCCAGCGGGCCGCCCTCCGTCGTACGGGTGGCCGCCGTCAGGACCCGGCCCACCACGAGCGTGTGGTCACCGGCCACCACCCGGCTCTCCGTACGGCACTCCAGGACCGCGAGCGCGCCGCCCATCAGCGGGGCGCCGCTCTCCTCGCCCCGGACGTACGGCAGGTCCGCGAAGAGGAGCCGGTCGCTGACCCGGTTCTTCATCGCGAAGCGCCCCGCGATCTGCCGCTGGTCCTCCGCGAGCAGCGACACCGCCCACACCGGCACCTCGGCGAGCAGGTCGTCCATGCGGGAGCCGTTGCGGAGGCTGACCAGGACCAGTGGCGGATCGAGGGAGACCGACACGAAGGCGGTGGCCGTCATGCCGACGTCCTCGCCGCGCGGCCCGTCGTCGGGATCGTGCGCGGTCACCAGGACCACGCCCGCCGCGAGGCGGGACATCGCCGCCCGGAACTCGTCGTTGCTCACCCCTCCAGCATGAGGGACGGCAAGATCGGACACGGGGGGCGGGGCGGGAGTCTTCTGCAGCACATTCGCACGCTAGCCCCGGCGCTCCGGCGGGCGCATCGGGCGGGGGGACCAGCCGGGCACCCCCACCGGTCCTAGGACCCCCCGGCCCTCAGGGCCCAGCGATGCTCCCCACCCACCGGCCCCTGGGCCACCCAGAACCTCAGGCCCCACTGGCCCCACTGGCTCCACTGGCCCCCGCATCCCCGGCCCTCCGCATCCCCCGGCGCTCAGGGCGGGCCCCCGCCCGGCCCTCCGCATCCCCCGGCCCTCAGGGCCGCCGGGCCCCCGCCCCCGACCGGCCCTCCGCACCCACCCGCGCCCCCCGTCCCCCCGGTCCGGCGCGACCCGCCATGACCTGTTGTGACTTGAGTCACAGAGGCCAGTAATTGCTGACCCTGTGTACCGGGTGTGCAGCTCGCTGTGATTCAGTGGCGATGACAGTGCACATTGAATGGTGAACGTGTGACACGAAGCCGATGAGAAGCCTGGAGTTTGCTGTCGAGGTCTCGGGGAGAGCGAGCGATGGAGACCGAGTCGGAGCCGTACGTCCGTCTCTCGACCCTGCGGCAGCTGCACCGGGTCGTGGCGGACCTCAACACCGCGCGCAGCCTTGCGGACACCCTGCAGACCGTCGCCGACGGCGTGGTCGCCGGTCTCAACTACGAGCTGGCCTGCGTCAACCTCGTACGCCCCGACGGTGACCTCGTCGTCGCCGCCTTCGCCGGGAGCTCCGCCGCCGAAGCCCTGATCACCGGCCGGGTCGGCTCCCGCGCCTCCTGGGAGCGGCGCCTCTCCATGGGCTGCTCCTGGGGCGAGCTGCGGTTCATACCGCACACCGAGGGCTGGGTGCTCATGGACGACGACGTCCCCCAGTGGCACACCGACGGGCCCGCGCCCCGCTTCGAGGACGAGTGGCACCCCCACGACCGCCTCTACGCCCCCATGTACGCGCCCACGCTCGGCTCCGCACGCACCGGAGGGGTCCCCTCCGGCTCCGGCAGGGAGCTCCTCGGGGTCATATCCGTCGACCGCCCGCGCAACGGCCGCCACCCCGGGCCCTGGGGCCAGGAAGCCCTCCAGATGTACGCGTCCCAGTCGGCCATCGCCATCAGCAACGCACGCCTCCGCTCCAACATGCAGCGCGCCCTGGTCCGCCTGGAGCGCGAGCAGCAGGCCCTGCGCGCCAGCGAGGAGTCCTTCCGGCAGGCCTTCGAGTACGCCCCCTCCGGCATGGCCATCGCCGAGATGGGCGGCGACCAGCACGGCCGGCTGCTCCGTACGAACGACGCCCTGTGCAGGCTCCTCGGCCGCCCCGCCTCCGTGATGCGGCGCTACTCCTTCGCCGACCTCGTCCACCCCGGGGACATCGGGACCCTGCTGCGGACCTCCGCCGAGGGCGGCAGGGCCGAACTGCGGCTCGGCCGGCGCGACGGCACCTACGTCTGGGTGTCCCTGCGCAACTCGGTGGTCGCCGACACCGCCGACGGCCCCCGTTTCCTCCTCACCCACGTCGAGGACATCGAGGAGCGCAAGCGGCACGAGCTCCAGCTCGCCCACCGCGCCTCGCACGACGCCCTCACCGGCCTCCCCAACAGCGCCGAGCTGCGCTCCCGGCTCTCGGCCCGGATCTGCGAGCGCCCGGCGGCGTACGCGGGGGCCGAGCAGGGCGCCGGATACGGCGGCTTCGGCTACGGTGCCGAGTCCCCGGGGCACGGACCCGCCGGGTACGAGGGCTACGACTCCGGCGGCACCGACCCGGCCGGTGCCGAGCCCTCCCCGCACCCGGGGTACGACTCGCCGTACGAGCACGAACACGAGCACGGCTTCGGTTTCGAGCCCGCGGGGGCGGGCCCGTACGACCATCACGTCCATGTCGTCGCCCCCTCCGGCGGCGGCGAGGTCGACGACGGCAGCAAAGGGCTCGCGGTCCTCTTCTGCGACCTCGACGGCTTCAAGTCGATCAACGACCGCTTCGGGCACCACACCGGGGACGCCGTCCTCATCGAGGTGGCCCGCCGCCTCACCACCGGCGTCCGCGACGGGGACACCGTCGCCCGGCTCGGCGGTGACGAGTTCGTCGTCCTCGCCGACGGGCTCGGCGCGGCCGACGCCGCCGATCTGGCGGTGCGTCTGCGCAACGCGATCATCCCGCCGATCCGGGTGGACGGGCGGGCGGTGCGTGTCGGGGCCAGTTTCGGCATCGGCTGGGCGGAGTGCGGGATGACCGCCGAAGAAGTCCTGAACTCCGCTGACCAGCGGATGTACGTGGAGAAGCGCTCGCGGGCCAAGGCGCACCGCCGGGCCGGATGAGGCGCCGGAGGCGACCGGGTGAACTTCGGGGGCTGAGCCGTTCGGGGTAGGCTCGCCCGGTCGGCGACGGCTGGCGAGCATGGAGAGGAACCCGGATGGCTGCCGGTAACGACGGCGCGAACACGCCCGAGAACGACGATCCGTTCGGCTACCTGTACGCGGACGGTCAGGCGGCGGGCGCCCAGCCCCCGCAGGGCGGCGGCTACGGCTACCCCGGCCCCGCCCCCGCGCAGCCGGGCGTCCCCCGCACCTCGTACAACCAGGTCAGGACCGTCGGCGAGCGCCAGTACGGACAGCCGCAGCAGCCCTACGTGCCGCCGCAGCAGCAGGGCCAGTACGGCCAGCCGCAGCCGCAGTACGCCGCGCCCGAGACGTACGGCGGGCCGCAGACCCGGCAGACCCCGCTGCCGCAGCAGCGCGGCGGCGGCTCCGGCCGGGGCCCCAACACCCGGGGCCTGCTGATCGGCGCGGTCGCGGTCGTCGCGGTCGTCGTCATCGGCATCGCCGCCGCCGTGATCAGCAACTCGGGCGGCGACAACAAGGACAAGCAGGCCGACGGCGGCACCGCCCCCACCGCGCCCACGACGGTCTCGGAGAAGCCGAGCGACGAGCCGAGCCCCGACAGGACGCCGGTGGAGCTGCCGAAGCAGGAGGCGGCCACCCTGAAGCTGGGCGGTTCCGCGAGCCTGGCCAAGGACGTCCAGGGTGCCGAGGGTGCGGACGGCACGTACGTCGGCGGCTTCAACCAGCTCGGTTCCTCGGTGACGTGGAAGGCGAACATGCCGGTGGACGGCAAGTACCGCCTCACCGTGCGCTACACGATTCCCGCGGTCGACGCCTTCGCCACCCTGACGGTCAACGGGAAGCCGAACTCGCAGCCGATCGGACTGAAGAACTTCATCGGGTCCTCGGACCCGAACCTGGAGAAGAACTGGCAGACCACCTGGGCGCCGGTCGACCTCAAGAAGGGCGAGAACGAGATCAAGATCTCGTGCGAGACGGGCAACCAGTGCGACGTGCTGCTCGACTGGCTGGAAGTCATCCAGGCCCCGGTGAGCTGAAGGGGGGGCGTTCCCTTCCCACGGATCAAGCGCCTCCCGCGCCGAGCGGGAGAGGCGCCGGACCATCAGGGAGCGGCCCCCCTCGACCATGGAGGGACGAAGCGGTGGGTCGCCGACAGGTGCGTGACGCTCGGCCGCATCGCCTGAAGCCCCGTCCTGACGAGCGCGGCTGACAGCACGGTCACGGGACAACCGAGTGCTCGGCCACCTTCACCCGGGGCAGCAGTGCCTCGTACGCCGCGCGGTCGAACTCCCCGGCCACCGGGGAGAGCACCGTCGCCGCCGAGAGGGCGACCGCCCGGGTCAGGCGTTCCGGCCAGGGGGCGTCGTCGGCCAGGCCCGAGAGCAGGCCCGCCACCGCCGAGTCGCCCGCGCCCGTCGGGTTGCCCTTCACCGCCGCCGGCGGGATCGCCCGCCACAGGCCCTCCGGGGTCGCCGCGAGCAGGCCCTCGGGGCCGAGCGAGGCGACGACCGCGCGGGCGCCCCGGCCCCGGGCCTCGTGGGTCGCGCGCAGCGGATCGCGGGAGCCGGTGAGCTGCGCCAGCTCGTCCGCGTTCGGTTTGACCAGGTCGGGGCGGGCCGCGATGCCCCGCCGCAGGGGTTCGCCGCTGGTGTCCAGGAGGACGGGCACCTCGGCGGCACGGGCCAGCCGGACGAGTTCCGCGTACGCCCCCACATGGATGCCCGGCGGGAGGCTGCCGCAGAGGGCGACCGCCGCCGCCCCGTCGAGGAGCGCGGTGAAGCGGGTCCGGAAGGCGGTCCATTCGGCGGGGGTGACGGTCGGCCCGGGTTCGTTGAGCTGGGTGGTGTCCCCGGAGGCCGCGTCGACGACGGCGACGGTGCGCCGGGTGGGGCCGCCGGTCTCGACGAGTTCGTCCAGGACCGGGGTCGCGGCGAGCCGGGCCCGCAGGTCGGCGCCGGTGGGGCCGCCCGCGAAACCGGTGGCGACCGTCTCGTGGCCGAGGGCGGCGAGCACCCGGGCCACGTTGAGGCCCTTGCCGCCGGGGCGTTCGATGACCTGGGTGACGCGGTGGGAGGTGTGCGGGGTGAGTGCGGGGACCCGGTACGTCAGGTCCAGTGCCGTGTTGAGGGTGACCGTGAGAATCATCTGACCGACCCCGTACTCCGTGTGAGGTCCTGTGGAACGCGCGCTCCGACGGGCACCGATCATGCCAAACGAAAGGCGGCAGGCCCAGACCCCCGGCCCACCGCCCTTCGGCATGACTCCTGATCAGACGGCCGTGGCCGCCGTCGGGTCGACGATCCACTCGCCCTTGCGCATGACGCCCTTGAGCTCGAACTCCGCGTCGAGGACGACGATGTCGGCGTCCTTGCCGGGCTCCAGGGAGCCGACCCGGTCGTACACGCCGAGCAGTCGCGCCGGGTTGGCGGAGATGGCCCGGACGACCGCCTCGACGGGGAGCCCGTCGATGGTGGCGGCGCGCTTGAACGCGCGGTCCAGGGTGAGGGTGGACCCGGCGATGGAGCCGCCCTCGACGAGCCGGGCGACGCTGTCCTTGACCTCGACCTCCAGCGGGCCGAGCATGTAGCGGCCGTCGCCGAACCCGGCGGCGTCCATGGCGTCGGTGATGAAGGCGACCCGCCCGGGGCCCGCGTGGTGGAAGGCCAGCTCCAGGGCGGCCGGGTGCAGATGGGTGCCGTCGTTGATGAGCTCGACGGTGATCCGCTCGTCCTCCAGGAGGGCGGCGATCGGGCCGGGCGCGCGGTGGCCGAGGGCGGGCATCGCGTTGTAGAGGTGGGTGGCGACGGTGGCGCCCGCGTCGATCGCGGCGACGGTCTGCTCGTAGCTGGCGTCGGTGTGGCCGATCGCGGCGATCACCCCGTGCTCGGCGAGCAGCCGTACGGAGTCCAGGCCGCCGGGCAGCTCGGTGGCGAGGGTGACCATCTTGGCCTGGCCCCGGGCGGCGTCGATCAGCTTGCGGACCTCGGCCGGGTCCGGGTCGCGCAGCAGCGTCTCGTCGTGGGCGCCCTTGCGGCACGGGGAGATGAACGGGCCCTCGAAGTGCAGACCGGCCAGCTCGCCCTGCTCGGCCAGCTCGGAGAGCAGTCCGGCCCGCTGGGTGAGGAAGTCCATCTCGCCGGTGACGAAGGAGGCGACGACGGTGGTGGTGCCGTGCAGCCGGTGGGTGTGGATGCCCTTGAGCACCTCGTCGACGGTGCCGGAGGTGAAGGAGGCGCCGCCGCCGCCGTGGTTGTGCATGTCCACGAAGCCGGGGACGAGCCAGTGGCCGGTCAGGTCGACGGTCGGGGTGCCCTCGGGGGAGCTGCCCGCGATGCGGTCGCCGTCGACGATCACGCGTCCGTTCTCGACGATCCCGGTGGGCAGCACGACATGTGCGCCGGCGAGAACCTTGTGATCGGCCATCAGGCGGAAACCTCCGAGTCGGTGGGGCGCTGTGCGGCGAGAAGGTCCCAGGCGAGGAGGCCCGCGCCCAGGCATCCGGCGGTGTCCCCGAGGGCCGCCGGGACGATCGCGGGCAGCTTCTGGAACGTGACTCGCTCCTCCACCGCGGCCCGAAGTGGTGTGAACAAGGTTTCCCCGGCCTCGGCGAGTCCGCCACCGATGATGAGCGTGCGGGGGTCCAGCAGGGTGAGCGCGGTGACCAGACCGTCGGCGAGGGCGTCGACGGCGTCCTGCCAGACCTTGAGGGCCTTGGCGTCGCCGGACTCGACGGCCTTGGCGCAGTCGGCCGCGTCGGCCTCGGGGTCGCCGCTGGCCTTGGCCCACGCCTGGGAGACGGCGGAGGCGGAGGCGTACCGCTCCAGACAGCCGCGCTGGCCGCAGCCGCAGTCGGTGCCGCCGGGGCGGACGACGATGTGGCCGATCTCGCCCGCGTAGCCGTGGGCGCCCGCCTCGATGCGGTCGCCGATGCCGATGGCTCCGGCGATGCCGGTGCCGAGGGGGACGAAGAGGAAGCGGTCGGCGCCGTTGCCCGCGCCGATCCGGCCCTCGGCGAGGCCACCGGTGCGTACGTCGTGGCCGAGGGCGACGGGGATGCCGTCGAGCCTGCGGCTGAGGAGTTCGCGCATGGGGACGTCGCGCCAGCCGAGGTTGGCGGCGTAGACGGCGATGCCGTTCTCCGCGTCGACGATTCCGGGGACGGCTACTCCGGCGGCCGCGGCGGGCTGTCCGTAGCGCTCGGTACCGAGGGCGCGGAGCTCCTCGGCGAAGCCGAGGATCGTCTCCACGACGGCCTCGGGGCCACGGCGGCGGCCGGTGGCGCGGCGGGCTTCGTGGAGCAGGGTGCCGTCCGCCCCGACGAGGGCGGCTTTCATACCGGTGCCGCCCACATCCAGGGCGATGACATGTCTCACGGAGGACAGTTTGGCGCGCGAAGACCCAAAAGGTCTAGTCCACTGCGGAGGATTGTTGCGTACGGATACAAATTCGGGACCGGCCATGGGCCCATGGTCCCGACTGTGTTGCGGAAGTGATACCCGGGTGGTGTAGACCTCATACCCACCCGAGGGGGAGACTTACTGCCCTGCTCAGGGCGAACGTGCGGCTCGATGCAGCTCAACGACGAGCAAAAGGTGGACGAATCCGTGCAGCGGCGACGATTCCTTGGACTGACCGCGGCCGCCGCCGCCCTCGGGCTGACCGCCACGGTCGCCGGCTGCGGCACCCTCGGGGGTGAATCCGGCGACGTGACCCTCCGCCTGGTCGCCGCCGACTACGACCTCAACGGTGGCGACACCACCAAGAAGTACTGGAACGGCCTGGTCGCCGCCTTCGAGGCCAAGAACCCCGGCGTCAAGGTCGAGGTGCAGGTCGAGTCCTGGGACGACGTCGACCGCAAGGTCGCCGAGATGGTCAAGGCGGACAAGGCCCCCGACATCGCGCAGATCGGCGCCTACGCCGACTACGCCGCCGCCGGGGAGCTGTACTCCGCCGACGAGCTCCTCTCCATCCCCGTCCAGGCCAACTTCCTCGCCCCGCTGGTCTCCGCGGGGGAGCACAAGCGCACCCAGTACGGGCTGCCGTTCGTCGCCTCCACCCGCCCCCTCTTCTACAACAAGGCGCTCTTCGAGGAGGCCGGGGCGAAGCCGCCCACCACCTGGGACGAGCTGGCCGAGGCCGCCGGGAAGCTCAAGGAGAACGGCGTCCGCACCCCCTTCGCGCTGCCCCTCGGACCGGAGGAGGCGCAGGCCGAGGCGCTGATGTGGATGCTCAGCGGCGGTGGTGGCTGGACCGACGGCACCGACCACTACACCGTGGACTCCGACGCCAACGTCAAGACCTTCGAATGGCTCAAGAAGGACCTCGTCGGCAAGGGTCTGACCGGCCCCGTCGCACCCGGCAAGCTCAACCGCAAGGCCGCGTTCGCCTCCTTCGCGAACGGTGAGGTCGGGATGCTCAACGGCCACCCCTCGCTCCTGAAGGAAGCGGCCAAGAAGGGCGTCGAGGTCGGCCAGATCGCGCTGCCCGGCAACGACGGCCCGGCGAAGACCGCGATGGGCGTCGCCGACTGGATCATGGGCTTCAAGCAGAACGGGAACCGCAAGGAGATCGGCGACTTCCTCAACTTCGCCTTCAGCGACGAGAACGTGCTGAAGTTCGCCGGGGACAACGACCTCCTGCCCGTCACCGTCACCGCCTCCACCCGCATGGAGACCGACGCCGAGCACGCCAACCTCCGCGTCTTCCTCAAGACGCTCCCGGGCAGCCAGCTCCCCCCGGTCGGCAAGACCTCCTGGGCGAAGGTCAGCGAGACCGTCAAGCAGAACATCGGCAAGGCGGTGACCCCCTCCGGGAACCCCTCCCAGGTCCTGAACTCGATCGGCCGGGTGGCGACGGCGGCGGAGAACGCGGAGTAATAGGTTGGTCGTATGACCGAGGAGGAACGGGACGCGAGGACGGACACCGCCGGGACCGGAGACACCGCCGGGACCGGGGACACCGCCGGGACCGGGGGCACTGCCGGGGCCGGGGCCGGTTCGCCCGCCGCCGCTGCCGACAGCGGCACGGCCCCGTCGCCCGCCGACGACGACGGTACGGCCCCGTCGCCCGCCACCGACGGCGGTACGGGCTTGTCAGCCGCCGACCACGGCGCTACGGCTCCGTCGCCCGCCCTCGCGGACGGCGACACGGCACTCCCGCCCGCCGCCACCGGAGGTACGGTCCCGGCGCCCGGCCACGGGAGAAGCGCGGTCCGGCCGCCCGCCGCCGCTGGAGGTCCGGTCCCGCCGCCCTCCGCGGTCGACGCCTCCGGGCTCGGGGCGCGCGAGCGGGCCCTGCTCGCCGTCGAGCGCCGCTCCTGGCCCGGCCCCGGAGCCAAGGAGCGGGCCGTCCGCGAGCGCCTCGGACTCTCCCCGACCCGCTACTACCAGCTCCTCAACGCCCTCCTCGACGACCCCCGCGCCCTCGCCCACGACCCGGTGACGGTCAACCGGCTGCGCAGGATCAGGACGGAACGGCAGCAGCGGCGCTGACCGGGCGCCCCCGTGCTCGGGTCCGGTCGTCCGTCCCGCTGACGCGGAGGCCCCGCGTCGGTAGGGTCGGGACATGGTCAGCAGCCTCCCGCACCCGACCACCTCCGCCGGCCGCGACGGTCTGGCCGCGCTCCTCGCGCGGCCCGCGCACGCCGTCGTCGCCCTCGACTTCGACGGCACCCTCGCCGAGATCGTCCCCGACCCGGAGCGGGCCCGCGCCCACCCCGGCGCCGTCGCCGCGCTCGCCGCGCTCGCGCCCCGGGTCGCCTCGGTCGCCGTCGTGACCGGCCGCCCCGCCGGGGTCGCCGTCCGCCACGGCGGCTTCGCCGGGGTCCCCGGTCTGGAACACCTCGTCGTCCTCGGCCACTACGGGGCCGAACGCTGGGACGCGGTCACCGGCACCGTCCACGCCCCCGCCCCGCACCCGGGGGTCGCCTCGGTCCGCGCCGAACTCCCCGGCTTCCTGGACCGGGCCGGTGCCTGGCCGGGGGTCTGGATCGAGGAGAAGGGCCGGGCGGTCGCGGTGCACACGCGCCGCGCCCTCGACCCCGAGAACGCCTTCGAGGCCCTGAAGGGACCCCTGGGGGACCTCGCCACCCACCACGGGCTGGTCCTGGAACCGGGCAGGATGGTCCTGGAGCTGCGACCGCCGGGCATGGACAAGGGGGTCGCGCTCCTGGAGTACGTACGGGAGACCGGCGCCGAGTCGGTGCTCTACGCGGGTGACGACCTGGGGGACCTGCCCGCCTTCGCCGCCGTGGACAAGCTCCGCTCCGACGGCGTCCCGGGCCTCCTGGTGTGCAGCGGCTCCACGGAGGTCACGGAACTCACCGACCGCGCGGACCTCGCGGTCGACGGCCCGCAGGGGGTGGTGGCCCTGCTGGCGTCCCTGGCGGAGGCGATGGGGACCACGGCCTGAGGCCATCCCGTACGGGACTTCCCCGTACGCGGAGTCCCGGGACGGCTCCCGTACGGGCGACCCCCTACGAACGGCTCCCGTACGGGACACCCCCTGCGGGACATCCCGTAGGAGCAGGTCGACCACGCCCTGGCGGACGGGGGCCTCCGTCCGGTTCAGGGCTCCTGGCGGACGGGCTCCCCGCCGACGCTCATCGGCCTGATCATCGAGGTGAGGACGGGGGCGCCGGGGGAGGGACGGCTGGTGCCGATCGCCGTGTATCCCCAGGACTCGTAGACCCGCCGGACCTTCCCGTCGCCCGCCGCCGCGTTGACCATGAGGGACACGTACGCCTCACCGCGACCGGCGAGCAGTGCGTCGTGGACGCGCCGGGCGAGTCCGGTGCCCCGGTGGGGAACCGTCACGCCGATCTCCTTGAGGGCCAGGACGGGGGAGCCGGTGAACCGGGCGTCGACCCCGTCCGTCCTGGTCCACCACCGGTCACCCTCCTCCACGGTGTTGCCGTACGCGTAGCCCACCGGCCGGTCCTCGGCGTCGAAGGCCAGCACCGCCCCGAACCCCGCCTCCCGGCTGTGCCGCTCCAGCCGCTCGGCGAAGGTGGCCACCGCGTAGTTCGGCAGATGGAGCAGCGGCTCGCGCACCCGCGCGTACACCGCGACCAGCGGACCGACGACCTGCCGGACGTCCTCGGACGAACCGTCGTAGCGACGGAGCCGTGGGGTCATGCGGGATTCCTCCAGGTGTCGTGGGCGTACTGCGACCAGGCGTGGGCGAGGGTGGTGCCGGGGGCGATCGTGTTCAGGCGGCTGCCGAAGGCGCGGAGCATTCCCACGACGCGTGGGTGGCGGATCGCGGCGTCGACCGGGACGGACATGGCGCTCTCAACGGCGGGTTCCACGTCGCCCTGTTCGAGCTGGGCCCGTGCGACGCGGGTCGTGGCGATCGCTTTGGAGCGGTGCATGTGGGGACGTAGGGCCGCGAGGCAACGGTGGCCGTGGGCTTCCGCCCGTTCGAAGTCGCCCAGCGCGAGGAATGCGGTCAGGGCGAGACTGTCGAGCTCGGCCTGGTCGTAGAAGGCGTTCATCCAGACGGGGCGCCGAGCCTCCGGGTCGGCGCGCAGCAGGGCGTCCTGCGCATGGTCGAACGCGCGGCGGATGGCCGTGCTGTCCCCGGTTGCCCCGTGGATCGCACCCTGCCTGGCCAGGCCGAGGGAGGCGAACATGGGGTCCTGGCGGGTGATACCGAGTTTACGGGCCACGTCGTTGGCCGCTGCGGCATCCACAGGGCGGCCCATGTGCCGGTACATCGTGCCCGCGTGGGACCAGATGCGGAACTTGATGTACGGATCACCGGCCATCTCGGCGAGCTGTTGGGCGACATGCATGTGCTTGATGGCGTCCTTGAACCGGCGTCCGTCGATGGCAGCCCACATTGCGGAGGACCGGAACGCGGCGGCCGATGCGTAGACCTGCTTCCTGACGCGCTGACTGGCGCTGCCCGAGCTTTGGAGGTGGAGCGCTTCGTCCGCCATGGCAGCGGCTGTGTGTTCGATGGCACGCTGGCCGCCGTGACGGTGGTCCTTGGCGACGACGTCGGTGAATCTGCGATGGAGCCGCTCGATGTCGCTCGCGCCGATGCGGCGAGGGGCGCCGAAAGCCAGCGTGGCCGAGGCAAGCGTCAGGACAGGCCCGGCAGCGATGAACCGGCGGCGTTCCACGGGGCCCTCCTGCGGCGCTGCGGTACTGGGTGACTCGAACCCCAGATCTTTCAACGGGCAACGGAAGACTGCTTCCAGAGCCCTGCGGGTGCGACCGATCGGGCGCCGGGTGGCTCCGCTGATCAGGTTCCGTACGGTCCGGTCCGACACTTCGCCGTGCCTGCCGGTGATCTCCAGCAGAGCGGTGTTCATCCGCTCCGCCAACTCCTCCTGTGTAAGACCCAGGTCGGCCATCCGCTGCTTCAACACGGCGTTGACTGCCACGACATAAAACGTAGACCCGGCTTTCCCGCTGGGCCAGTGGCATCGCAAAGCGCTCGCAAAGTCTTCCGGTCACATGGCAGGCCCCCGCCTTCGACATTTCCTGTTCCGGAGAGTCCCAGGGCTTTTGACTGATCACACCCGTCCAGCTGTGGGTCCGATGCGCACATGTGCCGCCATCGGTCCGGACGGCCGCCGAACACCTCGACGGCAGGAGCAGACGATGGACGGCTCTCTCCCTCATCGCACGCCCGGAGCCAGCGGGCACGAGCACGGCATACCGAAGCCTGAGCACGGCGCTCCGAGCCGTGAGCTGCGGGAACGGGCGGCCAGGGGCTGGGAGCACTCTCTGCGGCGGTTCACCGACGAGTCGCCGGACCGGGAGCACGAGCGGTGAACGCCGTCGACCACGCCGGATACGAGCGGTATGAACTGCTCGGACGTCAGGTGCGGGACATCGCCTCCCGGGGCGAGGGGGAGCTCATGGCGGTCACGCACGAGGTCCACACCGACGGCCGCGTCGTGCGGGTCGCCCACATCCGGCCCCTCTCCGGAGTGGAGTGGTCGACGGCCGTGGCCAATGTCCAGGTCGCCGGATGAGGCAGAGGTCCGTCGTTCTGCTCCACGCCGTCGTCACCTGCGGCCTGGTGATCGTCCTGTCCTTCGCGGAGCTGCTCGGCGGATGACTTCCCGTTCTCCCGCTCCGTCTTCCGTCTGTGCGGTCGGTACGGGGCGGGTCGCACAAGTACCGCATCCACCAGGAGAAAGGCACTGTCATGAACGAACTGCTCCGAGAGGAAGACGTCCCGGCACCCGGGCCGGACTCGGTCGACATCGGCGACGCGATGGCTCTGACCGAGGGCCAGGGCGGCGGTCAGTCCGAGGACAAGAGGCGGGCGTACAACTGCTGACCGCTCGTCCGTGCGGTGTGCGGCACCGGCTCGACCGGTGCCGCACACCGAGAGCCCGGCCCCGACACCTGGAGGACCTCGTGACCCTCGGCGGATTCAGTACGACATCGGACGACGCACCCCGGCCGCTCGGCGCTCGGAACCCGGCCCCACCGAACACGCTGTGGTGCCTCGGGGAGACACCGGTGCGCACCGTGCCCGCTGACGATGGGCGTCCCCGCGTCCTGGTGGTCGGATGGTGCGGCGCGACAGCCGGACAGCTGCGCGGACTCTCCGGCAGGCCGGTGCCCGCCGACGTGACGTGGCGCTGGTCCGGCTCGTACGCCGTGGTCGAGGAGCGCGCGGAGTGCGTGGTGGTGCACACGGACCCGGTCGCCGCCTTCCCGCTGTACGCCACGAGGTGGGACGACGGCTGGGCATGGTCGACCTCCGCCCGTGCTCTCGCCTCCCTGACGGGGGCCGACGTCGATGTGGGCCGCGTCGCGTGCGCGATCCTGGCCCCTTCGGTTCCCGCGCTGGCAGGCGACAGGACCTTCTTCTCGGGGGTCGAGCAGCTTCCGCCCGGCAGCCGGATCGAGTTGCCCAGGAACGGGGATCAGCCCCGCCGTGCCACGACGTGGTGCCCGGAGCCGGAGAGGCACCACATGGCGCACCGGCGATTGCGCCGCGCCCTCGCGGACGCCGTGGCACTGCGGACGCGGGCGGACCCCACCCTGTCCTCGGACCTGTCCGGTGGTCTGGACTCCACCACCGTGGCCGTCCTCGCCGCGCGCTCCCTCGACGGCTCACACGTCCTCGACGCCGTGACGATCCATCCCGAAGGGCGCCTCGACGGAGCCGATCTGCGCTACGCGAGGATGGCAGCCGCCGCGTCGTCGGGCCGGATCTCTCACCACCTGCTTCCGCTGGGCGCGTCGCATCTGCCGTACGGCGGGATCACCTCGGTCTCCGCCACCGACGAGCCCGCCCCGTCGACCCTCACCCAGGCCCGGCTCCTGGGTCAGTTCCGCTGGATGACGCGCGAACTCGGGACCAGGACGCATCTGACCGGCGACGGCGGGGACAGCGTGCTGTTCCTTCCTCCGGCACAACTGTGTGACCTCATGCGTGCCGGGCGGTGGGGTCGGGCCCTGCGCGAGGCGCACGGTTGGGCTCGCCTGCGCCGCACCCCGGTCGTACCCCTGCTGCGTGGCGCCGTCGCGATGACCCGTACCGGCCGACCGGACGCTCTGGCCGACCTCGCCCGGTGCTTCTCGCGGGGGAGAACAGCGAGTCACGACCGGGAGAACGTCCGCTGGTTCACGGCGCCGCCGATTCCTTCATGGGCGGAACCCGTCGCCCTCGGCCATGTCGCCGGAGCAGCCGCGCAGGCCGCCGCCTTCGACCCTTTGCCGGGGCTCGACGCCTCCGTCCACACCCTTGTGGACGAGATCCGGGAAGTCGCACGAACCGCGAGGGCCGATGCGGAACTCGCGAAGTCCTGTGGCATCGACCTCCACAATCCCTTCCTGGATCCGTCCGTGGCCGACGCGGTGCTGCGTGACCCCTTGGAGCACCGACCTCCCGTCCACGGATACAAACCGCTCCTCGTACGGGCCGTCGGCGACCTGCTGCCACCCGCTGTGGCCTCGCGCACCACGAAGGGGAGCTTCGAGGCCGACCACTTCACCGGGATGCGGACTCATCTGGACGACCTTCAGGGGCTCGGTGACGGCTACCTGGCGTCCCTGGGCCTCCTCGACCCCACCCGCTTCCGCCGGCACCTCCGGTATGCCGCAGCCGGTGTCCCGATGCCGCTCGCCACCCTCGAACAGGCGCTCATGGCGGAGGCGTGGCTGCACGCCCACCATCGTGACCCGGCTCCGGCCTGGGGCGTCGACCTGCCCGGGAGGTCCACGTGAGGGAGGGGGCCGTGGACTTCGGGCACGTCCTGGTGACCATCGACTACGGCACCGGTCGTGTCCGCTGCGAGGTGCCGGGGCGGAGTCCGCACCCCGTCGTCGTACCCGCCGCCAGCTGGGGCAGCGCTGAGCATCCCGCCGGAATCGAACGCCCCTGTGGGCCCTGGCGACTCTCTGCCGCCGTCGCCCTCGCGGGGGTCTTCGCGGTCGAGAGGGCGGGAAGCGGGGCGACCGCGATGCACCGGGTGACGACCTTGATCCGGGCCGCGACGGCGGCAGGCCGCCGCCCCGCCACGCCGGGCCAGGCCAGAGCGGCCGTGGCTGCCGCGCGCCGTGCGGCCTGGCTGTCGCCCGGCCGGGCAGCCTGCCTGGAAGAGTCCGCCACGGCCGTGCTGTTGCTCGCCTCCCGGGGCTTGTCGGTCACGTGGTGCCACGGTGTCGCGCCGGACCCTGTCCGGCTGCACGCATGGGTCCAGACTGAGGGCGGCGACCTCGTGGCCGAACCCGATTCGACCCGCGCCTACACCCCCGTTCTCATGATCGGAGACCATCGTGACCACTGACCCGATCCTGTGGCTCAAGGACGGCAGCTGCGGACTGGGACCCTTCCGGCCAGACCTCGTCGAGACCTACTGGCGGTGGGAACAGGATCCGGCCCTGCTCGTGGGCTACGGGCGGCAGGCACCCGAATCGCTGGCGAGCCGTACCGAGGGAATGGCCCACCAACTCAGGGGTGAGAACATCCGCTTCACCGTCTACGACCTCGGTGACGGCCGGCCCGTTCCCGTCGGGGTCGCCACGCTCCTCCCCGATCACCAGGTGCGCACCGCCGAGTACGTCGTCATGCTCGCCCCGGAGGCGCGCGGGCGGGGTCTGGGGAGCGCGGCCACCCTGCTCGTGCTCGACTACGCGTTCCACGTCGTCAATCTGCGCATGGTCTGGCTGAAGGTGCTGGCCCCCCACGCGGGGGCCGTCAAGGCGTACGAGCGGGCAGGGTTCCGGCTCGCCGGGACCCTGCGGGAAGCGGGGTACTGGCTCGGCCAGATCTGTGACGAGCTGGTCATGGACACCCTGGCACGGGACTTCGCCGGGGTCTCCGGTGTGCGGGGGCTTGTCGAGGGGGTCAGCGTTCCGTGAGAGACGTCAGTTGGGAGAGGAACCACTGTTGTGGGGGGAGGGCCGTGGCCGCCGCTCTGAGGTGTTTCGTGCGGGTGGCGCGTTCCTCGGGGGGCATCGTCAGGGCCCGGTGGAGGGCCTCGGCGGTTTCCGTGACGTCGTAGGGGTTCACCGTCAGGGCGTGGTCCCGTAGTTCCTGGTGGGCGCCCGCTCCCGTCGACAGGACCAGGGCGCAGCCCTCCTCCGCGACGAGCGGTATCTCCTTGGCCACCAGGTTCATGCCGTCGCGCACCGGGTTCACCAGGGCCACGTCCGCCAGGCGGTACGCGGCCAGGGAGCGGGTGAAGTCGTCCTCGACGGAGACCAGGACCGGCCGCCAGTCCGCCGTGCCGAACTCCGCGTCGATCTCCGCCGCCAGTTCGGTGACCGAGGCGGTGTACGCGCGGTAGACCTCCAGGTCCTGCCGGGAGGGGTACGCGGAGGCCAGGTGGACGACCCGGCCGCGCCACTCGGGGTGGACGGTGAGCAGTTCCCGGTAGGCGAGCAGCCCGCGCAGGATGTTCTTGGACAGCTCCGTGCGGTCGACCCGGACGATGGTCCTGCGGTCGCCGACCTCGGCCCGCAGCGCGGCCAGCCGTTCGTCGACCTCGGGCCGGTGGGCCAGGGCCAGCAGGTCCTCGCCGTCCACGCCCAGGGGGTACGTCTTGATCCAGGTGGTGCGCTTCGGGCCGCCGATCCTGCGGTGGTCCACCCAGCGGCGGGGGTCGCCGCTCGGGAAGAAGGCGTCGGCCAGCCCGGTCTCGTCGTCCAGGGAGGCGCATCCCATGAAGTTCTGCGCCCAGGCCCAGGTGTGGAAGCCGAGTTCGTCGGCGCCGAGCATTCCCCACAGCAGCTCGGCGCGGATGTCCGAGGGCAGCATCGCGAAGTACGAGGGATCGGCCCACGGCGTGTGGGTGAAGTGGGAGATCCGCAGGTCGGGGCGGAGTTCCCGGAGCAGTCCCGGGACGAGCGCCAGGTGGTAGTCCTGGACGAGGACGGCCGCGCCCTCGTCGGCACCGGCCGCGAGGGCCTCCGCGAAGGCACGGTTGTAGGCGCGGTAGGACTCCCAGCGGCGGCGGAACCCGGCGTCGAAGACGGGCTCGCGCGGGACGTCGTACAGATGGTGGTGGACGAACCACAGCACCGAGTTCGCGATGCCGTTGTACGCGTCGGTGTAGACGGACGGATCGATGTCCAGCATCCGTACGCCCGGCTCCCCGACCCCTCGCCGGACGGCCTCCCGGTCGCCCTCGCCGAGCGCCGCGCACACCCACAGACTGTCCTGGGCGGACACGGCGCTCAGACCGGAGACCAGGCCGCCGCCGCCCCTGCGGGCGTCGAGTCCGCCGTCCTCGCCGAGCGCGTACGAGACGGGGCCCCGGTTGGATGCCACAAGCACAGTAGCCATGGGGCGAACCTAGCCCGTCCCGTAAACGCTCAAACGTACGGATACCAGACGGGGTGATCCGGCCACGGAGGGTTCTCGCCGATGAGGCGGCGGGACCCGGCTTCCTCCTTCGTCACCGAGGCCCCCCCGGGCCTCCTCAGCTGTCGCGTCGGCCGCGCAGGGCCGCCTTCGCCACCAGGCCCGTCGCCGCGAGGGCCAGGCCGAGGGCGCCGAGCAGCCACAGCCGCTCGCCGTGGCCGCCGGTCGCGGCCATCGAACCCGCGTTCCCGCGCGGTCCGGGGGCCGGGGGAGCGGGGGAGGCGGGTCCCGCCGCCGCCGGGGGCGCCGGGGTGGCGTTCTTGGCGTCCCCGGTGTCCGGCCGGGCCGGGGCCGTCCGGGTGGGGAGCGCCCGTGGCGGGGCCGCCCTGGTCGGGGCCGGGCGCGTCAGCGCCGGGGCCGTCGCGCACGCCGGGTCCCCGCTGCCCGGTCCGCAGTTCGAGCGGGGCGTTCCCGACGTGACGGCGGAGCGCAGCCGCCCGTCCCCCTCCGGCCGGTCCTTGATCCGCACCGAGTATGTGACGGTCGCGGTCCTTCCGGCGGGAAGGGCGCCGGAGAAGGCGGTGCCGCGCTCCGTGTACGTCACCGTGCCCAGGTCCGTACGGGCGTCCCGGCGGTGGTCGGCGTCGTCGAGGACGCCCGTCAGGTCGTCGGAGAACCGGACGGCCGGGAGGTCGGCCGGGCCGGTGTTCCGCGCGGTGACGGTGTACGTGAGGACCTCCCCCGGCCGTACCGCGCGCGGGCTCGCCGTCCTGGTGATCTCCAGGTCCGGCACCGGTACGGAGAACGCGAGCCCGGCCGGTACGAAGGTGTCGCCCCGGGTGGCGAAGGACAGCTCGGCGGAGGTCGCGCCCTGCGGGACGGCCCCGTCGGGCAGCACGAACTCCTTGGCCTCGACCCCGAGGCTGTCGGCCGGGCGGGGGTCGAGGGCGCCGTCGCTCCCGCCGACGAAGAAGTTGTCGGTCTCCCCGGTACGGCCCTCGGGGACGGTCCTGCCGTCGACGCGGAAGACGTCCCCGGGGGCGTTCCGGTCGCCGTCGAAGGCGACGACGCCCGCCCGCACCGGTCCCGCCGCCCGCCGGAAGCCGTCCACGGTGACCGTGGTGGCGGGGGAGTCGGGCCGCTGGACGACGTGCCCGCCGTACACGGAGACCGTCCGCCGTACCGGGGCGAGTTCCGGGACCGGGCCGGGGAAGCGGTGGACCACGGTCAGGGACCAGCCCGCCGCGCAGCCCTTGCCGTCCGCCGCCCAGACGTTCCCGACCGTCACGCGCGCGTCCGTCCCGGAGACGCCCGCGAAGGCGGCGGTCACGTCCGACCCGCCGGTGTAGAAGTGCGCCCCCGCGCTGTCCGCCGGGTCCGCGGTCATGCTGTCGATCGAGACCGGGACCGTCGGGCCCGAGCCGATCCGGAGCACCGGGGCGGTCGTCGCCGGGGTGCCGGGCGAGGGGGTGACGTCCGCGCCCGCGAGGTCGCAGCGCCTCAGGTCGGCCCCGCCGGGGCCCCGGTGCGTGCCGTCGTTCCCGCCCCAGAAGAGCCCGGCGTACGCGACCTCCGCGCCCGCCGGGATGCGCACGTGGCCGGAGCTGGAGCCGAAGCCGGGCGAGATGCCCGCCGCGTCGGTCCGCCGCATCACGAAGGCGTCGCCGCCGTCGGGACCCTGCCCGCGCGCGGCGGTCGCACAGCGGGCGGCGGGGTCCTCGGGGCCGACAGGGCTGATGGGGCTTGTAGAGCTTGTGCGACCAGTGGTGGCAGTGGGGTTTGCGTGGCCAGTGGTGGCAGTGGGGCTTGTGTGATCAGTGCGGCCAGTGCGACTGGTAGGGCCTTCCGGGGAAGCAGGGCCGTGAGGGGTCGCCGATGCCCCCGGGCCGCCGGAGGCCCCGGGGCCTCCAGGGCCCGCCGGGGCCCCGGACGCGGCCGGGCAGTCCATGACCGTGTTGCCGAGCGTCGTGAAGTCGCCGTACAGCGAGGCCCCGTACCGCTTGCCGAAGGGCTCGACCACGTCCGCGGCGGCCCGTCCCGCCGCCGTGGAGGCGAGCGAGCCCGCCGTCAGCCCGATGACCGCGAGCACCCGGCCCAGGTGGTGGTGTCTGAAGCGCATGAAAGCGCAATGTATGCAAAACACATCATCATGGGGCGTTACGCCACGCGACGGCTCGCGTACTCCGTGATTTCCACCATCGGCGGTCGCTCCTCCGTGTCCACCGCGTACGTCCGGGGCTCGAAGCCCTCCGCTCCCCGCTCGAACTGCGTCAGCCGGGGCCGCACCAGATGCCCCCGCGAGAGCCGCAGCTGCGCCGTCCGGTAGATCGCCGCCGCCATCCGGCCCAGCGCCTGCCCGTCCTGGTGCCGGTGCTTGCGCACCCCCACGTCCACCTGCGCGAGCGCGTCCAGGCCCACCGTGTGCAGGGCGTCCACGAGCAGCCCCAGCTCCACTCCGTAACCGACCGGGAAGGGCAGCCGTTCGAGGAGCGAGCGCCGGGCCGCGTACTCCCCGCCCAGCGGCTGTACGAAACCGGCGAGCGCGGGCCAGTGCAGGTTCAGCAGCGGCCGCGCCACCAGCTCCGTCACCCGGCCGCCCTGCCCGGGGGCGTCACCCAGCGGACGGTCGTACATCGCCTTCACGAAGGACACCTCGGGATCGGTGAGCAGCGGGCCCACGATCCCCGTCACGAAGTCCGCCGAGAAGTCCCGCAGATCCGCGTCCACGAAGCAGACCACGTCCCCGCTCGTCACCATCAGTGACCGCCACAGGACCTCGCCCTTGCCCGGTACGGCCGGTATCCGGGGCAGCACCGCGTCCCGGGCGACGACCCGCGCCCCGGCCGCCGCCGCCACCTCCGCCGTGCGGTCGGTGGAACCCGAGTCGATCACCACCAGTTCGTCCACCAGCGGTACCGCCTCCGACATCAGCTCGCGCCGGATCACGGAGACGATCTCCCCGACCGTGGCCTCCTCGTTCAGCGCGGGCAGCACCACGCTGACCCGTGTCGAGCGCTTGGCGGCGAGGACCTGATCCAGCGGCCGGTCCGCCAGGGACCAGGACCGCCGGTCCAGCCAACGCTCCACCTCTTCCAGCACGTGATCTCCATCTCGCGGTACGGACGGCCGGTCCAAGCGTCCGGGCCTTCGGTTACAGTCTTGAACAACGCGGATGCCCGATGCACGTCGGGGTGCCGCCCGCGTCGGAGCGCAGGAACGAAAGTCCAGCGCGCTTCACAATCGAATACCGCTCATCCAGAGGGGCAGAGGGAAACGGCCCGTTGAAGCCCCGGCAACCCTCCAGTCGGTTCGTCTCGTCCTCCATCGAGGCCCCCGGCTCGGGAAGGTGCCAAATCCGTCTCATGGCGAAAAATTCGTCATGGGAAAGATGAGGAGAAAGGGCCTCCCCTCCATGGCTGTACAGACCGTCACCCCCGCCACCACCGTCGACCTCGGTCCCGCTTCCGGGCTCTCCTGTCGGGAATGCGGCGAAGTCTTCGCACTCGGCCCGATCTTCGCCTGCGAGCTGTGTTTCGGACCGCTCGAAGTGGCGTACGACCTGCCCGTCGGTGACCCCGAGGCACTGCGCAAGCAGATCGAGTCCGGCCCCGCCAACATCTGGCGCTACGCCCCTCTGCTGCCCGTCCCCGCCGACGTCGCCGACAAGCCCAACCTGAACCCCGGCTGGACCAAGCTCGTCCAGGCCGACAACCTCGCCCGCGAGATCGGCGTCGCCCCCGGCAAGCTCTTCGTCAAGGACGACTCGGGCAACCCGACCCACTCCTTCAAGGACCGGGTCGTCGCCCAGGCCATCGAAGCGGCCCGCGCCTTCGGCTTCACCACCCTCTCCTGCTCCTCCACGGGCAACCTGGCCGGGGCCGTCGGCGCCGCCGCCGCCCGCGCGGGCTTCCGCTCCTGCGTGTTCATCCCGCACGACCTGGAGCAGGGCAAGGTCGTCATGGCCGCCGTGTACGGCGGTGAACTCGTCGCCATCGAGGGCAACTACGACGACGTCAACCGCTTCTGCTCGGAGCTCATCGGCGACCCGCTCGGCGAGGGCTGGGGCTTCGTCAACGTCAACCTCCGCCCGTACTACGGCGAGGGCTCCAAGACGCTGGCGTACGAGATCTGCGAGCAGCTCGGCTGGGTCATCCCCGACCAGCTCGTCATCCCGATCGCCTCCGGCTCCCAGCTCACGAAGATCGACAAGGGGCTCCAGGAGCTCATCAAGCTGGGCCTCGTCGAGGACAAGCCGTACAAGATCTTCGGCGCCCAGGCCGAGGGCTGCTCCCCGGTCTCCGCCGCCTTCAAGGCCGGTCACGACGTGGTCCGCCCGCAGAAGCCGAACACGATCGCCAAGTCGCTCGCCATCGGCAACCCGGCCGACGGCCCCTACGTCCTCGACATCGCCCGCCGCACCGGCGGCGCCGTGGAGGACGTGAACGACGAGCAGGTGGTGGACGCGATCAGGCTCCTCGCCCGCACCGAGGGCGTCTTCGCCGAGACCGCGGGCGGGGTGACCGTCGGCGTCACGCGCAAGCTCGTCGAGAACGGGCTCATCGACCCGAACCTCACCACGGTCGTCCTCAACACCGGTGACGGGCTCAAGACCCTGGACGCGGTGGCCGACACCTCCCAGGCGACCACCACCATCCGCCCGAGCCTGGACGCGTTCCGCGACGCCGGCCTGGCCCTCTGAAAGGTCACGAAGACATGGCTGTGAACGTCCGCATCCCCACCATCCTCCGCACCTACACGGGCGGGCTCTCCGAGGTCCAGGCCGAGGGCGGGACCCTCGCCGAGGTCATCGCGGACCTGGAGAAGAACCACACGGGCATCGCCGCCCGCGTCCTGGACGACCAGGGCAAGCTGCGCCGCTTCGTCAACGTCTACGTGAACGACGACGACGTGCGCTTCGAGCAGGGCCTGGAGACCGCCACCCCGGCGGGCGCGGGCGTCTCGATCATCCCGGCCGTCGCCGGCGGCTGCTGATCCCCATCTCTCTCGAATTGCCCCTTCCGCGACAATAAGCGGAAGGGGCAATTCTATATGGTTGAGCGCGGTAGAGTTGGGGAAGTCCCCTCCGCTGCTCATGCCGGACGCATATGAGAATGCGTCCCTGCGCGACAAGAAGCAGCCAAAGTGTGTGCGCATTGTGTACCTTCTGCGCGCTTTGCCGGGCCCGAGTTGCCCCGTAAGTCAGGGGAATATCCCCAATTCTTCTTTCAGCCGCGCCCAGAATTCCCGCTCGAATGACCTGTTGCAGAGGGCAGTTGGACAGATACATTCAGCCGCGGTCGACGCGTTCCGGCGCAGGGTCTGACCCGGGTCCGTGAAGTGCGGGCCCGCGCAAGGGCCAGTAATAGGGGAGTTAGGCATGGCTCAGGGCACCGTCAAGTGGTTCAACGCGGAGAAGGGCTACGGCTTCATCGCGGTCGACGGTGGTGCGGATGTATTCGTCCACTACAGCGCGATCCAGATGGATGGCTACCGCAGTCTCGAAGAAGGACAGCGAGTCGAGTTCGAGATCTCGCAGGGCCAGAAGGGTCCGCAGGCGGACATGGTCAAGCTCGCCGTCTGAGCACGGCGCGATCGGCCACTGACGCAACGCCGTCGAGGGGGCCGCATCCCTGAAAAGGGATGCGGCCCCCTCAGGCGTCTCCGGACACCTGCCCGCCCGCGCTCCCGCCCGGCGCCCCGGGCAACCCGCCCCCTCGCCGGGCGTTCCCGCGGCCGGGCGGCCAGGCGGCCAGGCGGTCAGGCGGTCGGGCGGCCAGGCAGCCACGCAGCCCGTGCACCCCGTACGCCCCTCACGACTCGCGCGCCTCCGCTTCGGGGCTCCCGCCGCTCGCCGCTCGCCCGTTTCCCCTCTTCCCGCGCCCCTCGCGTACTCCCGCACGCCCTTCCGGGGGCCCCTCGCGCACCCCTTCCGCGCCCCTTCCGCGCCTCTTCCCCCATGTCCCGATCATCGAGAGTCGCTTGCACTCTCCTAGGTCGAGTGCTAATCATTGGCGTTAGCACTCGGTAGGTGAGAGTGCTTACGAGGATCGGGCAGACGAGGTCGCCGTCCGGGTGGGGCAAGGAACCACGCGGAGCAGCGGAGGCCGTCCGTCGCGGGCGTCGGCGCGGTCCTGGAGCGTTATCCACCCCATGTCCGGGAGGACCACTTCACATGGCCAAGATCATCGCGTTCGACGAGGAGGCCCGGCGCGGTCTCGAGCGCGGCATGAACCAGCTCGCTGACGCCGTCAAGGTCACCCTCGGCCCCAAGGGCCGCAACGTCGTCCTCGAGAAGAAGTGGGGCGCCCCCACGATCACCAACGATGGTGTCTCCATCGCCAAGGAGATCGAGCTCGAGGACCCGTACGAGAAGATCGGCGCCGAGCTGGTCAAGGAAGTCGCCAAGAAGACGGACGACGTCGCCGGCGACGGTACGACCACCGCCACCGTCCTCGCCCAGGCGCTCGTCCGCGAGGGCCTGCGCAACGTGGCCGCCGGTGCCAACCCGATGGCCCTCAAGCGCGGTATCGAGAAGGCCGTCGAGGCCGTCTCGGGCGCCCTGCTCGAGCAGGCGAAGGATGTCGAGACCAAGGAGCAGATCGCTTCCACGGCCTCCATCTCCGCCGCCGACACCCAGATCGGCGAGCTCATCGCCGAGGCGATGGACAAGGTCGGCAAGGAAGGCGTCATCACCGTCGAGGAGTCCCAGACCTTCGGTCTGGAGCTGGAGCTCACCGAGGGTATGCGCTTCGACAAGGGCTACATCTCGGCGTACTTCGCCACCGACATGGAGCGCATGGAGTCGTCCCTCGACGACCCGTACCTCCTGATCGTCAACTCCAAGATCTCCTCCGTGAAGGACCTGCTCCCGCTCCTGGAGAAGGTCATGCAGTCGGGCAAGCCGCTGCTGATCATCGCCGAGGACGTCGAGGGCGAGGCCCTGTCGACCCTGGTCGTCAACAAGATCCGCGGCACCTTCAAGTCCGTCGCGGTCAAGGCTCCGGGCTTCGGCGACCGCCGCAAGGCGATGCTGAACGACATCGCCATCCTCACCGGCGGCACGGTCATCTCCGAGGAGGTCGGCCTCAAGCTGGAGAACGCGGGCCTCGACCTGCTGGGCCGCGCCCGCAAGGTCGTCATCACCAAGGACGAGACCACCATCGTCGACGGTGCCGGTGACAGCGACCAGGTCGCCGGCCGGGTGAACCAGATCCGCGCCGAGATCGAGAACAGCGACTCGGACTACGACCGCGAGAAGCTCCAGGAGCGCCTGGCGAAGCTGGCCGGCGGCGTGGCCGTCATCAAGGCCGGTGCCGCGACCGAGGTCGAGCTCAAGGAGCGCAAGCACCGCATCGAGGACGCCGTTCGCAACGCGAAGGCGGCCGTCGAGGAGGGCATCGTCGCCGGTGGCGGTGTGGCCCTGCTCCAGGCTTCCTCGGTCTTCGAGAAGCTCGAGGCCGACCTCGCGGGCGACGAGGCCACGGGTGCGAACATCGTGAAGCTGGCCCTTGAGGCCCCGCTGAAGCAGATCGCGGTCAACGCCGGTCTTGAGGGCGGCGTCGTGGCGGAGAAGGTCCGCAACCTGCCCGTCGGTCACGGTCTGAACGCCGCGACCAACGAGTACGTCGACCTCATCGCCGCGGGCATCATCGACCCGGCGAAGGTGACGCGCTCCGCGCTGCAGAACGCCGCGTCGATCGCCGCGCTGTTCCTCACCACCGAGGCCGTCATCGCCGACAAGCCGGAGAAGGCGTCCGCGCCCGCCGGTGGCGGTATGCCGGGCGGCGACATGGACTTCTGATCCTCCGGGATCGGTGGTTCGTCGCTGACGCGAAGAACGGAACGAGGGCGGCACCCCAGTGGGGGTGCCGCCCTCGGGCGTTCCGCCCGCCGCTCGTGGAGCGGCGGGCGTCCGTGTGAGCGGGTGTCAGCGCACGTCGACGTAGTCGGCCCACGGGACCGGCGCGTGGAAGTGCGTGGCGTCCCCGTAGTACCGCAGGCGCCAGGAGCCGTCGACGGTCGCCTTGGCGCGGAGCGAGATCCTGCCGTTGGCGGCGGACCGGCCGGTGGCGACCTGACGCCAGGCCGTGGAGCCCTTCGCCTGGAACTGCAGGACCGCGGTCCCGTTCCCGTACGCCCGCCAGGCGCCGCTCACATGGTGCTGGAGCGTGCCCGTCGCGGTGACGAGTGCGCCCTTGCGGACCGGCTCGGGACCGGCGTCCGCGCCGATGATCCGGGCCTCGGTCCGGGCGAGGCGGAAGACTCCGCTGACGGCCTCGGTGAAGACGTCCGACTGCGGGTGCCGCAGCCGGTAGTAGCCGCTCCTGCTGGTGGCCTTGACGGTCGTGGCGTTGTGGTTGTCGGCCCAGGCGGTGGCGACCTTCCGCCAGCCGGTCCGGCCGTCGGGCGAGACCTCCAGGTAGACCGCCTGGGTGTCGAAGAAGGCCTGGGGGTCGTAGACGGCGCGGAGCGTGCCCGTCGCGGTGACCCTGCCCTCGTTCGTCAGGACGCGCGAGCCCACCAGGATCTTGGCCTCCTGGGGGTGCGCGAGCGGTCCGGCGACGGTGGTGGTGAACCTCTGGTACGGGTCGACCGGTTCGACCGACCAGCCCACGGCGCGCTGCCCCGGAAGGGCGGGGATCCTCCCGGTGAAGCGTCCGTCCGCGTCGGTGGTCACGACCTTGGAGAAGGCCGTGGTGGCGCTGCTGCCCCAGTTGGGGCCGACCCGGACCTGCTGGCCCGCGAGGGGCGCGCCCTCGTTCTGGGGGTCGGTCATCCGGCCGGTGACGACGGCTTCCTGGCCGGGGAGGACCCTGGTCCGGTCGACGCGCGCGGTCACGTCCACGGAGCGGGAGCGCCAGGTGTGGGCGCCGCGGTCGAACGAGAGCTTCCCGTGCACCTCGTCGCTGTTCTCGGAGAAGGAGACCCGGAACGTGTCGCCGGGCCGGACGTCGGCGTACGCCTCGCCGGTGAACGCGCCCGTCTCCGAGGTGACGGGCGACTGCGCCGGGGTCTCCACGGGGGTGGTCCGCCGGATGTCGACCGCGCGGCCGGTGAGGGGCACGGAGTCGCCGGAGCCGGGCTGGACGCCGGTCAGGGTCCCGGAGGGGACGGTGCTGCGGTCGTCCCAGCCGGGCGGGGAGAGGCTGAACCCCAGCTGCGGCCTGAGCGTGAAGTCGAGGACTCCCGCGTCGGTGCGGGTGTGGCGGTTGCCCCGCGAGTCGACGGCGGTGACGTCGATGGCGTACCGGCCGAGGGAGGGCAGCGTGCCGCCGTCCTCGGTCAGCTTCAGCGGCGCGTACGACAGCCCGAACCGGCCCTTGTCCCACGAGAACTCGGGGACCACGGGGACCTCGACGACGGTGTCGCCCCTGCGCAGGGTCGCGGAGAGCCCGGTGACGGTGGTGCCGGGGGTGTCGGTCCAGGCGTTCACCCGGAAGGAGCCGCGCTGGTCGTCCTCGGTGACGGCGGGGCCGATGCCGATCGGGGACGGGGCGGCGGCGGCCGTCACCGGGGCGGCGGCGCCGAGGAGGAGGCCCGCGGCGAGGGTGGTGGTGAGGGTCGCGGCGAGCGGGGCGAAGGCCCTGCGGCGGTCAGCGCGCATCGATGTACTTCTCCTTCGTCTCGCTGTAGAACCAGCCGTTCGCGGACTGCTTCACCATGGCCCAGGTGCCGTCGCCGTAGTTGGTGGCGCGGAAGCTGAAGGAGCCGTTGGCGCCGGTGGTGACGTTCCGGGTCACCCAGTACCACTCGTACTCGCCCTTGGGCTTGAACACGAGCGTCACCTTGGCGCCCTTGAGGGGCTTCCAGACACCGCCGGTCTGCTGCTGGAGCGTGCCCGAGACGGTCATCTTGGAGTTCACCGAGGGCCGGGCCGGGGTGATGGAGAAGGCCGAGAAGCGGGTCGGGACGCGGCCCAGCCGGACGCTGCCGGTGGTCTTGCCGACGGCTCGGTCCGTCTCGTAGTGGTGCAGCCGGTAGAGGGCGTTGACGTAGGCGCCCGAGGTGATCTCGAAGGGGCAGTAGCCGTCGGTGCCGCCCTGCGCCTTGGTGTTGGCCAGGTTGCGCCAGGTGCGGCCGTTGTCCACGGACGCCTGGAGGTGGACGGACTCGTCCCAGCAGCCGTACGTGTTCGTCATCCGGCCGGTGGCCGAGATCCTGCCGTACTCGTCCAGGGTGATGCGCCAGTTGGTGAACGAGACCGGCTGGGGGACGGCGATGCCCCCCTGGTCGAAGGCGGTGGCCGCGTAGTACACCGAGGGCGCCAGGTACGTGTAGACCTGGGTGGTCGAGGTGGCGCGCGCCGGGAAGGAGAAGGTGCCGTTGGCCGCCGAGATGCCCCGGCCCATGACCCCGTGGGTCGTCAGGGAGTGGTACGGCGGCTCGGAGGAGCCGCTGACGAGGGGCGCGCCCGCGTACGGCTTCCAGCCGTCCTCGGTCAGCCGTTCGACGCGGCCGGTGACGGTGACGTTCGTGTTCACCGGGACGCGCCACTTGTTGAGGTTCGCGTAGAGCCGGTAGGTGGTCTTCTCCACGTCGACCTCGGGGACGGCCGAGGGCCGGGCGGCGACCGTGTCCGCGGAGGCCGGGACGACGGTCGCGGTACCGCGCCTGATCGCCGCGTTCGGGGTGAAGGGCAGTGAGAAGGTGCCGTCGGCGCCGGTGGTGGCCCGGCCCTTCAGGACCTTCCAGCTGTCGGAGTAGGTGTCGAGGGCGACCTCGACCGTGGTGCCGGCCGGGGCGGGTGTCACCGCGCCGCTGACCGGGTCCCAGGTGGTGGCCGTCCCGGACAGGACGACCTTCCGCTCGGTGAGGCTGGTGGTCCTGCGGTCGAAGGAGAGCCGGGAGACCCCGCTGTGCCGCTTGTGCTCGTACGTGCCGCCGGTCCACCGCTGGACGGTGCCGCCGGACTGCCGGTACTCGACGAGCACCGGGTACGTCCCGTAGGGGGTGCCCTCGGGGAGCCGTGGCGCGGTGGCGCTGGTCTGTCCGTAGGGCAGGCCCGCGTCGGAGTCGGTCCCGCGGTGGGCGAAGTCGTCGGTCGTGGCGAGGACGGCGGCGCCGGGCGCGGTGGAGGCCAGCACGCTGGCCTTGATCCACAGCGGGAGGCCGCTGATCCGGACGCCGATCCTGGCGTCGTCGGTGGTGAAGGTGCCGGACACGTCGGCCGCGTAGACGGCCGGGGCGTGGACGACGGCGGGCGTGATGACGCCCGCCGAGAGTGCGAAGACGGCTGCGGCACGCACGAAGGCGCGCGGAAGCCTGCGCTGGGAGCGCGGCAAAGGGGACCCCCCACAGGTCGTGATGGCGGCATCGCCGTGAACCCGGCGGCCGCGTGGCAGAACTGTAGCGCTGACGTGTTGAACGTGTTCACTTGGTGGACGCGAGTGCCGGAAGTGCCGGAAGCGTCCCCTTGGGAAGGGCCGGGCCGCGGGCCGTTCACGCCCCCTTGAGCAGGGCCTTGGCGATCGGTTCCCCGGTGCGGCGGGCCCGCGCGAGGCCGGCCTTCACCTCGGAGAGGGTACGGGGCCGGTAACCGGGCCCGCCGCAGCAGGACTTGTGGAAGCGGATGCCCGAGTGGAGCACGACCGAGAGGGCCCGCCAGGCGGAGACGTCACGGCGCCTGGGCGCCGCGAAGGCGGAGCCCGCGTGGATGAGGGCACGCGCGCAGCGCGGACACCGCCGCTCGCGCTCCGGACCGTACGTCTGCTTGTACGAGGCGCGGCACGGCAGACAGACGTACGAGGTCTTGGCGTGGCCCATGGGGCCAGAGTAGGAGGCCGGGCCGGGGGAGGCCCGCGATTTTCTGGTGGGGGCGGTGGGGCTGGTGGGTGCGGGGCCCCGGGCCGGGCCCCGGGTCGGGCCCCGGGTCGGGCCCCGGGCCGGGGCGGGCGCGGTCGGGCCGGGGTGCCAGCGCCCCGAGGTCACGCCGGGGGTGCCAGCAGCGCCGGGTCCTGGCCCGCGCGCCGGAGGGCTTCCGCCACGAAGCCGTTCGCCTTCAGTTCCTCGACGGTGGCGCGGAGGAACGCGACCGTCCCCGGCGCGCGGCCGGTCGTCGTACCGACCGCCTGCCGGATCTCCATGAACCGGTCCTCGATCATCCGCACGTCGGGGTTCTCCCGTACGTACGCGGTGACCGGCTGGCGGATGCCCGCGCCCGCCTCCAGGCCCTCGGAGCGGAACACGTCCACCCCCTCGTCCCCGCGCACCACCGTGGCGTGCGCCAGCGACCGGGACAGGAACAGGTCGTACGCGGAGCCCCGCTTGACCCCGATCCGCACGCCCGCCGCGTCCACGTCCGCCGCCGAGCCGAGGGCCGAGTCCTCGGGCACGACGTACACCCCCTCGATGACCACGTAGGGGGCGGTGAACGCGACCTCCTTCTCCCGCGCCGGGTCCACCGCGAGGAAGCACAGGTCCGCGCGGCCGTCCGCCATCGCCTCGAACGACTTGCGCGCCGCGTCGAAGCACAGCAGCTCCACCGGCACTCCGAGCCGCGCCCCGATCTCCCGCGCCAGGTCCACGGTGATCCCGGACGGGTCCTCGGGGGTGCCCTGGGCCAGTACGGGGTTCCCCAGGTTGACCGAGGCCCGGAGGGTCCCGGTGGGCGCGAGGTCGGCGGCGAGCTCCGTGGTGCGGTCGGTCGAGCGGGCGGTCGAGCGGTCGGCGGTGCGGTCGGGGTTCGTCATGGGGAGGGAGTCTAGGCAAGGCCCCGCCGGGCCCTCGGGGGCGACGCTCCGCCGTCCGCCGGGGCGACGCCCCGCCGGGCCGCCGGGCTTCGTTCCAACGGGCCTCGCTCGTAAGGGGGTTGTCCCCACCTTCCGTCCTCCCGGCTGCCGGATGGGGTGGCGCCGGTCCGTTCGGGAGGGTGGGGGCATGACAATTCGTCGTGGGCGTCGTGCCCTTCTCCTCGGTCTCTCCCTCGCCGTCCTCGGCGGCGGTCTCCTCGCGGGCGGGGGCGCCGCTCCCGCCTCCGCCGCCTCGCTCGACTGGGGCGACTGCGACCCCGCCGTGAAGCCCCTGCCCCGGCAGCGGTGCGCGTCGCTCCTCGTCCCCCTCGACCACGCCGACCCCGACGGGCCGCAGATCCGGCTCGCCGTGTCCCGGCTGGCCGCCGAAGGGCCCCGGGCGCGGCGCGGAACCCTGATGACCATTCCCGGCGGGCCCGGCGGCTCCGGGGTGCAGCGGCTCGCGCAGAAGGGCGCCGCCCTCGCGGCGGAGACCGGCGGTGCCTATGACCTGGTGGCCTTCGACCCGCGCGGCACCGGCGGTTCCGCGAAGGCGTCCTGCGGGCTCGCCGAGGACGACCGGTGGCTGGTGACCCTGAGGCCCTGGCCCGCCGCCGACGGGGGCGTCGACGAGAACGCCGCCCGGTCGAAGCGGATCGCCGGAGCCTGCGCCCGTGACGGCGGGGCGATGCTGCGCGGGCTGACCACCGCCAACCAGGTCCGTGACATGGAACGGCTCCGGCAGGCGCTCGGCGAGCGGAAGCTGTCGGCGTGGAGCACCTCGTACGGGGCGTACGTGGCGGCGTCGTACGCCGAGAAGTACCCCGGGCGCACCGACCGCTGGGTCCTCGACAGCAGTGGGGACCCCGATCCGAGCCGGGTGGCCCGGGGCTGGCTGGAGGGCGTGGCGTCGGGCGTCGAGGACCGTTTCCCTGACTTCGCGGCCTGGGCCGCCCACCCCGACCGTGCCGCCGACCGCCTGCGGCTCGCCGAACGGGCCGGGGACGTGAGGCCGTTGGTCCTCGCTCTGGCGTCCCGGCTGGACCGGGAGCCGCGCCCTTCGGCCACCCCGGGTGTGCCGCTGACGGGTACCGTGCTGCGCCAGGCGCTCCAGCAGGCGCTCAACTCCGATGCGGCTTTCCCCGCCTTCGCCCGGCTGGTGGCGGACGCGCTCGACCCGGCGGGCGTACCGGTGCTGCCCCAGGAACTGGCCGCTCCGCTGCCCGACGAGGCCGCCGCGACCACCATGGCCGTGATCTGCAACGACGTCGACTGGCCCCGGGAGTCCCCGGCGGCGTACGCGCGGGCCGTCGCCGCCGACCGGCTGCGTCACCCGCTGATGGCGGGGATGCCCGTGAACGTCACCCCGTGCGCGTACTGGAAGGGCGGCGCCGTGGAGGAGCCCGTACGGATCACCGACCGGGGGCCGTCGAACATTCTGATGATCCAGAACCTGCGGGACCCCGCCACCCCGCACGCCGCCGGTCTGCGGATGCGGGCCGCCCTCGGGCAGCGGGCGCGGCTCGTCTCCGTCGACCGGGGCGGGCACGGGGCCTACCTCGGCAACGGCAACGCGTGCGGCGACCGTGCGGTGACCCGCTTCCTGACCGAGGGCGTACGGCCCCGGACGGACACCCTCTGCCGGTGACGGGGGAGGGGCGGCCGTGACGGGCCCTTACGGGCTGGCCCTTGATGAGTGGGCCCCAGGGGGCAGCCCTTACGCCGGGCCCCAGGGATCGCCCCTACGGGTGGGGCCGAGGCATCGGCCCCCTACGGGCCGGGCGTACGCCGGAGGGCCCGGCCGGAGTGCCTTCCGGCCGGGCCCTCCGCGGAGGTCGCGGGCTGTGCCCGCTCAGACCTTGGCGGGTTCGGGTCGCGCGGTGGGCGACGGGTCCTCGCCCACCGCCGCCGTCACGGCGTCCGGAGCCGTGGCCCCGGCCGTCTCCGCGGCCTTCTCCGTGTCCACGTTGAACTCCTCCAGGAGCTCCCTGCTGAAGCCCCAGAAGTAGGTGGCGACGAATCCGGCCAGATAGCCGACGAGCAGACCGCCGCCGTAGATAGCGATCGTGGAGCCCAGGCCGTTGTTGCCGTCGAGGAGCGGGAAGAGCGCCCAGCCGGACGGGCCGATCGCGGTCGAGCCGACCTTGTCGCCCAACATGCTGAACAGCCCGATGAAGCCGCCGCCGAAGGCGCCGCCGACGCAGGCGGTGATGAACGGGCGGCCCAGCGGGAGCGAGACACCGTAGATCAGGGGCTCGCCGACGCCCAGGAAACCGGCCGGGAGCGCGGACTTGATGGTGCGGCGGATGGAGCCGTTGCGGGGGAGCTTGAGGTAGACGGCCATGGCCGCGCCGACCTGGCCCGCGCCCGCCATCGCGAGGATGGGGAGGAGGACCGTGTAGCCCTGCTGCTCGATGAGGGTGGTGTGGATCGGGATGAGCGCCTGGTGCAGGCCCAGCATCACCAGCGGCAGGAAGAGCCCGCCGAGGAGGAGTCCGGCTCCGGCGCCCGCGTTCGTGAGGAGCCAGTCGGCGGCCTCGCCGATGGCGGTGGAGATCTCACCGGCCACGAACATCAGGCCGAAGATGGTGACGAGACCGGAGATCAGCACGGTGAGGGTCGGGGTGACCAGGACGTCCAGGGACTCCGGCACCCAGCGGCGGCACCACTTCTCCACGTACACGGCGAGGACCGCGGCGCCGAGCGCGCCGAGGACACCGCCCTGGCCGGGCGAGAGCGTCTGCCCGAAGGCGTCGATCTTGGCGACGCCGGGGAAGACGATGATCGCGGCGACCGCGCCGCCGAGGATCGCCGTACCGCCGAACTCCTTGGCCGTGTTGTAGCCGACGAAGACCGCGATGAGCGCCATGAAGCCGCTGGCCATCGCCGCGAGCGCGGGGGTGACGCCGGGCAGCCAGCCGAGGTTGACGAGCAGGCCGTTGAGACCGGCGATGATGCCGCAGCCGATGAGGGCGGGGATCAGCGGGACGAAGATGTTCGCGATCCGGCGCAGGAACAGCTTGAACGGGGTCGCGTTCTTCTGCTTCCTGGCCTCCTTCAGGGCCGCTCCCTGGGCCGCCAGTTCCTCCGCGCCGGGGGAGCCCGAGGGCTCGGGCTCCGGGGCGGCGGCGATCAGGGCCTCGAACTCCGGAGTCACCCGGGCGACGGTCCCCGGCCCCAGGACGATCTGGTAAGTGTCGTCCTCCACCACGCCCATCACGGCGGGCAGCGCCTTGAGGGCGTCGTCCTGGACGAGGGAGCGGTCCCGCAGGCCCAGCCGGAGGCGGGTCATGCAGTGGGCCACGGAGGTGATGTTCCCGGTGCCGCCGACGAGGGGGAGGATCGCGGCGGCTGTGGCGCGGTTCTTGTCGTCTTTGCTCATGGTGCGGTGGTGCCTTGCTGTGAGGGGGGTCTCGCTGGTCCTGGTGGTGCGGGGGCCTGGTGTGGGGGCGGGCGACGGGAGGCCGGTACCGGTCGGCCGGTGTGGGGGTCGGCCGGGCGGGCGGTCAGACGGTGGCGGGGCCGGTCGCGTGCAGCGCTGCGCGCAGGTGGCCCCGGGAGACGGTCAGCCGGTCGGCGGCCGTGGGGGCGTCGACATCGGCGAGGATCATCAGGATCGCGGTCTTCACCTCCCCGTCGGCGGCGGTGAGGGCGGTCTCGATCTGCTCGTCCGGCGCGCCGGTGGCCAGGGCGACGATCCGCCGCGAGCGGGCCCGGAGCTTCTCGTTGGAGGCGCGGACGTCGACCATGAGGTTCCCGTAGGTCTTGCCGAGCCGGATCATGGTGATCGTCGAGATCATGTTGAGGACGAGCTTCTGGGCGGTGCCCGCCTTCAGCCGGGTGGAGCCGGTGAGCAGCTCGGGACCGGGGACGACCTCGATGCCGTGCTCGGCGGCGGCGGCGAGCGCGCTGTCCGCGTTGCAGGAGAGGCCGATGGTGAGCGCCCCGGCGGCGCGGGCGTGCTCGACGGCGCCGATGGCGTACGGGGTGCGGCCGGAGGCGGAGATGCCGACGACGGTGTCGTCGGGGGTGATGCCGAGCGCGGTGAGGTCGGCGGCGGCGAGCTCCTTGGAGTCCTCGGCGCCTTCGACGGCCTTGACCATGGCGGACGGGCCGCCCGCGATGAGGCCGACGACCTGGGCGGGGTCGGTGTTGAAGGTGGGCGGGCATTCGCTGGCGTCGAGGACGCCGAGGCGGCCCGCGGTGCCCGCGCCCATGTAGACGAGCCGGCCGCCCCGGGCCATGCGCTCGGCGGTGGCGTCGATCGCGGCGGCGATGGCGGGCAGCTGCCGGGCGACGGCGGCGGGGACGGTGGCGTCCTCGCCGTTCATGATCGCGGCGATGTCGGCGGTGGGCAGCTGGTCGATCTCGGCGAGTTCGGGGCGGAAGGCCTCGGTGGTCAGGGTGGCGAGCTGGGCGCGCAGTTCGGAGTACGTGGTGGACATGGGGCGGCTCTTTCGGGTTTCAGCGGGTGCGGGGTGAGTGCCGGTGGGCGAGGGCTTCGTACGAGGCGGCGAGGGCAGGGGCCGCCGTCTCGTACGTACGCTGGGTGACACAGGTGAACAGGCAGTCCACGACCAGGAGTTGGCTGGTGCGGGACGACATGGCCGCGGGGCGGAGTTCGCTCTCGCGGGCGGTCGAGGTGGTCAGTACGTGGTCGGCGTACTGGGTGACGGGGCCGTCGGGGCGGCCGGTGACGGCGACGGTGGTGGCGCCGTGGTCGAAGGCGACCCGGAGCGGTTCTATGACGTCGCCGGTCGAGCCGGAGTGGGTGATGGCGATGGCGACGTCCCCGGAGCGCAGCTGCACGGCGTTGGTGACGGCGAGGTGGGGGTCGCTGTGGGCGTGGGCGACGAGGCCGATGCGCAGGAGCTTCTGGGCGAGGTCCTGGGCGACGAGGCCGGAGGCGCCGACGCCGTAGATGTCGACGCGGCGGGCGGCGGCGAGGGCGGTGACGGCGGCGCCGAGCTGGACGGTGTCGAGTCCGGCGGCGGTGTCGGCGAGGGTCTGCTGCTCGTCGTAGGCGAGTTTGGCGACGACGTCGGCGATCGGGTCGTCCACGGCGATGTCGGCGGTGACGGCGGGCGCGCGGCCGGACTGCTGCTGGGCGGCGAGTCCGGCGAGGGCGAGCCGCAGGTCGCGGTAGCCGGGGTAGCCGAGGAGGCGGGCGGTGCGGACGACGGTCGCCTCGCTGGTGCCGGTCAGTTCGGCGAGGCCGGTGACCGTGAGCGCGGCGCAGCCCGCCGGGTCTCCGGCGACGGCCTCGGCCACCCGCTGCATGGAGCGGGTCATGGAGGGCGCGAGGGTCCGCACCTTGGCCGCGAGGGCGGCGGGAGCGGGCGGCGCGTCGCTCGTGAAACTTTCCTTCACGTCATTGGTCACATCTGAAAGATACTTTCGGCCGGGTGGCGCGGACAAGACCCCGACGGTCCCGGATGAAGGGGGGACCTAGGTCCCTTCCCGGCCCCTCCCCGGTCCTTCCCCGTACGGATTCCCGGCGGCGGGTGACAATGAACCCATGGACGACATCGACACCGTGGAGCAGGCGCTCCACGCCGCCCGCGCACTGGTACTGGCCGATCTGGCGGCCCGGGACGTCGCCGCGGCCGAGGTGGTGTCGATGGTGGAGGACGCCGTGACCCATCGGCGCTGGTGGGTCGAGCAGTGGCCGGAAGGGGTCGAGTACGTCGCCGGGCTGGTCGCGCAGGACGTCCAGGACGCCCTCCTCGAACGGTACGGACGCTGGCCGCTCTGCCCGGTCTGCGCCTCCGGCGACCCGCACGCCCTGGACGTGGAACCCGAACTGGGTCCGGACCCGCACTGGGTCTGCGCGAAGCAGGGCGTGGTGGTGGCCCCGGTGGGCGGCCTGAGGTGACGGCGGGCGGGGCCGGACCGGGGACGAAGGCGGTCCGGCGCGACGGCCGGGGCCGGAGGCGGACCGGAACGACGAGCGGCACGGAAGGCGGCTCCGTATGACCCTCTACATCGACCCACCGACCTGGCCGGGCCACGGACGCATGTGGTCGCACCTGGTCAGCGACGTCTCCTTCGAGGAGCTGCACGCCTTCGCCGCCCTGATCGGCGCCCCGCCCCGCGCCTTCGAGCGGGACCACTACGACATCCCGTCCGACCGGTACGCGGACGCGGTGACGGCGGGCGCGGTGGAGGTCGGCTCCAAGGAACTGCTCCACCGCCTGACGACGGCGGGCCTGCGCCGGCCGAAGGGACGCCCGGCGGGCTGAGCCCGTGACCGGTGCCGGGGGGCCGGGGATGTGAGGGTCCGGCGGTGGGGGGACGGGCCGAGGCATGGCCCGTACAGGTTCACCCGTAAGAGTCATGCCGTAGGGATCGACCCGTAGGGATCGACCTGTAGGGATCCGCCCGTACGGGTCGGGGCCGTACGAGTCAGGGCCGTAAGCGCGCTGCCCCTTACGGGTCCGGCCTCTCGCGGTTCCTGTCCCTTACGGGGCCGATGCCCGACGGCTTCGGCCCCGTACGGGTCAGCCGAGGCGGGCGGCGATGGCGCGGGCGCAGGTGAGGGCTTCGGTGCGGGTGGTGTCGACCTCGACGTCGTAGTGGACGCCCCGGTGGACGAGATCGGCCTGCTGGGCGGCCATGCCCGGGACCCGGTCGCCCCGGGCGGTCTCGCGTCCGGTGGCGACGGCGGGGTCGCAGCGGACCCCGGCCCAGAGGACGTCCAGGTCGCCGAGGACGGCCCGCCACCGCTTCTGGGAGTCGGCGGCGCCGAGGAACACGTCGTCGACGACGACCCGGGCTCCGGCGCGGACGGTCGAGGCGATCCCGTGCGCCCAGGCGGCTTCGAGCTCCTGGAAGGCCGCCCCGACCGCGATCCCGCCGTCCGCGCCGAAGACGATCCCGGAGTCGTCGGCGTTCCGTATCGACGGGGGCAGGGAGTCGACGAACGCGTCGATCCCGAACACCAGCCACGGCTCGGGGAGCACGGTCTGGAGGCACCGTGCGATCCCGGACTTCCCGGAGCTGGAACCGCCGTTGAGGATGATCATCCGCGTCGCCACCGGGCCACCTTAGACGTACGGCCGGGGGGCGGACAGCCGGTTCCGGGAGGATCGGCGGGCCGGGGCGGTCAGTGGGCCGGGGAGGTCTCGTCGGTGGTGCGGCTCTCGCTCCGGGCGATCACCCGGCCGGGGGCCGCCGGGCGGTTCAGCCGCAGCGAGAGGATGACGGCGCCCAGGCCCACGGCGGTCATCGCGGCGCCCGCCCAGGCGGTGGAGGCGTAGCCGAGGTCCGCGTCGATGACCGTGCCGCCGAGCCAGGGGCCGCCGGTGTTGCCGAGGTTGAAGGCGGCGGTGGTGGTGGCGCCCGCGAGGGTGGGGGCGGCCCCGGCGACGTTGAACATGCGGGCGTTGAGGGCGGGCGCGGTGTAGAAGGCGGAGACGCCGAGGAGGAAGGTCAGCACGACGGTGGCGACCGGGCTGGACGCGAGGAGGGCCAGCGCGGCCAGGAAGACGGTGGAGGCGGTGATGCCGGTGAGGAGGACGCCGAAGAGATGGGCGTCGGCGACCCGGCCGCCGATCGTGGTGCCGATGACGGCGCCGATGCCGAAGAGGCCGAGGACCCCGGAGACCCAGCCGTCGTCGAGCCCGGAGACGTCGGTGAGCAGCGGGGCGAGGTAGGAGAAGGCGCAGAAGACGCCGCCCGCGGCGAGTGCGGTGATCACGATCGAGAGCAGGACCTGCCGGTCGCGGTAGATGGCGACCTCCTGCTTGAGGCGGGGCCTGGTCGCGGGGAGCGGGATGTGCGGGATGCGGGTGGCCACGCCGACGAGGGCGACGGCGGAGGCCAGACCGACGGCCCAGAAGGCGGAGCGCCAGCCGAGGTGCTCGCCGAGGAAGGCACCGGCGGGGACGCCGAGGACGTTCGCGATGGAGAGTCCGCCGATCATGACGGCCATGGCGCGGGCGCGGGAGCCGACCGGCACCATCGCGATGGCGACGGCGGCGCCGAGCGCCCAGAATCCGGCGCAGGCGAGGGCGCTCACGATCCGCGAGGCGAAGAGGACGGCGTAGTTGGGGGCGAGCGCGCCCGCGACCTGGCCGAGCCCGAAGACCGCGATGAGGGCGATCAGGGTGGCCTTGCGGGGGAGCCGGAGGGTGGCGACGGCGAGCAGCGGAGCGCCGACGACCATGCCGATCGCGAAGGCCGATATGAGGAGTCCGGCGCGGGGGATGGAGACGTCCATGTCCTCCGCGATGGGCGGGAGGAGCCCGGAGAGCATGAACTCGCTCGTCCCGAGCGCGAAGACGGACAGCCCGAGGACGTAGACGGCGAGGGGCATACGGGCAGCGGCCGACGAGGACGTCGAGGACCCGGCGGAGGTTGACGGCATGACATGCGTCAACCTGTGTTTTGTCCCTGTCATTCCACGAACGCGGAACTTCTCGGGATACGAGACGGAGGCTCGGCCCGCCAGGAGGCGAGGGCCCTGCGGAGGGACCCGCCCGCGCCTCCCGCCGTTCGCTACGGTGCGCGTGATCGCATCTGACACCGGAGGTCACGGCATGACGGAAGGTCGCGGTATGGCGGACGGGACGGCGGAGGCCGAGGGTACGGCCGGGTTCATCTTCGAGATGGGGGTGCTGAAGAACGCCAGGCGCACCGGGTGGTGGTTCACCGGGAACAACCAGCCCGAGTCGATCGCGGAGCACTCGTTCCGGGTGGGCGTCATCGGCGCGGTGCTGGCGATGATGGAGGGGGTGGACCCCGCCAGGGTCGCGCTGATGTGTCTGTTCCACGACACCCAGGAGACCCGTATCGGGGACATCCCCCACATCGGCCGCCGGTACCTCGACGCGGCCACGAACCAGACGGTCACCGCGGACCAGGTCTCCGCCGCGCACCCCGCCGTGCGGGACGGCGTGCGGGGGGTCGTCGAGGAGTACGAGGCCAAGGAGACGCCGGAGGCGGTCGTCGCCCGCGACGCCGACAAGCTGGAGTGCCTCGTCCAGGCGGTGGAGTACCGGGCGCAGGGGAACACCCTCGTCCAGGACTGGATCGACACCTCCCTGAGCAGTCTCAGGACCGACTCCGCGCGGGCGCTCGCCGAGGCCGCGCTGACCATGTCCCCGCTCCAGTGGCGCAAGACGTTCCTGAGCTGAGCCATCGGTCTCTCCGGGGCGCGGCCCGGCGCGTTCCGGTGGGGCACGACCCCCTTCAAAAGACCTGGGAAAGAACCCTTCCTGCCCACCCCTCCCTCCCCAACTGCCGTACTCACACGAACGGGTGACAGATTGTCCGCTCAGCGGACGGGTGGGGTACGGTCGGCTCGTCCGACTGGCATATGCAAGTCGGCCCCCGTCGGGACTGGCATCCCGACGAGGGCCTGACCGATCAGGAAGAAAAAGCTTCCGATCGGCTACCGCTCAGGAAGAAAGCGCAGCGCTTCCCAAATGGCTTGTCCGCAGCTTAACGCGACCTCTTCTCTCACTTTCCTTCTCTCCGGGATTACCGCCGCGAGGTCAGGCTCAGGAGTGATCAATCTGTCGTACGGGCACGAGGAACGCTTCACCGTGGTGGGCAACCACCTCGCCCAGCATCCCGACCTCTCCGCCACCGCCATCGGGCTCGGCGTGTACATCCAGTCGCTCAAGGCCGGTGACGACGTCAGCGTCAAGGCGCTCGCCGGGCGGTTCCGCGAAGGTGAGATCACCATCCGGCGGGCCCTCAACGAGCTCGTCGCCACCGGGTACCTGGAGCGCAGGCGGGTGCCGCTCGGGGGTGGCCGGTTCGCCACGAGGATCATCTCGTACAGCAAGCCCGGCTGCGGCACGGTGACCTTCGGGCCCGACGGGGAGCACTTCCTCCACGAGGCCCGCCCCGAGCCCCGGCGAGGGGCGAAGCGCCAGGGCAAGGGTGTGCCCGAGCCCGAACCGGAGCCCGAACCAGCCCCCGTACCCGAGTCGTCGCCCGCGCCGGTGACCGCGTCCGTGGCTGTGTCTGAACCGGTCTTCGGGCCCGCGTCGGCGCCTGTGCCCGGACCGGTCCTCGGGCCCGTACCGGCGCCCCGGGTCCGAGCCTCGCGGGGGTTCGTGGGCGGGGGTGCGCCGGATTCCGATGCGCCGCCCGGCCCCGATGCGCCGCCCGCCCCCGATGCGCCGCCCGGCCCCGACGCGCCGCCCGCCCCCGACGCGCCACCCGGCCCCGTCAGGGCGTCCGTCGTCGCGCTCGGGGTGCTCGCCGGGCTGCGGGCCGTCGATCCCCGGCTGCTGCTGTCCGCGCGGGACGTCCACCGCCTCGCGCCCCTGGTGGACGTGTGGCTGGATCGCGCGCTGTCCGGCGCCCAGGTCACCCGGGCCCTCACCGCCGGACTGCCGCCCGCCTCCGTGCCCGTGCACCACCCCGCCGCGTTCCTCGCGTACCGCCTCCGGGTCTTCCTCCCGCCGCCCCTGCCGGAGGTGGCGGGGCCCGGGGAATCCCCCGCGCTCCTGCCCCTGATCACCTGCGACGGCTGCGAACGCGCCTTCCGGAGCCACGATCCCGAAGCGGTCTGCGCCGACTGCCGAAGAGCCGGGGGCGGGAGCGCCGGAGGTGCCGCGCGCGGTGGCGCCGACGACTGGAGCGCCGCCTGACGGGCGGTGGTCCACCCCGCCCGGCGTCCCGTCGGGCCGATGGATCTCAGCCGTCCGTCCCCGCCGCTTGCCCGGAGAGTTCCGCGATCTCCCGCGCCACGTTCTCCCGTGCCCGTGCCTCCCACACCGCCGCCCCGTACGGGGTGCGGAAGAGGCGGGGGAGGGACAGGAGTTGGCGGAGGACAGCCGTGCGGCCCTCCCGGTAGGCGTCCGGGGGGACGAAGGCGTACTCCTCGCGGATCGCCACCGCGTACCCCCCGTACGCGTCCGGGTCGCCCGCGAGGACCGCGAGGTCCGCGTCGCACAGGGTCTCGCCGTTCAGATCGCCCTCGGCCGGGTCGTGGGTGGTCGTCAGGCGGACCAGACGGGCGACCTCCGTCACCTCGCGCGGGGTGAGCCCCGCCTCGGCGAGGGCCCGTTCGGCGAGCGCCGCCGAGCGCTCCTCGTTCTCCGAACGGTCGGGGCGGTAGACCACGTCGTGGAACCAGGCGGCGAGCCGCACCAGCTCCAACTCGCCTCCCTCGCCGCCCTGGTCGGCGAGTTCGTCCACCCGGTCGAGGACCGCGCGGAGGTGGTCGGCCGTGTGGTAGCGGCGCTGCGGTTCGGCCCAGCGGGCGAGGAGGTCGAGCCCGTACGGGGTCGGGTCGGGGCCCTCGCGCCCCGCGCGGGCGGCGAGCAGGGTGGCGTTCCAGCGCCGGAGGAGCGCGGGGTCCTGGTCTGCGGTCATGGGGGCATTGTGCCCGCCGGGCCGTCCCCGCTCGCGCGCCGTCCCCGCCGGGGGCGGCGCCGCACCGGGCCACCGCCGTGCCCGCCGGGGGTGTGGGGCGGACGGGTCCCCGCTCGCGCGCCGCGCCCGCCGAGGGCGATGCTTCGCCGAGCCGCCGCGTGTCCCCCGCCGGGCCGCCGCGCCCCGCCGGGAGGCCTGGCGCGAAAGCGTCCCCACCCGGCGCCGTCCCCGCCCGGCGCCGGTCCCCGCCCGGCGCCGTCCCCGCCGAGCGGGCTCCCCGGACGGGTCCTGTGACCGCCGAGGGTCCCACCCGGGTCCGTGTCCGCGGAGGGTCGTTCCCCGACCGGCCCTGGCCCCGCCGAGGGGTCCCATCCGCCCGCCCCCCGCCCAAGCCGAGGGGTCCCATCCGCCCGCCCCCCGCCCAAGGGGCCCGTCGGGGGGCCTGGGGCGGGTGTTCCCGGTGGGGCTCCGTCGGCCGTCGGGGCGGGCGGAGCGGGTGGTTCCCCGGGGTGCCGTCGCGCCTTCGGCGCGGCCCGGTCGTGCTCTCCCGTACGCCTCCTGGCACCTCCTCACCTCACTCTTACATACCCCCCATGGGTATGCTACGGTGCTCCGCGAAGGTACCCCCTAGGGGTATGCCCCGGGCGGTGTCCGGGGGTCGTCGCGAGTGAAGGGTCAGGGCAATGTCAACCGTCAATCCCCGGCGCTGGTGGGCACTTGTCGTGCTCGCCGCCGCACAGTTCATGGTCATCATGGACACGTCGATCATCGGGGTCGCGCTCCCCGAGATGCAGAAGGACCTGGGCTTCTCACAGGGCGAGCTCCAGTGGGTCTTCAACGCGTACGTGATCGTCTTCGGCGGCCTCCTGCTCCTCGGCGGACGCCTCTCCGACCTCATCGGAGCCCGCAAGATCTTCGTCACCGGCTGGGCGATCATGATCGTGGGCTCGATCCTCGCCGCGGCCGCCCAGACCGCCTGGGTCGAGATCGCGGGCCGCGCCGTCCAGGGCGTCGGCGGCGCCCTCATCGCGCCCGCCGCGATGACCCTGCTGATGATGCTCTTCATGCACGACCCGAAGGAGCTCGGCAAGGCGATGGCGCTCTACGGTGCCGCCGCCCCCGCCGGTGGCACCGCGGGTGTCTTCCTCGGCGGCGTCTTCACCGAGTGGGCCGCCTGGCAGTGGGTCTTCATCATCTACATCCCGATCGGTCTCGCGACCCTCGCCGCCACCAAGATCCTCCCGAGCGTCGCGTCCCGCCGGGGCTCCGTCGACGTCCTCGGTGCCGTCGCCGTCACCGCCGGTCTCGCCCTGGCCGTCTTCGCCGTCGTCCGCGCCCCCGAGGTCGGCTGGGGTTCCACGGGCACCGTCCTGCAGCTCATCGGTGCCGTCGCCCTGCTGATCGTCTTCTTCCTCATCCAGAAGAGCATCCGCGAGCCGCTCATGCCGCTCAGCGTCTGGCGCGTCCCGCGCCTCGGCTCCGCCAACCTGGCGATGACGCTGCTCGGTGCCGCCTGGATCCCCATGTGGTACTTCCTCAACCTCTACCTCCAGCAGGTCCTGGGCTACGGCGCCTTCGCGTCCGGCGCCGCCCTGCTCCCGATGACCGTGCTCCTCATGATCTTCATGACGGCCATCACCGCCCGGCTCATGGGCAAGTTCGGGGCCAAGCCGCTCATCGGCATCGGTCTGCTGGTCCTCGCCGCCGGTCTGGTCTGGCTCGCGGCCGTCCCGCCCACCGGCACCTTCCTGGTCGACGTCCTGCCCGCCTCGCTGGTCGCCGCGCTCGGCATGTCCCTCGCCTACATCCCGGCGATGATCGCCGCGATGTCCGGCGCCCCGCAGGAGCAGGCCGGTCTCGCCTCCGGCATCGTCAACACCACCTACAACGTGGGCTCCGCCCTCGGTCTCGCCGCGCTGACCGCCGTCGCCATGTCCCAGGGCGCCGACAAGCTCGGTGACCTGCCCGCCCTCACCGACGGGTTCTCCTCCGCCTTCATCGGAGCCGCGATCATCGCCGCCGTCGGCGGTGTGATCACCCTCCTCGTGATGAAGAGCGACAAGGCCGCCGCCGGTGCTCCCGCCCCCGCTCCCGAGGGCGAGAAGGTCTCCGCTTGACACACCGGGCGCGCGTGACCGCGTGTCGCCCGCAGGGGTCGCCCGACGTCCACCCCAGGACGTCGGGCGGCCCCTTTCCCGTACCCCGCGCCGCTCCCCGCACCCGGCGCTCGGCGCCCCCGCCCGTAAGCCTCCCGTACCCCCTCCCGTACACCTCCCGCACACCCCCACCCCGTATCCGGTCCCTCGCGAGAAGGAGCACGTCATGGAGCTGAACACCCGGGCCGTCCACGTCGTCAACGAGCCTTTCCCGGAGGGCAGTCGGCCGCTCTCCGTGCCGCTGGTGCAGTCCTCCGCCTTCGCCTTCGAGTCGGCCGACGAGCTGGCCGGGGCCATGGCCGGCCCGGACGGTCCGTACGTCTACGGCCGCCGGGGCAATCCGACCGTGCGGTCCCTGGAGAAGACCCTCGCCGGACTGGAGGGCGGCGCCGGGGCCCTCGCCTTCGCCTCCGGGATGGGGGCGATCAGCGGGGTGCTGCTCGCGCTGCTGCGGCCGGGCGACCGGGTGGTCGCCCAGCGCACCCTGTACGGCGGGACGCACGCCGTCCTCGGCGACCTCGCCGAGCGGTACGGCATCGAGACCGTACGGATATCCGGCGACGACCCGGCCGAGCTGGAGGCCGCCGCCGTGCACCCCGCGACCCGGCTGCTCGTCCTGGAGACGATCGCCAACCCCACGGGCCGGGTGCCCGACCTGCCGGGGCTGCTCACGGCGGCCCGCGCGCTCGGGGTGACGAGCGTCGTCGACAACTCGCTGGCCTCACCGGTGCTGTGCAGGCCCCTGGAGCACGGCGCCGACATCGTCGTGCACTCCACGACCAAGTACCTCTCCGGCCATTCCGACGTCCTCGGCGGCGCCGCCGTCTTCGCCGACGACGCCCTGCGCCGCGCGGTCTGGCCCCGGACGGTCGAACTCGGGGCCTGCGCCGACCCGTTCGCGGCCTGGCTGACCCTGCGCGGGATACCCACCCTGCCGCTGCGGATGCGCGCCCACTGCGCCGGGGCGGCGGTCCTCGCGGAGCGTCTCGAAGGGCGCCCCGGGGTCACCGCCGTGCACTATCCGGGGCTGCCCGGCCATCCCTCGTACGAGCGGGCCGGGAAGCTGCTGTCCGGCGGCGGCGGCGGGCTGCTGTCGTTCGAGCTGGCGGGGGGCCGCGAGGCGGGCCGGGCGTTCATCGAGTGCGTACGGCTCGCGAAGCTGGCGCTCTCCCTCGGCGGGGTGGAGACCCTCGTGACGCACCCGGCGTCCACCTCGCACCGGGAGCTGGACGCGGCCTCCCTCGCGGCGGCCGGAATCGGCCCCGGACTCGTCCGGATGTCGGTCGGCATCGAGGACGTCGAGGACCTGTGGGCGGACATCGAACAGGCCCTCGGATGAGGGATCTTCGTGCGGGTTTCCGCGCCCCGGAGTCCTTCTTTTGGGTTGACAAAATAAATGGTCGATTCGTATATTGGGGTGTGCCAGGGAAATACCACTCCTAGGTCAAGGGGGGCGCGAGATGCGCTACTTCGAGGACTTCCGGCCCGGCGATGTCCACGAGCTGGGCACCGTCACCGTCACGGCGGAGGAGGTGCTGGAGTTCGGCAGGCGCTTCGACCCGCAGCCCTTCCACACGGACCCCGAGCGCGCCGCGGACTCGCAGTTCCGCGGTCTGATCGCCAGCGGGTTCCACACCCAGGCGATGTTCATGCGCCGCTATGTCGACGGGATGCTCGCCTACAGCGCCTGTATGGGCTCGCCCGGCATCGACGAGGTCCGCTACCTGCGGCCCGTCCGCCCGGGTGACACCCTCACCGCGCGCGTCGAGATCCTCGGCATCACCCCGTCGCCGTTCAATCCCGCCACCGGCACCGTCAAACCGCGGTGCACCCTGGTGGCCTCCGACGGGACGGCCGTGTTCAGCATGATCCTGCACAGCATCTTCCGCCGGCGCCCCGCCGAGTCCGACGCCGACCATCTGTCGTCGATGCCCTCGGCCCAGGACCCCGTCGGCTGCGTGCGACCGGCCAAGACCTGTGTCCCGGTCATGAGTGCCTGACGGACCCCGTCCGGCAGGCCCCTGAACACGGCCGTCCGTTATCCCCGTCTCCGCACCACGCCGGGGCACCCCCGTGCCCCGGCGTGGCTCCGCACCTCCCCGTACACCCGCCCAAGTGAAGGGAGACCTCCTGTGGAGGCCGTATCCCGCACCGCCCAGTGGACCGCCGCCGCGCGCGCCCTGGAGACCGAGCGCGAGGACCGGCTGTTCGCCGATCCCTACGCGCGCACCGTCGCCGACCGGATCGGCTTCGAACTGCTCGATCGCTACGCAGGCGGCGGCACCGTACCGTTCCTCGCCATCCGCACCACCTACCTCGACCGGGCCGTCGTCCGGACCGTGCGGGAGCGCGGCATCCGCCAGGTGGTGTTCCTCGCCGCCGGCATGGACACCCGCTTCTTCCGGCTGCCCTGGCCCGACGGCGTCACCGTCTACGAGCTCGACCGCCCCGCCCTCCTGGAGGCCAAGGCGGAGATGCTCAAGGACGAGCCGCAGCCCGCCGGACGCACCCGGATCACCGTCCCGGTCGACCTGACCCAGGACTGGACCGGCCCCCTCAAGGAGGCGGGCTGGAAGAGCGAGGAGCCCGTCCTGTGGGTGGTCGAGGGGCTGCTGTTCTTCCTGCCGGAGCAGGCCGTACGGACTCTCATCTCCACGCTCTCCGCGCACGCCGCACCCGGCTCCGTGCTGCTCGGCGACGTCATCTCCAAGGCCGCCCTGGACAATCCGCTGGCCCGCTCCTTCATGAACGCGCTGGAGGAGGACGGCAACCCGTGGCTCTTCGGCACCGAGGAGCCCGAGGCGCTGCTCGACGACTGCGGCTGGGCCGTGCGGGAGGTCCGGCAGCCCGGTGAGGACGGCGCCGACTTCGGCCGCTGGCCCTACCCGGTCCCGGCCCGCACCGTCCCCCGCGTGCCCCGCTCCTTCCTGTTCACCTGCGATCTCCCCACGTACGAGGAGGAGAAGGCCGCATGAGCGCCCACGACTTCCACCAGAGGGTCATCGGCGACGCCGGTGCCGCCGTGCGCGGACTGACGGTCTCCCTCGGCCAGCGCCTCGGGCTCTACCGGGCGCTCGCCGAGCAGGGCCCGCTCACCGCGCCCCGGCTCGCCGAGGTCACCGGCACGGACGGGCGGTACATCGAGGAGTGGCTGCACGCGCAGCTGTCCGCCGGATACGTCGAACGGCACCCCAGCTCCCTCACGTACACCCTGCCCGCCGACCACGTCGAGGTCCTCGCCGACCCGAAGGCCGTCACCTACGCCGCCGGGTTCTTCACCGCCCTCAAGGCGCTGTACGCCACCGAGGACCTGCTCGTCGACGCGTACCGCACCGGCGACGGCGTCGGCTGGGCCGAGCACGACGCGGCCCTCGACACCGGCATGGGCTCCTTCTTCCAGCCGACGTACGAGCACAAGCTCGTCTCCGAGTGGCTGCCCGCCCTGCACGAGGTCACCGGCAAGCTCGACGCGGGCGGCACGGTCGTCGACGTCGGCTGCGGCGTCGGACACACCACCCTCCTCATCGCACGGGCCTTCCCCAACGCCACCGTCCACGGCTTCGACTACTCGGAGGAGGCCATCGCCATCGCGCGGGAGCTCGCCGAGGAGGCCGGGCTCTCCGACCGGGTCGTCTTCGAGGTGGCCTCCGCCGACGACTACCCCGGCTCCGGCTACGACCTGGTGTGCTTCTTCAACGCCCTGCACGACATGGGCGACCCGGTCGCCGCCGCCCAGCACGTCCACAAGTCCCTGGACGCGGACGGCACCTGGATGCTCGTCGAGTCGAACGTGTCCCCGCAGGACGTGGACGCCCAGACCCCCGCCGCCCGCATGTTCATGGCCCTGTCCGCCGTCATGTGCCTGCCCGTCGCGGTCGCCCAGCGCGGCCCGCACGCGCTCGGCAACCACTCCGGGGAGAAGGCGTTCCGGGGCATCGCGGAGGAGGCCGGCTTCACCCGCTGGCGCCGCGCGACGGAGACCCCCGTCAACGCGGTCTACGAAGTCCGGCCGTAACCGATCCCGAGGAGCGATGTCATGGGCGTCACCGCCCCCCTGCCGGTCACCGACCGGTTCATGGAGGTCCTGGAGCGGCTCAGCGAGCGCTCCGTGGAGGACTACTACAACCCGTACCAGACCTTCCAGTGGCCCGAGACGCTGGAGGAGAACCGTTTCTGGATGACACCGGAGCTGCTCACCGTCTACGGCACCGAGCACTACGACACCCTCGGTGAGGAAACGCTTCAGCGCCTGTCGAAGTGGGAGTCCATCAACTTCTACAGCCTCAACGTGCACGGCATCCGCGAGCTGCTCATCGAGGTCGTCGGCCGCATCCACATGCCGGGCTTCGAGGTCCCCTCGGACTTCTTCCACCACTTCATCGGTGAGGAGAACGAACACATGTGGTTCTTCTCCGAGTTCTGCCGCCGCTACGGCCACAAGATCTACGGTTCCACCGGGATGCGCGCCGACGCCGCCTGGGAGCCCGAGGTCGAGAACTTCCTGGTCTTCACCCGCATCCTCTTCTTCGAGGAGCTGGTCGACCACTACAACTCCCGCATGGCGAAGGACACCTCGCTCTGCCACACCATCCGCGAGGTCAACCGCATCCACCACCAGGACGAGTCCCGCCACATCGCCTTCGGGCGCGAGCTGGTCTCCCTCCTGTACGGCCGGATGTGTCAGTCCGTCGGCGCCGAGCGGGTCCGCGAGGTGGAGGCGTACCTCAAGCGGTACGTCGTCTACAGCATCAACTCCCTCTACAACCCGCACGTCTACCGCGACGCCGGGATCTCCGACCCGCTGGCCCTGCGCAACGCGCTGGTCGCCGACGGGAACCGCCGACCCCACGAGCGCAAGGCGATCCGCAAGCCGCTCGCCTTCTTCCTGAAGACCGGGATCTTCTCCGACGACACGCTGCCCGTCGTCTGAGGCAACCGCGAGACCTCCCACCCGAGAGGTGAAGAGATCATGACCGTGACGACCCCCGCACCCGTCGGGGCCCCCGTGACCGGCGGGGAGACCAAGGCCGAGACGAGGGGTGAGCGGCCCGGCACCAGCCGCGGCCTGCCCTCGCTCGGCCCGGAGGGGACCCGCCTGCTGCGGCTCCTCGACGACACCTTCGAGAGCTGGGGGGTGACCGCGGGCGCCCGCCCGATGACCATGCCCCCGCTGCTCCCGGCCTCCGACCTGGCCCGACTCGACTACTACGACAACTTCCCGCACCAGGCCGTCGTCGCCACCCCGCTCGACCTGGACCGGCGGGCCACCGAACCCTTCTCCGCCGACACCGGGCACTTCCCCAGCGCGGCGCTCCAGCCGGCCTCGCTGGGACTGCCCTCGGCGTCCTGCTACGCCGTCTACCTCGACCACCAGGGCGCCCGGGTCGCCGACGACACCCTCGTCACGATCTGCTCCTGGTGCTTCCGCAAGGAGACCCACTACGAGGGGATGCGGCGCCAGCTCGGCTTCCGCATGAGGGAGATCGTCGCCATCGGCGCGCGCGACCACGCCGAGTCCCACCTCGCGGACTTCACCACCCGCATACAGGCCTTCGCCGCGGCGCTCGACCTGCCGCTGCGCAAGGAGGCCGCCTGCGACCCCTTCTTCGACAAGGGCAGCTCGAAGGCGCTCCTCCAGCGGCTGACCCCGGTGAAGTACGAGTTCCTGTACGAGGACCTGGCCATCGCCTCGGTCAACACGCACCGGAACTTCTTCGGAGACCGGTGCGACATCACCCTGGCGTCCACCGGCGGACCGGCCTTCACCAGCTGTGTCGCCTTCGGCCTGGAACGCTGGCTGTCCGCACTCACCCGGCGCCACGGCAGCTGGGAGGCCGCCCGCGGGGCGGTCCTCGACGCGAACGCCCGCCTGCGGGCCGGTGCGAGTGGCGCGGCCGGGCCGGTGATCTGACGTGCCGGCCCGTCCCGCCGCCCCGCCGGCGGGCGGCCTGGGGTGGGCGAACCTCGGCATGGACATCGTGTCCGTCAACCGTGTCCGCAGGCTCCTCGCCCAGTACGGCGAGCAGTTCTTCGAGCGGATGCTCACCCCCGGCGAGCTCGCCGACTGCCGCACCTCCTCCGGGCTCGACGTACTGAGCCTGTGCGGGCGGATCGCGGCCAAGGAAGCGGCCTTCAAGACCTTACGGGTCAGGGGCAGGTTCCTGCCCTGGCCGGAAATCGTCGTGCGGCGTTCCGAGGGCGGCTGGCCGCTCGTGGAACTGCACGCCTCGGCGGCCGAGATGGCCGCCGAGTCCGGCATCACCGAGATCACCGTGTCCATCAGCCACGACGTGGACTACGCGGTGGCGGTGGCCGCTCCGATCATCGCCCCCACCCCTTACGTGTCCAGCAGCAGCAGCTAAAGGAGAGCAACCATGGCCGACGGCCTGCAGACGGTGAAGAACTGGATCCTGGAGCGCCACCCCGAGCGCGACGACATCGCGTCCGACCTGGACCTGATCGAGAACCGGCTCATCGACTCCCTGTCCTTCGTCGAGTTCGTCTTCCTGCTGGAGCAGGAGAGCGGCACCGCCATCCAGATGGAGACCCTGGAGGTCGAGTCCATCCGCACCCTCGGCGCCATCGCGCAGCACTTCTTCAAGGCCCCGGTGGAGGTCCAGGCATGAGCCGCCGCCTGTTCACCTCGGAGTCCGTGACCGAGGGACACCCCGACAAGATCGCCGACCGGATCAGCGACACCATCCTCGACGCCCTCCTCTCCGAGGACCCGGGCTCCCGCGTCGCCGTGGAGACCCTCATCACCACGGGCCTCGTGCACATCGCGGGCGAGGTCACCACCACCGCGTACGCGCCGATAGCGAAGCTGGTCCGCGAGGCCGTCCTCGACATCGGCTACGACTCCTCCGCGAAGGGCTTCGACGGCGCCTCCTGCGGCGTGTCGGTGTCCATCGGCGCGCAGTCCCCGGACATCGCGCAGGGCGTCGACACCGCCTACGAGTCCCGCGTCGAGGGCACCGGCGACGAACTGGCCGCGCAGGGCGCCGGCGACCAGGGCCTGATGTTCGGGTACGCCTGCGACGACACGGCCGAACTGATGCCGCTGCCGATCGCGCTCGCCCACCGGCTCGCCCGCCGCCTCACCGAGGTCCGCAAGAACGGGACCGTGCCCTACCTGCGGCCCGACGGCAAGACCCAGGTCACCATCGAGTACGACGGCGACCGCCCGGTGCGCCTGGACACCGTCGTCGTCTCCTCGCAGCACGCCGCCGACATCTCCGTCGAGGGCCTGCTCGCCCCGGACGTGCGCGAGTACGTCGTCGAGCACGTCCTGAAGGAGCTGGTGGAGGAGGGCGTCAGCCTGGAGTCCGACGGCTACCGCCTCCTGGTCAACCCGACCGGACGCTTCGAGGTCGGCGGCCCGATGGGCGACGCCGGACTCACCGGCCGCAAGATCATCATCGACACGTACGGCGGCATGGCCCGGCACGGCGGCGGCGCCTTCTCCGGCAAGGACCCCTCGAAGGTCGACCGCTCCGCCGCCTACGCCATGCGCTGGGTCGCCAAGAACGTCGTCGCCGCCGGACTCGCCCGCCGCTGCGAGGTGCAGGTGGCGTACGCGATCGGCAAGGCCGAGCCCGTCGGTCTCTTCGTCGAGACCTTCGGCACCGGCACCCTGCCCGACGAGCGGATCCAGGAAGCCGTCAGCGAGGTCTTCGACCTGCGCCCGGCCGCCATCATCCGCGACCTCGACCTCAAGCGGCCCATCTACGCCAAGACCTCGGCGTACGGCCACTTCGGCCGCGAGCTCCCCGAGTTCACCTGGGAGCGCACGGACCGCGTGGCGGCCCTCAAGAAGGCGACGGAGGAGTAGTCCATGCGCATCGCTGTCACGGGATCCATCGCGACCGACCATCTGATGACCTTCCCCGGCTGGTTCAGCGAGCAGCTGCTCGCCGACCGGCTCGACCGGGTCTCCCTGTCGTTCCTCGCCGACAACCTGGAGGTCAGGCGCGGTGGAGTGGCAGCGAACATCTCCTTCGGACTCGGCGTGCTCGGCCTGCGCCCCACCCTCGTGGGCGCGGTCGGAGCCGACTTCGAGCCCTACCGGGTATGGCTGAAGGACCACGGTGTGGACACCGACTCGGTACGCGTCAGCGAGTCGCTCCACACCGCCCGGTTCGTCTGTACGACCGACCGGGCGCAGAACCAGATCGCCACCTTCTACGCGGGGGCGATGTCCGAGGCACGCGAGATCGACCTGCGGGAGGTCGTGGCGCGCACCGGCCGCCTGGAGCTGGTCCTGGTCTCACCGGACGACCCCGAGGCCATGCTGCGGCACACCCGCACCTGCCGTGACCTGGGGATCCCCTTCGCCGCCGACCCCTCGCAGCAACTGGCGAGGCTCGACGGCGGGCAGGTGCGGGAGCTGGTGGACGGAGCCCGGTTCCTGTTCACCAACGAGTACGAGACGGCGCTCCTCCTGGAGAAGTCGGGCTGGACCGAGGACGAGGTGCTGCGCCGGGTCGGCACCTGGGTGACCACCCACGGCGAGGCGGGCGTCCGCATCCGGGGCGTCGGCCGGGAACCGCTGGCGGTGCCCGCGGTGGAGGTCTCCGGCGTCGTCGATCCGACCGGGGTCGGGGACGCGTTCCGCGCCGGGTTCCTCGCCGGGACGCTGTGGGGCGTGCCGGAGCGGTGCGCGGCGCAGCTGGGCTGCGCGGTGGCCGCGACCGTCCTCGACTACGTGGGGACGCAGGAGTACCGGCTGCACCGGGAGCCGCTGCTCGACCGGATCAGGACGACGTACGGGACCGGCTGCACGGCCACCCTCGTCACACATCTCAGGGGGCTGACGTGAGCACCGCGCGACGCTCGCTGCGGGAGGAGTTCGCCACCAGGGTCGTGGTCGCCGACGGGGCGATGGGCACGATGCTCCAGGAAGCCGACCCGACGATGGAGGACTTCCGGGACCTGGAGGGCTGCAACGAGATCCTCAACCTGACCCGCCCGGACATCGTGGCCTCCGTCCACGACGCCTACTTCTCGGTGGGCGTGGACTGCGTCGAGACCAACACCTTCGGGGCGAACCTGGCCGCGCTCGCCGAGTACGGCATCGAGCACCAGGTGTACGAGCTGTCCGAGGCGGGCGCCCGGATCGCCCGCACCACGGCCGACGCGCACACGGCGGTCGACGGGCGGCCCCGCTGGGTCCTCGGCTCGATGGGCCCCGGCACGAAGCTGCCGACGCTCGGGCACGTCACGTACGAGCCGCTGCGGGACGCCTTCCAGCAGAACGCGGAGGGCCTGATCCGGGGCGGCTCGGACGCCCTGCTCATCGAGACCTCGCAGGACCTGCTCCAGACGAAGGCGGCCGTCATCGGCGCCCGCCGGGCCCTGGACCGGGCGGGCGTGGACCTGCCGGTCATCGTGCAGGTCACGGTGGAGACCACCGGCACGATGCTGCTCGGCTCGGAGATCGGGGCCGCGCTGACGGCCCTGGAGCCGCTGGGCATCGACATGATCGGCCTGAACTGCGCCACGGGCCCGGCGGAGATGACCGAGCACCTGCGGCACCTGTCCCGGCACGCCCGCGTCCCGATCTCCGTCATGCCGAACGCGGGCCTGCCGGTGCTGACCTCCGACGGCGCGCACTATCCGCTGTCGCCCGCCGAACTGGCGGACGCGCAGGAGGCGTTCGTCCGCGAGTACGGTCCGGCGCTGGTCGGCGGCTGCTGCGGTACGACCCCGGAGCACCTGCGGGAGATCGTGGACCGGGTGCGGGGCGCGGCGGTCCTGGACCGGCGGCCGGTGTCGGAGCCGGGCGCGTCGTCGCTGTACAGCCATGTGCCGTTCCGGCAGGACACGGCGTACATGGCGATCGGTGAGCGGACGAACGCGAACGGTTCGAAGAAGTTCCGTGAGGCGATGCTCGACGGGCGCTGGGACGACTGCGTCGAGATGGCACGGGACCAGATCCATGAGGGCGCGCACATGCTGGACCTGTGCGTGGACTACGTCGGCCGGGACGGCGTGGCCGACATGGCGGAGCTGGCCGGCCGGTTCGCGACGGCGTCGACGCTGCCGATCGTCCTGGACTCCACGGAGATCGGGGTGCTGCGGGCGGGTCTGGAGAAGCTGGGTGGCCGGGCGGTCATCAACTCGGTGAACTACGAGGACGGCGACGGCCCGGAGTCCCGGTTCGCGCAGGTCACCCGGCTGGCGCGGGAGCACGGCGCCGCCCTGATCGCCCTGACGATCGACGAGGAGGGCCAGGCCCGCAGCGTCGAGCACAAGGTCGCCATCGCCGAGCGGCTGATCGACGACCTGACGGGCAACTGGGGCGTCCGCGAGTCGGACATCCTCATCGACACCCTGACGTTCACGATCTGCACGGGTCAGGAGGAGTCCCGCAAGGACGGCATCGCCACGATCGAGTCGATCCGCGAGCTGAAGCGGCGCCATCCGGACGTGCAGACCAC